>CANQPJ010000003.1 GCA_947625755.1 uncultured Lachnospiraceae bacterium | reverse complement strand
GCACAGTGTAGAGAGTTGGAACACTTTCATTACTATTTGTGCCGCCAGCCGAAGGCGGCGGAATGGAGATTAGTATGAATAAAAAAAACATAAGATTTTTTGTATTGATTTTATCTATTTTTATAGTAATGAATATTTGTTCGGCTTGTGTGGGAGAAAGTTCCCAAAAACAAAAAAAATCAAGTGCATCATGTATTCTGTATGGCAATACAAAAAATGTTGGTGAGCCAGATAGTCAAGTTTTATTAAAAGAAATCACACAAATGGCTAATAATAAAACTGATTGCTCCGTAATAGTAATAGATGGAAGCCCGGATTATATTAGTTATAAAAATACAATTGAGTTCCCTGAAACATTTTCTTTTATTAAAGAGGAAAATGATAATGATTTTCTTAATCAAGTTGTTTCTGATATAAAAAGGGAAAGTATCCCCAGAACAGATGAAATTAATATTATTAATGCACTTTTTGCTGCAGAGAAGACATTATCAAAAACTAATATTTCAGATAAAAAAATTATTTTATTTAGTTCTGGCATATCAACAGATGGTATACTTGATTTTTCAAAAAATCCTGATTTGCTTAATGAAAAACCAAAAACTATTGTTAAGATGTTAAAAGAAAATAAATCATTACCTAATTTAACAGGTATAACTGTGATTTGGCACGGACTTGGAGTAGTTGAAGAGCCTCAGGAAAATTTAACAATATCGGAACAAAAAAAATTGGAAAAAATATGGAAATCTATTCTTGAGGCATGCAATGTGAATATGGATGATAGCGACATTAAACTTGATATTGGCAATATGAATGATCAAGAGCATATTGCTCAGATTAAGAGTAATTTTCCGATAGTAAGTGTAGCATGTTTCACTGATGAAATAGTATTTATGGAAGAGAATATTGGATTCGTAGAGGAAACCGCAGAATTTAAAAATAAAGAAAAAGCTAAAAGAAAGCTTTCTGCATATGTCAAGTTTCTAAAAGATTCGAATTACAAACAATTTTATGTTATAGGAAGTACAGCTTCTGATGGTGATAACCAAGGGTGTATTGATTTAAGTGAAGACAGAGCCAAGGCAGTTAAGGATGTATTAGTTAAATTAGGAGTTCCGGCTTCTAACTTAAAAATATATGGAATAGGTAGGGAAGATTATTCAGGAGAATACAAATGGAGAGTAAATGATCTTGATAAAAATGGGAAACTTATTCCTAAGGCAGCACAAAGCAATAGAAAAGTTGTTATTGTAAAGGCAAGCTCGAAAATCGGAAAGGAATTTAAAAAATTATGGGACGAAAAACACAAATAGTAGTAAAAAAATTGAAATTGTTTTGTTGATATATTTATTGATTTCTAAATAGATAAGTGCAATGGCAAAATAATAAAAAAGTATTATCCTTCTATTAGATTTTTAAAAGATGATGATAGAAGGATTTTATTTTGTACAATTGATGGTTTGGTATAATTCTTTATCAGTTTTAAGTAAATTGCTTTACCTCAATTTATCAAGATATTGCTATTATTGTAAAACTATAGAAAAAATTTTAAATGATACATATTAAATAAAAGAAGATGATAATATAAGATGTTTATAGAATAAAAATTTAAAGAAAGGGGGAATATGTATAGAGTCACAACCGAAAACGTTTGATTTAGAACGCACTACGATATGGTCTTTTCCGAATAGAGGAAATTGGGCAACTCATTTAGGAAATTATCGTAAAAATTGGTCTCCGTATATTCCAAGAAATTTAATACTCAAATATTCCAAAGAAGGTAATTGGGTGTTGAATCAGTTTGTCGGAAGTGGGACAACTATGGTGAAGTCAAAATTGTTAAATAGAAACGCTATCGGCGTAGATGTGAATGAAAAAGCAATAAAATTCACAGAAAAAAATATTCATTTTAAAATAAACTAATTGAAGGTAAAATAAACTAATTGAAGGAAAAGTTTTCTGGGGCGAGTGTGAATTATATCAATGCAATAAGCAAAAAAGTCAGGAGTATTGTGGCAAATGCAAGCAGTTCCCTTGCGATAAATTATATCAATTATTTTTGGCAGTAGGGTGGGCAACCGAGGAAACGACTACAGAGGAAATAATAAAAAACTTTAATATTGGTTTTTTAAATTCTACATTTGTATTTTCAGCATGGAATAGTAAAAGATTAGTGGGTTGTGTAAAAGTTCTTAGCGATTTACATCTCCGCTCGATTATTCTTGATTTAGCTGTGTTGCCGGAATTTCAAAACAGGGGAATTGGTATAGAATTGGTGAGAAGGTGCAGAGAAATGGCTCCAAGTTCGGAATGGTTAGTACAAACAGATAAAGCAAAGAGTTTCTATGACAAAATCGGCTTTGTTGAGAATGATGATTATTTTCTTAGAATTCCAGGTAAATGGTTTTAAATGAATGAAAAGGATAAATAGTGTTTCAAATTTTTCTGTGCAGGAATAATTTTTATTATATTTGGTGTCAGTCCTGCCATCAAAACGGTCATTCCTATGAATAGTATCATTTTTTGTAATTTTGCGACAAGATTCGTAATGTGATTTGTTTATACTTTTTATGCGAGTGACAAGTATAACTAAAAAGTTATATAAAAAATATTTTAAGATAATACAGACCTTGAAAGGAAGAAGAGTTAAAATTAATTATTGAAACTGATTATCGACCAGTTCAATTTGATATTAAAAATTCAGTCAATGAATTGAAAAAAATTGGTGGAACATGAGGGGAGTTTGATTCCTGAATATGGAATTAACGAAAAATATAATGTGCGGACATATAAAAACGGAAGACTAATGTCTAATATCTATATGAAAAAATAATATATATGATAAGAAAAAGAAGATTATATTGCGACATCATTGATTCTGAATTTCGAGCGCAGGAGAGTTGAAACACAGATTTGGTGATTACTGCAGTGATAAGAAAAGCACAAATAGTATGACTATGAAAATCAATACTGTAAAGAGTAGCGCTACAAAAACTTTTTGTGTTTCTTCAGGACGCGGAATTGTTTTTTTCCTGTATTTTACAATGTTTCTACGTGCTTGTAAATTCTGATGAAGTAAGGCAAGCGGGTCGGACTGGTTCAAAATACGTTCGTAAAAATCCTGAATCCAAGCGACATCAGAGTGAGTACAGAGATTATCTTCAAAAGCGCCTGCTTCATGAGCCATATGATTTCTGATATGGCGCAGGCGTTTTAATTGGTTTAAATCACTTTCCCAAGACGGAATGCTGCAGTAAATACCATGTGAAGCGGTTTGCATTTCATCGATATAATTTGTAACGCCATTATGGGATTGAAACATATCATTGCACAGTTTCTCAAGATTTTTAAATTCTTCAAAAAAGATATAATTGATGTTGCTCATTTTATAATTCCTTTTTTTCTGCTCATTTTAAAGGTGATTGTTGGATGATTTTTCATCGGTAAAACAATTGAAACGTGATATAATATAAATTACTCTCTAAAATATTATACAATAAAATAGGCATAGGAAACAATTAGTTTTACGCTGATAATAAAAATTGTTGTACTTTTGAGCAATTTTCAAAGTGTTTAAGGCGGTCAAGTATTCAAAAAATATTATACTCATTTTATGTGTGCTAAAAAGACAAAAAGACTCTTTATTAGTAGTGTTATGGTTGGCGATAGCATATGTTCTGATTTGTGCATGTGTATTTTCAATTAAGTGGAAGTCATTATCCGATAGAAATTCAATATAATACTTATTATGATAGACAGTTCAATAATTGGCTGCATAAATATATTTATAAGAAGAATTACGATAATTCAGTAGGGGTACAGTTGCGAAAATTGTATGAAAGTGCTAAAATTCAAACAGAACAGGATTTTAAGGAGGAGCTGAATCATGTGTTATCTGGTTGCTAAAAATGTAGATGCTGTTGGCTGTGTTGCATTGAGAACAACGCATGGAAAGCATCTCTCAGAATTTAAGAGAAAAATTGAAAAGGCTGTAGGATATGAAAAAATTCAGCTTGTAACCATTAGCAGACCATCTGCGTATGGCGAGTATGAACCATACAATTTTGTGGATACAGAAGAAGAATTTGAACATGCGGTAGTGAATATGTAAAGTTGTATTTATTGGCATTTCCAAAGATTTTGGAGATGCCTTTTTATATTCTGAAGAAAAGAAGATAATGACTTGGGAGAAACGTCTTTTCGACATGGTGGGGATATACTGGAAGAATTTATATTTTTTGGCGAGAAACAGGATTTAGAGAGGATTCAAGACATGGTAGGAAAATACAAAGTGATTACATTGTGTGGAAGCACAAGATTCAAAGATGATTTTATGAGAATGCAAAAAGCACTTACGTTACAAGGTAATATTGTTATTTCAGTGGGTTGCTTTGGACATTCTGGCGATAAGATTACAAATGAGCAAAAGATTATGCTTGATGACATGCACAAACGAAAGATTGATATGGCAGATGAAATTTATGTTATCAATCATGGCGGGTATATTGGGGAATCTACAAGGTCAGAAATCGACTATGCAAGAAAGCATGGAAAAATTGTTCATTTTATGCAACAATGTTAAGGATATTACACAACAATTTACGCTTATATTTGTTTTCAGTAGGGGTAAATTGTATGAAAAAATTCAGCTTGTAACCATTAGCAGACCATCTGCGTATGGTAAGTATGAACCATACAATTTTGTAGATACAAAAGAAGAATTTGAACATGCGGTAGTGAATATGTAAAGTTGTATTTATGGGCATTCCCGAAGATTTCGGGGATGCCTTTTTACGTTTTGAAGAAAAGATAAGAAGTAAAATAGTATTAAAATGGCTTTCCGAAAGGAAATGTGTTGTTTTATTCTTGAAGCAATGGTATAATTTTAAAAAGAAAAATGAAAAGATTGGCAATTTAGGAGATAAAACATTTATGGAATTATGGGAGTTAAATAATAGTGATAGGGAACTTATAGAAATAGGATTAAAAGTTTTAAAAGAAAACTTTGATGATGGAATTTACAATCACACTGTGGGATGTGCTCTGCGGTGCAAAAACGGAAATATTTATAAAGGGGTTAATTGTGATGGAATACATGGCTTATGTGCCGAGTATATAACAATGGGCATTGCAATTTCAGCAGGTGAAAGAGATTTTGACACAATTGTAGCAGTTCATGATAAACATTTAAACAATGTTATAGCACCATGTGGAAACTGCAGACAGATGTTATTTGAATATTGTCCAAATATTAAAGTAATTGTAAATGATAATGATGGAAATCTAATTAAAGTAAAAGCAAAAGATTTACTTCCGTTTGCGTGGGAGCCGGTAATTTGTGAATAGTGCCTGATAACTGTTGGGGAGAAAATCAGACTATGAGAAGAGAAAAATATGTAGAGTATTAGCAGCTGCAAATGGAATTTTAAGCTGCGCGGTATTAATAATAAATCTTGAAACCGGATATGATAAAACTATGTATTAGGATTTATGGAGAAAAGCTCATGAAAATATCAGAATTGCAGGATAAAAATATTACTGATGATTTGGTGGATAAGATATTATATGAAAATTTAGAGTATTATAATAATCAATTTGTAGATATTGCCATTGTGTTAGGCTCTTCAAAAGCACATATTTATAGGCTTCCGCCTGTGGTTGATGCTTATAAAAAAGGAAATGTTAAAAAAATTATAACTTCTGGGCATACAAGAAAAATGAATGAACAGTATATAAATGAAGGAAAATTTTTAAGAGATAAAGCATTAGAGATGGGAGTTTCCGAGAGTGACATTATTGTTGAAGGCAATGCAGAAAATACTTGGGAAAATTTGTACTTTTCGAGAGAGATTTTAGAACAAAAAGGATTGCTTATAGATGGGCGAACAATAGCTATTGCCACATCTTCGTATCATATGAGAAGAAGTCTTTGTATCGCAAAACGAGTATTTGCACCTTATAACTTAAATATTATTTCATTTTTAGGAGAAGATAATTCAACGAGAAGAGATACATGGTATGCAAATGAAAAGGGAAGAAAGAGATGTTATGGAGAAATATACAAAATTATATGGTCTATTAATCAGGGAATCATAGATGATTGGAGCTTATAGTAAAAATATTAATTTGGACTTTATTTTTTTCTATTTATAGTGAAGGGTGCCAAAACAGTACCATAAAATTCAATTTTGTTTCTTTTGATAGTAACTGAAATTAGTTACTATCATTTTTTTACAAAATGAGGAATTTAACTACCAGTAGAATATTTATTAAAAACTAAACAGCCCGGTTATTGTTTTTTTGAGGTGTGGAAGCTAGTATATACCTATAGGAGGATGCATATGAATATTGGAACAACCATTAGAAATAAAAGAAAATCATTAGGTTATACGCAGCAGGTATTAGCACACAAATTAAACGTGTCATTCCAAGCAGTATCTAAATGGGAAAATGGTACCTCGTATCCTGAAATTGAATTACTTCCTTCGTTAGCAAAAGCTTTGGATACAAGTGTTGATTCTTTACTTGGGTATGAAGCGGTTATCAATTCTGATTATGAGAACCGGTATCAATCCGATGGATATTATTGGGGATTGGAGCCAAATCAGTTATGTTATGAAATAATGAAATTAAGACCGCCAATAAAGCTTTTGAAAGTGCTGGATATAGGATGTGGAGAGGGGAAAGATGCAGTTTTTCTGGCTAGAAATGGTTACATAGTTTCTGCTCTGGATGCTACAGATAAAGGAATTGAAAAAGGAAAAATATTAGCCCAAAGTTATGGTGTGTCAGTGAACTTTTTTAAGGCAGACATTGAAGATTACAGACTAAAAGACAACTATGACATAATATTTTGTAGCGGAGTTTTTCATTTAATAAAGCCGGAGTATCGAGATGACATATTTCGGAATCTGAAAGAGCACACAAATGAAAAAGGTATTCATGCAATGAATGTTTTCGTGGAAAAGCCTTATATTGCTGTTCCGGAAAGTAAGAAAAATGGTATTAACAGGTTTAGATGGAAATCGGGAGAATTGTTTATGCAGTATCATGATTGGATGATTCATAAGATGGATGAGGTGACTTTTGATTGCAATAGTGGCGGTGTTCCACATCAGCATTGTATGGACATATTGATTTCAGAAAATGTAATGGATTAAGAATAAAAGCGTCGGTAATTGAAAATTTATGGCGGTAGCTAGAAAATTGAAAAACGAAAAGATAGTTAACGAACTAAATAATTTATCAATGAAATATGTAATGTAGATTAAAAGTCGGTTTTACAAAAAGGTAAAATCGGCTTTTACTATTTTATTAGGATAGTAGTTATGGTAAGATAAATATAGTCATTTATTGCGTATATCATTAAAAAGATTAGTAAATAAATTTAGGGAGTAACGAATGCAAAAACCAAAGATGATATTGTTTGACTATGGGCAGACACTAATCAATGAGAAGAAGTTTGATGTTCTAAAAGGCGACGAGGCGGTTCTAAAAATTGCGATTAAAAATCCCTACAATGTAAATGCAGAAAAGTTACAGGATCAGGCAGATAAAATATTTCGTGAGATTGAGAATATTCAATCATTAAAAAGAGAAAGGCAGTTGCTGGAAATATCCTGCAATGCCTTTGATACCTATTTGTATGAATCTTTAGGACTTGAATTTGATGTGGATATGGAAGAAGTACAGTATGTCTTTTGGAAGAATGCAACATTAAATCAGGCGGTCCCAACAAGAGGAATTGAAAGGCTACTGGATTATCTCTGGGAAAACGAAATTAGAACCGCCGTCGTAAGCAATATGATGAACAGTTCAAAACTATTGAAAAGACGAATTGATGAACTGATTCCAAATAATCATTTTGAGTTTTTTCTTTCGTCCAACAGTTATCTTTTTCGAAAGCCACATCCATTTATTTTTGAAATGGCAGTTAGGAGAGCAAACCTCAATCCGGAAGAAATATGGTTTTGCGGTGACAATTTGTTATGTGATATCGAAGGATCATTTCATGCGGGAATGAAGCCTGTTTTTTATCCGGCATATATTGATGGAACGTATGGTGGAAAAACAAACATTCCGTACATAGAGATTAGATGTTGGAATGAATTAATTGAAATATTAAAGAGCGAAGATGTAAATAAAAGATATTTATAAATTAAAGTGGAGGTATTTATGGATTATAAAACAATAACAAAAGAGCCATTTCAGGTTGCAGGAATCAGAGCGGTTACTGAATGGGCTGGTGGTGTATGGAGTATTGTTAAAACCGATGGAAGTATGGAAAAGATGCAATAAATAGCAGGAAAAGACAAAGTTACTTTAGGTTTGTGCTTTGGATTTGATGAAAGAGGCTACAACGATAACATGGTTGGCTTTATAACGGAGTTAGACGAAATTGAAGGTTACGAAGTATATCGTTATCCAAAATCAGATTGGATAGAAATGGTTGCAGAAGGAAAAGTATCAGATAATGTTTTAGGAAAAACATGGCAATACATTCATTCTGAATTGATTGACAAAAATGTAATAACGCAAAGAGATGTACCGACAATAGAGGATTATATTGTTTGGAACGACGAAGAGGATTATTGCAAAGTAGTAATCTGTATAGCGATTCAATAAATGTAAAACGATGAGGTAAAAATGGTAAGAGAAGCAACAAAAAAGGATTTAGATTCCATATTGGAGTTATATGTGTATCTCCATGAAGAAAGAGTTCCGGAAAAGGATAATCATTTACTAGAAACGTGGACGAAAATAATTGAAGATAAGAATCATCACATTATCCTAAACGTGCAGAATGAAAAAATAGTATCATCTTGTGTTTGCGTTATTATTTTTAACCTAACTAGAAATATAAGACCATATGCATTGATTGAAAATGTAGTTACTCATGAGGATTACAGAAATAAGGGATTGGCAACGGAGTGTTTAAATTATGCAAGGGATATTGCCATAAGAAATAACTGTTATAAGATAATGTTATTAACCGGCTCCAAAAATGAGAAAATATTAAATTTTTATAGAAATGCCGGATACAATAGTGCGGATAAGACAGCTTTTATTCAGTGGATATAATTATGAAAACAATACAAATTTATGGAGGAAGATATGCTGTTATATGGTCATTTAATAGTTGTGAATAATAGGAGGATATATCATGGAAAAGACAGCAAATGAAATACAAAAAGAAAGAAAAAAAGAAATAGAAGATAAGGCAAATGAGCTTATCAAGAAGTGTGAAGTTGCTACGCTTACTTCAATCAACGAAAAGGAATATCCACGCACTTGTGTACTTGCGATTGCAAAGGCAGAAGGATTTTCTGATATTTATTTTATTACTTCAAAGCGTTCTCCAATTAATGGAAAAGTAACTCATTTTGAAACAAATCCGAAAGCGAGTGTGTGCTATTATCTGGGTGGAGACAGCGTTACACTTATCGGAAATGTTGAATTTGTTGAAGATAGAGAAATACAAGAATCGATTTGGAGTGAACAACAGAGAGGATTTTTCAAGAAAGGAATTGATGATCCAAAATTCAGATTGTTAAAGTTTCATACGATTGAAGCAACGTTTTGGATTGAAGGAAAATTTAGAACGTGCAAATATAAATAAAATACGTCAATCTTTTTTATAAAAACAGTAGAAAAAAAGAAAATCATCTTGCAGAGTTTGATACAAGGTCGGAGAAATTTGAAAAGTGCATTTTAGGGTATATGTTGCTGCTTTGGGTATAAGAAAGGAATATTAAATGAAACATTGTGAGATCAAAATTGAGGCGCTGCCAAAAGAAAAATGGAAAGGCGTACCGATATCACTGGTGACAAGAAGTGATAGTTACTATGACTTGGAAATCTTTGCAACCCCACAAACAACATTTGAAGAACTTTATTATCACATGAATCATTTGATTCGGGAAAAGGGGTTTATCAACCTTGATTTTTTAGGAAATTTAGGTCATTCGATTGTGAAACATAAAGAGGATAGAATATATATTGAAAAGGGAAACCTGACACGATCAGAAGATGTAGGTTATTTTACTTTTGAGCCCCATATTGGTACGAAAAATTCAAAATATGGATATAAAAAAGAAAATATATACTATTTTGAAAATGGGAGATTGACAGAGTTGTAGTTAAGGAGTCACTAGATTATGAAAACAAAGGACATGAATTCAGAAATTCGTTTCGCAAAGGAAACAGAACTGGAGGAGATTAATAAACTTAGAAAGCAGGTCAATGATTTGCATGTAAAGGGAAATCCGGAAATTTTTAAATCTGGTTTTTCAGAGGAACTAAAGAATTATATTTATGATGTTTTTTATGATGAGAGAAAAAAGATAGTTGTATGCGATTGCGATGGAATTATTGCAGGGTTTGCGATTTTAAATCATATATCAAAACCGGAATCTCCATTTTCATACGCAACAGATTTTCTTGATATTGATGAATTTTGTGTAGACGTACATTATCGTCGTCAGGGAATTGCTACGCAGATGATTCAATATATTCAGGACTATGCAAAGAACGAGGAATTTGACCGGATTGAACTGAATATGTGGGAATTTAATCAGGAGGCGCTGGCTTTTTATGAATCTATCGGCTTTACTACATATCGTAGATATATGGAGATGAAACTCTGATGGAAAAGTTTACAAAGATAAGAAAATCAGAAGTTGTGGAGGAACACTTTATGAAGGGATTCAACTTAATCGTTGTTTATGACCAGAATGAGCAAAAACTTTTAATGTGTAAGCGAGTAAAAGAACCATACAAAGATATGCTGAATTTTGTTGGTGGAAAGATAGAAAAAAATGAAAATGGGATTGACGCTGCATATAGGGAACTTGAAGAAGAAACTGGCATAACCCAAGACGATATTAGTCTTTCACATATAATGGATATTACATATTATCTTGAAAACTGTTATCTTGAAGTTTATGTTGGAAAGTTAAATAAAATAATAGATGTCAAAGGAACGGAAAACAAATTGTGTTGGACTGCATTAGATAGCAATTTTTTTGATGAGACACAATATGCGGGAGAAGGAAACATTGGACATATTATACGACATATTCAAATGCATAAAGATGAATTATTGAGTTGGTGTTTGTAAATTACTCATAATAGTTCTCCTTTGTAGTATTTTTTAGATAAATATTATTGTATTCTAAAATATTTTTCAAAGAAAATAGGATTTTGCTGCCATGTACATTTATATTCATTAAAAATTAAGTCTTGTTTGGAGGTTTAGAAAAATGTTGAATCATCAAGGAACAAAGCAAATTGAAAGTGAAAATTTAATTTTGAGAAAGTTTACGATTGATGATGCAGAAGCAGTGTATAAAAACTGGGCGTCTGATGAGAAAGCGACAAAATATCTGACTTGGAAACCACATGCAGATATACAGGAAACCAAATCCATTTTGACTGAATGGATTCGCAATTATAGTCAGAAAGAATATTACAACTGGGCGATTGTATACAAGGAAAATGGCTTCGAGCCGGTTGGATCTATTTCTGTTGTTTCATTAAATAATGAGATAATGAAAGCCCATATTGGCTATTGTCTTGGCAAAGCATGGTGGCATCAGGGGATTATGTCTGAAGCATTATCAAGAGTTATCAGTTTTCTTATTGACGAAGTAGGAATGGAGAGAATTGATGCCAGACATGACACCCGAAATCCTCATTCCGGTGAAGTTATGAAAAAATGTGGTATGAAGTACGAAGGGACATTACGACAAGCTGATTGGAATAATTCGGGTATTCATGATTCCAGCTGGTACGCAATTTTGGCTTCGGATAGAAAGGGTTAAGATTTACTGGTTAAAGCCTCCAATTTTTAAAGAGTCAAAGAAATTTTTTCAAAAATGTGCAGTTCCAATATATATTGTATCCAATATTGACAGAGCCGATATTCTGGCAGTGCTTAAGTTTCATGGCTTGAAACCGTCTGCTGTTTTTACAAGTGAAGATGCAAGAGCTTATAAACCAAGAAAAGAATTTTTCTGTTTTTGCGGGAGAAGCGGCAAAAGAAATCATAAAACGGAGAGTTGTATATGGCACAGCGTACAATACATTTAGCAATGGCAAAGTTAATTTCGCAAGAGATAAAAATAAAAAACAGAAAACGGTTTGAATTTGGACATATACTTCCGGATGCTGTATCTAATCGTGAAAACAGAGATAAAAGCCACTATATTAAAAAAGGGCGTTGTGTTGTCTACGATTTTCAACAGTTTGCAAAGGAATATGCAGACAAACTGTTAGAAGATGATTTATATCTGGGTTATTATATGCACCTGGTTGAAGATGTTTTTTTTAGAAAACTGTTTTACGCGCACAATAATAGGCAGGATATTGGAAAAAATCCGGAGAAAGTCAAAGTTTTACATAATGATTATCATTTGCTAAACAGTTATATTATTGATAAGTTTCAGTTAGAAGATAAAATTGAAATTCCGAGTCTGTTTGAAAAGGAAGAAATCAATCACATTGCAGATTTTTCTAAAATTGAGGAATATCTCTTTCAATTACATAAGGATTTTAATGATTGTAAAAATGGACAGACCGTGTATTTCACGGAAGCCATGCTTGATGAATATATGGACAAATATTTGGTGAAGTGTGTAGAGGAAATTAAGGCAGTACGATATGGCGCAAGTAGTCTGAATGTAGAAGATTACCGTTGGAGAGGATAAGAATTAATATCAGGGAGAAGTGACTGGCAACTCAATGCAGACTTGAATTATATAAAGATTATATTGTTTGTTAACTTCCATATCCCGTGATATATTTAAGTCACGGTACCGGAAATATTAAGGAGGTCAGTAATAATTATTACGAATCAATAGTATATGGAATCATTAGGAAACAATATTAAAAGAATAAGAAAACAAATTGGATTAACGCAGGAAGAATTGGCATTGCAGATTGGAGTTACACCACAGGCAGTCAGTCGTTGGGAAAATGGTACAGGAATGCCGGATATATCACTTGTTGTTCCCTTGGCAAAAGCTTTGAATATATCAACAGATTTGCTGTTTGGGCTGGAGAAAAATAAAGTCGATGATAAATTATATATCGAGCTTCGGCGGAAAATTGAGAAAATAAATTCGGAAGCCGACAATAAAGCGGAGGCAGCACTGTTGTCCTGTCAGTTTATGCTCAAGAAAGTATATGAAGATCCGGATAATTATATTTACACGGTTTTTTATGTTGAACAGGTTGCAAATCTTAGCATATATGTGGATTTTCAGAATTTTGCACAGGACAAATGGTGTGAATATAGAGAACTGGCTATTAAATATGGTTCCAACGCAATTCGGTTTGCAAACGATCGGGAATGGATTGAACGTGCACATTTTGCGCTGGCATGGATTTATATTCATGATAGGAATTATGCCTACGCAAAGGAACATATTGAACAACTTCCATCGGTAGCATCAAACAGAGTCCAGGAAAGCATTCTTGCACAGCTTGCAAGTTTTGAAAATGGTGTGGAAGCTATGAGTGAAGTGTTGATGAAGAATTTACAGAATTTTGTGAGAGCGATAAATAAAGAAAATTTGTATGCTATGCAAGACTTTGCATGGCATGCTCCTGAAAAAGCTGTTATATTTGGTCCATGGGCAATCAAACTGATTGAAGTATTTGGGGAACAAAAGGAACTGAAATCTTATTGTCGTGGTTTTCTACGTGATATTTACAAATTTTTGATTTATTCTGATGTTGTTATGTATCGATTTGAAGATGCATTTAAGCATTTTGCAGAATTGAAAGAACAGATGGAAAAGCAATATGAATATCATCAGGAAGTGCTTTCATCAGAAGAAGAAAAATCAAAATATGACGAACGTCAATTAGGGTATATGAAATCTTATACGCACGAATTTATTCAGGAAAAGCAACAGGAAATTGTTGATTTTGTTGTTGATGCATGCCCGAAGGAACAGGCAGAAAAATTTATGCATCAATTGCAGGAAGAATGATAGGAGAAGCGGCGAAAAATGATTTGTCTTTCACATAGAAAGTTAATTTTTGCCGGCAACTTATGGTTGCAAAAATACCAATTAAACTTGGTAGACGAAAAGAATTTCTACAACTAAAATTGTAAAAAACATTAGGAGGAGAACAATGAAATTAGGAAGTAGAATTCAAAAACTGAGAATTGATAATGGTCTGACACAGGAACAATTGGCAGAAATGCTTTCGGTATCAAGGCAATCTGTATCAAAGTGGGAAATGGACCAGTCACTGCCCGAAATTGATAAGGTTATTATGATGAGCAAATTGTTTTCGGTAAGTACAGATGAAATTTTGCTAAAAGACGAAGAAATAAAAAATCTTCGACCACAGGAATTACATTTAGGCTGTGTATATCTGATTGTGCGGGATTTTGAAAAGTCTATTTCATTTTATGAACAATTATTATCAATGCCTGTATCTACAACGAACTGTGGAAACAAATTTGCTGAATTTTATTTTGATAATAAGTGTCTGGCGCTGATGAGTGAAAATAGTATACCCGGACATCACTACGTTGACGGAGATTACAAATTTGTGTTAAATTTCTGGGTGGAGGATTTACAAAAAGAATACAATCGGCTTACAGAACTGAACATTGGAGAAATGACGAAAATAGAAAAGGCAAATGAGAGATATTATTACTTCAATGTGCTTGATCCGGATAAAAATGTCTGTGAGATTACAGGCGGATATGATTTATTAGAGCAAGAAGATAAGTAATGATGTATGTCAAAGAGGCATTTATTTTATTTATAGATAATAATTTGATGATATAAAGATGCTCATCCGACGATAAATATGTCTATGGTGATTGGATTTAGGAACATATAATAATCAAAAGGCATTCCCGAAGATTTTTGGGATGCCTTTTCTTATATTTATGAGTGCGCAAATTAGAAAATATTAATCTGGCGGCATAAAAGGAAACGTGTGGTTTTATTCTTGAGGAAATGGTATAATTTTAAAATAATATATTTGTTTCGGAGTAAAAGTGATTAAAGGAGAATAAGTTTGAAACTAAAAGTGGCAATTATCCAATATGATGCTAATGAACCGGATATTGATTTTAATACCGAGCTGGCAATCAGATATATCAAAGAAGCAAAAGATAATGGCGCAGATATTGTATTATTTCCGGAGTGTTTTCTATCGGCATATTGTGTACCGGATATTTGTGAAGAACTGTATCCAATCGAAGAAATCAGGGATAATCCAGAGTTTATTGATTGGTGTAATCGGGCAGTAACAGAAGATGAAGAACATGTACTTAAAATCAGACAGTTGGCAAAAGAACTGAATATCGGTGTTGTCATTACAGCCTTTACCAAGGGATTACAACACCCTCAAAATTCTGCCTATGTTATTGATAGAAATGGCGATGTTATTCTAAAATATTCCAAAGTACATACCTGTGATTTTGATTGGGAAAGATATTTGGAAAATGGAGAGGAATTTAAGGTCTGCGAGTTTGACGGTGTGAAAATTGGCGTTATGATTTGCTATGACCGAGAATATCCGGAAAGCGCCAGAGAGTTGATGCTTCAGGGAGCGGAAATTATCCTTAATCCAAACTGCTGCGGCGGTATGGAACCGCGACTGAAAGAATTATCCGTGCGGGCAATGGAAAATATGGTTGGTGTGGCTATGGCTAACCCGCTGGCAGAGGGTATGGGACGCTCCTGCGCATTCAGTCCTATGGTTTGGGGAGAAAACGGAGAAATTTTGGATAATACCATTGTCATTGCAGATGAATACTACGAGGGTATCATATATGCCGAATTTGATGTGGGCAAAATTAGAGATTATCGTGAAAGAGAAGATTTGGGAAAATTCCGAAAACCAAAAGCGTATAAGCATTGGGGAAAGTAATAGAAATTCATTCAGAAGTTGTGATATTGGCTACAAAAATACAGTGGGTAGGGACGGCGTATGAGCATTGAATTTAGAAAAATAAGTGATTTTGACAGAGGAATTTTATATCAGTTATTAGTTGACGCATATTCATTTGATAAGAAATGTAGAGAATGTTGGGATAAGGATTGGAAAGAGTTTGATAATTTCTTTTTTGAGAATTTGAAAATTGCGGATCAGTATGGATTTATTACTGTCTTGAATGGGAAAGCGATTGGACATATATCATGGAATCCTAGAAATAAACCGAAGTATGTGGAAATCGGTCATAACTGTATTGCAATGAAATATAAGGGGAATGGGTATGGAAAGAAACAATTAAGCGAGGCAGTCCGTCGAATTTGGCAATATGAGAATTTACAAAAAATAATTGTTACAACAAATGAGTTACTGGTTCCGGCAAAAAGAAATTATGAGAGTGTGGGATTTAAGCTGGTACAACAAAGAAAAAATTATGGCATAGGAGCCTTTTCGGGGGATTTTATGGATTATGAAATGAAGAGGTAGGAAAAAACAAAAGAGTAATTTCGGAGTAAAATGGATGAAAAGTCAAAGGAGAGTAATTTCAGATGGAAAAAGCAATTGAACTGATTCAGAATGGAGGAATGCAGGGCTACCTTGCTTATGAGAATGGAATCGTTATTGGTTGGTGTAATGTAAATGATAGAAAGAATTATCGATATTTGATGACAATGTTTGAAGAAATTGGTTATCGCACAGAGCAGGAGGATAATCTGAAAATAAAATCAATCTTTTGTTTTTTAGTTGCTCCACAATATCGCGGGAGAGGTGTGGCACAAAATCTGTGAGACAAAGTTTGTGAGGACGCATTAAAAGATGGATATGCATATATTGAAACTTATCCGTTTGCAGATGAAGGATTCGAGTTTCAATATCACGGAACACAGAAAATGTATGAACGAAATAATTTTACGGAAACAGCAGATTTTGAATTTGTAAAAGTAATGAGAAAAGCATTGCAGTAAATATGAAATGTCATTTTTCTTTATATGAAGGTACCTAATGGATTTGAGCCGATATGCAACAGCTTTACGGAAGATGAACAAAAATATGGATTTGCTTATGGAATTAAGGGATTACTTTTAGACAAAATAAAAGAATATCCAGATGGAAACAAATTGCCTATCACACTAGAGGTTAATAATACCGTAGCAAGAAAAATGTATCAGACAGTTGGATTTTGTGATACGGGAATAAGATATGGTGAAGATTGTGCATATGCTAAAATACCGGAAAGATAAGCTGGAAAGGATACAATTTAATAGCCGTATTTAATAGGAAAGAAGGTAAAGTACTGATGTGCAAAAGAAGGAAAAGTTTCCGTTGATGAAAATGAATTGTTTTGGTTAGATTTAAAACAGAATTGTTCTGATGAATCAAAATATGCTGGAAATGATAATGTTGTTTATGTTGAGAAAGAGTTTTTAATTTTGGATCCAGACGGATATATGTTGAGATTTTCAAAAACAGTGGAAAGCATTGAGGAATAAGTGAGAATAGGAGATACTAATAGATTTATGTAACGTTGGAATTCAGTTAAGAAGGAGGTCGATGACTTTTAGAGGATAAAATTAAAACTTGCAAACCATCGGTTTTTGAAAATACTTGCGCTTTCAGAATAAACGTGTTAGTATAATCATACAATAATATTGTAACAGTTGTTACATTTTTGGGCTGGTCGAAAGACCCAGGTCCAACCTACTAGGCGGGGAGACTCCCCGCCATTTATTTTATAGAATTAGGAGTAAAGAGTGAGGGAACTGAGCATATTTGTAGATGAATCCGGAGATTTTGGTTTGAATGATATGCATTCACCGTATTATATTGTAACAATGGTTTTTCACAATCAAGATGTAGATTTGTCAGATGTGATAAGTCAGTTGGATAGGAGATTAGAAAATTTGGATTATAAAGAGTATGCTGTACATACTGAACCGTTAATAAGAAGAGAATATCCTTATCAGCATTTTACACCAAATGAACGGCGTGCTATTTTTACAAAATTATATTATTTTGCTGTTAAAAGTGATATTACATATAAGACATTTGTATTTTATAAGAGTGATTACAATAATATATTTAAAATGGAAGCTAGGATTGCAAGAGATATATCGCAATTTATCCGTAATAATTTGGAATTCTTTCAGGATTTTGAAAATGTGATATTGTACTATGACAATGGGCAACATGAACTTAACAGAATATTAAATACTGTTTTGGCAACAGAGTTGGCAACTTATAATGTTAGAAAAGTTATTCCAAGTGAGTATAGACTATTTCAGGTGGCGGATTTGATTTGTACATTGGAATTGTTAAAACTTAAAATTGCAGCAGGAAAGAATCTGACAAGGTCAGAGGAATTAATATTCCATAGTAAAAGAGATTTGAAGAAAGATTTTTTCAAAGGAATATCTAGAAAAGAATTTTGGGGAAAATAGGTTGTGCAAATATGTCTGCATAATGTGAGAGTCAAAATCTTTAGTCGTGCCAAAAATCAGAGAAAATATAAATAACTGGTGATAAAATGATGAAAAGACTTTATAAAATTTATGGGCATTCTCGTAGTTTTTTCGAGAGTGCCTTTTCTAATGGTCGGAAACATTCAAATCGGGGAAGTGGCTATATTTATCCTTTTATTTTGTGCTGAATAGGTGGATATGGTATAATAACGAGGAAAATCCCGCTGACGTTTGCGTCAAAAAGGATTTGAGCCGATATGCAACAGCTTTACGGAAGATGAACAAAAAGAACATCTTTACTGGATAGATGTGAATACGGAAAAGAAATATTATCCGGAATTTTTGCGACAACATTGGGGAAAAGAAGATGGTGGTATAAAGCATATTGTGACAAGAGAGTTTTAGTAATATTTGGAACGTAAGTTCAATGACGATGTAGAAAACTGGGAATATTTAAGTTGAAATGGATTGGAGGTAGCGTAAGCATGGCAAAGGTTATAATGGTCTGCGGGAAAATTTGTAGTGGAAAGAGTACATATTCTGAAAAACTTCGAAAAGAGAATAAGGCAGTTGTACTTTCGGTAGATGAGATTATGCTTACTTTATTCGGGCAGAATGCAGGTGAAAGACATGATGAATATGTTGAAAAAACAAAAAAATACTTATTTGAAAAATCATTAGATATTATTTCGGCAGATGTAGATGTAATACTTGACTGGGGATTTTGGACGAGGGATGAAAGAAACTATACCAGAGAATATTACAGCTCTCGGGATATTCGTTGTGAGTTTCACTATATTGATGTAAGTGATGAGACATGGAGATTATATATCAATAAGAGAAATAAAGAAATATTGTCAGAAAAAGCAGCAGCCTATTATGTTGATGATAATCTTGCTAACAAGTTTAATTCCATCTTTGAATGTCCGGATAAAGAGGAAATAGATGTGTGGCTCGAGTGTTAAAATGGGAAGGTAAAAGGAGAGTTATTTATGTGTTTGATATGTGATAGAATAGAAATGATTAAAAAAGGAGAAAATCCATACTTTGTAAAAGAATTGGAGACAGGATATGTGGTAATTGGTGATAATCAGCATTTTCGCGGATATGCCCTGTTTCTCTATAAAAATCATAAATATACAGAATTGTTCCAGATGGATATAAAAGAACGGACAAAATTCATGCAGGAAATGACGATTGTAGCAGAGGCAGTTTTTAAGGCGTTCAAACCGGAAAAGATGAATTATGAATTGTTAGGAATGGGAGATGCACACCTTCATTGGCATTTATATCCAAGAGTCGAAGGGGATATAGAAAACTATGGAAATAACGGAAAGGGACCGGTGTGGTGGTATCCCATGGAGAAAATGTATGGTGATGACTGCCACCCAACGGAAGAAGAATTAAAGGAAATGAAGGATAGGCTTCTGGTAGAATTAGAGAAATTAATTTAGGCGCAGGAGTAGGGCGTAATGCGATTCCAATAGCAGAAAAGTTTTCTGACAGGAAATGTAATATTGATTGTATTGATTTACTGGATATTGCTATTGAAAAGTTGCTGGACAATAGTAAGAAATACGGAGTAGGAGAACACATTACAGGAATTGTTGAAACGATTGACAGTTTTAAAATAGAAAACAATACATATGATTTTATAATTGCAGTGTCTTCGCTGGAGCATATGGATTCCCAAAAGTCCCTGAAAAAGAAATTGAATGAAATAAAAGATGGGATTCGTAGTAATGGAATTGTTTGTTTTATTATAAATACTGAAGTGATGGAAATTGAAAAAACAACAGGAAAAAAGCTGGCTCCGCAGTTTGAAGTGAATATCAAAACGGAAGCGTTGTTGACTATTTTGAATGAATTGTATGGTGACTGGCAGTGCATCAAAAAAACAGTTGTACCTCAAAAATACGATATTCCGAGAGGAGATAAAATCGCAGAATTGTCAAGCAATGTTGTTACATATGTAGCGAGAAAAGGAGTAGTCTGTAATGAAGCGGCAAATTAATATTGCCTAACGTTGATAAATTTAGGAGGCAAATAAGCATTTCCTACTTTTATGAAAGATTATTTGAAAAGTATTCCGGATGGAATTGTTCATATTGTTACCGACGAAAGAGAAAAGTAAATAAAGGATTTGATATGATTGAAATTCCGAATTGTTTGATTGCAAGAAAGAAAATACAGCCGAATTATTTAGCAAGGGATATAAGATATATCGGAAGAAATAGATTAAACAATCAATGATGAAAAAATATCACTTTGAAAATTGCAGGAGATAAATAATGGAAAATAATTTTTTAGAGCAATATTATAATTTCTATAATGAAGATGGAAGACTGGCATCAAAGCATGGTAAGGTTGAATTCATTACTACGATGAAATACATACATGATTATGTAAAGCCGGGGGCAAAAGTTCTTGAGGTTGGAGCGGGAACCGGAAGATATTCTATTGCATTGTCGCGTGAAGGCTATCAGGTGCAGGCAATGGAATTAATAGAACATAATATTGAAGTTTTCAAATCCAAGTTGACGGATAATGAGCATATAGATATAAAACAGGGAAATGCCTTGGACTTATCAGTCTATGATAATAATTCCTTTGATGCGGTACTTATTCTGGGACCAATGTATCATTTATATAGTGAAGAAGATAAAGTTAAAGTATTAAACGAAGCGAAGAGAGCCGTGAAAAAGAATGGGTATATATTCGTGGCTTACTGCATGAATGAACCAACGATAATCCAATGGGCATTTGCTGACGATGGCAATAATATGCTGGAGAGTTTGTCAAATAATATGTTGACGAACGATTTTGCTTGTATTTCCAAACCAGCTGATTTGTTTGAATTAGTTAGAGTAGAAAATATTGAAAGACTAAATGAAAAATGCGGATTAGCAAGAATTAAGTTTATTGGAACAGATATGTTTTCGCATTATATCAAAGAACGGATTGATGAATGGTCCGATGAAGTATATGAGATTTATTTAAAATATCATTTTTCTATATGCGAAAGAAGTGATGTCATAGGGGTAAGTAATCATACGTTAGATATTTTAGTGAAGTAAATGTGAAATTGAAAGGGAAATTATAAAGAAATTAGTTGTATTAAGTTCTGCTTGTGGAGTTGGAAAATCCACAATAAAAGAGGAACTCAATAAGAAAAAATTATTAGAAAATTATGCCTGTATTGACACCGATGAAGTTGGCATTAATTGGTGGGATTATGCAGGAACGGAAAATGAAGCAAAGTTCAGTGATGAGTTTATAGCAGGGCAGATTCAGTACAATGATTGGTTTAAAGAGAATGAGGGAAAATTTCAGTTCTACATAGACAATACAGATTTGACAATTGATGAAACTGCGGAAGAGATTGCAAGATTTGTCAAAAGGATTTGAAGAAGGATATGCGAGGTGTATATGATAAAAAAAATCAGTGAAAACGAAATTGCAGAATGTGTAAAAGTAATCAGAGAAAGTTTTATGACGGTAGCAGATGAATTTGGTTTTACTGTGGAGAATGCTCCTAGATTTACAGCTTTTGCAACAACAGAGGAGAGATTATACTGGCATCTCAATGGAGAACACAGACCTATGTATGCATTCTATGATAATGGAAAAATCGTAGGATATTATTCATTGTTATTGCAGGAAAATCATGAATGTGAATTAAATAATTTGTGTGTTCTCCCGGCATACAGACATCAGGGAATCGGCGAAAAACTTTTGAAAAATGCTTTTGAAGTTGCACAAGGGTTAAAATGTAATCAGATGAATATCGGCATTGTGGAAGAAAACAAAGTGTTAAGAGCATGGTATGAATCATTTGATTTTATTCATACAGGTACACAGAAATTTGATTTCTTCCCATTTACTTGTGGATATATGGAGAGGGGCATTTAAAATGGAAATTGTTAAAGTAATTGTAGATAGACCAATGGGAAGTGTTCACCCAAAGCATGATGATCTTATTTATCCTATCAATTATGGATACGTTGAAGGAATTATAGCAGGTGATGGAGAAGAACAGGATGTATATATTTTAGGTGTGGACAAACCATTGAAGGAATTTGTCGGTAAAGTAATCGCAATCATTCATCGTAAGGATGATGTGGAAGACAAATGGGTCGTTGTACCGGAAGGGGTGCAATATACAAAAGATGAAATTGCAGAACAAGTAAGGTTTCAGGAACAATATTTTGATACGGTAATTGAAATGAAAGATTAAAAAGGGAAATCGGTCTGTAAAAAAGATAAAGTAAAAACGTTCTGTTCCCTTATTATAAATCATATTTATAATTTACATATATTAGTATTTAATAATTTTATATAGATATGTAATATATTTTCATTTGTTATGGATTTTACATATATTTGGCTGGTTTGGCAAAAAAATATATGTAATTTATTCTCACTTGTCCTGAATCTTTCAAGATTTTACATATATATTTGGCAGTTTTCATAAAAGAATATATGTAATTTATTTCATGTAACAAGATATAAAACCTGAAAAAAATTGTTCCATTCTTGGGTTTTAAGTAACGAATTGAGGAAAGGATTCAACAATGAAAATAATTAAGTATGAAGAAAAATATCGTGATGATATGATTTTTATGGTATTGGAAGCAAAAAATGCATTGGGACGTGTTCCGGGACTCAATGAGGATTTGCTGGACATTCAGAAAAATTACTTGGAAATCGGAGATATGTTTTGGCTGGCGATTGACGATAATGACAGAGTGATTGGAAGCATCGGATACAATTCTATCAAAGATACGGATGAGGTTTGGCTGCATAGACTGTATGTAAAATATAACTTGAAACGACAAGGTATAGGAAGTGCATTGCTGGAAACAGCAGAGCAGTATCTTCATAAGCAGGGAAAGAAAATTATAAAGATTCATTTGGGTGGAGATGGTTTTGAAGAGTCAAGATATTTTTATCCTAAACATGGTTATATAGAATATCAGGAACGCTATATGAAGAAAGAAATATAAGAACAGTCATTCCTATTTACAGGGTACAATATAAAGGAAAAATCAAATAAAGAAAAATATATATAAAGAATGAGGAGGAAATGAATATGAGCAGGAAATTAGTAGCGTATTTTAGTGCAAGTGGAACAACAGCACGTGTCGCAAAGGATTTGGCACAGGCAGCGGAGGCAGATTTATACGAAATCAGACCGGAGGTGCCTTATACAAAAGCCGATTTAAACTGGATGGATAAAGAATCAAGAAGTTCTGTTGAGATGCGGGACAAGAACAGTCGTCCGGCATTAGCTGACAGAAAAGCAGATATTGCAGCATATGACACAATTTTTTTAGGATTTCCAATCTGGTGGTATGTTGCGCCGACGATTATCAACAGTTTTTTGGAAAGTTATGATTTTTCCGGAAAGAAAATCATATTATTTGCCACATCTGGAGGAAGTGGTTTTGGAAAGACAGTTGAAGGTTTAAAATCATCGGTTGCAGATGACACTATGATAATGAAAGGGCAGATTTTAAATGGCGTTCAGACCACAGATGGACTTAAAAAATGGCTTGATACGATTATGTAAAGGAGAACATAAGAATTGAGAAAAGTAATTTTCTGGGATTTTGACGGAACACTGGTACATTCAGAGCATTTATGGAGCTCTAACGTTTATGCAGCGTTGAAATGTGTGGATAATAATACCGATATAACATTGAACGAAATCAAAGAATGTATGTCTTCAGGTTTTACATGGCATACGCCGAATGAAGATTATAGCAAAGTAACCAATGAAAAGTGGTGGAAAACTTAAATTTATTACATTATTTTGACAATGTTATTGTTTCGTCAGTAGAAGGATATGATAAACCAAGAAATGAACTTTTTGAGATTGCAAAAAGCATATATCCCAAGTCAAAATATTATATGATTGGTGACAGCATGAATTCTGACATTGTTGGCGGACATAATGCAGGTATGACGACGATTTTGGTTCATAATGGATATAGCGAAAAAGCGGATTATTGTTTTGAAAATGTAAGAGAAGTTTTAAGCATATTTCAATGATATTAGAAAAATGCAGGATGGGTTAAAAATTCAGAACATATCAGCTTAAGATTTATAGAAAAGAGTATTTAAATTTTACTTTATTTTAGTAAATTTTAGATACTTTTTTTATTGCAATATAACATAGCAAGGATATACAAAATATGTTAATATAATACCAAATGGTAACAAATCGGATACCACCTCACAATTCTTTAGAAAGGGCGCAATTATTATGAAGAAAAAACTCGGAGCCTGTTTAGTCCTCACCTGCATTATTCTATGCGTTGTGAATGTGTGCGCACAAGGACAAATCAAGCTTAAATCAGATAAAAACAGTGTGGATTTTGGAGATGAAATTGTGGTTTCTATTGACTTGGGCAGGGAAAACCAAAAATTATATGTTTACACTGCAAGATTGAGTTATGATGAAAAAGTATTTGAAAAAATATCCGCAGATAACTTTCAGAATCTGGGCAGTTGGTCTGACATTACATATAATATAAAAAACAATAGATTTGCATTGATAAGAAAATCAGGAAAAGAGATATTGAATACAGATGGAGCCAATCAGTTACAGATGAAATTAAAGGTGAAAGAAAAGGCAAAGGCCGGTATTACAACAATTTCTCTGAATAGTATTACGGCTTCTGACGGAAAAAGTGATACCCATTTGAAAACTCAGTCTGTAGAAGTGGAGATAATAAAAGAAGGTCTGGGTAAAAACGAAAGTATTCCGTCAAGGAAAGCAGTATCTGTTCCGGAAGAGAATATATCCATAAAAACGAAAAAGGATTTACCGGTACTTGCAGTGATTTTAATTGCGCTTATGATTGTTCTCACAATAATTGTAATTTGTTTTGACATACAAAAAAAGCATACCCGCAGGCACAAAATGATGGTGACAGTGGCAGCGATAGCTGGGGTTATAGTTTTATCAGTCATAACGATGAAAAGTCTTGCACCAAAAGAAGCGGATATTGATAAAAACGGAATTGTTGATTATGAGGATACACAACAAATTATAGATTACTTATTAAATATCAAAAATCCAAAAGATGATGATTCCATTGAAGATAATGATTTGAATCGTGATGGAATGATTACTGCTGCTGATATTGCCCAGAGTCTGGATAATGCCAGAGATCAGGAATATCAGGGAAGAATTTTAAATAAAAATAATTAAGATAATAACGGCGTGTGAAATTAATTAGCACCATAGTAAAAAATTTATAGAATTAAAGTATTTCAGGAGGAAAATTTATGGGTCGAGTGAAAAGGTTTGTGGCAGCATTGTTAACAGTAGTTCTTTTGGTAACTATGTTACCATTTGCACAGACGGAGGTTTATGCTGCAAAAAAGATGAAACTGAACAAAAAGAAAATCACCCTGACTGTTGGTAAGAAAAAACGCCTGAGAGTGAAACATAAACCTAAGGGTGTCAAAGTAAAATGGAGATCTAAAAACAAGAAGATTGCAAGGGTTTCCAAGAAAGGTGTTGTAAGAGCAAAAAGACCTGGAAAGGCAACCATTATTGCAAAGATTGGAAAGAAAAAATTAAAATGCAGGGTGAGGGTTAAGGCAAAGAAAAAGCCTTCCGTAAAAAAGCCAGGTGGTTCGTCAGCAAATAATTCTAAAATTCCGACTACTACAAAACCGGGCAGCGGCTCAAACACTCCGGATAATTATACATCGGAAGTGAAAAACGATATAGGTGAGTACAACCATACGCCGAAAAAAGGTGAAAAAATCGTTTTTGACCTGAACATAGAAATTACTCCGGTTACCGGTGTGAAGTCTGTTATCGTAGGAGGGAAAAGCTATCCGGCAGAACATGTGAGTGAAAATCACTATCGTGTGTCCATTCCTGCACCGGCAACTTCCGGAAAACAGGAACTATTGATTACAGGCATTATATTGGATAATGGCAAACAGATTCAGGCTGAATATAAAGCGGCGATTGATGTGCTAAAAGAACAGCCGAAAATCAATGATTTGTTCATTGATACAGAAAAAGAGATACCGGAAGTTTCTTTTGAAATTTCAGATACAGATGGGGCATGGAAGAGTGGAAAATTAACTCTTTCTGATGAAAAAGGAACTGTCGTATTTGAGTCTGATGAGGTACATAGAGGAAAGAATACATTTCCTTTAAAGGATTTGATTAAAGATAAGAATTATACTGTCAAAGTTGCTGTCGACTATGATTTAGATAGTGACATTTTTGGTGTGCCTGAAGATTACAGGGGAACCATTGAGGAATCAAAACAATTTAAAGTAGACGCGCAGTATGGATTTGAGGGGGAAAACTGGAATCTGACGAAACAGGTTAAAGCAGAGGATGCTCTGTTATTAACTTTTGAAAATGCATATGATTCATATTATAACGTAAAATTTATAACCGTATCCGGCAAGAGATATGAAGTGGCAAAGAATGACAATACATATCAAATAGAGCTTGAAAAAGGCGCTAAAGGTGCAAACAAGGTAAATGTAGAAAATGTAATTTTGGAAAATGGAAAAGAATATGCGGTTAATCAGGAATTGGATTATGTGTATTTGAAGGATGTGCCTGCATTTGGTGAAAAAATTGATACAGAGAGAACGGAATCCAAATTAAAGGTAACTTTTGACATACAGGATACAGATAGTGCACTGGTACGGGTTCATACAGTGCTTACAGATGAGCAGGGTAATTTCGTTGATGAAAAAGAAATGGAACCGGGCAGCAATCAGGTAGAATTTCATATCAGTGAATCCGGCAGTTATAAAGTAAAAGCTGAATATGTATATGATTTAGGAGACGGAAGTGAAGTAACAAAGACAAAGCAGTACGGTGAGATAATTAAGGAGCCAATCAAAGTCAATATTACTGACTGTCAAATCGTTAATAATGACGGTGAAAAAGTCTATTATGTGGAAAAAAATCAAAAATTAAATGTAATCTATACCATTCAGACAAATACGAAAGAACAAATCAGTTATATTACGGTAAACTCTGTAAAACTTCCTGTAAAGAAAAATGAGGCTGATGGAAGTTATACAGTTAGTTTTAATGCTCCGCAGGAAACAGGCAAAACAGATATAGAAGTTACAAGAGTGGAGTTTGAAGAAAGTGGAGATGTGGAAACTTCAAATGTTTCTGAAATTGAGGTATTAAAATCTGCTGCACCGGTTGTAAATGGTATTTCCTTTATAAAGACTGATGAGAAACCATTGATGGCATTTGTGGTAAAAGATGAGGAAGACACCTTTGTCAATGGAAAAATATCAATTACAAACAGCAATAAAGAAAAAATTCAGGAAATTACATTTGATTCCATTGCAGATACCGCCTTTGAATTGGATAAAAACAAAATAGAAAATTTTGAAAAATACAATGTTGAAATTAATGTTTCTTATGATTTAGATTCTGACAAGAAAGACGATAAAAATAAAAAGAATGTTATTGCAACAGATACCTTTGAATTTGTTGGAGACTTTAATTTTACTTTGAGTAGTTTTAAGCTGCAAAATGTAGACACAAAAAACAATAAGATTGTTTTAGCATTTGAGGGGTCTATTGCAGAACAGGCACAGGATACGTATCAAATCAGTAAAGCAATTATTAGTGGCACAACGTATGATGTTACTTCACAGGGGAAGGACGCATATACGGTTGAAATTCCTTACACAGATGAAACAAGGCAGGAATTAGAGCTTCAGGAAGTCATTTTAAACAGCTCACAGGGATTTCCGGTAACAGGAAAAAAAGTTACCGTATTTAAAACGCATCCGAATGCTACAGTACGCAGCACTGTATTACGGACCGCACCGGAAGAATGGTTGAAAAATATTACTGCATATGTAAAAGTATATGATCCGGATTCCACAATTCATCAAGGTGAATTACATGCAAGACTTTTAAATCCAGACAATCAAGAGATAGCTCAATTAACCAAAATCGTTGATGCTGAAGACTTGCATGAAAAAGAAGCAGAGCTTGATTTCGCAGTAGAACAGCCATATTCTTCAGGCACATATACAGTAGAAGTCTATGCGGATTATGACAGAAGCGATGGAATCATTTATGATGATACCACCATTGGAACAGCAAAGGTATCCGTATCAAAATATGCAGATATTGAAAAATCACAGGCAAAACAATATGTAGAAAAAGGCGAAGGCTTTGACATTACCTATACAATTAATTCTAATACGGATGAGACTGTGGAAGGAATTATTATCAATGAAAAAACCTATACGCCGGATAAAATAGACGATAATACATACAGGGTACATTTGACAGCACCGGAAGAGGCAGGAAAAGTACAATATCATGCGACAAGACTTGTATATCATGATAGTCAGATTTCTGCCACCAATACAACCAATGTCGATGTCTTAAAAAATATAAAACCTAAAGTGGAAGGGCTTGTTGTCAACAAAGAAAATCCTGAAAAGCCGGTATTATCTTTTGATATTTTAGATGAGGAAAATACGTTTGTCAGCGGTCAGATAATTGTTACCGATGGAACAGGTTCGGAAACTTCTTATTCCATTACGGACAAAGACGATACAACGGTTGAATTAAAGGATATAGAACAAGGAAAAGAATATAGTGTTAAAGTTAAACTCACGTATGATCTTGACTCCAATCATCAAGACACTGCAAATCAAAAAACAGAGATTTTTGCAGAAAACAGTTTTGAAATTGATGAGCAATACGATGTTTCTGTAAGTGACTATAAGCTGGAAAAGATTGATACACAAAGAAAAGTGATTATAGTGAAATTTACCAGCACAAATACTTCCAAAAAGTATGATATTCAGTCTGTAATGATTGCAGGAAACGAGTATTCTATTAAAGATAAGAATGAAAATGAATACACTGTTGAAATTCCGTATACTGACTCAACCCGACAGGAACTGGAATTGCAAAAGGTTATTTTTAGTGACCTCAAGGGATTTAGTGATTTTGAAGTGGAAAAACTGGTTGTATTCAGAGAAAAACCTTCGGCAGAAGTACAGGCGCAGGTTGCAGCAGATATGAAAGAAATCAAAGCAACAGTGTCTGTAACAGACAATGAAAGTCTGTTGAAATCATTATCTGTTCAGTTGTTAAACGAGGAAGGAAAATTACTCGATACAAAACAAATAACAATAAAAGAACTGCGAAATTATTCAGAAGAAACGGTATTTTATCCGCAGGAAGAAACTTTATTTGAAGAAGGAACATATCAGATAAAACTTCTTGGAGATTATGATGCGGCAGATGGTGATTCCTATGAAGAAAAGGAATTGGCAGAAGAAAGTGCAGAAGTGGAAATTGTCACTGAAGTATCAGAGGCAAAACCGGAAAAGTATTATGTAGAAAAAAATGATAGTATAAAAATAAACTATACCATTCAGGATAACACAAAAAGAACGATACAAAACATGATGATAAATGGTCATGTTGTCACCCCTGAAAAAATTTCTGATGGAAAATATGCAGTAACAATGGATGCACCTGAAAACCATACAGGTCCTTTGGAATGTACATTAACAGAGGTTACATATCAGGGAGAAGTATCCGTATCCGTCACAAATACAACAAACGTGGAATTACTGAAAAGCAAAAAACCGGTTGTGGATAATCTGGCAGTGAATTGTGATGGCGACAAACCAAAATTATCCTTTGCAGTGACAGATGAGGAAAATACGTTTGTCAGCGGTAAATTTGTAATCGAGGATAAAGGAGGGCAGGCAATACACGAGCCAACCACCTTTGATTCATTAGAAGATTTATCCTTTGAATTAGATAATATTGTAGAATTTAGAGAGTATATAGTAAAAATATATCTCACCTATGATTTTGATTCTGATAAGAATAATGAGAAGAATCAAAAAGAAGAATTATTCAAAGAGCATACGTTTGAAGTGGGTAAAAACTTTGATTTTAGCCTGAGTGATTTGCGTGTTAAGGATATTACAGACACGAATATTATCCTGGAGTTTGAAAGTACCTTAACAGAAGAGGCAGAGGATACTTACTATTTAGCCACTGTTGTCATCAATGGGCAATCCTATAAGGTAAAGAAACAAGATGGTGACCTATATAGCGTTGAAATACCTTATACAGAAAGAAAAAGAACAGAATTAAAATTAGAGAAGGCAATATTGAATAATCTGCATGAATTTACAGATGTAAACAAGAGCATTGTGGTGTTCAAATCTGTATCAGCAGTTGCCATTCCAACAGTGTCAGCTGATGCAAAATCCATTTCTGTGGATGTTAATGTTATTGACGAAGATAAGATAGCAAAGAATATTTATGCTGTACTTAAAAACGAACAGGGCGAGGTAGCAAGAAAATCAATAGAAAATGCCGGAGAATCTACAGTTGTATTTGAAAATCAGAATATGTTTGATGCAGGAAAATATACAGTAGAAATTGTGGCGTCTTATGATGCAGTTGATGGTAAAACCCATAAAAACGAAATATTAACTACCGGCAAAACGAATGTTGCCATTTTAGCTGAAGTGAAAGAAGCGAGTTATTCTCCATATGCGCAGAAAGGAAAAGAAATTGCAGTCACTTACCACCTTAAGACAAATGCTGTAACGAATGTGGAGACCATTGTCGTAAACAATGTGCCTTATGAAGCTGTTCCGGCAGAAGAAGATACTTACAAGGTAAATGTGGTTGCACCGGATAGTGCAGGTACAAAGGAATTAACAGTTTCAAGAATCAATTTTGAAAATGAAGAATCCGTAGAGGTACAATATACCTCTTCTGTTGAAGTGCTTAAATCAATAGTGCCTGTAGTAAGTGATGTTACCATTAATGATACACAGGCAACTCCGGTATTATCGTTCACAGTCACAGATGAAGAAGATACCTTTGTCAGTGGTAAAATTATTGTGAAAAATGCAGGTTCTGAAACCGGAAAAGTGAAGGAGATGAGTTTCAGCTCTATCACGAATACAACCTTTGTTCTGGATGGAATTAAAGAGTTTAATCCGTATGATATTGATATTGAAATTACCTATGATTTTGATTCCGATAAGAAGAATGCAGACCACCAGCAGACAGAGGTATTGGCACAAAAATCCTTTGAAATTATTAAAGATTATAATTTTAAGTTAGAAGAGCTCAAAGTGAAACAGATTGACCGAAGCAATCAGAAAGCAATACTTGAATTTGATAGTACCAATGCTTCCGGAGAAAAAGGATATTATGTAGATACCGTTACAATCAATGGAGATACTTATAAAGTTACAAAGCTGGAAAATAATAAGTATACTGTTACAGTACCATATACTGCAGAAAGCAGAACAGAACTTGTACTGGAAAGCGCAACTCTGAATAACTTAAAACAATTTAAGGAATTAGAACAACGTGTTGTCATATTTAAAGATAAACCACAAATGGCAGTAGATGCAAAAGTGGATGAGAGCCTGTCAACCATCACAGCAGATATTATGTTAACTGATGATGACGAGGCATTGACAGACCTGAATGCAAGATTAATTAATCCAAATGGAAAATTACTGAATACGAAAGAGATTGATAATGATGCAACTTCTGTAGTATTTACATCACCGGAAAATGGAATTTTTAAGGCAGGAGAATATAAAGTAGAAATTGGTGCGGATTATGATTTGGCAGATGGCAGGTCACATAATGAGAAAGAAACTATCGGAACGGGAAATGTCAAAATTGCATCCAAGGCTAGTATTACAAATGCCAAAATACAAAAGTATTATGTGGAGAAAGGTCAAAATGTCGAAATTGAATACACCCTTTCATCTAACAATGAAAACGCACTATCCGGTATTAATATCAACAGCGTATATTATCCGGCAACAGGAAAGGGAAATGATACCTATACGGTAGTAGTTCCGGCTGCTGCCACCGGATACGGATTAAATACAATCAGACCGGCAAGTGTTATGTATGGTGAAGAAACGGTAGTATTGGATAAAACCGAAGAAGCACAATACTATCTGTTAAAAGCAGCACCGACCATAAATAATTATGCTTTTCATAATAATCAAAAAGAACAGACAATAACCTTCGATTATCACAACAGTGAAAAGGCTATTGTCAAGGATGCAAAAGTTATTGTGAAACAGGGAGATAAGGAAAAAATCAGCCGGGAAATAAAAGAAGGAACCAATACTGTAGAATTAAAGACATTAGAGAATGGCGATTATACGATAAGCGTTGCGGGAACGTATGATTTGGATGATACTGAAGATGAGCAGAATAAATATGAGTTGTCAGATTTGTTTAAACAAAAAACGATTCATGTAATCTCACAATATATGCCGACATTCGAAGTAAAGGATGTAGATGTCAATAAGAAAGAAAAACGGGCAGTAATTACCTTTACCAGTACCAACGCCGCACATTCAGATGTCAGATATATTATTGCAGATGAAGGAAAATATGAAGTAACCAAGCAAACGGAAGAAAACACTTACACAGCAGAGATTCCTTATACAAATGATGAATATTATAAGGGAACGGTTACAGACATTATCATTGACGGAGATATTGAACTTGAGTTACCGCAAAGCCGGACTTATGAAATCTTTAAGACTGCGCCAACGGTATCTGATGTACAGACAACAGTTGAGGAGGATACCGTAACGGTTCAGTTCCATGTAAATGATGCTGCCGGTATTATGACCAATGGAAAAGCAATCTTAAAAGATGCAGAAGGCAATCCGGTTGGAAGTCCACAGACAGTTGATAAAGACACGGATCATGTAACTTTCCAAAATGTAAATCAGGCAGGAAGCTATACAGTAGAAATTGTGGCAGATTATGACAGAGTAGATGGGGAGATACATGAACAGCAGCGCATTCATTCAGAAGAGATTACAGTTGAAATTAATATTAAATCCAGTGTTAATAAAGCAGTTGCCTCAAAGCTCTATGCAGGTAAAAATGAAGACATTACACTGACATACACCATTCAGGATAATACAAATAAAAAAGTAAGTGCATTGATTATAAATGATGGTACCAAGGACAGAGAGTATTCTGTAAAAAATGATGGAGAAAATAGTGAGGTTACCGTAACAACTTCGGATACATATGGACAAAAAATCTATACACTGAAGAAAATAAAATATGGTGACACTACAGTAGAAGCAGAGGAAACAAAAACAGCAGTTCAGGTTTATGTGCTGAAAACTGCACCAGCCATTAAGAATTATACTTTAGATTTGGAACGGGATATTCCTGCCATTACATTTCAGGTAGATAATCCGGATAAGGCAAACATCCGGGCAAAAGCGTTAATTTTGGACGAAAACAAAGAGACAGTTATTACATCTGAAGAGAACATCCAAAACGGAGAAAATGTCCTTGAACTAGATGGTATCAGAAGTAATCAGATTTATCATTTTGTATTAGAGGGAACATATGATTTAGATGATGAAGAAAATGGTGAAAATGAACATAATATTACAACAATCTTTAAGGGAGAACAGTTCCAGCTCAATACAAGAGCAGACATTACAGCAGTTGACATTCCAAACCGTTATGTACAAAAAAATAGAAATATCGATATTATCTGTACGGTTACCTCAAACACTGCTATTCCGTTGTCATATATTGTAATTAATGGAAAACGTTATGCAGCCACTTCGCTGGAAGATGGAAAATACAAAGTGGTTTACACAGCACAGGAGAAGAGTGGAGTGGAAACCCTGAAAATCAGTGGATTGGTATATGATGAGAATGAGCTTGCTGTGGAAAAAACGGAACAGATTGAAGTGTTGAAGCAGACTCCAAAAACAGCAAAAGATTATCAGATTGCCTATAATTATAAAGATAAGTCCATAACGGTTACCTTCACAGTGGAGGATCCGGAGGAAGCAATTCAGAATCAAAAGGTTTTTGCTGTACTCCGTGATACGGAAAGCAACACGGATTCTGCACGATTGGAGGCAGCAGCCAAAGGAAAACAAAGCGTAACCTTTAAGAATGTAAAGGTGGGAGCTTTATACAAGGTTGTTGTTACTGCCGATTATGATTTGGATACAAATGCCTTGAATGACATTACAAAAAAAGATGATAATCTGTCCGTAGGCGCAAAGATTTTTGAAACAGAGGCAAAATTACTGAAAAAGATACCGGATGTCAGTGGATTTAAAGTGGATACTTCAGGTGCACAACCAACAGCATCCTTTCATATGTCAGATGATGATGACAGTTTTGCAGGTGGTAATATTGTCATTACAAACAAGGAAACAGGAGATATTACCAATGTGCCGCTGGTGAAAAACAAAACGGATTATCCGCTGGATTTACAGCCATTTGTTAAGTATAAGGTTGAATTAAAAATTAGTTATGATTTAGACGAAGACAGTCAGAATAATGAGAATCAGGGTGAAAAACTCTTTGGAACTGTAGATGATGTAGAGTTTATCGGCGACTATCATCTCTCTGTCAGTGATTTCATTGTAAAGAGCGTCAATATAGAAGAACAGAAGGCAGTTTTACAGTTTAAATCTACAAATGTTTCAAAATATGGAGTGGTACAGGTCAATGTAGAAAAGAAAAAATATTCTGCGCAAATGGTAGAAGGGGAAAAAGATACCTATACGTTTGAGTATAGTATTACACCGGAGCAGGTAGACCACAGAACAGAAATTACTATTGACAGTGTGATTTTAGCCAATGGAGATGAAGTAGAATTATCAGATACGGTAAAAACTACAATTTTCAGAAAAGCCCCTGTGGTGACCGACATAAATCTTCAGGGTGCGGAGAATCAGATTCATGTGAAATTCGACGTAACAGATGAAGAAAACACATTGACAAAATTGTATGCAGTATTGCAGGATGAGACCGGAAATAAAATTCAGGAAAAAGAGTTTGGAGCAGATAGAAGAGAAAATTCCTTTGATGGTGTAACTGCCGGAAAATATATGGTAGAAATACAGGGAGACTACGAATTGGCAGACGGAAAGAAGCACATACAGACTTCTTTAAAGAAGAGTGATATTTTAACCATTTCTCCGGTTGTCCAAATGAAAACAAATTCTATTTCCAAAAAATATCCGGCTAAAGGAGAAACGATTGCTATCAGTTACAATATCCGCTCAAATACAGGGCTGGATGTTTCAAAAGTAGTGATTAAAGGTATAGAATACAGCGTTACAAAAGAATCAGAGGACAATTATAATGTTGCATACAAGGCACCAGAGACTGCCGGATATGATGACATTAAAGTGACAAAGGTTATTTTTACCAATGATGAATTTGCTGATCTTTCGGAAAATCCGCATACGGATGAAATCGATGTATTAAAGACTGTGCCAGACATTACAGGTTTCTCTTCTTCTGATGATTTAGGAAAAGAAATGGTTATGTTCACATTTGAGATTACCGATCCGGATGATGCAATGGTTTCCGGAAAGGCAACAGTAGGAGGACAGGAGCAGACAATACATAAGGGTCCAAACAGTATATTCTTTATTGTAGAGCCTGATGTAGAGCATACACTTTCCATTGAAGTTGAATATGATTTGGATACTAACCGGTTAGCAGGCGAAGACGAAAACACAAACAAATCAACATTCAGGAAAGAGCAGACATTTACCTTGTTGTCTAACTATGAGTTAAATATCAGCAATTTGAAAACCTTCAAAAATGAGACAAACGAAGAGACGAAATACTTTGCAAAAAATGAGCCGATACAGTTAAGGTTTGATTGTACAAATAAAACAGAGCTTGTTCCGTCTGAAGTGAGAGTTCATGATTTAGAGGATAAGTCCGGTGAAGGAGAATGGTTTACCGTTCATACTGTTGAAAAAGAAGACGGTTCTGTAGACTATTACTATGTAGAAATAAAAGGAAAAAATGAACCGGGTGCAGAAAAAATAGAAATTTCTGATGTAAAACTCAACAGTGGCAAAGTGGTCAGCAGGGAGCAGTTTAAAGGAAGCGTGCCATTTGCAGACATTGAAATTTTAAAGGATAAACCGGAAATCAGCGGATTATCTGTGACAAACAATGAATCAAGCGTAACTTTATTCTTTAATGTGACAGACAATGACAATGCACTGTTGGATAGTTTCATCAGAGTCTATGATAATGAGGATAATCGTGAAGTATTTAAAACAAAGATTCGGACAGGAGAAAACGATTATACCATTAGCTTAACACCGGGGGAAAAGTATACGTTAAACATTGAGAAAAACTATAATCTGGATAGTTCTGTTGAAGATGAATTTAATTCAGGCAGGGAAATTGCTGAAACCAGATTGATTGAAATTGCAAGAAAGAATGAACCAAATTTCGTTGCCAGAAATTTAAGTGTGCCAAAAAGAGTTCCAAACGGACACAAGGTAGAGCTGACCTTTGAAAACAAGATAATGTCATACGAGAACGTAAGCACAATTACAATTAATGGCACGGAACATACAGTTACAAAAGATGCAAATAACGTATATCATCTGGAACTGGAACCGGGAAAAGAAGGCGTTCATACCATTCATGTGGAAAGTGTTCGTATGGGTGAAAAAACATTTAGAATTGACCGGAATCTGACTTACACACATGAATATATTATTCCTACCATAAAGACCGTGGATGATGAAATCCGGGAAGATGCAGTTAATAATCAGGCTATTGTCAACTATCAGATTGACGACCCGCATAATACCATAAAATCCCTGACAGCATATATGAGAAATAGCGCAGGGGTTGTAGCTGCCACAAAGAAAATAGAGCCGGGAGCAGATACGTTGAGTATGTCCTTAATAAAATCTTACAGGTATCTGATAGATTTAAAAGCGGAGTATGATGTCGGCGATGGTAAGACATTTGAAACTGTCAACTTATTTACAAAGGAAAAAAATGCGGAAGCAAGGGTTACTATCGTTGATGAAAGCATTAATAAGGAATTTGCAGATAAGGGAGAAGATGTTGTAATCACGTATAAGATTAATACCAATTTTGATCAGGATTTAAGAAAAGTTTTTATTGGGGATACTAGTTACAGCACTACGAAGTTAAAAGAAGCGGATACTTATGAAATTACTGTGCCAGCGCCAAAGGCAGCCGGTATATTCAAACAGGAAGTAACCCAGATGCAGGTCGGAAATAATAACTACAAAGTGGAAGATCCAAATCCGGTTGCGATTAAAGTATTTAGGAATAAACCGACCCTGACGCACTTTATTGTTGATGAAAATAAAAATCAGCTGTCATTTAAAATAAATGATGCAGATGAGGCATTCACTGAAGATGCAATTCTTACGGTTTCAGACGACTCCGGAAACGTGGCAACGAAACTGCTTACGGAGGGAGATGCAGTATACACATTTGCATTGAATGATATTGGAATGACACAGCTCAACAGGAATTATCATATCGTAGTTCATGCAACTTATGATTTAAAACCGGAAAGAGATACAAATGTAAATTCCGTACAAAATATAATGAGTCTGTCTGGATTAAACGAGGTACAGACCGGTGAGGGAGAAACGCCGGATGGTGAAGAAATAGAAGATGAGACATCTGCAAGCGAAGACATCTACGAAAGAGATGTGACATTATCCGGGCTGGAGGATTACAAATTCTATTTTGAAGATTCGGGTGGATTTTATATCTTTAGTATGAATACTGACAAAAATGATATGGAGGTTAATTTTAAAAGTACAAATATATCTGATTATAAGCCGGCAAAGATTATTATTGATGGTAAGGAATATTCGGTAGCCGAAGGTAAAACTGCAAACAAATATAAAGTACTAAATTACAGACCGGGCAGTTATGATCAGGAATTTTTGAACTATGAAAAAGTTATTCTGGAAAACGGAGCATCATTTGATATTCCATGTGCAGTGCCGATTATGGTATTGCGTGAGGATCCGAAGTTTTACCTTACTGATGTGGAGGAGGATATTGAGGAACAGAAAATCAGATTTACATTTAATCTGGACGATAGGGATGGAAAAGTTGTTTCAGATTTGAAGTTTGTATTGAGGGATTCGCAGAATCAGATTATTGATACAAAATATGTTTCTGTGAAAGATAAGATGGTTGAATTTAATATTCCAAATCCTCCGACTGCAAAATATAAACTGAGTGTATATGGAGATCTCTTCATTTTTGAGGGATGGAATGATAAAGACCAGTTGCTATTTTCCGGAGAATATGATTCTAAAGTTAATACATCAATTTTAAACAGTGAATTTTCAACCCGTTATCCAAAGAAGGGGCAGACCATTACGATAGACTATACAATCAGTAGTACAAAAGTTGTTCTGATTGATCCGGATGACCATGATAATCTGTCCAAGGCGATTAATATTACCAATTTGGTAATTAATGGTAAAGAATATGATGTGGAACATTTGGGAGGTGAAAAGTATCGGATTTACTACCCTGTTCAGGAAGATGAAGGAATTGAGGAAATCAACGTGTCGCAAATTAATTTTAGTAATGACACGATAGAGGAATTCCATCGGAATGATAAGATAGAGGTATTAAAGGATATTCCTACTGTTTCTAATTATAAAACAGAAAATCATATAGAAGATAATAAAGTCGTATTCACTTTTGATATTTCCGATCCGGATGATGTACTTGACGCAAATCCGGTTTATGCATTGGTAAACGGAGAGAGAAAAGATTTGCATGTTGGTGAAAACAGTGTAGAGTATACAGTTTCTTTGGATGAATTATCGCAATTTGAAATTAAAGCAACCTATGATCTTGATACAGATCAGTTAAGCGATGAAAATGGTGATGCAAATTCCTATACTGATGAAACCATCTTTAAAAAACCGTTCTTATTGACCGGTAATTATGATGTAGCATTTAATGACATCAAGACCTTTAATACAAGTGGTAAAGAAACCGGATATTTTGAGAAGAACGAGGATGTCGGCGTCTCCTTTGATTTTGAAGCAAAAGGCTCTCTGTATCCGGAAAGCATTGTGATTGATGATGTAGAATATCCATTGGAAAAGAACGAACAGACCGGAAGATATTCCGTGCGCATAAAAGGTTCAAAAAATGCAGGATTGGTAAATGCAAAGATTAATTCTGTTACTTTAAACAGCGGAAATAAAGTGGAACTCAACGATGAAAAGATTTCCTATGAAGTATTAAAAGATGTGGTCAAAGTAGAGCAGATGGAGTATTACTTTGATACAAACAATCAGGATATTATTCATCTGGAGACGAAAATCAGCGATGTTGACCAGTCCGGCAGAAAACTGTGGATAGCGGTGAAAGACGAATATGGCTTGGAATTATCTGTCAGTGAGGATACATTGAAAGTAGGCACAAATAATATTACCTTTAATAAGACCAGTGCAGACAAATATTTCGTATCCGTTTATTCTACTTATGACAGAGACTGTGACAGCACAGATAATATTAACTATTTTGAGAACAGTAAGATATATAAAGAAGTTGTCACCATTAATAACCGTTATATTGAGATGAAAGATGTTGTGGATGTTCAACTGTACCGATATTCAGATACAGGCAGTGTGGAAAAAGTTGAAAGCTTATCTGTGAATAATCTGGATGTTTTGGAAAACTGTCTGGTTAAAGTAACCATGAGGGATATACCACAGTTTTTCAGCAGAATTACAGATTACGAAGAAGAAAATGGTAAGCTGAAACTGGTTTTAGATTATGGTGACGCCATGATTTATAATGGCAGAGAGTTAAAACCATTAGAGGTAACACTGGACATTCTGGAGGACGAAAACTTTGGATATGACGGTTCCTTCGGTGCTTTATTAGATAAAATGAGAGAAAAACCGGATGGCAGCTTTACATTGGATAAAGATTATGATTTAGAGGATTTCCCTGCCAATCTGGATGATTCTGAAGCAATTATTAACTTTGATTTTACAGGACATTTGGATGGTAACGGACGTACAATCCGCAACCTTCATAAACCATTATTCAAAACATTGAGAAAGGCGACTGTGGAAAATCTTGTGTTTAAAGGAATCACTTACCTGAAACCACAAGACAAATCTGTTGTAACCAAATACGGTTATGGTGCTAAAATCTCTAATGTGCACATTGATGGAGTCGGATTTGTCAACGGTGATGGAAAGAGTAACAATGCTACCTTTGCATATCAGCTTCGGGATGGTTCTGTTGTAGAAAATTCCAGTGCAGTAAACATTAATTTTGCAGGATATTATCTCAGTCAGGTCAACGCAGGTGGAGTATCTTACCTGTATGACTCTATAATAAGAAACTGTTATGTACAGGGTAAGATTATGTCAGGATGGCACTTTAACGGTGGACTGGTGGGAATTACAGATAACAAGTCCCAAATTACCAATAACATTATCAATATGTCAGTGACACCATATTATGGATTTGGCGAAGGTGGAAACGGCGGAGTTGTATCGAACTCCAACGGTGTAACATTGAAAAACAATTTAAGTCTGGTAAGCAGTGGAGGGAATATATCAACATTCTACAGTCCGCGCAGTACCATTTCAGAACAGTCAGAAAATAATTATCATCTGAAGGATACGACTTCCTATAAGAGCGAAGGGAATGGAATTAAAGAAATATCAAAAGAGGATATTAATAAGAGTTTCTTTGAAAGTTTGCAGTTTGATAAACAAATCTGGAATTTGGAAAATACATCCTTTGATAATCTTCCTACATTAAAGGGCGATACAGTTTCCTTTAATGACGATGGATATAAACCGGACAATTCCCGGGTATATATTCCGGATTACAATCGTATTTATCATCTGCCGGACTATCATCCGGAAAAAGAAGTAATTTACCATAATATGTATAAGCTGATGCCATTCTATGATGCAAAGGAAATACTTACGGATGGTAATAAAATAAAAGAAGATCATTTCCTGAATCAGAAAATTATTGATTATGTTCTTCCATATGATAAAAATGGAAAACTGGTATCTGTTCTCACAACAGAAAATTATAACAGTCTGGCAAAAATCAGTATGGTATTTGAGGATGGAACGGAAAAAGAATATGAGATAGACTTTGATGATTACTATGGCAATGTCGCTTCTTACATGATACCGGATTTGAATATCGGATATAACTACAGCAGGTTTATTATAGACAAAGATGCCGAGATTATAAAAGAATTGATTGACGAAGCATCCAAATATGACTATACCAAGGATTTAGATCCGATTACGTCCGGAGAAGACAGCAGACTGTACAAAGAATTTTACAATGAAGTAACCAAACGTGAATTGGAAGACTTTGTAGAAAAAATGCTGGTAAACTGTGGATATATTCCAACCTTTGAAAATGATGTGCTGGATAATCTGATTAGGCAGAACATTGTTGAAAACGGTAAACTAAAACAGATGTTGTACGCTTACAATTATTTCAAATACTGGTATGATTTGGATATGGATGGAGTTGACGTAGGAGAATCTATTATGTTCCATGGCGATGAGATGTTTGACAACAGAATGACCCTGTTGAATCTGTCAGAGGAATTAGTTCAAGGCTCTAATTCAGCAACAAATGTTACCGGCGGTTTCTATAATAATTATATATCAAGGTATACTACAATAGATAATCTTGGTGATTTTATAGACAGTTATGTAACAAGTCTTACGGATTATAAGACCGGAGAAGATTGGTTTAAGGCAAACTGGCATGGTGGATTTTATGAGGCAGTGCCAATTAATAATCCAAAAGCATACTACACATTCTGGGATCATTTTAAACGTAGTGGAAATACACAGAATAGTTTTCTGCCATTGTTTAGTGTACCGGAGAATTCCATGTACGTCATTACAAGCCCGACACAGGTATTTTATGGATCTCTCCGTATATATGTACAAAATCCGGATAATCCTGAAGAAATGAAGAAGTTCAAAGAGGAAAAAATATCAAACTTTACCATGCAGTTAAGAAACTTCTATCAATTTGCCAGTGATTATGTCGGCGAGGAGTATTTAAATCCGTTTGTCGATCAGCAGTATGATATGAGAACTACTTTGACCTCCACCGGAACAGTGTTCAACAATCCTAGGACAACACAGGAACCATATCACAAATATTTTGCCGAGGCACTAAATAAATGGCCGTCTCCAAACGGTACAGGAGCTTATGCAACCGGTTCGGAAGTTTTCTGGACTGCAATTAAACTGATTAATGGATTTAATGTGGCAACGCACGAGACATTGCATAATCAGGATAGTAAAATATTCCTGATGGGGAATGGACGAAGGGGCGTACCGGAAGATTATACTGCCGGAAATCTGCAGCAATACTATAACGATGGCTGGATTAGTCCAAACGTTATGATAGACTGGCCGGATACGCAGGAAATCACACAGAATTTCACTTATGAGCGTGTTAATACGGATAAGAAGATGAAAGATTTCTACGAGAAATATTTTGAATTAAATGACTTCCTGGATTATATTGAGGCAAAGGCATTCTTCAAGTTAAGCGATGAGGAAAAGGCAAAAGTAGCTGTACAGGTATCTTATCCAAAACTGGCAAATGAGAGCAAAGAAGTACAGGAGAAAGGGGACAGTCAGGTTGCATATGAGCCATTAACCGTTGACAAAGTCAAAGGAATGAATCTTAATTCCATGAATGATTTGTGGGATAATCACATTATGCTGAAACCAAACGTGAAAAAGACAACGATTCAATCACCGGGTGCAGCTACAGATTCTATTTATAATATCCACTGGTATCAGCCACATGCAGATGATGACCGTGCTGACGGTCCAAGTTTCAAATGGCTGGCATGGGAGCTGACAGGTACAGGTGGTTATTATGATGGCTATATGGCTTACTTTAGTCAGAGCTATATTGGTAAGAAGACAGGAAAGAATGATTTGAAGACTACCGACTTGATTGCCCTGCGTTATATTACTCAAGATGAGAATATTACATTTAAAAAGTACAAGATGGATAGGTACGATAGATTAGAGAAACATTGGAATGACGAAGGTACCTATATTGACGCACAGGAGATTTATGAGGAATATCTGAAAGCGTTAACAAATGATGCGGCACGGGGCGACAGAAAACTGACGCAAAGTACAGCAGTCAAGAAAAAATACTTCCTGAAAATCAAGAAAGAAACCAGAGATTTAAGAGTAAGTGCTTTCGATAAAAAAACGGATGCACCACAGGAAGAAACAACAGAATAGACTAAAAGAAGGACATTTCCCTTAAGGAGCAGTCGTGCTGATTGCTCTGAAAGGGAAATGTTTTTTGTACACAAAAACAAAAGAGAACTCCTCCCATAATACTGCGCAAATAGAGATATGAAACAGTATAAAATATATTTTTTTGTAAATAATACCCGATAAGTACTATATATAGTCCCAATCACTAAAAATTGTTAGTAAAATTATTTTAGGACTATATATGGGAGGGGCATCATGAATTCCACGGAAGCAGTTATTAAAAGAATTAATGATTTGTGTTTCGAGAAAAGAATGTCTTACTATGCTCTGGCATATCGTGCCGCTATCCCAAAATCAACATTGATGAATATTATCAATGGAACAAATCCTACAATATCAACCCTGAACAAAATCTGTAATGGATTCGAGATGAGTCTGAAAGATTTTTTTCAGGATGAGTATTTTGAATTCTGTGAGGAAGAATAATATAAGCAAAAGAGGGGATACTGTAAAAAGAGGGGATATTAAAAAATATAAGAGGTGAAAACGATTAATGATTGAATCAGATACTATAAAATTATTGAGAGAATGTGATGCAGGGATAAAAATGGGAGTTTCTTCGATTGATGAAGTTCAAGAGTATGTACATCATAATAAATTTAGAGAACTCCTTTCTGATTGCAAGATAAAACATGAGAAATTGCAGGAGGAAATACAGAATTTATTAGAGCAGTACCATGACGAAGGAAAAGAGCCAAACCCCATGGCAAAAAGTATGTCATGGATGAAAACGAATGTTAAGCTGGTTATGGACGAGTCTGACGAAACAATTGCAGATTTGATAACGGATGGATGCAACATGGGTGTGAAGTCACTTCACAAATATTTAAATCAATACAAAGCTGCCAGCGAACAAACGAAAGATATTACAAAACGATTAATTAATCTGGAAGAAAAATTAGCCATAGATATTCGGCAATATTTATAAAAAAATCATTGTATCTCTTGAAAAATCAGGATACAATGATTTTTTTCTTGAATTTTATTTTACAACTACGGAGCAGGCTTTCTTCAGCCCGGTTCTCTTTGAAGTAATATAAATAAGTGTTTTCCCCTTTTTCTTGGCTTTTACCTGTCCCCTGCTATTGACTGTGGCAATTTTCTTATCAGCGCTTTGATATGTATAACTGTCTTTTTGAGGTAAATAACTGTTGTTGACGCCGAGTGATTTTATTGATGCAGTCAGGTTTACCTTTTTGCCGCGTTTTAATTTTACTTTGCTTTTGTTAAGAGACATTACCACATCAGAAACTTTCTGAAGTTTGAGAGCATCTTCTACAAGTAACTTTGCATAAAATTTAATATTCGTTGCACTTTTGCCGAACAATTCTCTGTAAAATATGCATGATGCCAGATATGCACCGTTTTTCCCCTGATGTTTATTTTCCTTTGGTCTCCATAAAAAAATATTTGGCAGTATTTTATTGGAATATTCAAAGTATAAACCTACCGTGACTACTTTTACATTATAATCAGCTGAAAGTTTTAAACTGTTTTTGGAAAGAATTTTTAACATTTGTTTTGGCGTATATTTGTATTTTTTTTGTTTTGTCTTTTTTTCAAAATTATAGTTAAACCGCCATGTCATAAATAATATTGGTTTGGCGCCGTTTTTTACTGCCAGTTTTTTTAAGGTTTTAAAGCATGGGTATGTTTCTTTCTCAAAAGCTGTAACCATAGCGCTGGGCTGCTCCTGAAAAATAATATAATCGTATTTCTTCTTTTTTAATTTCTTTCGCAGTTGTTTTCCATATTTATTTTTTTTATCAGCGTATTCTTTAAACCCTTTGCCAAAGCAAATAAACTTATCAATTTCAGCTTTGTCTCCGGTAGTTTTTATCATTTCTTTTAAATTTCTCGGAATGGATGTCACCGTACTGGTCATACTGTTGCCCACAAACAAAATCTTTATTGGTTTACTTTGCGCGTACACAGGAGTGCTTGTGTGGGTGATACTGATTGTAGATACACTTACTATAATGGCTAGTAATATGCAAATTATCTTTTGAAAAATTTTTTTATTCATTTTAATTTCCTCTTCTAATATAAATGCTTTGTACAGCCTCAACTGCATGAACGTGTTTGTTGTCACGTAAACTTCCGTATCATTAAGTGGAGATTAATAATACATCGAATGATATATATTATATAATAAATAAAAAAAATAAAGCAACAGTAAATTTTTTGCAATATTATCAGCATAATTTATACCACGGATAGAAAGTCTTATATTTACAAGCCTGAAAATCTATAATAAAATAAATTGATAAATATAGGAAAATATTAGTAAATAGAAAGGAATTGACAATGATTCACGGGCAACAGGAAAAAGTAATATTATCTGTTTACAGAAATAAAAGTTTTACAAAAGCTGCATCCGAACTGGGCATTAGCCAGCCGGCGCTTTCAGCGGCAGTAAACAAAATTGAAAAAAAGCTGGGAATTCGTATTTTTGAGAGAAAACAGACGCCCATTTGTCCTACAGAAGAAGGAATGGTGTTAATTGAATATTTAAAAAAATCCCAGTTAGAATATCAGGTGTGTTTTCATAAAATCAATGACATTATCAAAAATAAAAATGCGAAGCTAACCATTGGAACACCGGCAGCATATGCAAATACATATTTGCCTGATAAGATTGTAAAGTTTAAAAAGAAATATGCAGAAAGTAAAGTATCTATTCGAATAGCCACATTGCCGGAACTGATGGATATGTCGGAAGAAGGGCTGTTGGATTGTTTTATTAGCACCAGCGACAATTTGGAGCCGGATTTTTCTATTCAAAAGATTTTTACAGAAAAAATGTATCTCTGCGTGCCAAAAAGCTGGGAGATTAACGAAAAGATGAGACAGTATCAGATAAAAAAAGGAGTTTTCGAAAATGGTAACGAGATAGACTGGAAGCAGTTTTCCAATTTGGAGCTGATTACATTGGAAGAAAACCAGCCTTTGCAAAAAGATATTAATAAATTTTTGGAAAAAGAACAGGTATCTGTTAATCGTAAAATGATTGTGAATCAGGTGCTGCTTGGAATAGAGTTGGCGGCACAGGGATTAGGAATGATGTTTTGTTCCGAAGTGGTGCTTATGAACTGTCATAACCGTGAGAGGCTGTGTATATATCCGCTGCCTGATTATTTGTCTGAAAGGAATCTTTATGTGGCATATAATGGAAAATACTACTCATCGGATATATGCAGAGGATTTATTGATATATTGAGGAATAATTGATATATTGCGGAATGGCTGCACATAATAGTAAAAGATGATAGCAAAAATATGTGGTTGACACATAAAAACGATGGTGTTAGTATAAACTATGTATTATGGGATATAAATAATAGATTATGATAAAAATCATAGTACAGGTTTATATTCCAAAAAATAAAAAAGAAAGGATTACCATAAGTTGTGTTGCTTATGGCTTCAAAAGCAGTGTACCTGTGATTGAAGAAGGTGAAGGTAAAATGAAGTTAAGAAAAATTTTATGCATTGCACTGAGTGTTATGATGGTTGGAAGTTTGACAGCATGTGGAACATCGCAGTCAGAACAGAAGGAAACCAAGAAGGATGACGCTTCCGCTGACAAGGCAGCAGTATTAAATATTGCATATCAATATGGTATTGCCTATGCACCGGCGATGATTGCGCAGAAAAACAAGACAATCGAGAAGCGTTATAAAGATGCTACAGGAAAAGAAGTGACAGTTAACTGGATTCAGATGAGTTCTGGTGCTGATATTAATACAGGAATTGCATCAGATGAGTTAAATGTTGGATTTATGGGTGTAGGACCTGCAATCACAGGTGTTGCTAAAAAAGTAGGCTATAAGATTTTCACAAATGTTTCCGGTCAGGAACATGGTATGATGGTAAATGACGATTCCAAGAAGAGTCTGAAAGATATTGTGGGCAGTGATGCACAGATTTCAGTAGTAAATATTGGTTCATTCCAGCATATTATACTGGCTATGGCACTGGATGCAGAGGGTGAAGATCCACATGCTCTGGACTCTAATCTTATTGCGATGAAACATCCGGATGGCATGACATCTCTTGAGACCGGAAGTGTTCTCGGACACGTAACTACAAGTCCGTATATATATCAGGAACAGAAAGAATCAAAACTTCACAGTATTGATTCTGTAAAAGATGCATGGCCAAAAGAAAATTCCTTTATTGTAGGCGTGGCATCTGAAAAATTACATTCCGAAAATCCGGAATTATATAAAGCACTTTGTGACGGTATCAGTGATGCAATGCAGTTCATCAGTGATAATGTAAAAGATGCAGCAGCAATTACTTATGAGGCTGACGGAAGCACGCAGGAAGAGGAACAGGAATATCTGAAAAAAGGATATTACAGTCCTGAAACAAAGGGAATTAAAAAGATGGCAGATTTTATGTACAAAAATAAATTTGTAGATGAAGATCCCGGCGCATATGAAGATATTGTATTTGACAATGTTAAGGGAGACTAATTATCCATATTTATTTTGCAAGTCAGATAATTATATGCTATAATGACCCCGTGACTATAGTTTGTAACATAAGACAGTATTTTGAAATATAGTTTTTAGGTGAAAAGATGAGAAACAATGGAAAAGTAAAAGGATTAATTACAAAAATTATTTTTGTAGTAGTTGTGCTTGTAGTGTGGGAAGCAGTAGCAAGAGCGGGTGTTTTTGGAGAAAAATCAGAGATTGTTTTTCCTACACTTGAGTCAATCGGAAGAGCTTTTGTAGCCAACTTTACAACAGGATATGCAGGACTTTCGTTAGGAATTTATACATTGAATTCCATGAAGCTTTTATTGGAGGGTCTTGTCATTGGTATTGTATTGGCATTTGTATTCTCCGGATTGTCTATGGCGAGCAGAATATTCTATGACATTTACAATCTGATTGTCATGATTTGTGACTTACTGCCGGGTGTAGCATTACTTCCTGTAGTAATCATTATCGTAGGAATCAAACCGGGTGTCATTGTGTTTTTAGTTGTTCATGCAGTAATTTGGCCTATGTCACGAAATGTACTGGATGGATTTCAAGCTGTTCCACAGATATACATTGAAGTGGGTAAGAACATGGGACTGAGTGGATTTTCCCTTTTGAAAGCCGTTTATGTTCCGGCAGCAACCACTTATATTGTATCAGGATTAAAAGTAGGCTGGGCAAGAGCATGGAGAGGATTATTGAGTGCCGAGATGATATTTGGTCTGGCATCCTGTCCGGGTATTGGTTTGTATATTAATCAGATGCGTACCAATATGAATAATGCGGAAATGTATGCTACTTTGATTGTGATTGTAATTATTGGATTAGTTGTCCAGTATGCGATATTAGAACCAATTGAAAATCATACAGTAAAGAAATGGGGAATGGCAAAATAATGGATAATAATATATTAGAAATTAAGAACCTATTAAAAATCTATGATAACAATTCAGAAAACCAGAAGACGGTTATCCGCGATTTTAATCTGACTGTCAAAAAGAATGAATTTGTCAGTATTCTGGGACCTTCGGGTTGTGGCAAGACCACATTACTCCGTTGTATAGCCGGATTTGAAGATTTTGAAGGTGAGATTCTTGTCAATGGGAAAAAGACAACAACACCGGGAACAGACCGAATTATGGTATTCCAGGATTTTAACCAGTTGTTTCCATGGATGACAGTAGAGAAGAATATTCAATACGCTCTCAAACTTCAGGGAATGAAGGATAAAAAACAATTAAAAGAAGTATCCCAGGAAGCATTGCAAAAAGTAAAATTACCGGGATGTGAAAAATATTATCCGTATCAGCTTTCAGGCGGTATGAAACAGAGAGTGGCGATTGCAAAAGCACTTGCACTGAATCCATCCATTATTTTGATGGATGAGCCTTTCGCAGCTTTGGATGCCATGACGAGAAATACATTGCAGCAGGAGCTTATAACTCTTTCTGAAAAGGAAGACTGCACAATATTATTTATTACTCATAACATTCAGGAAGCGATTGTACTCGGTACGAGAATATTATTATTGCATCCGGAAGGAAAAATTGTAATTAATGAGCCAAATCATATACAGCGTCCTGTGACACCGTCCTCTGAAGGATATGGTCAGCTGTGGGACAGACTGCATGAATCATTATACTGTTAATTCAAAATATTATACTTTTTATAACATACTCTTAAAGCTCTTATATCTGCGAAAATGCGGATATAAGAGCTTTTTCGTTTTACGCATATTTTTTATTGCTTTATTAATAAAAGTTGAGATAGGACAGAAAGTCAGGGAAAGGCAGGGTGTAAATACCCTTGGAAATATGATAAAATAAAAAAATGTTATATTGATTTTAGGAGAAGATGAAGAGAGGTAACAAATCGGTTTAGACCGAAAAGGAGATTTATTATGAAATTTGATAACTTAATGTGGATAAGAGAACCGGAAAAATATACAATAGATGAAGATAAAATAGTAATTTTTACGGAGCCCGGTACAGATTTATGGCAGAGAACTTACTATGGATTTCAAAACGATAATGCACCTGTATTACAGATGGAAACAGAACAACAATATTTTTCCTTTATAGTGAAAACTGAATTTGACAGTAAGCATCGTTTTGATCAGTGTGGAATCGTGATGTATCTTGACAGCGAAAACTGGTTAAAGGCATCCATAGAATATGAAAATGAAAAATACCAAAGATTGGGAAGCGTTGTAACAAATCATGGTTATTCCGATTGGGCTACAGTGGATATTGATGCTTCTATCAAATCTATGTGGTATCGTTTTAGCAGGAGGGAATCAGATTATTGTCTGGAGTGTTCTGAAGATGGAATGAATTTCAGACAGATGCGCATATGCCATATGTTGGAAGGAAAGAATAAGATTCGATTTGGAATTTATGCATGCAGCCCTGAAAATTCTTCATTTAAGTCTGTATTTACACACATGGAAATTACAGAATGTAAATGGAAAGCCCATGAATAAATTGCGGAATAACAGAAAAGACAACAGTAAAAATGAAAGAGATTTATTAAGAAAAGATTATGTTGTACGATAAAGATATTAGAGAACCATTGTTTGATTTTTTAGATAATATATATGTCCCCAATCGCATTATTGAAGAAAAGCAGATGGGACGTTCCAGAGCAGATGCAGTATTAGTTACGCCGGAAGCAGTGTTTGGAATTGAAATCAAAAGTGATGCAGATACATATGCACGTTTGAAAAGACAGGTACGGGATTACAATTTATTCTATGATTATAACTATATTGTAGTGGGAACCAGACATGCATATCATATTCAGGAGCATGTACCAAAGTGGTGGGGAATCATTACGGTAGAGATGGAGAATGGCAGGGCAGATTTTTACATTCTCAGACATCCGGAAAAAAATCCAAAAGTCAAATGGAAAAGAAAATTAAGCATGTTATGGCGACCGGAATTGGCACATATACAGGAAATTAACAATATGCCGAAATATAAACAAAAAAGCAAGGATTTTGTAATTGAAAAAATTATAGAAAAAATACCTGAAGAAATATTGCAGTTACAGGTTTGTGAGGAACTTATGCAGCGGGATTATAACGAAATAGGGAAAGTAATTGAAAATTATAAAAAACAATCATAATGGGAATGTTAAAATAAATAGGGATAGTAAAATGACAATGAAAGCAGATGAAAGATTAAATATTGACAACAATGAGGACTCCTTGGAATGGATTGTTGAACCATTGCTTATGTGGTATAAAAAGCATGCCCGGATTCTTCCGTGGAGGAAAAATCATAATCCATATTGTGTATGGGTTTCTGAAATTATGTTGCAGCAGACCAGAGTAGAGGCAGTCATAGCGTATTATAATCGGTTTATGAAAAGTTTTCCTAATGTGCGCACTTTGGCGGAGGCGAAGGAAGAGACTGTTTTGAAATTATGGGAGGGCTTGGGATATTATTCCAGAGCACGCAATTTAAAAAAAGCTGCAGAGATTATTTGTGAAAAATATGATGGTGTATTTCCACAGGACTATAAGGATATATTAGCGCTTCCCGGAATTGGAAAATATACAGCAGGTGCAGTCAGCTCTATTGCTTTTGGAATGCCGTATTCCGCAGTTGATGGAAATGTTTTGCGGGTAATTACAAGGTTAAATGAAATAGAACAGAATATTCAGAATGAAAAATTCCGCAAGGAGATTGGCAACCGTCTGGAACAGGTTTATCCCAAAAATCATTGCAGTGAATTTACACAGAGTCTGATGGAGCTGGGGGCTGTGGTTTGCCTGCCAAATGGAGCACCAAAATGTGAAGAGTGCCCATTGAATACGAAATGCCGTGCATATAAAAATGATACGTGGCAGAAATATCCTATAAAAAAGGAGAAAGTAGAAAGAAAGGTTATAGAAAAGACGGTATTAATTTTAAGTGACAGTGGAAAAATTGCAGTACGAAAAAGAGAGAAAACGGGGCTTCTTGCAGGAATGTGGGAATTTCCAAATGTGGATAAAAAATTTCACCCATCAGAGATAGAAGCATGGCTGCAAAAACAGAATATTGATGTAATATGTGTAGAAAAACACAAAAATGTGAAACACATTTTTACCCATTTAGAATGGAACATGCACTGTTACAAAGTGGACTGCAAAGCGAAAGATAATATTTATCAATGGGTTGATGCCGAAAAGTTAAATCGGGACATTCCGTTACCTACAGCTTTTTGGAAATGCCTGTAGAAGGAGTATTGCTGATAAAAATAAAAGAAGACTAAAGTAATAAAATTATTATGGAGAAAACGAAATATGATAGCATTAATAGTTGCTTATGCAAAAAATCGGGTAATTGGATACAAAGGATGTATTCCATGGAAAATAAAAGGAGAGCAGAAGCGTTTTAAAGAGTTGACTAGTGGAAATGTTGTTATAATGGGGAGAAAATCTTTTGAAGAAATCGGACATCCACTGCCAGACCGTACAATTATTGTGGTATCTTCTTCAAAAGATTTCACTGCTGAAAACTGTTACACTGCGGAGTCCTTACAGGAAGCAATCGAAATGGCAGGAGATAAAGATATTTTTATTTCAGGTGGGGCGAGATTATATGAGGAAGCATTACCAATAGTAGAAAAAATGTATGTAACAGAAATTGATGAAGTTTTTGAAGGAGACACCTTTTTTCCACAATTTGAAGAAAAAGATTTTATAAAAGAAAGCGAAGAAAAATTTTTTGGAGAAATTCCATATACATACATAACATATCGGAGACAAACCAGTGTAAAAATCTTGAATTAACAGATAGAAAGCAAAAGTCAGAATGAAATAATAGGTTATAAAAATGGTTTATATTATTAATATTAATACCAGATATATTTTAAATAGAATATAAATATAAGGGTAAGTCTGTTATAAAGAAATTTGTTGACTTTACAAAATTTAGGAGGAAATAATTTCACAACTTATTTAAAATCAGTAGAAATTTTAATTAAAATTAATTGTTATAAATATAAGACGAAAATGATGTGAAGAAATTTATTTAAGAAAAAAATTTCGCATTCCATTTTCGTCTTTTTTTTAAAATGTTACTATCGTTTACGCAGAATTTACTATCGTTTACGCAGATTCTATTTACAAAAAAAATAAATCGGTTATCCTTTTTTGTGTCCGGACAATACATAAGTATATACGGAAAGGATAATGTATTGTTTAATCACTTATATCACATCATCAGACATTGGTTTATGTAGAAAACGAAATCTACCCATTTCTTCCGTAATTTATAATTATTTGATATAATATAAATATTAATAATTTAAATTACGGAGGAGATAAATGGATGCTGTTTTATATGAATTAACAGATTTATTGCACTTAATAAAAGTTCTATGTTTTTGTGACTTAATATTCATGTTTCGCAAGAGACAAGAAAAAAGAATAAGATATGTAGTTTCATTTATTTGTATGTTAAGCTTATCGTTGTGGCTTTATTATTCAGAGGGTAATTCAATCACCTTTACTAGTTATATATTAGTCTTTTGCATAGTAATATGTTTATTATATGATGAAAAAATACTTGAACTAGTTTTTTCTGGTTTATGGATATTCTTTCTTACCTCTATGTTAGACTTAATGACAACAGAAATGATATATGTAGTATTTGAATTAACTAATATAAAAAACGAAAGAGTAGAGGAACTACTAGCAGCTTGTTTGTCACTTGTCTTTATTTTTGTTATTGGAAAAATATATAGTAATAAATATAATGAAGGAATAAAAAGATTAGGCATTGTAAAATTATTCTTTTTTACCATTTTAGCCATAGCAGATACCTATGTTGTAACGATTATAGCATCTATCGTTGATGAGAAGATTCTAGAAGATTACAAATTAGGATATCTTGTTTCTGTATTAGTATTGATTTTAGGAATTCTTATTCAATTATCTTCAGTTATTTCGCTAATTATTTCCAGAGATACATATAAAGAAAAAGAAGAAATTACTCAAAAATATCTAAATGAACAGACAAAGCATTACCAATATCTTGAGCAACGTGAGATAAACACAAAGAAGTTTCGCCATGACATCAAAAATCATATGCAGGTGTTATCTATGATGGCGAAAAACAATCAGTATTCAGATTTTAATGAGTATATGAAAGAAATCAATATGCAGATTGACCGTTTAGGAAACGTAATAACAGTCAATAATGGTATTGTAGATGCAATAGTAAATAAATATCATTCAGAAGCAGTGCAAAAAGGAATTAATATTACTTTCAAAGGAATGCTTCCAAGTGCATGCCGGATTTCTCCATATGATTTGTGTACTATTTTTTCAAATTTATTAAGTAATGCGATTGAAGCCGCAGAAAAATCGGATGAAAAGAGAATCACATTAGAATGCAGATATACAGGTGATAATATTATAATTATTGCAGAAAATACATTTAAAGACGAAGGGCAGTTTAGCCATAGTAAAATCGTGACCACGAAAAAGGATGTAGAGTATCATGGTTTTGGAATTGAGAATATTAAAGAAGCAGTGGAACGTCATAATGGAATGTTAGATATAAATATTGAAAACACAACTTTTTCTATTATGATTATGCTTGAACAGGAGGCAGATATATGAAAATTGCAGTAGTAGATGATATGCAGTTATATCGCGATAAAGCGAAAGATTGCATTATGAAATATTATGACAATAGTACGGAAATAGATATAGATTGTTATGAAAGTGGAATTGACTATCTCGACAGTGAGATAACATATGATATTTCTTTTATAGACATAGAAATGAAAGGATTAGATGGTTTCGAAACCATTAAGAGGGCAAGAATTAAAAATCCGGAAGGTGTCTATATGATCCTCACAACCCATACAGAAATGTGTGACAGAGGATATTTAGTCAATGCATATAGATACATTAATAAAGAAAAAATGGAAGATATGATTCATGAAGGACTGTCTTCAGCAGAAACCCTTTTAGAACGAAATAAGAAAATAAAGATAAATATCATTGGAGAAGGAGTATATAATATTTCTTTAAAAGATATTGTATATGTAGAAGGTTCGAATCATACTGTCAGCATTCATATGAAACAAGGAATAAAAAGATGTAATTGTAGTCTGAAAGAATTTCAACAGAGATTGTGTGATAAATGGTTTTTCAGATGTCATAAATCCTTTATAGTTAATCTTGATGAGGTAGATACTTATAAAGATTTAATTGTATATATGAAAGATGGAAGCAATCTGGATATTTCACAGAGAAAACTTTGGGAATTTAAGAGAGTCTATTTGAAAAGAATATATGATTGTGGGAGTGCATAGAAAGTCACAAAAGTCACAGAAGTGGCTTTTTTTAATGCGTGAAATTCTATAGATATTTATAATTATAATTAATAATATCACAATAGTACTAGATAAAGTACTATCGTTTACGCAGAATCAACTATCGTTTACGCATATTCTATTGACGAAACGACAAAATTTGCGTACTTTAGTGGAGAATAGTTCTAGAGTAGCTATTCAGTAGGAATGGAATTTTCTTCATATCATTCATTGTATTAGTTATCGCACACTACAATACTATATATGATATGGGGGCGACGAAAGCATCTGTCCAATTTGGACCGGTGCTTTTGTTGCTGTTGTGGATAAAACGAAAGAGAATATTGTTTGTATTTTAGACTATTCTATCTGCTGAACTTTATTAATGCGGAGATGTATAAAGTGTGATAGAATGAAATTTAAATATAGTTAAGGATGTAGAATTAAAAATGGTTATAGCAGAAAGCAAAGATTTGTTAATATGTCAGATGGTTCCAAAGGATTGGAAAGGCATTGGTCCGCAGATTACATGAGCTTGCAGGAGGTACAGATAACATAATAATGTACACATGTGTCAATGAAAATGCGATTCCGTTCTATGAAAAGATAGTAAAGAAAATATTATATATGGTGAATATAAAAAACGTGTAACGCAGTTTTTAAAAGATGCAATCGGTGTATGATTCATTTGTTTCCCGTTTGCGCTGGAATCAGTTGTATGTTAAATTTGTTTTGGGGATATTATTAAATATAGCAGACTATAGTTGTAAGATTTATAAGGGTTGTAGTTTGTCGGAGGAAGAAGGTATTAGAGTGAATTTAGGAATAGAGACAAAATATTAGGTTAGAGGTTATATTGATTAATAATAAATGAAAGTTGGTGAAATAGTGAACGAAAAAGAAAATCAATCTATAGAGTGGAAAGAATCTTGGCAAGATGAGTATTTAAAATGGATTTGCGGTTATGCAAATGCCTATGGAGGAACCATATACATAGGTGCAGATGATAACGGCAATGTTGTGGGAATTAATAATGCACGAGATTTGCTAGAGCGGATTCCTAATAAGATTACAGATACTATGGGAATCATTGCTGATGTAAATTTGCTATATAAAGGCGAACTGGAGTATTTGCAGATAATTGTTGACAAATACCCATTCTTAATCAGTTTTCGTGGAAAATATTATTACCGCTCTGGTAGTACAATGCGTGAAATTACAGGAAAAGAATTAGAGAGAACATTATTAAAAACGCAAGGTAGAACTTGGGATGGTGTGCCGTTGCCAAAATTGTCAGTTACTGATTTAAAAGAAGAAGCTGTTCAGTTATTTAAGGATAAATCGGTTAAAAGAGGCAGACTTACAGCGGAAGAAGTTAGTGTAGAAGATACTATTTTAATGGATAATTTACATCTAATTGATGAAGATGGATATTTGATAAGAGCTGCAATGCTTGCGTTTTATAAAGATCCTGAAAAATGGGTGACGGGTTCTTATATTAAAATTGGTTATTTTGGAAAATCAGATTCAGATCTGGTATATCAGGATGAAGTTCATGGACCGCTGATAGAGCAGGTGGATAAGACGGTAGATTTGATTTACACAAAATATATGAAGGCTTTGATTGATTATGAAGGGGTTCAAAGAATAGAACAATTTATGTTCCATAAGGATGCATTTCGTGAAATTTTATTGAATGCCGTTGTTCATAAGGATTATAGTAGTTGTAATCCAATTCAGATTAGTGTTTATGAGAATAAAATATATATTTGGAATGATGGCGAGATGCCTCCAAATCTCGATTCAACGGACAAGTTGTTTATGAAACATTCATCACAGCCCTATAATCCTAAGTTGGCAAATATCTTTTTCAAAAGTGGGATGATTGAAGCTTGGGGAAGAGGATTTGAGAAGATTAAAGAGGCTTGTGCATTATATGGAGGACCATTACCAGAGTATGAAATTAATAGTGCTGGAATTATGGTTTTGTGCAAGGCTTGCGATAGATATTTGAGGTTGTTGAGGGATGATGGTCAGCAACATGGTCAATATGACCATGTTAATGACCATGATACGATGAAACAGATAATTGAATTTTGTAAAGAACCTAAATCTGCAAGTGAAATAATGTGTAAATTTAAACTTGAACGTTCATTTTTCAGAAGACACTATTTAGATAAATTGCTTAAAACAGGTGAACTTAAGCGGACGGTGCCAGATAAACCAAAGAGTAAGAATCAGAAATATTATTCATAAACATGGTCAATATGACCATGTAGTGGTAAAATGATATTGATAAAAATACTATAAAATAGTGACTTAATCAATGTGATTGATGAAAACAAACAATTAAGAAGCAAAAAGCATAGATGAAAAGAATTGGACAATAGAATTATAATCTATATTATAAAAAAGCTTTGCAAGATTAAAAAAAGGGAAAAAGAAAAATTATAATGCAATTATAGATTTGAATATTGCATAGAAAGGAAGAGATGGTATGAAAGATAAAGTGCTTACATTGGAAAATGTTAAAAAATTGGTGAAACCAATTGCTGAAAAATATCACGTGGAGGAAATTTATTTATTCGGGTCATATGCACGGGGAGAAGCAAACAGAGATAGTGATTTGGATTTTCTGGTATATGGCGGAAAGAAATTTAAACTTACTATGATTTTTGCACTTGCGGAGGATTTGAGGGAAGTGCTGAACAAACAAGTAGATGTGTTTGAAATTCATGAAATAAATGCGGATAGCGAATTTTACAATACAGTTATGAAAGAGAGGCTGCTGGTTGCATGAAATATTCGAAATTCCAGATTGATATGTGGAAGGTGACAGCCCCACATAAGCCGAAATCTTATCAGGAGAGTCAAATCTGTTAAAGTCACAGATGTGGCTTTTTTTAATGCGTGAAATTTTATAGATATTTATAATTAATAATTAATAATATCACAATAGTACTAAATAAAGTACTATCGTTTACGCAGAATCAACTATCGTTTACGCATATTCTATTGACGAGACAACAAAACTTGCGTACTTTAGTGAAAAATAGTTCTAAAAGAGCTATTTAGTAGGAAGAGCATTTTCTTCATATCATTTATTGTATTAGTTATCACACACTACAATATTATATATAAAATGGGGGCGACGAAAGCATCTGTCCAATTTGGACTGGTGCTTTTGTTGTATTTGCCATAATAAAAATAAATATAGTAATATTATAAAATTAAAGTAAAGTACAAAAAATTGAATTTAGCAACTTTTCTTATTGCGAGTAATTAAATATAAGCAATAATGTTAATTTAAGGAAATTGTATATTAATGTTGGAGAGATTAATACATTCATAATGTGTAAAAGCTCTCGCTTTAGAATAATTAAAATATACAATTCAACAATATATAAATTAAAAATGAGTAATTTAAAAAAATAGATATGTAAAAAAATTCTGAAGATAATTTTGGAAAAATTACAATGAAATTCTAAATAAATTAAGAATTATAAAAATGTATAAATTTTTGATTTAAAAAATTTAGGGTATAACAATGGAATATTAAAAAAATGGATATATTTGAAAAAAGAAAATTTTAAAATATTTATATCCACTATGACAGATTAAATAAATTATATTATAAATTAATTGTAAAATAAATGATAAATATATAATACGGTAGTTAGAATTGGTATTATTTTGTGAAAAGTAAAAGTTATAAAACAGATTTTCCAAGATGTAATGTTTAAATGCAAATCATGATGTCTCTTTATATTTAATAATATTAAAATAGCATTAAATAAAGTACTATCGTTTACGCAGAATCAACTATCGTTTACGCATATTCTATTGACGAAATGACAAATTTTGCGTAGTTTTAGTAAAGAATAGTTAAAAAACTATTCGGTAAGAATGAGATTTCTTCATATCATTGTTGCAGTATTTTTCGTATATTACAATATATAAAATATATGATATGGGGGCGACGAAAGCATTTGTCCAATTTGGACCAATGCTTTTGTTGTAATTAGCATAATAACATAATAAAAAAATTTATTTGTAAAAAAGGAGGAAATAAAATAAATGAAAAGACAAAAAAGGATGTTGATAATGATGATTATATTTTCATTATTCTGTTTTAATTTTATGGAAAATCAAATTAGCATAAAGGCAACTGCAAAACCGGATGCCAGAATTGTGGATTATGATTCTGAAGCAAGAACAGAAAGATTTCATTATGGAAGAGATGTAGGTGAAACAGTTAATGTTGCGGTTATAGGAGACAAGGAAAATATATCTGTGACGAATGTAAATTTTACCAGTAATAACAGTTCTGTATGTTCAGTAAAAAAAGTAAATGATCATTTCAAGTTGGAGTTTTTAAAAGAAGGAATAGCAGTAATTACTATGACGTGTAAGGCAGATAATGAATCTGTGGAAAAAAGACTTTTAGCATCATGCTTGACTCCAATTAGTAATGCAGATGGAATTTTGAAAGCTAATAGTATTGTATACAGAGGATGTTCCGATCAAGAAGGAATATCTTCAAAAAATACAGAAATAAAAGACAGAATAGCTTCAAATAAAAATGTGAGAATAGATGGTATTTGCGGAGAGTATTATAGAGTTTGGCTAAAAGAAGGAAATTTTGGTGATACAAGTGAAAACTGGGCATATACAAAAAAGAGAAACGTAGAAATCCCGTTAAAAGATATTATAATTCCAGAAGAGATAAAAATGTATGAAGATACAGAACAAAATATTAATGTAAAGTATGTTCCGAGTGTAGCAGCGATTGGTGATTTTACATGGAAAAGTTCAAATACAAATGTTGCGATAGTAGATGAAAAAGGAAAATTAACAGCGAGGAAAAGCGGAAGTGCTGTGATTACTGTAATTAGTAAGAGTAATAAAAATATAACAAAAAAATGTAGAGTAACAGTAAGACCATATATAGCTGTTACAGGAATAAAAATTACACCAGATAAAACAGAAGTAGATAATGGTGTTATGGGAAAAATAAAGGTGGAAATTATCCCATCGAACGCTTCTGTACAGGATTTTACATGGTATGTCAGCAGTGATGAAATTATGAAAGTAGACCCAAAAGGAAGATATATAGGGAAAAAACCGGGAAATGTAACAATCACAGTAACAACCAAAGAGGGAGGGTTTACCGATTCCTGTGATATAAAAGTGATGCCTGTAAGGGTGAAAGGATTAACTTTACAAAAAGAAGCGGAAATAGATGTAAACGAAATTTTTCCACTTGTTTGGCATACATTACCACTCAATGCAACAAACAAAGGGGTTTCATGGAAAAGTGATAATGAATCTATAGTAAAAGTAGATGAATTTGGTAATGTAATAGGAGTAGCTTTAGGAAGTACAAATATTCATTTAACAAGTGAGGATGGAAATTATAGTGCAACATGTAAAGTTACAGTGAGTAAATTTGTAAATGATATTTTTGTAGAAGAAGCTTACTACAAACTAAAAACGAATAAAAGTAAGAAAATTAATATAAAAATAACGCCAATGGATTGTACAAAAAAAGAATTTGTTTGGAGAACAAATAATAATTCTGTAGTTTCTGTATTACAGAATGGAATAATTAAGACAAAGAAACCGGGTAATGCTAAAATTACTGTATATGATCAATATACAGGAGCATTTTCATTTGTGCTAGTTGATGTGACTGCAAATCTTAAAAAGCCAATATTAAAAATTAAGAATAAAAATAAAAAATATGCTTTGTCATGGAAAAAACAAAAATATACAACAAAGTATATTATATATGAAAAAAAGCAAGGAGAAAAAATTTTTAAAAAGAAAGAAAGTGTAAAAAAAGCAAAATATCTTTTAAGTAGTACAGAAAAGAAAAACAAATACAAAATCAGATGTTATTGTAAAAATAGTGGTGAATATAGTAAATATAGTAATATTGTAGAGGTGAAATAAAATGAGGGAAAAAAATGTAATATATAGTAGAATATTAAAAAAAATAATCATGACAACACTGATTATGGCTTTAACATTTAATATGTTTACCATGCAAAAGCCAAAAAAGATAGTAAAGGCAGAGACTATTAGTAGACAAATAGAGTGGAATATTAAATGTCTTAATGCAGAAAAATCCTATGAGGATAGTAAAAACTTAAAAAAAATTAAAGTAGCAGTACTGGATTCCGGATTGGATTATGATGTAGATTTACCTGCGGTAGAAAAAAAAGATTTTTTGGGACAGGGAGAACTTCATCCACTATATCAGGATATGACAGGACATGGAACCAGTGTGGCAAGTTTAATCTGTGCCAGAAAGAATGAAGACAGAATTACTGGAATTGCAGCTAATGTAGAATTATATATTGGGCGAATATTTGGAGCAGGAAATGATGCTCCGGTAGATAGAGTGGTAAGAGCCATCAATTGGGCAATCAGTGAAAAAGTAAATATTATACATATGAGCTTTGGAACACAAGAATATTCTGAAGAACTGGAAAATGCTATAGAGAAGGCGTACAAATCAGGAATACTAATTATTGCAGCTGCCGGAAATGAAGGACCAGCTCCGGAAGATGAATCTACTATTGAATATCCTGCTGCATTTGACAATGTAATATCCGTAGGAGCAACTAATAAGTATAATAATATGGCTAATTTCAGCTCGACGGGAACGGAGCTTGATGTAGTGGCACCTGGTAATCAGATATTGACAGATGGAGCATTTGGAGGTGTGTCAGTAGATAACGGAACTAGTATTTCGGCGGCACAGGTTACTGGAATGGCTGCGGTTTTGTGGGGAAAACATCCAGACAAATCTAATGAGTTTATTAAGAATTTGTTAGTAGGAAGTGCCAATAAAGATGCGGTAAACAGTGAAAAATGCGGACAAGGAATGGTAGATTATGAAGAAGCAGAAAAAAACTACAATGAAATGAATCAGGCTTACAAAGAGTATAAATTAGAAGGAAACTCTGAAAAAAAAGCAGCTGAAAAGGCAGGAGAAGACCTTCCAGACAATACAAAAAATATAAATGAGCATAGAAAAGTTAATTATGTCAATGCATCGTGGAAGCAGGAAGCACACGAATATATAGTAGAAAATGGCAACAAAAATGGTACAAGTGAAGGCTATATTAAAAATGGAAACATTAATTATGTGAAAATGGGAGCTGTACATTCCGACAATTATGATACATGGAAACAAATGAGTAAAAATCCATATTTTCATGGAAGAGGAAACTATTTTGTTAATACTCATTACCTGTATTGTACAGCGAAGAAATATATTAATAAAATAGCAAGTTTTCCAAGCAAACAGGAGTTGAAAGTTAATGGACATGAGTTGAAGCAAAGTAATATCAAAGCTATTTCAAGCAAATTGAAAAAAGAATTAGGAAATTATTTTAACTCTTTTCAGGATGATAAATATTTTAAAAAATATTCCGAAGAAGTGTGTAAAAAGATAGTTACAGACACAGAGACACAGGGATATGTACTGCTAGGAGCAGCGATTCATAACCTGACGGACACGTTTTCCCATAACGTTTATAAGAAAACTCTTAATAAATATGGTGGGGTGTGGTGTCCAACGGTACATGCACAAAAAGATACAGCTAAAAAATGGAATAATAGAGTAATCGCATCAAAAGATCCAAGCGAAAAAAGCTATTTACATTATCTGTTAAAAAATTTCGCTATCAGTGACATCATAGCAGACGGAAGTAGTTCGGTACATTTGGAAAAAATGTATCAATTGGCAAGTAAAGCCGGGGCTTGCATGATAGCATCTATTAGTAGTAAAAAGGGATGGTATAACTTATTAAAACCAGCATTGCAAAAGCCTGGTACAGGAAAATTACGTTTAAATCATGTGAATAAACAGTGGAATTTATTAACTGGAAAGGATATAAAATTTAAAAAACTGAGTGTTGGAAAAAATAATGAGAAAGAGAAGGTTATATGTAGTTATAAACTGCATTCATATAAAATAAATTCATATAAAAAAAGATATATTCAAATTAATGTAAAACAAGCATATGGCCACTCTGTATCTTTAAGAGGAATATCAGTGTATAATGAAAAAAAGAAAAAATATCTTATTGAACCTTCAAAATTAAAGGGTGCAAAAATTAACATTAGTTCATATTGGGGAACCAAAGCACAAAATAAAAAAATTTCAGTCCAGTTTAAAATAAAATATTCCTGTAAAGGAATGAAAAATATAAAACTCATAAATCGCAATACTAACAAAACACAGATAGCAAAAATAGGAACGGATGTCACCTTTTTGCCAAAGAAAGCAATATTTAAAAAAACAAAGGGGAAGAAAACATTTAGAGGCTGGAGTTATAAAAAAAATTCAAATAAAACAGATATTCAAATAAAAAAGAATAAGAAGCCAAGTCCGCAAAAATATCCTACTGATAAAATGGAAATTACGTTATATCCTGTGTTTAAATAGAAAGGAAAACAGAGATATGAATAAAAAATTTATAAAGATAATGTTCTGCATTTTATGTTTATCGGTATTATTGTATGTGCCACAGTCCGTCAATGCAAAATCCCATAAAGGAATTAACATAAAGAAAACTTTTGTCGGGAATGTAAAATATCAGGTAAAGCGTAAATGTGATAAGAACAAGGATGGATACTTAAGTAAGAAAGAAGTGAAACAGGTAAGGCGTTTATTGTTACCTTATAGCCTTAAAAATAATAATGTGAAAGGAATATCAAAGCTTAAATATCTGGAAAGATTAAATATAGAGAAACTTAATGCTTATAACATAAAAGAAATAGAACAGTTACACAGATTAAAATATTTAGATTTATATGTTTCTGAACATGAACAGCTAAAGAAAAGAATAATATTGGATTTAAGAAAAATTAGGAAGCTGGAAAATCTGAAAATATATAACAGTATGGGTGAAATGATTGTAAAAATAAGAAAAGATAATAAAATCAGCCATCTATCGCTTAATAATATTAAAAATGATGAAGAAGTCATCGATAAATGTCATAAATTGACATCCATTGAGTTTAATAATGCCTATTCTTCTTGCGAGAAATTAAATATCAGTAATTATAATTATTTAAAGAAAGTGGAGATTAGGATTAGTAAGATAAATACGTGTATAATAAAGAATAATCCTCAACTTAAAAATATTTTAATAGGAAATTCAACAGTATCTGAATTAAAAATGAGTAATTTAAAAAGGTTAGACAGGTTGAAAGTTTCTAGTTGCAATCTTGGAAAAATTACAATGAAAAAACTAAATAGATTAAGAACCATAATAATGGATAGGATATATGATTTATCCACTTTAACTATAGATAATTTAAAAAAATTAAAAAAAATAAAAATGGAAAGGCTTCTAGACTTAAAAAGCCTGACCTTGAAAGAATTGCCGGAGCTAAAAGACGTAAGTTGCATTGAAGGTATATTAAGTGAACTCAATATACTCGGGAAAAGCAAAATAGAATATATGGATTTTTATCATAACCAGTTAAAAAAATTTGAATATAGAAATTTAAAAAAACTTGCTATTTTGGACTGTGAAAATAATCAGCTGGAGGGAAGATTTAATTTTTCACTTTATCCAAAGCTAAAGGGTTTATTTTGTAAGAATAATTACTTAACGGAAATATACGGAGGCAACTGCCATAAATTCATTAGCTATATAGATTGTTACAATAATAATTTAAAGCTGATTGACTTTAAGGAAATCAGCCAGCGTGGAGGATATGTATCGTATTTAGACTGTAAAAAGAATCCAAATGTTGTAATTAATGCGGCGGTAGAGCAATGCAGTCATGACAGTACAGCTAAAATTGTAAAATAAGAAAACTGTCTTTAGAATTGGTAAAAACTAATAATGCAAAATAATAGGAGAAAAATATGAATAAATTTAAGAAAGTGTTAACAATAAGTTTAGTGGCAGTGCTATGTGTCACATCAGTCAGTGTTAGTCAGAAGAAAGTTCAGGCATTTACGCAGCCGTTAGTAACAAATTCTGGAATTACATATCCCATTTCTTTGGCGAGCGGGAAAGATGCAAAAGGAAAACTTGTGTTTCCAGATCAGAATTTTTTAGAATACATCACTCACGAAAGCTTTAAATCAGGAAATTATTATGGAAAAAACTTTGACTTAAATCAAGATGGGATGTTGTCAAAAGATGAATGTGAATTGGTAAGAATTATTTCTGTGGCAGGAAAAAGTGAAATTGAAAGCCTAGTGGGGATAGAGGCATTCCCAAAACTTAGAGAGTTATATTGCAATGCTACAGGAATTACAGAGTTAAATCTCCTCAATAATCCAAGACTTCAAATATTATCTTGTGCAAGTACCAAGATAAGAGAGTTAGATTTAAGCGAATGTACAATATTAAAAGAATTAAAATTTTCAGGCTGTTCTATTGCTGCAATTGATTTGGCAGCAAATATGAATTTGGAATATTTAGTTTGTAGTAATCAGGAAATAGATACTTATGAATATCAGAATAATAATAAATATTGTGTATTATTAGAAGATTTAAATACAGATCTAGATTTGTCTAGAGTGTCTGATGTAAAAATTGACGGTGCATTTGGTGATGGTATAAATTCAGGATATGATAGTAAAACAGGGTTGGTATGGTGTTCTGATGAAATTCAGAATATTACATATACTTACAGACTGAATTTGAAAAATAAAACCGACGCTATGGATGAATATTTATATGTAACTTTAAAATTGAAAGAAGGTATTAGAGAAGCCTATGATACGCTTGGTGGAAGTAAAGTTTTGCCACAGTTTGTTGAAAAAGGTTATACAGATGTAGAGCCTAAACAACCAATAAAGCGAGGAGCTGTTTTTACCGGATGGTATACTGATAATGGATGTTCAAACGATAGCAAATGGAGTTTTGGAAATCAGTTAACAAATAATATAACATTATATGCTGGATGGAAAAATAAAATATATAAAGTCTTATATAAGGTAGATGGAAAACAAATTAATATTGCAAGCATGGATTGGTGGACTAAAGGATTATTTAAAAATATTTTAGTATCTAAACCTGGATATAGTTTAAAAGGATGGAGGACCGAAACAGGAATTATAATCAATAGTGTGAATAATAATCAAATATCATACGGACAGGCATCAGGAGATGATTCTAAATCATCAACAGTTCTTTTAGCGGTATGGAAGTCAAAGAGTGGCTATAAGTTGAAGTTAGCTACCAATCTAAAACGAAAGTTAAAGCGAAAAATGAAGGGAACTATAAAATTAGATAAGACTAACAGTTTCAACTGGGAGGAAAAGAAAATTTTAAGCGAGTTGGAGACTGGAGAAATACCGGGATATACCCTTAAAGGATGGTATACAGCAAAAAAGGGCGGCAAAAAAATTACAAATAAAGTTACATATGGAGAAATTTATTCGTCCTGTTTTAAGGGGGATAGTACAAAGAATATTCCTATTGTATATGCCATATATGAAAAAACAAAATATACTGTAAAATATAGCACACATGGTGGAAGTTATATTAAAAAGAGAAAAAATGTAAAATGGGGAAGTAGAATTCCTATTCCAAAGAAAAAACCTAAAAAGAAGGGATATATATTTAAAGGGTGGAAACTGGAAGGAAAGAAAGTAACTAAAAAGACTCGCCTAAAAAATGAAGAGAGTTTTTATTGTTGGAGAAAAACGATAGTCCTTCGAGCTGTTTGGAAGAAAAGAAAATAATTACTGTACTCTGTAACAGAAGTCATGTGGATAGAAAGGAAACGCAGAGTTATGAATCAAAAAATTTATAAAATCATGTTGGGCATCGTCTTTTTAGTTGTCACATTGCTTGTGCCACAGTCCGTCAATGCAAAGTCTGGTAAGGGAATCAATATTGAAAAAACTTTTGCGAGTGAGTTGAAATACCAAGTAAAGTTAACATGCGATAAGAATTCAAACGGGTATTTAAGCAAAAGCGAAATCAAAAAGATATGGCATTTAAATGTGGATAATAGTAATTGTAATATTAATTTGAAAGGATTATCCAAGCTAAAACATCTGAAAAATATATCTATTACAACAAAAAGCCATATTAAAAATACAAAGGAATTAACTAAATTACATAGATTGAAAAAGGTGTATATAAAGACATATTCGAAAGAAAATGTAGTGTTTGATTTGAGAAAAATCAGAAAGCTGCAGGATTTGGAAGTGTATGCAAAACATCATAATGTCATAGTAAAAGTAAGAAAAAATAACAATGTGAAGTATCTCAAACTGCGAAGAGTGAAAAATGGTACCGCAATAGTTAATGCATCTGGCAAATTAAAGACGCTTTCTTTGAGTAGTTGTTCCGATAATAAGCCTTTAAATTTTATTCATCGTGCTGATTTAAGAAAAGTGCAAATTTCTAATGTGAAGATTAAAGGCTGTATCGTCAAAAATAACCCAGAGCTTAAAAATATAACAATAGATTCTAATACAAAAATTTCTTTTCTAACTTTGCGGGATTTAAAAAATTTGGAAAAATTGAACCTTTATGAGACCAGACTTCCTAAAATAACACTTAAAAAACTTGGCAGATTAACCTCAATAAGCATGCAGGAGATAAGAAACCTGAAAAAAATGGCATTACATAATTTTAAAAGACTGAAAAAAATAGAAATGGTCGGTGTTTCACAATTACAAAGGCTTACATTAAAACAACTGCCAAAGCTGGAATACTTATGCTGTGTCGAGAGTAAATTAAGCAGGCTGAATATTGAGGGTAAAAATAAAATTTATGAAATGATGGTGTATAATAACAAACTGTCGAAAATAAGTTATAAAAACTTAACCTATTTAAACTATTTGGATTGTGATAATAATCAGCTGAAAGGGAAATTTGATTTTACCCTCTATCCAAAACTGGAGTGGCTTTATTGCCGCAATAATCATTTAACAGAAATTTATGGAGGAGATTGTAACAGAAAAATTGAATTGATAAATTGCTATAACAACGATTTAAGCCGTATAGATTTCGGTACAATGGATGGCAAAATAGGACGCATTGTTTCTTTAAACTGCAAAAAAAATCCTAATGTAGCAGTACATGCAGTGATTGAAAATTTTGAACATGATTCCACCGCAAAAATTTATTAAGGACAAAAAAACGGAGAATGTTTTATTCTCCGTTTTCTCCGCCCGGTCCATCTTTTCTGGGACGAAATGATTCCGGTAATGGTTCTACATTGCGGTAATCTTTCTTATCGGAATACTTATCTTTTGGTAAATCTACTTCAGGAATATTTCCATCATCATATACATTTTTGGATTTATTTTTCTTATTCATATAGCACCATCCTTTCAAAAATAGGATGAACGGAATACAAAATTTTTATTCAAAAAAATAGAAAAATCATTCGTTGACGTTGACCGACTGCCTATGATACATTCTTTATATATAAAAAAGTATTGAGAGATAAATTACATGGATAGAGAAAGATTAGAAAAACAATTTGACTTTTGCAGAGAGATTGACAGAGAAAAGTTTATCGTAAGACAGAATTATCTGACGGATGGAAGCCGAAGAGAAAATGATGCGGAACATGCGTGGCACATGGCAATTATGACTCTTATATTAAGTGAATATGCCAATGAGAAAATAGATGTATTAAGGACAATAAGTATGTTGTTAATACATGATTTAGTGGAAATAGATGCCGGAGATACTTTTGCTTATGATGAGGAAGCAAAAAAGACACAAAGACAGCGGGAGATGGCAGCAGCGGACAGAATTTTTAAACTCCTTCCAGAAGATCAGGCATTACATTTCAGACAATTATGGGATGAGTTTGAAGAACACAAAACACCGGAAGCTAAATTTGCGCGTGCAATGGATAATATACATCCGGCAATGATGAATTCTGCATCAGACGGAAAATTATGGAAAGAAAAAGGTGTTCGCCTGAGTCAGATATTAAATCGAAATAAGGATTCAGCAGAAGGCTCAAAGGTACTGTGGGATTATGCGTACCATCATCTGATACAACCGAATGTGGAAAAAGGTAGGATAGCAGATGATGCAGCAGGTTTGGAAGAAACAAAATAATATGCCAAAGAAGGATGTGGAATAATTCATGTAGTTGAAAAATTCTCATCCTTCTTTTTTGTTGACCAAAAATAATTAAAAAATATTTTCACATTGATTTTTTCGTTTTATCCATTCCGTGGAAGCATCCATTGCTATACGGCAGGCATTGGTCTGATCCAAAGCATTCAACATAACAAAATCATGGATTGTACCCTGTACACGTAAAGCTGTAACATCCACACCGGCACACAAAAGTTTTTCTCCAAAGGCTTCCCCTTCACTGCGTAAAACATCAGCCTGACCGTTAATAATCATAGTGGCAGGAAAATTTTTCAGACATTCTGTATCAGCACGGAGAGGAGAGGCAGTAATTTCATTTCTATCAGAAGGACTGGTTGTATACTGATCCCAGAACCATTTCATTCCTGCACGATACAGGTAATAGTCCGTGGCAAATTCATGGTATGACGGAGTGTCAAAACAGGCATTGGTTACAGGGTAGTATAATAGCAGTTTTTGAATTTGAGGAGTACAATGTATTTGTGCCATGATGCACATGGCGATTGCCATATTTCCTCCAACGCTGTCGCCAGCAACAGTTAATGTATTTAGGTTTATAAAACGGTTATTTAATTTACAATCGGAAAGCGTATATTGTCCATTTATTATTTCCTCAATGTGAGAGAGAATAAAATAACATTGTTCAATAGCAACAGGATATCTTGCTTCCGGTGAGCGGGTATACTCTGGAAATATAACAAGAGAGTTGCATCTTGCGGCAAGTTCTCTTACAAGTTTTTCATGTGTATGAAAACTGCCAAATACCCACCCTGCGCCGTGAATATAAAAAATTACATTGTGAATAATCTCACATGTTTTCGGGGTAACAAAATAGAGTGGAATCCGTCCCCATGTAGTTTCAATTTTAGTTTTGCAGATATTGGCAGGATATTTATAAACGGGGGTATCTTGGGCATTTTCCAATATCATCCTTCCCTGGTCCGGCGGCAGTTCAAAAATAAGCGGTGGAATAGAACTTTGATTGCATACGCTTTCTGCTTCAGGTTCTAATGGAATACAACGTTTCATATAGTTTCCCCTATGGATTTATTATTAAAATATATGATGCATGCAGTCATTTATTGAACAGAATATAAAAATATTGTCCGGCACATTTCTGAAAGGAAGCTTTTTGATGCCGCCCAGTGACAGACAGAACAAAGAATGAATTGATGAATATTATAAAGTAAAACGGTTAAGGATACCTTTATGAATTGTAAATGTGAATTAAGTAATGTGGCAAAACAATATTTAGACAGGTTTTACTGTATTTTAGATGAAATGATTGATGAGATGACAACAGCAGAATTGTGTGACAGCATCTCCCATAATTTTATTGTGCAGATGATTCCACACCACAGAGCAGCTATAAAAATGTCTGAAAATCTTTTGCAGTATACAACATGTATTCCATTGCAAAAGATTGCGCTGCAGATTATAGAGGAACAGACAAAAAGTATTGAGAATATGCAGGCAATTTTGTGTGAATGTGCAGAGCAGACAAATGATACAGATGCCGTCTTGTCATATCAGCATGATGTGAAAGTTATTATTGAAAGAATGGCTTGTGGAATGAACAGCGCACCGGATACGAATCGTATTAACGCGGATTTTATGAGGGAAATGATACCCCATCATAAAGGAGCGATTGCAATGAGCTGCACTGCCCTGCAATATGATATTTGTCCGGAATTAGTGCCGGTTTTGGATGCCATTATTACATCTCAAGAGAGAGGTGTAGAACAAATGGAACAGTTGTTGTGCAGTATAGGATGTTAAAAAATAACATATTATTCTGCTTTCTATTTTGAAAAGATTGTAGTATGCTTTATAGGAAAAGAAGATAATATGTAGTAATCGAATACAAAAGAAAAATACAGGGTGGAAAGAGAGGGTATCAGATGAAATTTATATCATGGAATGTAAATGGGCTGCGTGCCTGTGTGGGAAAGAACTTTTTAGAGGAATTTAAAAATTTTGATGCAGATTTTTTCTGCGTGCAGGAAACAAAGTTACAGGAAGGACAAATTGATTTAGATTTGCCGGGATATTATCAGTATTGGAATTATGCAGTCAAAAAAGGATATTCCGGAACAGCGATTTTTACAAAGCATAAGCCAATGTCCGTATTTTATGGAATGGGTATTGAAAAACATGACCAGGAAGGACGTATAATCACATTGGAATATGAGGACTATTACATGGTGACAGTTTATACGCCAAACGCACAGAATGAACTTGCCAGATTAGACTATCGTATGGAATGGGAAGATGATTTCAGGAAATATTTGAATTGTCTGGCAGAGAAAAAAGGTGTTATTGTCTGTGGTGATTTGAATGTGGCGCACAGGGAGATTGACTTGAAAAATCCAAAGACAAACAGAAAGAACGCCGGATTTACTGACGAAGAGCGTGGAAAGATGACGGAACTGTTAGACAGTGGTTTTACAGATAGTTTCCGACATTTTTATCCAGATACGGAGAGTGTTTACAGTTGGTGGTCTTACCGCTTTAAAGCCCGGGAGAAGAATGCAGGGTGGCGTATTGATTATTTTCTTGTCTCTGACAGCATAAAGGATAGAATGAAAGATGCTAAAATCCATACGCAGATATTGGGTTCGGACCATTGCCCGGTAGAACTGGATTGGGAATAAAACTTTTTAGATACAATATTTACATGACAGATTTTTGGAAAAATTGATACAATCAGAGGAGAGAGGAATTATGGCAAATTCTAACATAACAAAAAAAGCATTGGCACAGAGTTTAAAGGAACTTGGCGCGTCAAAAATTCTGGATAAAATTACGGTAGCAGATATTACAGACCATTGCGGGGTGAACAGACAGACATTTTACTATCATTTTAATGACAAATATGAACTCTTAAACTGGATTTACTCACAGGAATTGCTGCCCTTGACAAAAGATTTAACTTTTGAAAACTGGGGAGAAAAGCTGGTTCAATTATTTAAATATATGAAACAGCAGAAACCTTTTTTTATGAATACGATTAAGTCATCCAACAATTTCTTTGCAGAGTACAGCAACAAAAGATTTGCGGAATTATTTAAAAAAGCAATCACGGATTTCAATATGTACAGTCATTTAAGTGAAAAGGAACAGGATATATATGCAAGATTTTTTGCATATGGGCTTACCGGCATTATTATTGACTGGGCAATGAAAGGAATGAAGGAGAAAGAAGCAGAGCTGACGGCTCTACTCCAGCATCTGGTACTTGACACGGAGAAACTGGGGCATGAGATATATATGTACCGCAAGAATGAAAATCAGAAAAAAACAGAAACTCTTTGACGAAAATGCTACAATATATCCGGAACATATGATTCTTATACAATATTAAAAACATTATACAATTTTATACAAGTGTATAAAAAACAATTCCTTGTATAAAAATGTATAATGTTTTTTTCTTTTGAATATGTATACTGTATTATAGAACATAATAAAAGGAGAGTATTTTGTTATGAAAAAGAATATTTACAGGGGGATGAGTTTATTTTTAGTCATGACAGTATCCGTGTGGTCTCTGGCTGCCTGTGGAGTGGATTCTGCCAGAAAGAGCAAAGACAAAAACATTACTGTGGCAGCAAAAGTAAATGAAAAAGACGTGGAAGCATTATTAAACAGTAAAATGGGAGATGGTGCAGATACAGAAAAAAAAGAGACGGTTTTTGTCGAAATGAATGCTGATGGAAACATATCAAAGACAACAGTCAGCGATATGCTGAAAGTTTCCGGCAGGGATAATATCAGTGATGTATCCATTCTTGATAACATAAAAAATCTGAGTGGAGATGAGAAATTTACCATAAATGGAAGTGAGCTTGTGTGGGAAAATAAAGGAAAAGACATTTCTTATCAGGGTACGACAACGCAGGAACCTCCGCTTCATATAAATATTACATATTATTTAGACGGAGAGGAAATACAACCCAAAGAACTGGCAGGGAAAAGCGGTAAGATAAAGATTGTTTACGATTATGTAAATGAATCGGAGAAGGAAGGAGATTTTGTACCATTTATAGCTTTAACCGGAATGATTCTGGGAGATAATTTCACAAATATTAAAGTAGACAATGGAAAGGTACTGAATTATTCGGAATCAAATATTGTAATTGGTTATGGTGCTCCGGGATTTAAAAATAATCTTACCTCCAGAGTGGGTAATGCTGAAAAATACATGAAAGACATTGATATACCTGAATCTTTTACAGTTACGGCAGATGTTGAGGACTTCGAAATGGACATGGCACTGACGGTTGCAGCATCGGACCTTGGCGATATGAATTTGCAGGATACATTGGATTTTTCAGATATTGAAGCAAAGATGGACCAATTAACGGATGGTACAAACCGGCTTGAGGATGGTGCTGCGGATTTGTACAATGGCACCGGAAAATTAAAAGATGGTTCCGTTAAAATTGATAATGGCGCAAAAGATATTGCAAAATACACAGCAGATTTGTATGTGGGAACAACAAAATTATTATCCGGTTATAACACGTTTCATAAAGAACTTTTAAATGGTGTCAAAACAGCAGATAAAGGGGCAAAAAAATTATATAAAGGTACACAGAGTGTAAAATCAGCATCGAAAGAGTTAGATAATGGCGCAAAAATTTTAGACACCGGCGCAAAGGACTTAAACAGTGCGGCAACACAGATTAACACCGGGGCAAATTCTTTGGCAGCAGGTTTAAACAGTGCAAAAAAAGCGTTTGAAGATGTAAAGGATAAAAACGGAAATGTTGTAAGTCAGGGGATTAAGAATGGTTCAAAGACATTGGCAGATGGAATAAAAACGGCTAATGCAGGAGTAAAAGAACTGACGGATACTCTTCAGAAAACTCCTGATTCTATACAGGCACAGATAGATGATATTATTAAGCAGGTAAGTGCAGCTACAGGGGGTGAAATATCCAACAAAGCTGCATTAGATAAAACAGTAGAAGGTATTAATTCTGCAGTATCCGGCGGAATGGAATTAAGCACTGTATTACAGGCAAACAATTTGAATGCGAAGGCATATTATCAGTTAGTTCAGGCATATTACGGTATTCAGACTTTAACTACAGTAAAATCTACATTCGAGGAACAAATTAACAGCAAAGCAAAGGATATGAAAACTCTGCTTGAAGGGATGAATACTTTGGAGAATGGCGCCGCAACGTTAAGTAGCGGAATAGGTACTCTTTATACAGGAATTTTAACATTAGACACAGGGGCAGGTACGTTGGCAGACGGTACCGGTCAAATGTCAGATGGAACAAAGACATTGTCCAGTGGAACGAAGACGCTGTCAGATGGAACAGGAAAATTAAAGACAGGTGCCGATACATTAAATAAGGGAATGAAATCGTTATCGGATGGCACGAAAAAAATGAATCAGGAAATAGGTAAGGCAAGCATGCAGGTGAAGGACGGTATTAAAACTGTAGATTCAGGAGCAGGACAGATTAGCGATGGAGCCGGCACATTGTCAGATGGAACAGACACTCTGTGTTCAGGAATTGTTACCTTATTTGATGGAACAAAAACATTAAAAGATGGCGTAATTCAATTAAATAAAGATGGTATCAGCAAAATTACAGGTATTTTCGGTGAAGATGCAAAGAATGCTGTAGATAGTATCGAAGATATATTAAATAATGGAAAAAACTATAAGTCATTTACAGGTATTAATGAGAATATGACAGGTAGTGTAAAATTTATATTTAAAACAGCAGAGATAAAGGCAGACAAGTAAAGGAGTCGATATAATATGAAAAGATTTGGACAATTTATTGTAAAAGCCAGACATGCCATATTGATTATCAGTGTTTTGCTGCTGATTCCGGCTGCCATCGGTTATTTTAATACAAAAGTCAATTATGATTTATTATATTATCTTCCTGACGGAATTGACACCATGGAAGGTCAGGATATATTAATGGATGAGTTTGATGCGGGGGCATTTGGTATTGTAATGGTTGATAAGATGGACGACTATCACGTATCCGGACTCATTGAAAAAATGAAAAAAGTAGATCATGTCAGTAAGGTTTTATGGTATGACAGCTTTGCGGATGCCGGCATACCGAAATCTATGTTACCGGATAAAGTTTATGATGCTTTTAACAAGGGTACGTCAACGATTATGATGGTGATATTTGATGATACAAGTTCCGGAGAAGGAACGATGAGAGCCATCAATAAAATCCGTGATGTTACAAAACATCAGTGTCTTATCAGTGGTATTTCAGCGATTGTTACTGACACGAAAGATTTATCCGAGCAGGAGACGCCGATATATGTTTGTATTGCAGTTATATTATCCGTTATTATTTTATCGCTGTTAATGGATTCGTTCCTGATACCGGTATTCTTTCTGCTCAGCATAGGAATGGCAATTATCTACAATTTAGGAAGCAATTTTGTTGTGGGAGAAATCTCATACATAACAAAAGCACTGGCAGCTGTATTGCAGTTGGGTGTGACAATGGATTACTCTATATTTTTATGGCACAGTTATGAGGAGCAGTTGGAAATACATCATGGAGACAACAAAGCTGCCATGGCAGATGCCATTTCCTTAACGATTTCTTCTGTAGTTGGCAGTTCTATTACTACAGTGGCAGGGTTTATTGCGCTGTGCTTTATGAGTTTTACATTGGGGCTTGACCTTGGTGTTGTCATGGCAAAAGGTGTCGTTTTAGGTGTTTTGGCATGCGTTACAATACTACCTTCTTTCATTTTAGTATTTCACAAGGCAATACAAAAGACCAGACATAGGCAGGTTTTACCTGACTTTAAGAGAATTCCTGCTTTTGTCACGAAACATTATAAAATATTCATTACGCTGTTTATATTACTTTTGATTCCGGCTGTTTATGGACAAAGTAATACAAAAGTATATTACGATTTAACATTAAGCCTGCCGGAAAATCTGGAAAGTGTTGCGGCACAGAACAAAATATCACAAGATTATGAATTAGGTTCTGCAAATATCATTTTACTGGATAGAAAGACCTCGACAAAAGATGTAAGGAAACTTTTGGATGAGGTAAAAAAAGTAAATGGAGTTCAGGCGGCTCTGGGGCTTGAAAGTGTAATGGATGGTTCGGTGCCGGATTCATTTATTCCGGAAAAACTGACGGGTGAATTGCAAAGTGACAATCATGAGATGTTAGTATATATGTCATCATATAAAACAGGCTCTGATGAGGCGAATGCGCAATGTAACAAAGTAGAAAAAATAATAAAGAAATATGATAATAACGGTATGCTGGTAGGGGAAGCGGCTTGTACCAGAGACTTGATTAAGATTACGGATAAAGATTTTGCAACGGTAAGTTTCGTGTCCATATTTTTAATATTCCTGATTGTTGCATTTGTCTTTAAGTCAATATCGCTTCCGGTGATATTAGTTTCTGTCATTGAGTTTGCCATATTTATTAATATGGGAATTCCTTACTATACCGGAGCGGTGCTTCCATTTATTGCATCCATTGTCATCGGTACGATACAGCTTGGCGCCACAGTAGACTATGCAATATTGATGACAAACAGATATAAGCTGGAACGTGGAAGAGGCAAAGACAAGAAGCTTGCGGCAAAGGATACATTAACTGCTACAATCAAATCCGTTATTGTAAGTGCATGTACGTTTTTTGGAGCAACATTTGGCGTAGGCGTGTACTCCAGTATTGATATGATTAGTGCCCTTTGCCTTCTTATGGCAAGAGGAGCAGTGATTAGTATGCTGTGTGTTATCTGCATCCTGCCTGCCATGTTTATTATCTTTGACCGGCTGATTGTAAAGGGAAGTATGAACTTTTTAGGAAAAGCAAAATAACAGTTGGAAATAAAAGGTTGTGGAGGATAAAATATAATCTTTGCAACCTTTGTTTTTTGTCTGACTATGTGATATAATTTGGGGTAGGAATAGGAGGAATCGGATATGAAACAGGTAATTATTGCATTAGGAAGAGAATTTGGAAGTGGAGGGCATGTTATTGCGCAAAAATTAGCGCAACATTATAATATTCCTCTTTATCATAAGGAATTATTAAGTGAAATAGCAAAGGATGGTTCTTATAGCCCGGAAGTTTTGGAGAAGTATGATGAAAAACCGGCAAATATATCTTTTATGCCTATACCAATAGCAGGCTCTGCTGTATCCATCGAACAGGATGTGGCAGTAAAACAGTTTTCTTTTTTGAGAAAAAAGGCAAATGAAGAGAAAGAATCATTTGTCGTTGTGGGAAGATGTGCGGATGAAATTCTGGCAGATAATCCAAATTTAACCCGTGTATTCATTACGGCTGACAGAGACAGCAAGAAAAAACGTGTCATGGAGCGTGAAGGCATTGACGAAAAGAAAGCGTTAGCAAAGATGAAAAAGATAGATAAACTCAGAAAGACTTATCATAATTTTTACTGTGAGAATAAATGGGGAGATTCCAGAGGGTATGATTTATGTATCAGCACCAGTAACATACCGTTAGAAGCAGTAGCAGATGTTATTGTAGAATATGTGGATGCAAAAAATAATTAGTACAGGAAAATCATAGAATAAAAATGTTTCAAAACAGGGAACTCCTTAAAAATACAGGGAGTTCCTTTTATTTTTTATGAATGATTGAAGCCATATTCTGGCAATAATAAAAATGATTTCTTTTTTCAATAATATTGTGACTGGAAAGTGATTATGATAAAATTATAGTATTATAGACAGGATTTGAGAGGGAAAATTTTTTTTTAGGAGGATTTTATGAGAAACAAATTAAAAAATGTATTCAGCATTGTTCTGAGTCTGGTTATGATCTTTAGTTTACTTTCGTTCGGACCGGAAGATTTTCAGAATGTTGTTCAGGCAGATGAAGTTACCGTAACATCATTCCAATATGATTTTGCATACAGTACGCCGGGTTATGCCGATGGTACGATTTATATTAATGCAAATCAGGATGGTGTTTATAAAGTATTTTGGGGAGACGAGAATGGAAATAAATTAAAGAAAGGAAATTATGAATATTCCTATTTAGCCAGAGTTGTCGTACAGAACGGAGCCGGTTCATTTAATATTATAAATGATTATACGGCAATTCCTGAAGGGGCAGAAACCGTTGTCGTATACAAACAGAACCAGCGGGTATATCAGTACAGCATCCCGGAAGAGAAACAGTTTAAAAACAGTGGCAGTTCCTATACATTTGGTTCTATTTCAGATCCGCATTTTACAAGATATTCTTCTGTAGCGGAAGATGATGCAGTTCCGGCGATGGACAAAGCTATGGAATTTTTGGACAACGAGGGAATTAAGTTTGTTGCTATGTCCGGAGACCTCACACAGGCAGGCGAACAGCTGGCGCTGGACAGATATAATGAAGCGCTTGCAAAACATCCGGATATGACCGTGCTTACGGCAATTGGAAATCATGACTCAAGAACTACATTGTCTACTTCTCATAAAGAACTTTTAGATACTTCCATTACAAGATGGTATAATTCTATCACGAGTACATATTTTACCGTAAGTGAGGATGGAACAGTCACCAACAGGCTCAATGGCTATCCGATTCTGGCAAATGATGCATTGGAGAATCCGATTGACACAGTTTACAAAGAGTCAGAGGATGGCGAGGCTATTGATACCACGGTTCCGGGACTTGATTTTGTGACAGAAGCAGGTGGCAATATTTTTATCTTTTTCAATGATATTGCAAAAACCGGTGAGACATATGATACGGACAAACTGGTGACAACAGGTCAGATGGACTGGTTAGAAAAACAATTAGAAACATACAAAGATAAAAATGTATTTTTATACCAGCATTATTATCTCTGTGTAAATACATTAAATAACGACAGCGTAGATGCCAATAACTGTACCGGTGATTTGAAAAATGCCGGCGGATATTCTTATGACCTTGATTTCAAGGATGTAGTTACAACCTCCAGCGGAAAGAATCTTCAGGAATTATTAACACAATATAAGAATGCTACTTTAGTTTCCGGGCATTCCCATTGGCAGTATTCCATGCAGGGTATCAACAGGAATATTAACTTTGGTCGTTTGGCAAACGGAAATGGCGGAACAATGATTCATCTATCCAGCGTGACAGAGCCAAGATATATTGCCGAAGAGGATTCGCACCGAACCAGTTTAAACGGTTATGCATCAGAAGGCGCAACGGTTACTACATATGATGATTGTACAGTTTACAATAACATTGATTTTGCGAATGAGCAGTATACTGCATATGCCACATATATCGTTCCGACCGGAAATGCTTCACAGTACGAGCCGGTAAAAAATGAAAATTACAAAGAGTCGACAACTGCTATAACCGGAGACCAATATCTGGATGCAGAAGATTTGACAGAAATACAGTTATTAAAGTCTGATTTTAATCTGTTAAAAGGCGCTGCCTATACATACAGCAGTAAAGGAACAGAAAATACAGACACAGCCCTGACAGATGGCTCTTCTACAGGTGCATACTGCAATACCAAATGGGGTGCAAAAGCAGATCAGAGAGTCACAATCACATTAGATGGGGTGCAGGATGTAAGTAATTTAAAAAGTTTTATGCTTTATTTTGTAAGTGATATTACATGTTGTAAGAACTTTAATATTCAGCTGTCATTAGATGGTGAAAGCTTTGAAACGGTTTACACATCTTCACCGGACAATTCATATAAAAATCATGAGTTGAAAGTCGATACGCAGAATATTCAGTTAGAGCAGTATCAATATATAAGACTGAATATGATGGACGGCGTCAAAGATTATGGGTATCAGATAAGAGAATTAGCAGCAATCGGATACCAAAGAAATGCTACGCCAAATAAAGCCGAAAGTGCAAGTACTCTTGAGGGCGGCGCACCGGTAGATGAGTCGGAATATCTGAATACGGATTATAATATGGTTTATGCAGCTGATTACACACAAAGTTCAGTGGGTAATCAGAACAAAGAGGGCGCTTTAACAGATGGAAAAGTTTCCGGTGATTTTGTCAATACAGAGAGAAATGACAGCGCAAAGGACCAGACGTTTATTATTGATTTAGGAAAAACAAAAATTCAAAAAGTAAGCAATATCAATTACTTATTACTATATAATCAAAATGCATCTACAAATGTTACCGATTGGGAGGCATCCGTATCTTTGGATGGCGAGTATTATGAGACCATCGGAAAGTATAGTGACATAGATGTTGATCAGGAACATTTTGATGTGGATTTATCGGATATTACTTTAGAAAAATTCAGATATGTAAAATTACATTTTACAAACGGAAACACGGGATATGGATACCAGATTAAGGAATTCGGAGTGATTGGAATAGAGCCGGTTGCGTATCCGGAGATAGCAGACCAGACCTCTAATGTTGCATCTGCCGAGAAAAATCTGGCATTAAACAAGCAGGTTTATGTTTCCTCCACCCATAAAGGAGAGGGCGAAAATACCACGGTACTGACGGATGGAAAGAAAGAAAGTTACTGGTCATCTGATTGGGACAGCCATAGGACATCAGACTGGGTGGTAATTGATTTAGGTGAGGAAGTAGATGCTTCACTTGTCGGAAGAGTATTGGTTAACTTTAAGTCTGACAATACTTTTTGTAATAATTATAGCATTGAAGTGTCAAAAACCTTTGATGAAGAGAATCCGGATGATGGATTTTACGAAATTGGAAGGACAAAGTGTATTTCATGGGATATTCTGCAAAAAAATGCAGATTCAAATGGTTATGCAGCCACAGATATTACGGATGCAGAGCCGGATATGATTCGTTATCTCAAGGTAAATATGCATGGGCATGCCACTTATGGATTCCAGATATATGAAATAGCAGTAATAAAGAAAACAGATATTTCCGGTGCAAATGTAAGTGTCGAATTTAACGATAATGGCGAGCCTGTTATCAAGGTAATCTACAATAATAAAACATTAATAGAAAATTCCGATTATATGTACGAAATTATTCAGGAAGGCGATGTTTACCGGATTATAATTACCTGCATAGGCGAGTATGGCGGTACTCTCATAAAGGATTTCAATTTGGATGATGTTCCGCCGCTTGAAGTGAAGAATTTGACGGTGCAGTGTACGGATATAAATAAAGTAATGTTGTCCTTTAAGGCGCCTTCCCTGCCAAAAGGCAGAGAGCAGACTTATGACATCTATATAGATGATACACTGCTGGCAGAAAATCAGCAGCCGGGTGAATACGAATTTAGTGAGATGCCTGCCGGAAATCACACCTTCAGGGTTGCTGCAAAGCATGGTAATCAGACTTCGAAAGGAGTAACGAGTGAAGTTCATATTGACGGTAAGAAGCTGACAGATTACACGCTTGAAGTTGGTGAGAATCAGCGTGTATACAATGCACAGAAACAGACAGTGCCGGTTGTGGTCAGCCGTGGAGAAACACAGCTGAAACAGGATGTTGATTACACACTATCCTATATAGATAACGAGAATGTGGGAACTGCCACTGTTGTTGCCACAGGAGCCGGGCTGTATGAAGGAGAACTTCGTGATACATTTGAAATCATACAGGCTGATATTACATCGGATACCATTACAAAAGATTTTTCCAATGTGAAGTCACAGTATGAATATATTGATATGATGATTCAACCTCCAATTAAAATGAAGCAGGGACAATACAGCCTCTCTTCAATCAAAGATTATGAGATTGATTATGCTGATAATTATTATCCGGGAACAGCAACGATGACCATTAGAGGTGTAGGCAATTATACCGGTACAATCGTAAAAAATTTCAAAATCATTAAAAGGTCTATGTCAACTGTAACGGTTAAAACCAGCTTTAATGCGAATAAACAGTTAGTGGTTACAGTCAACATTCCGGATAATGGAAGAACATTGATAAATAACGTAGATTATAAATATACGGCAGTAACAGATGCCACAGGTAAAATTACAATAACAATTACAGGAATTGGAAATAATTGCCAGGGAACAGTTGTAAAGGTGATTGAAGCGGTTGACAATCCAAACAGACCAATTCCTACAACGACAAAAAAAATCAAAGTTAAAAAAGTAAAAATAAGAAAGGCTGTAAATAAGAAAAAAAGGAAAGTAAAACTTTCATGGAAGAAAATAGCCGGTGCCAGTGGTTATCATGTCCGTTACGCGGTGACGAAAAAGAAATTAAAAAAAGCCGGAATTAAGAAAATCAAAAAGAAAAAGACTTCATACGTGATGAAAAAGCTCAAGCGGAAGAAATACTATATTCAGGTAAGAGCATACAGGATTGTGGGCAAAAACATTTACTATGGTCCATGGAGTAAAGTAAAAAAAGTCAGAATAAAAAAATAAAAAGAGGTGCGTTATGGGAGAATTGATTTTTAAGGGTATCAAGGTTGAAGAGATTGATTTGACGAATCAGCTGGAAGGACAGGTAAAATTAGACATCAGTCAAAGAGCTTCATTTAATGTAAAATACACGAATGATAATCTGCATTGCGCAGCTACCCTTACAATAGATATGATGGACAAGAACGCACCGATGGATTTTAATTTCAAATTAAGCGCCACAGCATTTTTGGATTGTGATGAGGGTATGGATAAGAAAGAAATTCATAAAAAAGCATATGATGAGATTTACCCTCATGTAAGGGCGCTGGCGACTACGATACTGGTTAATGCAGGTTTACCGCCAATCATTATTCCAAAGGTAAAAATGAATGATGAAAACATAAAACTGGCAGGAGAAAGAGATTCCGAAAATAATCAGTTCTACAGTTAAAAAACATATAAAAATGTTTTTAACGCTTTCTTGAAAAATTAAAAATTTAAAAAAAAGCAGAATGAGGGCAAAATTGTGCAAAAGTACTTGTTATTCATTTAAAAAGTTTAAATTTATAACGGTCAAGTGTGCAAAACTAACAAAAATATGCATTGTATTTTTGACTTATTGCAAAAAACATTTTTAATTTTTACACTATAAGAGTATTAGATTTTTGGTAACATAATAATCTAAACCCTTTCAATTTTATGGCGTTTCGGAATAGTCTGAAACGCCATTCCTGTTGTATAAGCTTTCGGATACTGTTATGACTTATCTTCTGCATACCTAAATACAAATAATTCTTTTAATTTAGTTGACTAAAAATACTATAAAGTGGTATTATATACAGAAATTGGGTTTTAATGGAAATGAATTGTATATAAATGAGGTGTATTATGAAGAAATTAATTTTAGTAACATCACCACCGGCATGTGGAAAAACATTTGTTACAAGAAAGTTGGCGAAAGCCATGCCGAATTGTGTTTATTTAGATAAGGATACCTTGATCATATTATCAAAAAAGATTTTTTCAGTGGCAGGGGAAGAGTATAACAGAAGTTCTGATTTCTTCGAAGCAGAGATTAGAAATCCGGAATATGAATGTGTAATGCAGCTTGCCATGGAAGCTTTAGAATACAATGATACAGTATTCATCAATGCACCATATACAAGAGAGGTCAGGACTCCGGGTTATATGGAAAATCTCAGGCAGGAGCTGCTTCAGAAGAAGGGCGCTGAATTAGTAGTGGTATGGGTTCAGTGTGATAAGGAAGTGTGCAGACAGAGAATGATACGTCGTAATTCTGACAGAGATACATGGAAGCTTCAAAACTGGGATGAATATATCAGTAAACAGAATTTCACAGTACCGGATGGAATTAAGAATATATTTCTGTTTGATAATTCCACAGACGATTCATTTAAAAAATCAATAGAAGATGCAAAGCAATATTTAAATAATTTAAAATAGAATGTTGTATATAATAAAAAAGATGATTTTGCAAAAGGCTGAAATCATCTTTTTTCTATGAGATAAGCTATGGTAATTCTTATCTTGCGAAGACCTCAAAAAAGAATTATAATATAAACGGTTTTTTGCCATGAATTACAGGAGGAATAATAAAATGTCAAAAGTAAGAACAAGATTTGCACCCAGTCCGACAGGAAAAATGCATGTAGGAAATTTAAGAACAGCGCTTTATGAGTTTTTAATTGCCAAACATGCGGGTGGAGATTTTATTTTAAGAATAGAAGATACTGACAGGGAACGTTATGTAGAGGGAGCCGTAGATACTATTTATAGAACTTTGGAAGCTGCCGGATTAAAGCATGATGAGGGACCGGACATAGATAAAGGGTATGGACCTTATATTCAAAGTGAGCGTCAGGCATCAGGGCTGTATCTGGAGTATGCGAAAAAATTGATTGAGACAGGACATGCATATTACTGTTTCTGCGACAAGGAAAGACTAGCCACCTTAAAGACCTCCGTAGGTGAAGATGGAAAAGAAATTACTATGTATGACAAACACTGCCTGAATCTTTCTAAAGAAGAAATACAGGCAAATTTAGAAGCAGGAAAACCTTATGTTATCCGTATGAATATGCCGACAGAGGGAACGACTACTTTTATTGATGAATTGTATGGAGAAATTACAGTTGAAAACAGTGAGCTGGATGATATGATTTTAATTAAATCAGATGGTTATCCTACATATAATTTTGCAAACGTTATTGATGACCATTTACAGGAAATTACCCATGTAGTAAGAGGAAATGAGTATATTTCATCATCTCCTAAATATCAGAGACTTTATGATGCTTTTGGCTGGGAGGCGCCAAAGTATGTGCATCTTCCATTAATTACAGATGAAAATCATAAAAAATTAAGTAAACGCTCCGGTCATTCTTCTTATGAAGATTTGGTAGAGCAGGGATTTCTGCCGGAGGCAATTGTGAACTACATTGCACTTCTCGGATGGAGTCCGGAAAATAATCAGGAAATATTTTCCCTTGATGAGTTAATTAAAAACTTTGATTATCACAAGGTAAATAAAAGCCCGTCTGTATTTGATATTCAGAAATTAAAGTGGATGAATGGCGAGTATATAAAAGCCATGGATAATGAAAAATTTTATGAGATGGCATTGCCATATGTAAAACAGGTTATCACGAAAGATTTGGATTTGAATCCGATTATGGATATGGTAAAGACACGTATTGAAATCTTTCCTGATATTTGCGAGATGATAGATTTCTTTGAGGAGCTTCCGGAATATAATCCACAGATGTACACTCACAAGAAAATGAAAACCAACAGTGAAAATTCTTTAGAGGTACTTCAGGAACTGCTTCCGGTTTTAGAAGAAACAGATGATTATTCCGTGGAGGGATTACATGATGTTGTGTTTGAATACATTGCAAAGAAAGAGTGCAAGAACGGACAGGCGTTATGGCCGCTGCGTACAGCGGTATCAGGAAAACAGATGACACCGGCAGGCGCATTTGAAATCATGGCAGTAATCGGAAAAGAAGAGAGTATTTCACGTGTGAAAAAAGGAATCCAGTTATTGCTTTCATAGCAATATCATAAGAAAAGTCCAATCGATCTGACACGGGATAAGAACCAATAGGTTTACAACATAAACAATATGTGATAAACTATTCTTTGGAGAGAGCACAACCGGAAAGGTTGTATTATGCATTTTAATAAAAATCAAATCAAGGCAGTCAGTCACAAATCAGGTCCGGCAATGGTTCTTGCCGGACCTGGTTCCGGTAAAACCACCATTATCACCCATAGAGTTAAAAATTTAATAAAGAGTGGGGTATCCCCTGAAAAAATTTTAGTAGTTACATTTACAAAAGCTGCTGCAATACATATGCAAAAGAAATTTTTTCATATTATGCAGGAAGAAAACCGGCTGTGCGTAGGCTGTCCGGTTTCCTGTGGTACGTTTCATAGTATATTTTTCAAAATATTAAAACATACAAAAAAATACAGTGGGCAGGATATTTTAACGGAAAATATGAAATATCAGATTTTGCGGGAGATTGTTATCCGCAAAAAAATCAATGTCAGTTCTATGAATGATTTTCTGCAGACAATATCCGGAGAAATAAGTAATGTAAAAGGTAATATGATAAATATGCATGCATATGAGCCAAAAAGCAGGAATCGGGAGGATTTTCAGTGTATTTTCAGGGAATATGAGAAGGAGCTTGATGTGGGAGGAAAGATTGACTTTGATGATATGCTTTTAAAATGTTTTCAATTATTCGTGGATAATCCGGAGATTCTCAAACAATGGCAGAAAAATTTTCAATATATATTAGTGGATGAGTTTCAGGATATAAATTATGTCCAGTACCAAATTATCAGAATGCTTTCCCTGCCTGAAAATAATTTGTTTGTTGTAGGTGATGATGACCAGTCTATTTATGGATTTCGAGGCTCGTCTCCAAAGTTTATGTTTCGGTTTGAAGAAGATTTTCCCCGGGCTGAAAAAATTATTTTAAATATTAATTATCGGTCAGCGCCGGAAATTGTAGCATTATCGGAAGCACTTATCAGTCATAATCAAAACCGGTTTCAAAAAAATATTCAGTCTGGTTTAGAGGAAAAAGGTAAGCCGAATGTAAAACTTTTTAAAAATCAATCCGACCAATTGGACTATCTTGCAGAAAGGATTAAAAAATTAAAGAGCCAGGGGATGGGCTTTAATGAAATGGCAATACTGGTAAGAAATAACGCCCAGATTCCAACGATACAAAAATATTTAAGCGAGAGGGAAATTGTGGTCAGCGGCGGACAAAACAAAAAGGCAATTTATCAGAATATGGTTGCGAAGGATATTATCAACTATGTGAAAGCTTCCCTGAATTATGAAAAGACAGATTTCAGAGAAAACGAAGAATTTATTCACATACTGAACAAACCGCCACGATATATCAGCAGACAGGTAATAGCCCATGATAAAATGGATTTTCATAACCTAAAAAAGGTATATGACCATAGTGTAGAAATAAAAAAGAATATTGAAAAGCTGGAATTTGACTTGTCAATGATAGCAAAGCTGAAACCTCTTGCAGCTATTATGTACATTGAAAAAGGAGTCGGATATGAAAATTATTTAATGGAGTATGCCAAAAATAAAGGCGTCAAATTGTCCGTGTTGAAAAAGCAGATGGAGGAAATTAAAAATGACTCCCAGCGATATGACACATTAGAAAAGTGGTTGGAAAGTATATCAGAAAAAAAGGAAGAGAAAAAAGAAAATGAAGGAAAAAACGTAAATATTATGACAATGCATCATGCAAAAGGCTTGGAATTCGAGGCAGTATTCATCGTAGATGTTAATCAGGGAATTATACCTTCATCAAGAGCAGTGCGTAATAAGGATTATGAAGAGGAGCGGAGAGTATTTTATGTTGCAGTGACCAGAGCAAAAAGTGTTCTTGATATTTATGCAGTGACGGAAAGTCTGGGAAGCAAAATAGAACCGTCCATGTTTTTGAATGAGATAACAAATAAATAATCGGTGCGACAGGATTCGAACCTGCGACCTCTGCGTCCCGAACGCAGCGCTCTACCAAACTGAGCCACGCACCGCAAACATATTTATTATAGCACTCTTTGAAGTAATTGTCATTATAATAAATAAATTTTTATAGTTTTATGTAATAAAGTAGAATATTAGTATGGAATGTTGCAATTTTATGCTACTTTTGATAAAGTAAATTTATTAAAAAGCATGCAGGTGCAGAAAGAGGGATACTATGGGAAAAGACCAGTTCGAAGAGGATGAAGATTTATTTGTAACATTGACGTTAGAGGATGACAGTGAGGTAGATTGTCTCGTTGTCAGTATATTTGAAGCGGAAGGAAAAGATTATATCGCATTACTTCCTACAGAAGGACCTGAAAATGAAGAGGGAGAGGTATTCCTGTATCGATATTATGAAGATGAGGATGGAGAACCGGGACTTGATAATATTGAAACAGAGGCTGAATTTTTCCTTGCATCACAGGCGTTTGACGAATTGGTAGAAGAAGGCGAATATGATGAAATTATTGAAGAGGAAGAGGATTTATAGTAGAAGGTGATATTATGCCATATGATGAAGAAACCAGAAGATTAATAGAAAACAGAAAACGAAATGCAGAGTATCGAAAAGAACAGCAGATGAAAAAAAGAAAAATGACTTTAGCCGCGTTAGGAGCGATTATCGCATTGCTGGTTATTGTTATTATTATTGCAGCTTCCTGTTCTTCAAGAAAAGATACAGAAATACAGACGGAACCGTCAAAAGAAACTACGATTGTGGGCATGACTACCCCGGAGGTAACAACAGCGGAATCTACAGAATCACAAAGTGTTACAGAATCCACCGCAGAAAATCAAAGCACAACTGTGGGAAATGAGAGTACCACATCGGAAGACGGAGATTCTTTCAAGCATACGAATGATACTGTAAATGTTAGGAAAGAACCGAATGAGGATGCCACCATATTAGAAGTGTTGGAAGAAAATGAAAAAGTTGAGGTTTTGGGAACAGAAGGTAAATGGACTCATGTGAAATGGGGAGAAATAGAAGGATATATTTCCAGTGAATATTTGGATTAGATAAAAAATCGCTCCTGTGAGCGATTTTTTATACGTGGTGAGAAATGAATTATAAAGAAGCAAAGGCATATATAAATAAAATAAGTAAATATGGAAGTGTATTAGGTTTAAAAAGCATCACTACACTTTTGAAAACATTAAACAATCCGCACAAAGAATTAAAAGTAGTGCATATTGCAGGAACCAATGGAAAAGGCTCTACTGTGGAATTTTTAAAAAATATTTTCATGGAAGCAGGATATAAAGCCGGCACGTACTGTTCGCCGGCTGTATTCGATGAGGATGAAATTATTCAAATCAATGGGAAAAATATTGGGCAAGAGGATTTGGCTGATATTATTACATTGATAAAAGATAAGTCAGATATGATTTTAGAAACATATGGATTTCATCCGACCTGTTTTGAAATAGAAACAGCGATGGCATTTGAATATTTCAGGAGAAAACAATGCGATATTGTTTTTGTGGAATGCGGAATGGGTGGAAAGAGTGATGCCACAAATGTTTTTGAAGAAGTTTTGTGCAGCGTAATAACCGGAATTTCGTTAGACCATACGGCATTTTTGGGAGATAATTTAGAAGAGATAGCAGAAATAAAAGCCGGTATTATTAAAAAACACTGCCCTGTTGTTGCAGCGAAACAAAACGAAAAGGTGCTTCAGGTGATAAAAAATACTGCTGTTCAAAAAGAAGCTCCTTTGATCAAAGCCGGTGTGGCACAAATTAACATTCAGGATGGGAAAAATCATATTACTTATCCGGCAGTCAATGGAAAAACATATGAAGCAGATATTCAGATGCTGGGAACTTATCAGGCAATGAATGTGGCGGCGGCAGTTGAAACGGCGTTGTGTCTGCAAAAGCGCGGATATAAGATAGAACAATTTATAGAAAAGGGATTGTCAAAGGCAAAGTGGAAGGGCAGAATGGAGATTATTTCTGACAATCCGTTATTTATTATTGACGGTGCGCATAATCCCGGAGCAGTCAGTGAATTGCGGGATAGTATTGAATTTTATTTTACAAATAAGAGAATTACCTTTATAATGGGAGTGTTGGCTGACAAAGATTTTGAACAGGAGGCAGCCATTATCGCCCACAGGGCAGAAAATATTATAACCGTGACGCCTGATAATGCAAGGGCATTCGATGGAAGAAAGCTGGCAGAAATACTTTCCCGATACAATCGGAATACAAAATATGCGCAGAGTATTACTGAGGCGGTAACGTCCGGAAAAGATGATGTGCGAAAGGGAAAAACGGATATGATTATAGCGTTTGGTACTTTATCACATCTAAAAGATATAAAGCAAGCAGTTAAAGCCGGAAGGAGAGATTGACTGATGTTTGACAAGAAAAAAATTGAACAGGGAATCAGATTATTATTGGAAGGTATCGGTGAGGATGCAGACAGAGAGGGGTTAAAAGATACCCCCGACAGGGTTGCCCGCATGTACGAAGAATTATGCGCCGGAATGAATCAGAATCCGGCGGAACATTTATCTAAAACTTTTACATGCAGCAATGATAATATTGTTATCGAAAAGGATATTGTTTTTTATTCTACCTGCGAACATCACCTGATGCCTTTTTATGGTAAAGTTCATATTGCATATATTCCGAATGGAAAAGTGGTAGGAATCAGCAAACTTGCAAGGACTGTTGAGGTTTATGCAAGACGCCTTCAGATTCAGGAGCAGATGACAGAACAGATTGCGGAAGCTATTGAAAAATGTCTTGGCGCAAAAGGGGTGTTTGTCATGGTGGAGGCAGAACATATGTGTATGTCTGCACGGGGAATCAAAAAGCCGGGAAGTAAGACAATTACATTTGCCGCAAAAGGAAAAATTCAGAAAGACGAAATGCTGAAAAATGAGATAATCCATTTGGTGAAGCCGGATTAAAAGGTGGATGGAAAGCAGGATAAATTTAGAAGCAATATCGCCATATTACGAAATGGAGCGTGGCAGATGAAAATTGGAAAAAATACTTTTAATTTAGAAAACGAACCTGTGATTATGGGTATTTTAAATGTAACACCGGATTCTTTTTCTGATGGAGGAAAGTGGAATTGCATGGATGCCGCTTTCACACATACAGAACAGATGATAAAGGAAGGTGCAAAAATAATTGATATTGGTGGAGAGTCTACCAGACCGGGATATTCACGGATAACCGATGAAGAAGAAATCAGCAGAGTTGTACCGGTGATAGAAGCTGTAAAAAAAAGATTTGATATTTGTGTGTCTCTTGATACATATAAGACAAAAGTGGCAGAAGCCGGTATTGCTGCCGGCGCTGACATGATTAATGATATATGGGGATTGAAATGGGGAAAACAGGATATGGCAGCATTGGTGGCAGAAACAGGCGTTGCAGTCTGTATCATGCATAATAAAGACAATACAACTTATAATGAATATGTAAAAGACGTGCTGGCAGACTTAAAGGAATCTATTGCAATCGCGCATAAGGCAAAAATAAAAGATTCCCAAATTGTGTTAGATCCCGGTGTGGGATTTGGTAAAAATTATCAGCAAAATCTCACAATCATTCAACAGGTGGACAGATTGAAGGAATTAGGTTATCCAATTTTGCTTGGAACCTCGAGAAAGTCTGTTATCGGGCTGACCTTGGATGCAGACATAGATGACAGAATTGCAGGAACTGTCGCCACCACGGTTATGGGATATGAAAGAGGCTGTTGTATTTTCCGAGTCCATGATGTAAAGGAAAATTATCAGGCATTGATGATGGCAAAAGCAATTATGGATGCAGGAGAGTAATGACATGTATGAAAGGAATGCTAATGGACAGTATTAAGATGATACAACTGGAGGTATTTGCCTATCATGGTTGTGAAGAAGATGAAAAAATAAACGGACAGAAGTTTTATATAGATGCGGATTTGTATACGGATACCAGAGATGCCGGAATAAGCGATGATTTAGATGCGACAGTGAATTATGCCGCTGTGTGCCAGTTTATCCATAAGTTTATGACACAGCACAGATTTGATTTGATTGAGGCGGCAGCAGAGCAGACTGTCAGAGCTTTGTTAAGGGAGTTTCCAAAAATCAGGGCAATAGATTTTTCTATATATAAACCGGAGGCGCCAATTAATCTATCCTTTGGCAATGTGGCTGTCTGCATTCACAGACAGTGGAACAGGGCGATATTATCCATTGGTTCTAATATCGGAGACAGGGAAGCATATTTAAATGGCGCGGTTGACAGTCTGTATGATGATGAAAACTGCCGGGTAAATATGGTTTCTAATTATTTGGAGACAGAGCCTTATGGACCGGTTTTACAGGATAATTTTCTAAATGGATGTATAGAAATAGAGACATTGTATTCTCCCGCAGAACTGCTTACAAAAATAAATCAAATTGAGAAAGAAGCAGGACGGACGAGAGAGGTACACTGGGGACCGAGAACATTAGACATTGATATTATATTTTATGAAGATAAAATAATTGATGAGGTCAATCTGAAAATACCGCATGTGGAAATGCACAAAAGACTGTTTGTGTTAGAGCCTTTAAAACAGATTGCACCATATTGGATACATCCTGTATTTCATAAGACGGTCAGTCAGCTGTTAGAGGAATTAAAACCGGAAAGCCGGTGTGCCGGCTGTAACGGCTGTACCGCAGGAAATGAAAAACGGGCAGATATAAACCATATGGAATAATAATTGATTAGATATTGGAGTAAGTTAAGATGAAAGATTTGCAGGAAAGCAGAAAAGAAATTGATTACATTGACAATGAAATTGTAAAATTATTTGAGAGAAGAATGGATGTCTGTAAAGATGTTGCGGAATACAAGATAAATACCGGAAAGCCGGTACTGGACAGGCAGAGAGAGAGAGACAAGATTACATTCTTAAAAAGCAGGGCTTCCAATGGCTTTTATGCCCATGGAGTGCAGGAGCTGTTTGAACAGATTATGGCGATGAGCAGAAAAATGCAATATAAGATGCTGACGGAAGATGGTGTCAATAACGATATAGGCTTCGATATTGTTGACAAACTGGATATGGAGGATGTCAAAGTAGCATATCAGGGACTGCCGGGAGCTTATGGACAGCAGGCTGCAACGGAATATTTTGGAAAGCAGGCAGAATACATAAATGTTCCTACCTTCAGAGAGGCAATGAAGTGTGTACGAGATGGAAAAACAGATTATGCGGTACTTCCGGTTGCAAATTCATCAGCCGGAATAGTGACAGATGTATACGACCTGCTGGTTGAGTTTTCTAACTATGTCGTTGATACATTTGATGTTAAAATCGAACACTGTCTATGCGCATTGAAGGGAACAAAAATAGAGGACATCAAAGAAGTTTATTCGCATCCGCAGGCATTTATGCAGAGTAATGAATTTATTGAAAAGCATGGTTGGGAAAAGGTGAGTCTTGCAAACACAGCCATCAGCGCCAGATATATTTCAGAACAAAACAAAAAATCCCGCGCCTGTATCTGCAGCATGAATGCAGCAGAAATATATGGATTAGATGTGTTATATCAGGGAACGAATTTTAATGCAGCAAATACCACCAGATTTATTGTAATCAGCAGGGATAAAATTGCCCGCAGGAATGCCGGGCTTATTTGTATCAGTTTTGAAATGCCGCATTCAAGTGGTTCATTGTATCAGATGCTGTCCCACATTATTTACAACGATTTGAACATGACAAAAATTGAATCAAGACCAATACCGGAAAGGAAATGGGATTATCGCTTTTATGTGGAATTTGAAGGCAAAGCCCATCAGGAAGGCGTGATTAACGCATTGAGCGGGATTAATGCAGAATCCCTTAACATGAAAATACTTGGAAATTATTAATGCAGTATCATGCAATATCCATTCCGGCTTTTATAATTAAAAATTTTATTATATCGTTATATACTTCTTCACAATTTTTTTCGTTAAATAATTCGTGGCGCATATCCTGATACAGCTTGGAATAAGTGTTCGGATAACCACAATTTTTAAAATGTGATATTGCCTTTTTGAAAGCCTTGTCACTGCGTCTGCAAGGATCCTGCGCACCGGAAATAAACATTACCGGAAGAGAAGGATTCTTGCTGGTCCATCCCAGTTTACTATAAACGGACTGTATGAGATTCATTAAAGTGTAATATCCGTTGAGGGTAAAAGGAACACCACAAAGAGGGTCTTTGTTATATTCTTCTACAACATTGCGATCCGAGGATAACCATGCATTCACAATGCCCTCCTTTGCAAAAGGTTTTTCAAAAGGTCCGGTGACCATTTTTTCAATCATGGGACTGCGGTAGTGCCATCCCCGAAACATTGCCATCAGGCGAATGAGTTTTTTTCCGATTCCCGCCATAGAATTGTCTGAAGGGGAACCACTGATTACAACAGCGTCAACCTCTCTGGAATGTTTTTTCAAATATGCCCTCACCAATAAAGAGCCCATACTATGCCCTATCAGAATAAAAGGAAGCCCCGGGTATTCTCTTTTTAAAAACATGGTAAATTCATGGACATCTTCTATCAGTCCTTTCTGTCCTTTTTCGCCAAAGTAACCCAAATCATCCGGAGTAAGAATATTTTCTCCATGCCCTTTCATATCGGTAATGGCGCAAATGAATCCTTTTTTATTAAAATAATCCATGGTTTTTTCATATCGCTGTCTTTTTTCGCACATGCCATGTACAAATTCCATCACTCCAATAGGAGTCATTCCATCCGGCGGATATGTAATCGTACTAGGTCTCATACATTTACCTCTTTTTTTCTCTTCCTATACTAATCTTCAATGTCCATGCCTTCAGTGGTATAAACAGTTCTCTTTCTTGCCATTTCATCATTTTCCAGATATTCATCATAAGTCGTAATCTTGTCAATTAACTTACCATTGACAATTTCCATAATTCTGTTTGCGGTGGTCTGAACTACCTGATGGTCTCTGGATGAAAAGAGAAGTACACCCGGAAATTTTATCAGTCCGGTGTTCAGAGCTGTAATACTTTCCATATCCAAGTGGTCGGTAGGCTCATCAATGACTAAAACATTCGCACCGCTAATCATCAGTTTGGATAGCATGACACGGACTTTTTCCCCGCCGGAAAGAACCCTGACTTTCTTCACGCCGTCATCTCCGGCAAAAAGCATACGTCCCAGAAAACCGCGGACATAAGTTGCATCTTTGATTTCAGAGTATTGTGTCAGCCAGTCTACAATCACATCATCACAATCAAAATCTTTTGTGTTGTCCTTTGGAAAATAACACTGACTGGTGGTAATACCCCATTTATAGCTGCCTTCGTCCGGCTCCATCTGTCCCATCAGAATCTGGAATAATGTTGTTTTTGCAAGCCCGTTGGAGCCAACAAAAGCCACTTTGTCTTCCCGCCCGATGGTAAATGAAATATCATCTAATATTTTCACTCCGTCAATGGTTTTGGACAAATGTTCTACCGTAAGAACTTCATTTCCGATTTCTCTGTCCGGTCTGAAATCAATATATGGATATTTACGACTGGATGGTTTAATATCATCCAATTCGATTTTTTCCAATGCACGCTTTCTGGAAGTGGCTTGTTTTGATTTTGAAGCATTCGCGCTAAATCTCTGGATAAATTCCTGTAATTCCTTTATTTTTTCTTCTTTCTTTCTGTTAGCCTCCTTCATTTGTTTTACAATCAGCTGACTGGACTCATACCAGAAATCATAGTTGCCGGCGTATAACTGTATTTTTGCATAATCAATGTCGGCAATCTGTGTGCAGACTTTATTTAGAAAATATCTGTCATGGGATACCACGATAACCGTATTTTCAAAATTAATTAAGAATTCCTCCAGCCATGCAATCGCATCTAAATCTAAATGGTTGGTAGGCTCATCCAGCAGTAAAATATCAGGATTACCAAAGAGCGCCTGCGCCAAAAGGACTTTTACCTTTAATGAACCATTTAAATCTTTCATCAGGCTATAGTGATGCTCTGTTTCAACCCCCAGACCGTTCAGGAGAGTAGCGGCGTCGGCTTCTGCATTCCACCCATCCATCTCCGCAAATTCGGCTTCCAGCTCGGAAGCTCTAATCCCATCTTCGTCGCTGAAATCTTCCTTCATATAGATAGCATCTTTTTCTTTCATAATATCGTATAGACGCTGATTTCCCATGATAACCGTGTCAAGAACAGTATATTCATCATATTGGAAATGGTCCTGCTTCAAGAAAGAAAGGCGCTCGCCCGGAGTGATAATAACCTCACCACTGGTAGGCTCAATTTCCCCTGTTAAAATTTTAAGAAATGTAGATTTTCCTGCGCCATTTGCCCCGATTAGTCCATAGCAATGACCCGGAACAAATTTTATGTTAACTTCTTCGAATAATGCCTTTTTTCCGAAACGTAAAGAAATGTTACTTGTACTTATCATTTAAAATCTCCTTAATTATATTTATTATTTTTGGAAATATTTCCGCTGATATACTATTTGCTCATCAAAGTATATCAGTTTTTGATAATTAAAGCAATGTTATAGAAAAAGCTTCAAAAAAATCCTGCTTTTTTAAAATAAGTTATTAAAAAAACAGATAAATATGGTATGATAATCTGTATAGTATGTAAAAAGATATGGAAATATGATACAGAATTATCGATAAAAATCATTTAGGGAGGTGAGGTATGCACAATAAAAAAGCCGTGGCGCTTATCCTGGTGTTAATGATTTGTGTAGGAATATCAGGATGTTCGAATAAAACAGAAGACAAGGCAAAGGCAACGACCGGGAGGGATTCTACAGAGAAGATGGAAGCATCCACAGATACGGAAATATTTGATGGTAAAAAGGAAACACGGAGTTTTACAATTAATGAACCGCTTTTTAAAGAGGAGGGGAATTATATCGGGGAATATGCACTGGAAAAAGAAAATTCCAAGAATATCCTGCATCTGAAAGGGAAATTTCGAATTGTTGATACCATGGATGGAGAAGTGGGAACGGTTACGGAAGCAAAATTAGAAATTACAGATGCATGCGTGTTTAACGATTACCGCTCAAAGGAAAACAGGGAAATGAATCTAAAAGAGTTCAGGGAGCATATTGGCAATAAAGAGTTTTATGAAGCACAGAGTATTTATATTACTGTGGACAACGGATTGGTATGGCTGGTAGAACTACAAAATTAACAGATGAATATGACAGCGGGACTAGAAAGGACAGACATATGAATAATTTAAAAGATATAAAAGTATACAGAGGAAATCCATTAACAATGGGAGCTACCGTAATTGGAGAACGTGTTAATTTTGCGATTACCGCAAAAGTGGGGAGCAGATGTGAAGTTATTTTGTATAAAAAAGGGGAGGATAAGGAGGCATTTAGAATCCCGTTTGAAAATGCTGAAGTAATCGGGAATGTATATGCTATGAGCGTTTCAGGTCTTGATTACAGGCAGTACGATTATAATTTTTGTGTAGATGGAAAGGTCGTCGTAGATAAATATGCAAAGGCATTAACCGGAAAGAAGCAGTGGGCGTCTGACAGTGAGCAGTTAAGGGCAGGCATTGTGGCGGATGACTATGACTGGCAGAAAGATGCGCCATTGTGTGTTCCTTTTGAAGATACGATACTTTACAGATTACATGTCAGAGGTTTTACAAAACACAGCAGTTCCAAGGTGAAGCATAAGGGAACTTATTTAGGAATTGTAGACAAAATTCCTTATTTAAAAGAGCTGGGAATTACTATGATAGAATTAATGCCGGCTTACGAATTCAATGAGATAAAAAAGGAAAAAGCGACATCTATGCGTGGACAGTTCAGCATAGAACAGCCAAAATTAAATTATTGGGGATACACGGACGGTTATACCTTTGCCCCGAAGGCTGCTTACGCATTTTCCAACAAGGTCGGCGGTGAGGTAGAAGAATTTAAATATATGGTAAGAGAGCTTCATAAAAATGGTATCGAGGTGTCCATGGAGTTTTTCTTTCCACAGGGGACAAATCCGCAGGAGATTTTAGATTGTCTTCATTACTGGGTAATGGAATATCATATCGACGGTATTCATGCGAATTGTGAAGAAGCAGTGATGCGAATGATTCAGACAGATGATTTGCTTTGCACCACAAAGATTTTTACGTATAGTTTTGCAGCAGATACAGATTTTTATCATTGCAGCTCATACCCGAGAAATCTTGCTAATTTTAATGATGACTTTATGATAGCTACGAGAAGATTTATAAAAGGTGATGAAGATTTGCTGAATACAATATCTTATAAGATAAAAGCAAATCCTCCCGGAGTTGCAGTGGTAAATTATGTGTCCAATCATAATACATTTACATTGTATGACTCGGTTTCCTACGATAGAAAATATAATGAATTAAATGGAGAAAATAATCAGGATGGCGCAGTTTATAACTACAGCTGGAATTGTGGCGCAGAGGGCGACACAAGAAAGCGCAAGGTCATGGATTTGCGAAAAAAACAGATAAAAAACGCATTATGTCTGGTGCTTTTAAGTCAGGGTGTCCCTATGATATATGCAGGAGACGAGATGTGTAACTCCCAGAAGGGCAACAATAATCCTTACTGTCTGGATAATGAGATTTCGTGGACCAACTGGAACACGACAGCGATTGCCAGAGATATTTTGGATTTTACAAAAAAACTCATACAGTTCCGAAAAGAACATAAGGTATTACACTTAAAAGATGAAACGAGGCAAATGGATTATAAATCTTATGGACTACCGGACATGTCGTATCATGGAACAAAAGCATGGTATGCAGATTTCAGTCACTTCAACAGACATTTTTCTACGATGTATTGCGGAAAATATGCCATGGACTGCACCGGAGAGGATGAGCCGGACATATATATTGCTTATAATATGTATTGGGAAGAACAAAGTTTTGGTGTGCCATCTGCCAGAAATAAAAACAAATGGCATATTGCATTTTCAACAAGTCCGGAAAATACAGAAGAAGAGATTGGCAGATCATTGAATGTGCCGGGGAGAAGCGTGACGGTGCTTGTCAGCGAAATTAAGTAAATAAGGATAGAATGATGTTGAGAGAATTGAATGAAAAGGGGATTGGAACGTATATTGATTTAGAAAAATGGGGGTTGAGTAGTTTTGCACTTAAAATAATTGCTGTCGTTACCATGTTTATAGACCATTTTGGACTTTTATTTCTAGCCCATCACCATACAGCATATATGGCAGCCAGAGGAATAGGAAGAATCAGTTTTCCGATTTTTACTTTTATTCTTGTAGAGGGATTTTATTATACGCATGACAGAGTAAGACATGGAATTATTTTGGGAATTTTTTCTCTTATTTCAGAAATTCCATATAATATGATGTATGGCAGTTTTTTTGATTTGGGAAGGCAAAATGTTATTCTGACATTGTTTATCGGGTATATGATGATATGGGCATTGGATTCTATTTCAAAGTACAAGGTAAATTACTCCGACAACATATTAAAAAAAATAGGAGCCGGGAGGATGAATACGATCCTTGAATTGGGAGTTATGCTAATAAGTTTTGCCATGGCGTATTTTTTAAATTGTTGTTATTCCTATGGCGGGATAATGCTGATTCTCTGCTTTTATGCATTCCGGAAACATCATATCGGCAGAGTCATTACCAATCTGGCGTTTAACATGGGAATGTATGGATACAGCATACAATGGCTTGGGACATTAAGCATCATTCCCATAGCTTTTTATAATGAAAAAGCCGGGAAATACCAATGGAAGTATTTCTTTTACATATTTTATCCTGCGCATATTCTTCTGTTAGTCGTATTAAAGATTATAAAAAATTTATATTTTTAAATAAGGCAGTTTTTAAAAGCTTACATAGAATGATATTCCGGTATGTAAAAATCAATTTTTGTACACATTTTTCAGGAAAAGTGGTATGATATTAAAGTATGTTGAAAAAAGGAGAAAATTTATGTTAGGCGATAAGAAAGTATCATATAGTGCCATGCAGTCGACAGGCACGCTTACACTTGGAAATTATTTGGGAGCTCTTGACAACTGGCTTAAAATGCAGGAAGAATATGAATGTTTTTACGCAATTGCTGATTTACATTCTCTTACCATCAGACAGAATCCGGCAGAGTTAAGAAAAAGAGCAAGGGATTTATATACATTATATGTAGCAGCAGGGCTTGACCCGGAAAAGAACTGTATTTATTTTCAGTCTCATGTGTCAGCACATGCAGAGCTGGCATGGATATTAGATTGTTTTACATACATGGGAGAACTTAACAGAATGACACAGTTTAAGGACAAGGCTGCAAAACATTCGGATAATATCAATGCGGGACTTTTTACCTACCCATCCCTGATGGCGGCAGATATTCTGCTGTATCAGGCAGATGTAGTACCTGTGGGTGCAGACCAGAAACAGCATTTAGAGCTTACGCGTGATATTGCAAACAGATTTAATGCAATCTATGGTGATGTATTTACGGTACCGGAGGCATTTATCGGAAAGTCCACAGCAAAAATTATGAGTCTGCAGGATCCGACCAGGAAGATGTCCAAGTCGGACGAAAATCCGAATTCTGTTATATTATTGATGGATGATACGGATACCATTATCAGAAAGTTCAAGCGGGCAGTGACAGATTCAGAGATGGAAATTACGTATTCTGATAAAAAACCGGGTATTCAGAATCTGATTAATATTTATTCCTGTATTACCGGAAAGACAATTCAAGAGGTGGAAAGAGAGTTTGACGGTAAAGGTTATGGTGAATTTAAGATGGCTGTAGGCGAAGCAGTGGCAGACAGATTAAAGCCTCTTCAGGATAGATTTTATGCGCTTCAGAAAGACAAGGCTTACCTGAACTCCGTGATTAAGGAAAATGATGAAAAGGCGGCATATTTTGCAAATAAAACGCTTCGAAAGGTACAGAAAAAAGTAGGACTTACCGAGAAAATCAGATAATGATTGTATAGATAAAAAAGGGTTGTTTGAACAGCTCTTTTTTATTTTGTGTGTTTTTTTGTCATTCTTTGAAATAATAATTTATCAAAAAATATAATGATAATGTTGGCTGCAAGAAAAATTATCATTAAAATCAGAATGTATAAAAAACACTTTCCATATCCGATACATTCATAGTCTAAAAAGAAATACGGATATTTGGGTACATTAAGAAATTCTTCCGGTTTGTTGCATTGACATCTGGTAAAAAAACATAAAATATAAATCAATGGAAATGCCAGCCATGTAATAATGTTGTGCCATTGGAACAATCCTTTTGGCTGAAAGATTAACCAGTCAAGAACAAACATAGTCGGAATGACATAATGTGCGAAAACACTTTCTATGGGAATCCCAAGAGAAGTTATGCTGTTGTCCGACAATAGAATACTGTGTTCGGAAAAATGATAAATCACAAAAGTACAGGTAATGGACGAGAGCGCCATTCCTTTGAAATATATCAATATTTTTGAACGCGTATCTTTTCCCATAAAATGCTTTATTAACAAAATAATCATCACAATAAGACAGAAAATATTACTCCATAAAGTAAAAAAACTAAACTCATGGGCGTTAATATTTCTGTTATTAAAATCAAAATGAATACCAATTCCGATGGAACAGATTACTATAAATATAATTCTATAAATCAATTCAAATTTTAGTTTCATATCAAAACTCCCTTTTATATTATTTCCAAAGTAGTAAATTAAATAGTTGTTAAAAATTTCTTCTTAAAAAAATAAGAACCACAACTTTTTGTTATATATCTTGAAGAAAAACCCAATATGTTGTATAATATATAAGTTAAAATAGGCAAAATAATACATTGTTGTTTTTTGTCGTAAGAAGATATATGGAAATGGAAAATTATGTTTTTAAAAGATAATGAATTGGATGTAAATACATATTTAAATTTAAGAAAAGCAGTTGACTGGAAAATATTTACGGAAGAACAGGCAAAAAGGGCAATCGAAGGAAGCCTGCTTACTGTTACTGCCTATGACAAAGATATTCCTGTTGGAATGGGACGTATTGTAGGTGATGGCGCAGTCATCTGTTATATACAGGATTTGATTGTAATTCCGGAATATCAGGGAAAGGGCGTTGGTCAGATGATTATGGAAAGTCTGATTGACTATGTAAAAGAAATCAGACTTCCGGACACACAAATTATGCTTGATTTGATGTGTGCAATCGGGCGGGAAGAGTTTTATAAAAAATACGGATTTATTGCCCGACCAACGGAGCGGCTTGGACCGGGAATGATTATGTATATCAATTAACAATTCAGTGTAGCAGAGGTGAGCAGATGAATATATATTTAATCCGACACGGAAGACAAAACAGCACGCTGTGTAATGTAGATGTGGAGCTTTCAAAGGAAGGAAGAGAGCAGGCGGAATTAGTTGGAAAAAGGCTTGCATCCTATCATATAGAAGCTGTCTTTTCCAGCCAGCTCATTCGAGCAAGAGAGACAGCCGATATTATAAATAAATATTTGGACAAGCCAAGAATCATAGATGAGAGATGGCAGGAGGCAGATTTTGGCGGATTGACAGGACTTACCAATGAAGAGTTAAAACAGAAATATGGTAAGTTTTTAGAAAAAAGGGCTTCCATGACGGAGGACCTCCCCTATCCTGATGGCGGAGAAAACTGTCGGATGGTTTTTGAGCGTTCTTTTGAGGCGTTAAAAGAACTGGTAAAACAACCTTATAAAAATGTATGCGTAGTAACGCATGGAGGTGTATTGAGGGCTTTATTGACCGGTATTACAGGCGCCGGTTATGCAAAATGGCTTACTTATGGCAGGCAAATAGAAAATTGCAGTATTAGCCATATTATGTATGATGAAAAAATGGGAACATTTCATATAGAACGGTTTAATGATTTTGCCCATCTTGAAGGAAAAGATTACCTGTTGAGAAAGCATTTTGGGAGTGGATTCTTTCAGATGAAAGCGGAAAAGTGAGAATACAGCGAAAACGTTGTGAAACATAGAAATATAATAAAAAGTGCGGGACGACCCGTCAGTGAAATGGAGAGAATTGATAATGACAAATAATTATGACGGAAACAGTATTTCTGTATTGGAAGGACTGGAACCGGTACGGAAGAGACCGGGAATGTATATAGGAAGTGTTGGAACAAAAGGTTTGAACCATCTGATATACGAAATTGTAGATAATTCTGTGGACGAGCATCTGGCAGGACAATGTTCAGAAATCAAGGTGACATTGGAGAAAGATGGTTCTGCTGTCATTCAGGACAATGGAAGGGGTATTCCTGTCGATATAAATGAACAGACAGGACGCCCGGCAGTAGAAGTGGTATTTACAACCCTGCATGCCGGTGGAAAGTTTGGAGATGGAAATTATAAAATTTCCGGCGGTTTACATGGCGTAGGTTCATCTGTCGTCAATGCTTTGTCGCTTTGGCTGGAAGTTAATGTAAAGCGTGGGGGGAAAATTTATAATCAGAGATATGAGCAGGGAAAAGTCTGTTATGACTTGAAAGAAACAGGTACATGCAGAAAAAATGATACAGGTACTACGGTCAGCTTCTTTCCGGATGGAGAAATTTTTGAAAAAATATATTTTAAGGCTGATGCAATTAAGAGCAGATTGCATGAAACAGCTTATTTAAATCCGGAACTTACCATCATATTTGAGAATAAACGCGTAGGAGAGGAAGAGACCGTCATCTTCCATGAACCGGAAGGAATTAAGGCATTTATTGCTGACATGAATAAGGATAAAGAAAAGGTTACGGATATTGTTTATTTTAAAAATGATATTGACGGAATTGAAATAGAGATAGCCTTTCAGTATATTAATGAATTTACAGAGAATATTTCAGGTTTCTGTAATAATATTTATACGCAGGAAGGGGGCGCTCATATTACCGGATTTAAATCCATCCTTACGCAGACGATTAATCAGTATGCCAGAGAACTTGGCATCCTGAAGGAAAAAGATGCGAATTTTACCGGAGCAGATGTTCGTAACGGACTGACAGCAGTGGTGGCATGTAAACATCCGGATCCACGATTTGAAGGACAGACAAAGACAAAACTGGACAATCCGGATGCGGAAAAAGTTACAAAAAGTATCGCCGGTGAGCAGCTGACTCTGTTTTTTGATAAAAACCTTGAAACATTGAAAAATGTAATCAGCTGTGCGGAAAAGTCAGCGAAAATTCGAAAGTCGGAGGAAAAGGCAAAGACCAATATGCTGTCAAAGAGTAAGTTCTCTATTGACAGTAACGGAAAACTGGCAAACTGTGAGAGCCGGAAACCGCAGGACTGCGAAATTTTCATAGTAGAAGGAGATTCTGCCGGTGGTTCGGCAAAGACCGCCAGAGACAGAAAAACACAGGCAATTATGCCGATTCGCGGAAAGATATTAAATGTTGAAAAGGCATCTATGGATAAGGTACTGGCAAATGCAGAAATAAAAACCATGATTAATGCTTTTGGATGTGGATTTTCCGAGGGATATGGAAATGATTTTGATATTGATAAATTAAAATTTCACAAGATTATCATTATGACGGATGCAGATGTGGATGGGTCCCATATTGACACGTTACTTCTTACATTTTTTTACCGCTTTATGCCGGAGTTGATTACGCATGGACATGTATATATTGCCACACCGCCTCTTTACAAAGTGGTACCAAAACGGGGTGAGGGGGAATATTTGTATGACGATAAGGCGCTGGAAAAATACAGGCAGACTCATAATGGTTTCACATTACAGAGGTATAAAGGACTTGGGGAGATGGATCCGGAACAGTTATGGGAGACGACTCTTGACCCAAAACGCAGAATATTAAAACAGGTAGAAATCGAAGATGCAAGACTGGCATCAGATGTGACAAGTATGCTGATGGGCAGTGATGTTGCACCACGACGTGATTTCATTTATAAGCATGCAAAAGACGCAGATTTAGATATTTAGGGAGGGAAAAATGGCGGAACAGATTATTAAAACAGAGTATTCTGAAGTAATGCAGAAAAGCTATATTGATTATGCCATGAGTGTTATTTGTGCCAGAGCCCTTCCGGATGCAAGAGATGGACTCAAACCGGTGCAGAGACGTGTGTTGTATGCCATGGACCAGCTGGGGCTGAATCATGACAAACCACATCGTAAATCTGCGCGTATTGTCGGCGATACCATGGGTAAATACCACCCACATGGCGACAGCTCTATTTATGAGACGCTTGTCGTATTAGCGCAGGAATTTAAAAAGGGAATGGCGCTGGTTGACGGTCATGGAAATTTTGGTTCCATTGAGGGCGATGGAGCTGCGGCAATGCGTTATACCGAGGCAAAATTACAGAAGTTTACAGAGGATGTTTATCTTGCAGATTTGAATAAAGACGTAGTGGACTTTATCCCCAATTTTGATGAGACCGAGAAAGAACCGCAGGTGCTTCCTGTAAGAGTACCTAATCTTCTCGTGAATGGGGCAGAGGGAATCGCAGTAGGCATGACTACCAATATACCTACCCATAATCTTGGAGAGGTTATTGACGCGGTCATTGCCTATATGGAAAAAAACAGCATTACCACAGAAGAATTAATAAAAATCATGCCCGGTCCTGATTTTCCAACCGGAGGAATTGTAGCCAATAAATCTGAACTGCCGGCGATATATGAAAGCGGTGCAGGAAAGATTAAACTTCGCGCAAAATTCGTGTTTGAAAAAGGAAAAGGCAGGGAAAAAGACAAATTAGTCATTACGGAAATACCGTATACAATGATTGGCGCCGGTATCGGCAAGTGTATTTCGGACATCATTGATTTGGTAGAAACCAAAAAGACCAATGATATTGTAGATATTTCCAATGCATCGGACAAAGATGGAATCCGTATTGTTTTGGAACTGAAAAAAGGAGCAGATGTTGAAAAACTAAAAAATATGCTCTATAAAAAGACAAAACTGGAAGATACATTTGGCGTCAATATGTTAGCCATTGCAGATGGAAGACCGGAAGTAATGGGGCTGAAAAAAATTATACAGCATAATGTAGATTTCCAATACGAACTTGCAACACGTAAGTATACAACCCTGCTGAACAAAGCGCTGGAGCAGAAAGAAATAAAAGAAGGTCTGATAAAAGCGACAAATATTATTGATTTGATTATTGAAATTATCAGAGGATGCCAGAGCCAGAAGCAGGTGAAGGAATGTCTGGTCAAAGGTAAGACAGACGGTATTCAGTTTAAAAATCTGGAATCAGAAATTTTAGCGGGGAATCTCTTTTTTACAGAACGTCAGGCGCAGGCAATTCTTGATTTAAGGCTTGCCAAGTTAATCGGATTGGAGATTATGGCGCTTCAAAAAGAATATGAGGAACTGGTCAATCAGATTGCTGACTATGAGGAAATACTGGGCAGTAAACGTGCCATGACACGTATCATAATAAAAGATTTGCGTGCCATTGGGAAGGAATATGGCAGAAAGCGCAGAACAGTTATTGAGGATGGAGAAGAAGCGGTTTATGATGAGAACGCTTTTGTAGAACAGGAAGTTGTTTTTGTTCAGGACAAATTCGGATATGCCAAGCTTTTGGAACCGGCTGCCTTTGATAGGAATATTGAATCTGTTACGCGGGATAACAAATATTATTTTAATTGTATGAACACAGACAGTATCTGCATATTTACGAATAATGGCAATATCCATCAGATTAAGGTTCAGAATATTCCTACCAAAAAGGTCAGGGAGAAAGGAGTTCCGATTGACAACCTTGGAAATTACTCCAGTCAGGGTGAAAGTATTGTGGCTCTGATGTCATTTCAGATGATAAAGAATAAAAAGCTGCTTTTCACAACGAAAAACGGAATGATTAAGCTGGTGGATGGCAGTGAATTTGATACAAACCGAAAGACCATGGCGGCTACAAAACTGGGGAAAGAGGATGAAGTAGTATCCGTCAGGATTACCAGAGTATCTGAAAAGGAGGCTGCTCCGGAAGAGATAGATATGCCTGTTATGATAACAGGCGGGTCGGATGATTTGGAACCATTAGATTTGCAGCAAATGGAATTTGATCCGATGGATATGCTGGATAACACAATGCATGGAACAGAACTGCAATATACAAGAGAAATACTTGTGCTTCAGACAAATGATGGGATTTTCCTTAGATTTCCAATCCGGGAAGTACCTGAAATGAAGAAAGCCACGCTGGGTGTTAAAGGAATTAAATTAAATCCGAACGACTTTGTTTCCAACGTTTACCTTCTTGATGTAGGGGATAATGAGGTGGTAGAATATAAGGGGAAAAAGGTCGAGCTTCGGAAATTAAAAATCGGGAAAAGAGGAACAAAGGGAGTTAAAGTAAGACGTTAAGGAGGATATATGAGAGTACAAAAGATAATTAAGAATTACATCATATGTATAACTATGGCGATAGCTATGGTTTTGGGTTTGTGCGTCGGACTCTCTATAAAAAATAAAATTGCCAGCGCGGCAGATGCATTTGAAACCAGTATTAATGGTTTTCCATCCAGCTATAAGCCATATCTGCGGACTCTTCATAAAAAATATCCGAACTGGAAATTTGTTCCATACAATACAGGGATTAAGTTTAAAACTGTAGTTAACAATGAATATAAAATGGACAGAAGCCTGATAGAGAAAAATTTCAGCAAATTTTTGAAATCGACACAGACAGGAGATTATAATGTAAATACAGGTACATATATTCCAAAGGACGGTTCCAGCTGGGTTACCGCATCAAAAAATGCAATAGCCTATTTTGTGGACCCGAGAAATTTTTTGAATGATGTACACATATATATGTTTGAACAGCTGTCCTATGACGCCTCTAATCAAACCCAGGCAGGGGTAGAAGCCATATTGGACAATTCATTTATGCATAAGACAAAGATTGGATATATTACCACTGCCGGAAAATACAAGTCTACGGATACGCTGTATTCCAAACAAATAATGGATGCAGCAAAGAGCAGCAAGGTTAGTGCTTATTATATTGCTTCAAAGATTATTCAGGAAATTGGAACTGCAAAAAATTCCAAATATGCAGGAATGGGAGCAAGCGGAAGCGTTAGCGGAAACTATTCAAAAAAATATACCGGTATTTATAATTTTTATAATATAGGGGCGTACAGCAGTTCCAATCCTATTGCCAATGGATTGAAATGGGCAAGCTCCGGCAGTACATACAACAGACCTTGGAATACGCCTGCCAAATCAATTAACGGCGGGGCTTCCTATATCGGCGCGACGTATATTAACTGTGGACAGGCTACTACATATTATCAAAAATTTAACGTAAATAAAAATTCTACCTATGGACTGTACCAGCATCAGTACATGACAAATATATATGGCGCCGCATCAGAGGCAGCCATCACACATGATGCGTATTTAGAGATGGGCATATCCAAGCTGGCAAAAACATTTATTATACCTGTGTATACCAGCATGCCTTCAGAGACAGCGCAGATTACACTGGGAAACAGTACCAAAAACGGTTATATCACCTCGACTGTAAATTTAAGAAAAGGTCCGAGTACAAACGACAGCACACTGACGACGTTAAGTAAAAATACCAGAGTTACCATACAAAAGGAAGTTATGACAGACATTAACTTTTGCGTTGCATGGTTAAGCAATCCATACTGGTATAAAGTTAAAGTAACAAAAAACGGAAAGAGCTATACCGGATATGTGTCATCTACATATGTGAATCCTGACAAGGAAAAAGATATTGTAAAAGGTACAAAAATTAAGCTGCCGATTACCAATACTTCCAAGCAGACAGTCTATTATGTGTCAGACAATCCGGCAGTTGCATCAGTTGATTCTTCCGGAAATGTTACAGGGGTAAAAGCGGGCACTACTACCATTAGGGCTTATACAGGCGGTGGCGGCGTAAGCTCCATTACAGTCTGTGTTAACAACTCATATAATCCTGCGACACCGGTGGTTTCAGCAAAATCAAAAAATTACAAATCCGTGAAAATAAGCTGGAGCGCAGAAGAGGGTGTCAGTGGATATTATGTGTACCGGAAAAATGCTGAAGGAAAGTATGTAGTTATTGCCAAGCCAAAAGGAACATCATACAGTTATATTGATTCTAAACTGGTAACCGGATGTGCATATAGTTATAAAGTGAAGGCATATAGAACGGTAAACGGAAAGAAATATAAAAGTGCAAGGTCAAAAGCGGTAAGTGTAACTCCTATTCCGGGAAAGCCAAAGAAACCGGTTCTTACCAGATATTCCAAGGGAGTGAAGGTATCATGGAATCAAGTGAGCGGGGCGACCGGTTATGTAGTCTATAGAAAGACCGGAAAAAAAGGAAAATATAAAAAGATTAAAACCCGCAAGGGTAAGAAATCCATATCCTACAAAAATAAAAAAGTTACCATAGGAAAGACATACTACTATAAGGTGGCGGCATACAGGGTGGTGTCCGGGAAAAAAGTATATGGAAAAAAATCCACAGGAGCTTATAAGAAAATCAAATAACATGGAGATAGTTTAGGAGGCAAAATGATTAATTTTATTGTATGCGGATTAGAAGATGTATTAATTCACGAAGGTGTAAATGAAATATCAGAAGATACTATAGAATTGATTGCACAGCTGCTAAAACAGGATATTAAGTTTGTTGTGGCAACAGGACTGAATTATGACACAGTAAAACCGTTATTTGGAAAAGTTCAAAATAGCCTTATTTATATCTGTAATGACGGTGGTGTGATAATTTATGAGGACAAAGTAATTAGTAAAACGCCTATTGACCGACTGACATGTTTGGATGTGATTACGGAAATGGAGAAAGAACAGTTTGGCGGAGATATTAGACTGGTATTTTCTACAGAAAGGGAAGCAATGGTATCTGACCATAGCGATGACTTTTTAAAATATCTTAAAAAGGTGAGAATCACTCCTGTAATTGTAGAAAGTTTAAGAGAAAAAGGCGACATTACCAAGATTACCCTATGTTCAAAAAAAGGATTTGATGAGAAAACATATGAATACATATATACAAGATGGGCAGGAAAAGTTAATGTAGACATTGCAAATCCCAATCAGGCATTTATAACCGGTCCGTATGTGACGAAGGGAACCGCGATTGAACTGGTACAGCACGTCTTTGAAATATCAGAAGAAGACACAGTGGTATTTGGAGCAGGTTATAGTGATATTGACATGTTCGGACACAGCTATTATAGTTATGCTATGCAGTCAGCAGATGCGCAGGTAAAACATGCTGCGAAGCATATTGCTGAAAATGTAAATACAATCTTGGAAGACGTTATGAGAATGTAGGTTGGAGGAAGAATGAGCTGTTTGAGGAAGAAAAATATAGCCATATTAGGATTGGTAGGAATGATAAGCGCCACATTGTTTACAGGATGCAAAGTAAGCAGCGACACTCCTATTATTGGTAAAATATTAGGTCTTCATAGTGATGAGATATTTGAGGTAGATGACCTGATATGTTCAGATAATGAATACAAATTAGTATTTATGAATTATGTAAATAAATACAAAAGGGATTTAGGTGGAAAAATCGACTGGGATGTCAAAGTTGATAAAGATACTTCTTTAAGAGACTTTCTTATGGATAAGGTAAAAGAAGACATAACAGTAACTTATACACTTTCAGCGATGGCAGAGACAGAAAGAGTAAAATTAGACAAAGATGATATGAAGATTATTAACAGCGCAACAGAGGAGTATTATGAATCGTTGAGTGATGAGGAGAAAGAATACATTGGTTCTGATTTTGATGTTGTGGCAGCAGTATACAGCAATTATTATCTGGCAGATAAAGTTTATAATCATGTTACAGATTCTGTAGGTGATGATGTAAGCGAAGAGGATGCCCGGGTAGCAAAAATACAGTATATCCGCATGTCTACCGACCATCACTCCGCAGCAGAAATCGAATCCACACTGACATCTTTGGCAAAAGCAGTCAATAACAATAAAAAAGATTTTTCTAAAGAGGCAAAACAGTTGAGTGAAGATGATTCTGTGGAAAAAATAATAAAGAAAAATGAAGCCCGGACAAAGCTGGAAAAAGAAGCGTTTCAAGTCCAGAAAGAAAAAACCGGTAAAGTGATACAGGATGGGAAAAATTATTATTTGATTTATTGTGTGGATAATTACATGAAGGATGAAACAGCCAAAAACAAAGAAACGATAATTGAGAACGAAAAAAAAGATGTTTTCAGGAAAGAATACGATGCCTTTTTAAAGGAAGTTGATTATGACTTTAATACGTCAGAATGGGAAGATATTCTGCCGGAACAAACAGAGGGTACCCGGAGCAGTAACTTCCTTGAAATTTACAGTAATAACATGTAAAATCTGGCGGCAGTAAAGCAAGAGGGTAATTTAAAATCTTCTAAAAAAAATGGCTTGTGGACATAGAGACCACAAGCCATTTTTTTATCGTGAAATAATTTTTATTTTTTCTGTTTTTTGTTTTTGGATGATAAAAATTCACGAATATCATCTTTAAATATTATTCCAAGGAATATCAGCAGACAGATAATAGTAATTGCACATCCAATGCCTAATCCCCGTGGTGAATATTTTAATGTTATTTCATGCTGACCTGCATCTACGAATATGCCAATCAGTGCACCATCACAAATCGGTGTGATAGATGTTTTGTTTCCATCAACATAAACATCCCAGCCTTTATCATATGGAATGGATGTGTACATGATTCCCTGTTTTGCAGCTGTCATTGTACCGCTGATTTTAGTATCACTGTGTTCTGAAACAATATAAGGATTTGCATTCAATAATGCAAAATCTTCTTCCCACGCTTCGTTATCAAAAGCATAAGCGTAGCATGTTGAAATTGATTTTCCATCTCCGGAACTGACGGTAATCGTAGAACCGGCAGTTACATTTCCTAAGTGACAGATATAGTTCTGGTCTGTGGAAGAAAATGTTTTCGATGTAGATGAAGTATTGGCATCATCTTCCCCGGTTATTGTTCCACCGGTTACTGTAGCAGTAAGGTTTTCTGCTGTTGTTGAGCAGTAGAAGTAGACATCATATGTTTTTGTCTCTTTTGGTATATCATTATCTTTTGCTTCTAAATCATAATTTGCAGTAAATGTACCGACAGCCGATGATTTTAACTGATGGAAAATATTTTTGCCGCCTGTTATTGCTGTACGCACAAAATTGTTCTGGGTTTTAAATGGGTTTCCTGATTGTTTGTCCCAGTTTCCCTCCGTGGTAGTGTTTACCATAAAGCCGAGAGGAAGAGTATTATTGTACCTGTATAATTTTAATGTGTTTTGACCGTTGGTCATTTTATATGGCTGCTGTTGTGCCAGTGTCATATTGTTTGGAAGAGAACAGGAGCCTGTTGTATACTCATACTTTATAGAAAATAATGCTGCTGTCAGAGGTGTATGCCCATAATACGAGTACGCATTAAATGACGTCTGCATACCGATTTCATCATAAAAATCCTGCATTGCGGCAGAGGCAACAGATGAAAAAGTAGAGATACTGTCATATCCGAAACGGGCGCCATCATTTCTGGTAGCATGAGATTCCCCTTCTGTTCTATAAAAATTCACTCCTTCTGATTTTGCCATTTCTTCAGCAGTATTGTTAAGCGTTTTGTATGCGTCTACTGCTTCGTAATAACCGCTGCGGGATGAAGTGTTTGGGATGCTTGTAACACACATGTTAAGTGTCAGCTCGCAGAATACCAGAAGCACTAATAAATAAGTAAAGAATGCTTTCATATCATGGTATTTTTTATAGCAGAAGAAGAGGAACACATATAATCCGATAAACAGAATACTGAAATAAACAATCTTTATCATGTTGGTTTGAATATCCATGTCTTTAAAGAATTCTGCGTCTCTAAATAATTCTTCCAGTACTAAAATTAATCCAATGGATGCACCGGCAGAGGCAATAATGTGTACCGGTTTAAATTCCCGCAAATGGATAAACGCTTCATATGCCATCGTGACAAGCAGGAATATATATATAAATGATTGTCTGCATGGCAGGCTGTTTGGAAAATGCAGTCCGTGCCAGATATAATTTGGTATATTGAAGCTGAAACTTAACAGCATAATGATGGCAACCATTGTTTTTCCAACACGTTCCTTCAAACTGATTTTTTTGCACATCCAAAACAGCGGAATTAAGATAAATACAGCTACCGTACAATAAATGTTAGGGTCGTGTGGATATTTTAAATCTGCCACCGGTATACAGATAAGAGAGCGGAACAGCATATATAATATTGAAAAATATTCTTCCAAAGCTCCCGGAAATGAAGTATCAGCTGATTTTGTCATCAGCATATTAAAGTATTCAGGAAGAATAACACAGGCTGCAAGCCCGCCTCCAAGCAGTGAGTATACTGCAAAGTCTTTAAAAGCGAGTAATCTGGCTTTTACCTGACCAAGGTCAGAGTTAAAATCTGATACGCAAAGCAGATAAATAAAATAGATAACGCTGTAAATACATAGCATGATTCCGATATAGTAGTTAGAAAAAATGCCCAATGCCAAAGCAATACAGTACATTTTATATCTTTTTTGATTTACCAGTCTGTCCAGACCAAGAATAATGAATGGCAGCAGCCACATGCAGTCAAGCCACATAATATTCCAGCTGAAGGCAGCAAAATAAGCCGATAATGCATAAATCATGCTGAATATTACGGTATTTGCTTCTTTGGTATTATATTTTTTCGTTAAATAATATGTTGTGGCAAAACCGGAAAGCCCCATTTTAATTATAATACAAAAACTTACAAAATCAGCCATCTTGCCGGGCCAGAGAATTGTAAGCAGATTAAAAGGACTGGACAGATAATAAGCAGCGATTGCCACGAAATTCATGCCTGTACCAATTTTCCAAGTGTAAAAAAGACTTCCGCCACTGCGTAATTTATCCTGTAAAATTTCAAGGTATGGTGTGTACTGATGATAGCAGTCACTGCGGAGATACATTTCATCACCGAAAGGAAAAACTCCTTTGATTAAATATACCACTAACATTGAAATTACCGGTAAGATAAAAGCGAGGAAATACAGTTTATTATCACTACACCATTTCGTAAATGAAAAGTTACTCTGTTTCCTTTTTTTCATTTTGTGTTACCTTCCTTTTGTTAAAAATAAATAGTTTACTAAATATATAATTTAAAATAATTGTTAAAACCATGGCTACCGCCTTGGCAATGTATGGATTACCGCCAATCAGTTTGGAAACAAATAAGATAAGTTCCGTCATAACCAACGTGACGATACGGGCATTTGTAAATTTTATAAACTCCTGTAAAACTTCTATAAAACCATGAGTTTTGCTTTTGAATACCCAGATTTTGTTGGTTACATATGCAAAAATAATGGCGCAGACAGACGAAATGATATTGGAAATCAGTTCATCACATCCTACAGCAGTAATAATAGAAAACACTACATAATCTACAATGGATGTGCCTAAACCAAAGAAAATATAAGATAACATTTCATAACTGATAAGCCCGGAAATAAGTGTCTGAACCGACTTATTTTTAATATGCGACAATAAAAAATTCCGCATTTTAATGACTATTTTCTTCATTTTTTTCTCCTAAAACTTTATTGGTATCTATATTGGTATCCTGAACAATATAGATAGGTCTGTCCTTTACCTCAAGATAAATATTCGCAATATATTCACCTACAATTCCCAGGGACAGTTCAATAATTCCACCCATGAACAGAACTGCAATCAGAAGAGAAGCATATCCGGAAACTTCAATACTAAATAATAGTTTTCTGACTAATGTAAATATAATCAATATAAATGCAAGAAATGAAATGCATAGTCCGGAGCAGGTTAAAAAACGGAGTGGTGTGATAGAAAAAGAAGTGATACCGGTCACTGCATATTTCAGTAATCCTTTAAAACTCCATTTTGTCGTGCCTGCAGGACGCTCTACATTTTCATAAGGAATCCAGCTGGTACGAAAGCCGACCCATTCAAAAATTCCTTTTGAAAAACGCTGTACTTCTGAAAGTTTAACAATATTATGAACCATCTGTCTGCTCATAATTCGAAAATCTACGGCATTTTGTACTAAATGAATATCCGTAAAGTGGTTACTGAATTTATAATAAAGAGCTGAAAAAGCACTTTTGATTTTGGATTCCCCTTTTCTGTTCGCTCTTTTGGCTGCACAGCAGTCATAACCCTTCTCAATTTCAGCAATCATTTTTGGAACCAGTGCGGGAGGATGCTGTAAATCAGCATCCATTACAATCGTATAATCTGCAGTAGTATTGCAGAGTCCTGCGTATATCGCAGCTTCTTTTCCAAAATTTCTGGAAAAAGAAATATATTTCACATTCTTGTCTTTCTCTGCCAGATTTTTTAAAAGCATGTGTGTCTTGTCCCTGCTTCCATCATTTACAAAAATATATGTAAATGCGTACCCTTCAATATCACGGTATATTTTCTCTGATTCTTCATAAAACATTTCAATCATGTCTTCTTCATTGTAGCAGGGAACTACAATATCAACTGTTTTCATGATACCCTCCAAAAAAAGGACAATATAGATTGTCCATAATTCTCTTTATTCTATCATAAAACAAAAAACGTGTAAAGAATAACCGCCTGTCAAAGACCATGCAGTCTGGCGGCAATAAAAACCCGCCTGTCCATTTCCGACAGGCGGGTTTTAACATAATCTGTTTTATTTTTCTATTCCGTTTTCTTTTTCCATCATTGCCCTTACTTTGAGTGGAAGACCAAACAATGTGATAAATCCTTCTGCATCATGGTGGTCATATAAATCACCGGTTGTAAAGGAAGCAAGACTTTCGCTGTACAATGAATATGGAGAAGTTGTTCCGGCTTTAATAATATTTCCTTTATAAAGTTTAAATTTTACTTCGCCGGTGACGTATTCCTGTGTAGATTCAATAAATGCCTGTACAGCTTCACGGAGCGGGGTAAACCATTTTCCTTCGTATACAATCTGGGCAAGTTTATTACCCATATCTTTCTTTACTTCCATTGTAGCTCTGTCGAGTACCAGTTCTTCCAACTGGTCATGAGCTTCCATAAGGATTGTTCCACCCGGAGTTTCATAAACGCCACGGGACTTCATGCCAACAACACGGTTTTCCACAATATCGACAATACCGATACCATGTTTTCCGCCCAGTCTGTTTAATTCCCGAATAATATCGGATACTTTCATGTTTTTGCCATTTACGGATTTTGGAACACCTTTTTCAAAGGTCATTGTAACATATTCACTTTCATCCGGCGCTTTTTCCGGAGAAACACCAAGCACCAGAAGATGCTCATAATCCGGCTCGTTGGCAGGATCTTCAAGTTCCAGACCTTCATGACTGATATGCCATAAGTTTCTGTCACGACTGTAACTCTGGTCTGCTGAAAATGGTAAGTCAATACCATGCGCTTTACAGTATTCAATTTCTGACTCACGGCTGTCCATTGTCCATTTGTCATCTCTCCATGCGGCAATAATCTTGATGTCAGGCGCGAGAGCTTTAATACCCAGCTCAAAACGAATCTGGTCGTTTCCTTTACCTGTAGCCCCATGGCAGATGGCAGTTGCGCCTTCTTTTCTTGCAATCTCAACCAATCTTTTGGCGATACCCGGTCTTGCCATTGATGTACCAAGTAAATATTTATTCTCATATACTGCGCTGCCCTGAACACAAGGAACAATATATTCATCACAGAATTCATCTGTAATATCTTCTATGTAAAGTTTAGAAGCGCCTGAATATTTAGCCCTTTCCTCAAGTCCGTCCAATTCTTCTTCCTGTCCACAGTCAATACAGCAGCAGATAACCTCATAATCATAGTTTTCTTTTAACCAAGGGATGATAGCTGTTGTATCAAGTCCACCTGAATAAGCCAAAATAACTTTTTCCTTTGCCATTTTACAAATCCTCCAAATAAATATTTCTTTCATTATACATAACGTCAACAGTTGATACTATACACTATATATGCATAAAATGCAACAAAAAATAAATAAAAACGCATAATATACAAAAAATATGCATAAAACTTGCATAATATACAAAAATAATGTATCATATGTTAAGTCATTTCTAACCTTGTATTTTAACAGACAAAGGACTAAAATACATTAGGTAGGCAATATGATTGTCATTGACAAGCATTATCAGGATAGTATTTTTATTAATAAGTAATATATTTTAAGTATCCGGGAGGTAAATATGATAAAAGTTGGTATTATCGGTTCGACGGGATATGCCGGTGTTGAGCTTGTCCGGTTGATACAGCAGCACAAAGAAGCAGAGGTTGTCTGGTTTGGTTCAAGAAGTTATGTTGAAAAAAAGTATTCTGATGTTTTTGGAAATATGTTTCAGATTATAGATGCAAAATGTCTGGATGATAATATGGAGCAGCTGGCAGAAGCGGTAGACGTTATTTTTACAGCTACCCCGCAGGGACTTTGCAGTTCTTTGGTAACTGAAGACATATTAAATAAAGTAAAGATTATTGATTTGAGCGCAGACTTTAGGATAAAAGATGTGGCAACCTATGAAAAATGGTATGGAATTACGCATAAAAGCCCGCAGTTTATTGATGAAGCTGTCTATGGTTTGTGTGAAATTAACAGAAATCAGGTCAGGGATGCCAGAATTGTTGCCAATCCGGGATGCTATACAACCTGTAGTATTTTATCCATTTACCCAATGGTAAAAGAAGGGCTGATAGATTTAAAGTCCATTATCGTAGATGCAAAATCAGGAACTTCAGGGGCAGGACGCGGGGCAAAGGTTTCCAACCTGTTCTGCGAAGTAAATGAAAACATCAAGGCTTATGGAGTTACCACACACAGGCATACACCGGAAATTGAGGAACAGTTAGGATATGCAGCCGGAGAAAAAGTGTTAATTAATTTTACACCGCATCTTGTTCCAATGCAGAGAGGTATTTTAGTTACAGCTTATGCCAACTTAAAAAAACAGGTTACTTATGATGAGGTAAAAGATGTCTATGACAAGTATTATGGGGATGAATATTTTATCCGTGTACTAAATCAGGATGAAACTCCCCAGACCCGTTGGGTAGAAGGAAGCAATTTTGTAGATATAAATTTTAAAATAGATGAGAGAACCGGACGTATTATCATGATGGGGGCTTTGGATAATCTGTTAAAAGGAGCGGCAGGACAGGCAGTGCAGAATTTCAATATTATGTTTGGATTGCCGGAAAACGAGGGAATCAGTCAGATTCCAATGTTTCCTTAAAAATGTATTTTAATTTATTCTATTGGAGGTTATGGTATAATGGATAAGATAAACGGCGGGGTGACTGCTCCCAAAGGATTTCAGGCAGCGGGTCTGCGTGCCGGTATCAAAGAAGGCAGCACAGACAAAAAAGATATGGCAATGATATATAGTGAAGCGCCATGCGTGGCGGCAGGTACATTTACAACCAATCAGGTAAAAGCTGCTCCGGTGAAATGGGATATGCATATTGTGGACAGCAGCAATGCAGTCCATGCGGTTATTTGCAATAGCGGCGTAGCCAATGCGTGTACAGGTCAAAAGGGAATGCAGTATTGTGAAAATATGGCTGAAGTGACAGCTGATACATTAAATATAGAAAAAAAGCAGATTCTTGTCGCATCTACAGGTGTAATCGGGGCACAGCTTCCAATGGACAAAATAACAGAGGGAATTAAGATGCTTTCTTCAAATCTTAACGCAGATTTGTCCGGCGGACATGATGCAGCGCTTGCCATTATGACGACGGATACCGTACCAAAGGAAATCGCCTATTCATTCAAAATCGGTGACCATACGGTGAGAATCGGCGGAATGTGTAAAGGCTCCGGTATGATTCATCCCAATATGTGTACCATGTTAGGTTTTGTCATGACGGATGTAAACATATCCAAGGAACTTCTCACAGAAGCATTGAAGGAAGATATTAAAGATACATTTAATATGGTATCGGTAGATGGGGACACTTCTACCAATGATACTGTTTTACTTCTTGCAAACGGTATGGCAGAAAATCCAAAGATTACCGAAAAAAATGAGGATTATTATGAGTTTGTGAAAGCCCTGCATGCGGTTAATGAATTTTTATGTAAAAAGATTGCCGGAGACGGTGAGGGTGCAACTGCATTGTTTGAAGTAAAGGTAATCGGTGCGAAAAGTAAAGAGCAGGCGGCAGTATTGGCAAAATCCGTTGTGACTTCCAGTCTCACGAAAGCCGCTATTTATGGACATGATGCAAATTGGGGAAGAATACTTTGCGCACTGGGATATTCCAAGGCAGAATTTAATCCGGATCTTGTAGATATTTATTTTGAGAGTAAAGCCGGCAGGCTGAAAATAGTAGAAAACGGTATGGCTGCAGATTACAGCGAAGAAAGGGCAACGGAAATTTTGTCGGAAGATGAAGTAACAGCTGTTTGTGACATGAAAATGGGCGAATGCAGTGCAACCGCATGGGGATGTGACCTGACTCATGAATATGTAAGTATTAATGCCGATTATAGAAGTTAAAAGAAAGAGGAAGATAAAATGTTAATGAAGGGACAGGAAAACCTGAATATGGAAAAATGGATAGAAAAGGGAGATGTGCTGATTGAGGCGCTGCCTTATATCCAAAGATTTAACCGAAAGATTATTGTAGTAAAGTATGGCGGAAGCGCTATGCTGGATGATGATTTCATGGAAAGTGTTATACAGGATATTACACTGTTGAAGCTGGTTGGATTTAAGCCTATTATTGTCCATGGCGGAGGAAAGGCAATCAGCAGACATATAAATCGTCTTGGCATGGATACCAAGTTTGTCAACGGACTTCGTGTTACGGATGAAGAAACATTAGATGCAGCCGAGATGGTATTAAACAGCGTAAATAAAAAATTGGTTCAGATTGTACAAAAACTGGGAGTAAGAGCAATCGGAATCAGTGGTAAAGACGGAAATCTGTTGACTGTAAAAAAGAAAACTGCGGATGCCGGGGATATTGGATATGTAGGAGAAGTCACAGAGGTTAATGCAGATATTTTATTAGATTTGTTGGAGAAGGATTTTCTGCCAATTGTATGTCCTATTGGACTGGATGAAAATTTCCATGGCTATAACATTAATGCAGATGATGCCGCGAGTGCTATAGCAGAGGCTGTAAAGGCAGAAAAACTGGCATTTTTAACGGATACGGAAGGAGTATATGTAAATGCGGATGATGCAGATTCCGTTATATCTGAAATGACAGTCACAGAGGCGCAGGAGCTTATTCATCAGGGAATTATAGCAGGCGGGATGCTGCCAAAGATTAAAAACTGTATGGATGCAATTAAAAACGGTGTTTCCCGTGTGCATATATTAGATGGTCGTATTCCACATAGTATTCTGCTTGAGATATTTACAAATAAGGGTATTGGAACTGCAATACTGGGCGATGAACAGGAAAAGTTCTATACACATGTGGAGATGAACAAAAAGAAAGATTGAGAACGCGAAAGAGGATAGAGGAGGTCCGGGATGGAATATATGGAGAAGGCAGAGCAGTATCTGGTGCATACATATAATCGCTTTAACGTTGTCATTGACAAAGCCAAGGGGGTATATGTATATGATGTGAATGGGAAGAAGTATTTAGACTTTGCATCAGGTATCGGAGTGGCAAGTCTTGGATATGGCAATGAAGAATATGTTGAAGCGCTGAAAACGCAGATGGAAAAGATCATACATACATCAAATTTGTTTTATAATACACCTGCCGTAGAGGCGGCAGAAAAACTGGTTCGTGCATCAGGTCTGAACAAGGCTTTTTTTACAAACAGTGGCGCAGAGGCTGTTGAGGGCGCTTTAAAGATGGCAAAACGCTACGCTTATAACAGAGACGGACATGCAGGACATGAAATCATAGCGATGAAGCAGTCTTTTCATGGCAGAACCATGGGTTCTTTAGCAGTGACCGGGAATGTTAATTATCAAAAGCCTTTTGGACCAATGATAGAAGGAGTCAGGTTTGCCGAATACAACAATCTGGACAGCGTGAAAGCATTGGTTAATGAAAAAACTTGCGCCATTATTTTAGAACCGGTGCAGGGTGAAGGAGGAATTTTTCCGGCAGAGAAAGAATTTATGGAAGGTATCCGGAACATATGCAGCGAGAATGATATTCTGATGATTTGTGATGAAATCCAGTGCGGCATGGGCAGAACCGGAAAAATGTTTGCTTTTCAGAATTATAATATAAAACCGGACATTATTACATGTGCAAAGGCGTTGGGATGTGGTGTTCCGGTAGGAGCATTTGTCGCAGGAGAAAAATGTTGTGACGTTTTGGTTCCGGGAGACCATGGCACGACTTATGGAGGAAATCCCTTGGTTACGGCAGCAGTCAGCAAAGTGTTTGATTTATACGAAAAAAATCATATTCCTGCACACGTTAATGAAATAAGTGTATATTTAGAAAAAAAATTAGAAAAGATTGTCCATGAATTTGATAATGTTGCGGCAAGACGCGGAAAGGGTCTGATGCAGGGATTGGTGCTTACTACGCCGGTAAGTGAAACAATAGGCAGAGCCATTGACCGGGGATTGCTTATTATTTCTGCAGGAGGCAATGTTTTAAGAATGCTTCCGCCGTTGATAATTACAAGAGAGCATGTGGATGAGATGATTAAAATTTTAAGAGAATCCTTATAAAAATATTAAGCTAGTATAAAGGTAAAATCTATGTTAAAATTTTACATAGACTTTACATAGGTCTGTTATGGTGTGTTAAGAAAAACTTGAGCAATTATAAAAACATATAATAATTAGGAGAAAATCGAATTATGTACGAGATGGTTATATCATTGCTTAGCGGACTTGCTTTATTCCTTTTTGGCATGAAGTACATGAGTGAAAATCTGCAACAGGCGGCTGGAGAAAAATTAAGAACTTTTCTTGACCGGTGCACAAAGAATAAATATATTGCTGTTGTATTCGGTGCATTGTTTACAGCTTTCATTCAATCTTCCGGCGCTACAACTGTGATGGAGGTCGGTTTTGTTAATGCAGGAATTCTCACATTGGAGAAATCCATTGGTCTTACCTTTGGTGCAAATATAGGTACCACGATTACTTCCCAGCTGGTTTCCTTAAAACTGACTGCGGTTGCACCTTTTATTATCTTTCTGGGTGCAGTGATAATCATGTTTGGGAAAAAGCCGCTTATCCGCAAGATTGCAGCAGTAATTTTCGGATTTGGCGCATTATTTCAGGGAATTAATCTGATGACCGACGCCTTACAGGGATTAGCAGGGTACCAGGTCATTCAGGAAATCTTTCAAATGATGGATAATCCGCTGGTAGCAGTTCTTACGGGCCTGATTTTAACCATGATTGTACAGAGTTCTTCTGTTACAGTCAGCGTGCTTGTGCTTTTGGCAGGGATTAGTTTAGGTTCAGGGGAACCACTCGTTTCTCATCTGACATGTTTGTATTTTATATTAGGTGCGAATATCGGTTCCTGCGCTCCCGCAGTTATGGCTTCCATTGGAACCAGCCGAAATGCCAAGAGAACAGCATTTATCCATGTTATGTTTAACGTGGTGGGACTAGTTGTAATATCAGTTATTTTATCTACGCCTGCACAGAAATATCTGATTGATTTCGTAAATTCCATCAGTTCATCAGATAAACGGTTTGTTGCCAATGCAGATACTATTTTTAAAACATTTCAGTGTATCATTCTTCTGCCGTGTTCCGGTCTGCTGCTGAAGCTTTCCAAGAAAGTTATCCATGCAAGGGGACAGGAGGATAGCGAGGATGATGTAATGACATTAAAATATATCGGCAGTACCGGTACCCAGACTCCGTCTGTAGTAATTGTCGAGGTTGTCAATGAAATTTCCAGAATGGCTGATATGGTAAAGGAAAATCTTAATGCCTCCATGATGGCGCTGCTTCAGGGAAACAAAGGAGAAAAAGAGAAAATTTTAGCCAGAGAGAAATATATTGACTATTTAAGCCATAGAATTACAGAATATATGGTAAAGGCAAATCAGTATGATATTCCGATTCAGGATAAAAAACGGTTGGGAGGATTGTTCCATGTGGTTATTGATATAGAGCGTATTGGTGATCATGCAGTCAATATTCTTGAAGATGCCATGAAGGAAGAAAATACACATATCAAGTTTTCTAAAGAAGGAAAAAAGGAAATTATCGATATGTATAAAAAGGTTGCTGAAATCTTTGACAAAGCAATTCATATCTTTATGACAATGGATAAATCTGCATTTAATGAAATTAACAAATTGGAAGATACAATCGATCAGATGCAGATTGATTTTCAGGAATCCCATGTTAGGAGAATGGCAGAACAGAAATGTTCCATTGAAGCAGGTCTTATTTTTACGGATTTGGTAATTGGTCTTGAGAGAATTGCCGACCATGCCATAAATATTGCATATTCGATTTTACCGGAAAAAAAATAAAAGTATTTGTTTACGCGAGAAATCCATTTTGTCGGTTTCTCGCGTTTTGTATTAAAATTCCCCATCTTTTTTCTATGAAATAATTGTATAAATAGAAAATATTTGTAAATTCTAAAGGAAAAGATTATTTTAGGAGGCGCAAATATGTGGGGATTTATTATTGCATTGATTTCAGGAGCATTAATGAGCATTCAAGGTGTTTTTAATACAGGAGTAACAAAGAGCAGTAGCTTATGGGCAGCTAATTCGTGGGTTCAGCTTACTGCCTTCTTTGTTTGCATCATAGCATGGTTTGTTACAGGAAAACAAAATGTTACAGGAATGTTTCATATTGAGAATAAATATATGCTTTTAGGGGGCGTTATCGGAGCATTTATTACACTGACTGTAATTAAAAGTATGGATGCGCTGGGACCGGCACAGGCTGTCCTTCTGATTGTGGTATCACAGATTATTGTGGCTTATTTAATAGAGGTTTTTGGGCTTTTTGGTGTGGAAAAAGTTCCGTTTGAGTGGAAAAAAGTAATTGGTGCACTGGTATCTATTATCGGAATTTTTATTTTTCATAAGTAAATGTTTCAAAAAGGTTAAAAAAGTATGTTGATAAGTGGAAATTTATCTTGTACAATTATAATATGCATTCATAGGGGAAACTCCGAGAGGAGAATGAATGAGTAAGAATTTTATACTTGGAGTTATGTTAATCCTATCTGTCTGTTGCGGCTTTACAGCCTGCAATGATAATACCGAGGTATCTTTACCGGATGAGGAAGCAGTATCTGCATTATCCCCAAAGGAGAAGGCTGGGGAAAGCGATACAACCGCTGCCATATCCGGACAGATTGTTGTATATGTCAATGGAGCGGTAAAAAGACCGGGGGTATATACATTAAAACAGGGAGACAGGATATATCAGGCAATTAATATGGCAGGCGGAATGACTGCAAAAGCAAAAAAAGATGCCATAAATCTGGCAGAAACTGTAACTGACGCGCAAAATATTTATGTTATGACGACAAAAGAATATCAGGACAATCAGACGGAAATCCATAGCAGTCAGGGGAATGACATGCAAACGGATCTGGTAAATATTAATACTGCAGATAAGGATACATTGACCCGGCTGCCGGGAATAGGACAATCAAAGGCTGCAGCCATTATAACCTACCGGGAGGAGAATGGATTATTTTCTTCCAAAGAAGACATAAAGAATGTTTCAGGCATTGGGGATGCCACCTATGCCAACATAGAGGATTTAATTACAATAAAGTAGAAAGGGAATAACATGAAGGCTTTGGTAGTAGATGATGAAAAATTAATAGTAAAAGGGCTGAAATTCAGTTTGGAACAGGAAGGTTATGAAGTGGATTGTGCGTATGACGGACAGGAAGCTGTGAATATGGCAAAAGAAAACGAATATGATATTATGCTGCTCGATTTGATGCTTCCTGTATATAACGGATATGAAGTGTGTCAGCAGATTAGGGAGTTTTCTGATATGCCTATTGTGATGCTTACTGCGAAAGGCGAGGACATGGACAAGATTTTAGGTCTGGAATATGGTGCAGATGATTATATTACAAAGCCTTTTAATATTCTTGAAGTCAAAGCCAGAATAAAGGCGATTGTCCGGAGAAATAAAAGAAAGGCAACGGTTACTCCGGCGACGCCGAAGATTATTACTTCCGGAAAGATGAAGTTGGATATTGAAGCCAAAAGATTATACATAGATGACAATGAGATAAAGCTGACAGTAAAAGAATTTGATATTTTAAGATTACTGGCAGAGAATCCGGGCAAGATTTATTCGAGAGAACAGTTACTGACTTTAATCTGGGGTTCCAAATATCCGGGAGATGCCAGAACGGTTGATGTTAATGTAAGAAGATTGAGGGAAAAGATAGAGGAAAATCCGGCAAAGCCGGAGTATGTTCATACAAAATGGGGAATGGGATATTATTTCCAAGGATAGATAAATGAAAAAAAAATTAGCAGCACAAATAATAAATTTTATAAAAAGTCTGAAATTCAAAGTGTTTATTATTGTGGCACTTCTTATTATTCTGCCGGTTCTTATCTGCAGTGTATTTATTTATCAGGTTTCCGTACATAACTACATTGAAAAAAAAATAGACCGGTTTAAGATTAATAACACAATGCTGAAAAACAGTATTATCAGTGAGGGCTATTTAGATCAAAATAATGAATCACAGGTTGTCGATACGCAGATAGCGCAATTATCCGGGGAGTATAACTGCAGAATTCAGGTAATTAATAATCAATATACCGTTGTCACCGATACGGAAAAAAGTGAAATTGGAAAAACCAGTATTTCAGAAAATGTAATAAAAAGTATTGATGGTAAAAATATTTTCATAGAAAATGAAAAAGAAAACTATGTGGAATTTGCCGAGCCTCTGACTATCGCCGCACCAACTGCAGATGGCGGCAAAACTTCCAGTATCGTAGGTGCATTATACATACATTATTCCATGGATGATGTTTTACTGTATAAAGATGCAGTAGGACGGTATGTAATGATAGCCGATACGCTGATAATTATATTTGCACTGATTATGGCATGGGGATGTTCTGTGCTGTTTAACAGACCGATTAAGAAGATGCATGAAGCGATTGAAAAAATTACGTTAGGGCAAATGGAAGAGCAGTATCAGGGAAAAGAATATTCCGAGGTGGCAGAAATCAGTGAAGAGTTCAGTAAACTTGTAGAACGAATGAACATGCAGGATCAGTCCAGACAGGAATTTGTCTCAAATGTTTCTCACGAATTAAAGACACCATTGACATCTATGAAGGTATTGGCAGAATCCCTGCTTGGCAATCAGGGGGTTCCTGAAGAATTATATCAGGAATTTCTGCAGGATATTTGTAAAGAAATTGATAGAGAAAGTGAAATTATAACGGATCTGCTGGATTTGGTCAAAATGGAAAAGACAGATGTAGAAATTAATATTTCTTCCGTAAATATAAACGAAATACTGGAAACGGTATTAAAGAGGTTAAAGCCGATTGCGGAAAATAAAAATATCGAACTGATTTTTGAGAGTTTCAGACCGATTATCGCTGATGTAGATGAGTTAAAGTTTGCCAGTGTAGCAACCAATCTGGTGGAGAACGCAATCAAATATAATAATACAGACGGTACGGTTACAGTATCTCTGAATTCGGATCATCAATATTTCTATCTGAAAGTAATTGATACCGGTATCGGTATTTCCGAAGAGGATCAGGAGAGAGTATTTGAGAGATTTTTCAGAGTGGATAAAGCCCGGGCGCGGCAGACCGGTGGAACGGGGCTGGGTCTGGCTATCACAAAAGATATTGTATTAAAACACCATGGTTCAATTAAGATTCACAGTAAAGAAGGGGAAGGAACCACATTTATTGTCAGAATTCCGTTGAAGTATATTGCATAGAAGGGTATGTATATGAAAAAAAGTCCAATATTATTCAATATAATAATATGTATGGTATTAATTATATGTTGTACAGGATGTAAAAATAACGATAATGATAATCAGCCGGAAGTAGCAGTTTATTACATATCAGACGATGGTGTCAAACTGGCTGCGGAACAATACGAGAACAAAAATACCGAAGGTGAAAAACTGCTGAATGAACTGCTTGGCAGATTGACAACAGCAGGTGAGAATCCCAAGCATATGAGCGCTATTCCAAACGGTATATCTGTTAAGGGGTATAGTATTGTTGACGGAATTGCCAAAATTGACTTCGATGAAAGTTATTATGACTTAAATGCGAAAAAAGAGCTGTTGTGCAGGGCGGCAGTAGTATTGACATTAATACAGATGAAAGATGTGGATTATGTTTTGTTTACTGTGAATAATCAGCCATGTAAGGGAAAAGATGGAAAATACTTAAATGCCATGCGGGAATCGGATTTTGTTTCTGACATTGGCAGCAAAAAAGCGAAAACCACTTCAGATTTTATTTTATATTATGCGAATGAGAGTGGTACTTTATTAAAAGAATGTGAATTAAAAGATATTTCCTATGGGAATAAAACAAAAGAAGAATATATCATTAATCAATTAATAAAAGGTCCGGAGAAAGAGGGATATTACAGAACCATTCCGCCAAAAATCAAGGTATTAAGTGTTGTGACCGCAAATAATATTTGCTACGTAGACTTTGATGAAAACTTTTTGACGGAGCAGAGTCAGGTGGAGGCAAAAATTGTGATTTATTCCATTGTAAACTCTTTATCAGAACTGGATGAAGTGCATAGGGTTCAGTTGAGTGTGCGGGGAGAAACTTCAGTGGAGTATGGTAATATAACACTTGCCCATCCTTTTATCAGAAATCTGGATATTATAGAAACAAAATAAGGAGAACAGTTATAAAGAGACCAATTTTTATTTCGTTTTTGGCTTTTGTACTGGGAGAATTTATAGCTGTAATGAATGATACATGGCTGTTGGGCGTAATAGCCATCGTATTGGTTCTTACAAAAATCATCACAAAACAACAGGGAACTGTATTTGTGGTGATTTTTTTATTTAGTATTTTAGGATTTTTACTGACAGATAATGAAATAGAAAAAAAGGATTATGTATATCGTTTCAAAGAGCAGAAAATTGAGATAACAGGAAAAATCAGCAGGATTGAAGAGAAACAGTATGGATTTTGTGTGTATTTACATAATTCGAATTTAAATGGAAAGATTTTAAATCATTTTATTGTATATACGGACTGCATCAGCAAATTTAGGATAGGAAATACCGTAAAGGTTTCCGGTTCTCTGAAACAGTTTTCTGCAGCAGGAAATGAGGGAAATTTTGACTCAAAAAGGTATTATATGTCTTTAGGAATTTATGCTGCTGTCTCTGCAAATCAGATACAGATTACAGATGATAGTTATGATGCTATAAGACAGGGATTGTATCAATGGAAAACATCTGTTAAAAATCGCATAAATATCATATGCAATCAGAATGTAAAGGGAATCTTAAAGGTTCTTAAAAATAAAAATTCAATATATAGTGGAATACTGCTCGGAGACAAATCGGATATGGATATGGAATTAAAAGAATTGTATTCGGCATCAGGAATTTCGCATATTCTTGCCATTAGTGGTCTGCATATCAGTATGATTGGAATGTTTCTTTATGCAGGGTTTCGAAGAAAGTTTTGTTTTGGGGTATCAGCATCTGTCTCCATTATTGTTGTAGTCATGTTTGGCATATTATCCGGCATGGGTGTTGCCACCATTCGGGCGTTAGTCATGTTTGGATTAAAGCTGGTTGGGGAGGTGATAGGACGAAGCTATGATTATTTAACGGCAATTTCCCTTGCAGGTATTATTCTTTTGATGGAAAACCCATTTATTGTTTTTCATTCCGGATTTCAAATGTCTTTTGCAGCGATTGTCAGCATTGTTATTATATGGAAAAAAATTGTGTTTATTTTACAGTTGGAGAAACAGGAAAAAGATAAAAGAAAACCAAAGAATAAATATAAATATCTTTTCGCGCGGGTAAAGAAAAAGATTATTCTGTCATTACTGTTTAGTCTGAACATCAGTATCTTTATGAGCCCGATTGTGGCATATCATTATTTTTCTTTACCAACATATTCTTTTTTGTTAAATATTATTGTCGTACCATTTATGAGTATTGTGGTAATTTCAGGTGTATTGGGAATTGCATTTTCATATTTTGGAGCAGGCGTAGCAAGAGCAGCAATATTTCCGGGGAGTTTTGTATTAGAATTATATGAAAAGATGTGTAACATGGCTTTAAAACTTCCTTTTGCCAACATAATTGTAGGAAAACCAAACAAAATCATTATTGTTATTTATTATCTGTTAATCATTGTCGTTTTGTTGTTTTTGGAACACAAAAGAAAAAAATTTTTAAATGAGAGAAATAAAAAGCTGATGCATTTTTCAGATAAAGGGATAAGGGTATGTGATTATATCAATATTGTAAATTATAAAAAAGGGAAAATAATGTTTCCTGTTTCCCTGATATTGACGGTCATTGTATTAAACAGTTTGCTTTATGGATATTTTCCTTTTTACAGAGTGTTTGCCCAGAGCAATCAGTTGGTAATTACCGCCCTTGATGTGGGACAGGGAGATGGAATTATATTTCAAACGCCCAATCATAAAGTAATTACCATAGATGGAGGCAGTACATCGGTCAATCAGGTAGGAAAATACCGAATCATTCCATTTTTTAAATCCCAATGTATCAGGAAAATAGATTATGCTGTTATGACGCATGCTGATGAGGACCATGTCAGTGGATTAATCGAAATCATGGAGACATCAGATGGGATAGGAATAGAGGTAGAAAATCTGGTACTTCCGGATATACAGTGTAAAGATGAGGCATATCACAGAATGATTCAGACAGCAAGAGAACACGGGGTAAAGATTTTGTATATCACAAAAGGAAAATATATGAAGTTTGGCGATGTGCAGATGAAATGCGTATACCCTGCCATCACAACACAAGCAGAAGGCAGAAATGATTATTCAACAGTTATGGATGTACGCTATCACAAATTTTCAATGTTATTAACCGGAGATATATCATCAAAGTGTGAAGCCGATATAAAAGATGAATTGCAAAATCATTATACAGTTTTAAAAGTAGCGCATCATGGTTCCAAATATTCCACTTCCGAAAGTTTTTTACAAAAAATTAATCCGGATTATAATATTATTTCCGTTGGAAAACAAAATCTGTATGGACATCCGGGCAAAGAGACGTTGAAAAGGCTTTCAGATAATGGAGGTCAGATTTTAAGGACGGATAAAAGTGGAGAAATAAAAATATGTACCAATGGACAGACTATGAAAATATCGCTGCCCTGTGTTGCACATTAATTTGTCAAATGTTATATTTATGTTATAGAAAATGATTTTTTCATTACCTGTCTGCTTGCAGATTTTCTGCTTTGCGGAACAGATAAGTTAGAGGTATAGAATGAAAACGCTGGTAGAAGATATTAAATCAGGACAATTTAAGAATGTGTATTTAATTTGCGGTGAGGAAGAATATCTGAAGTTAAATTACAAAAAACAGTTCATCAAAGCAATCGCCGGTGATGATACGATGAATTTGGGAATGTATGAAGGAAAGAATATTGACATCAATGAGGTCATTGACACTGCTGAAACGTTTCCTTTCTTTGCAGAGCACAGATTGATTGTGATGGAAGGCACGGGATTGTTTAAAAGTGGCGGCGAGCAGCTTGCTGAATATATGGGTAAGATTCCAAAGAGTACCATATTTTTGTTTGTGGAACATGATGTGGACAAGCGAAGCAGAATGTACAAAGCTGTCAAAGCCAACGGATATATTTGTGAGATTAACCGGCAGAGTGAGAAAGATTTGGCAGTGTGGGCTGCCAGAATTTTTGCTCATAACGGAAAGAAAATCACCAATGCCAATATGTCCTATCTGATTACGATTGCAGGCACTGACATGGAAGTGCTGTCTAAAGAAATAGAAAAACTAATCAGCTATGACTTAAAGAAAGAAGTCATAGCAAAAGAGGATATAGATGCAGTTTGCATTAAACAGCTCAATGTTCGAATTTTTGATATGGTAGATGCAATCTCCGTCAAAAACCAAAAGAAAACATTGGATTGTTACTATGAGCTGATAGCAGAGAAGGAGCCGCCAATGCGTATTCTCTTTATGTTAGCCAGACAGTTTCATCTGATATTGCAGGCAAAAGATTTGTCGGCAAGAGGTATGGGGAAAAATCAAATCGCTGATGCTATGGGAGTTCAGGGATTTATTGCCGGAAAAAGTATCAGTCAAAGCAGAAATTTTTCTGTGGAAGAATTGAAGAACGCATTAGAAGAAAGTGTACAAACAGAAGAATTGATTAAAAAAGGCATGTTAGATGAGCATATCGGAGTGGAGATGCTTCTTGTAAAATACAGCCGCAAAGTATAATTATAAATTTCTATCAGAAAATAGGAGTAAAAATAAAGAGAAGATGAATGATTTCATCTTCTCTTTTGCATTATGCCATGTTGTTAACTAATTTTGTTAATCTGGAAATTTTTCTGGCAACATTGTTCTTATGATAAATTCCTTTAGAACCTGCCATTGAGATAGCCTTTGTAGCTGCCTTTAATGCTTCCTCGGCAGCCGCCTTATCGTTTGCGGCTACAGCTGATTCCACTTTTTTAATTGTTGTTTTAACAGCTGATTTGATGCCTTTGTTTCTTTCGTATTTTGTCTGATTAACTAAAATTCTTTTCTTTGCTGACTTAATATTAGCCATCTTTTTTACCTCCGCGATAAAATAAAATTTGATTTCCGTTGAGAGAGATTGGAAATCTGTTTCACAGTCTGCGTCCTTTGGAATATGCGGACTATGACGCAGACATCAAAAAATATTTTAGTAGAAATGATGGATATTGTCAATACTAAATTAATGAAGTAAATAAAAAAGATATAACACTGAAAAAAAATCAATGCGGAAAAACGATACTGCATAAGGAAAAAGGAGTTGGAGAATGAAAAAAAGCGATACGGATTTCGATTGTAATCAAAAAGAGCATACAGAAATAAAGAGCATTTATACAGATTTGGCGTTGGAAGAGCGGGAAAGGTTTGAGCAAAATGTTGAAATCAAAGGTGTGGAGATAAGAAACAGTTTTGACAAAAAAATCAATATGGACACCACAATTGTAGATATTGTCAGTGAAGAGGGAGCTGATGCCATGGGCAAACCGATAGGCAGATATATTACTATGGAATCGAGAATATTGAGAAATCCGGAAGAGGCGGAGCGAAAAATGATTGCGCACGAGCTTGCCGGACATTTATCAAAGATAATAAAGCCGGATAATGTAAAATCGGTACTTGTGGCAGGGCTGGGGAACAAACTGGCAACTCCGGATGCACTTGGTCCCCGAACCGTGGAGGAAATACTGCCCGGACAAAAAGTTTATTGTATCGCGCCCGGTGTGTTGGCGCAGACCGGGATGGAAACATTTGATATTATAAAAGGAATTGTTGGTGAAGTTCAACCGGACATTGTGATAGCGATAGATTCGTTGGCTGCAAGAAACGTGAGAAGAATCACCACAACGATACAAATCACAGATACCGGAATTACTCCCGGCGCCGGGATAGGAAATCGCAGAAAAGGCTTAAATAAAGAAAGCCTTGGCAAAAAGGTAATTGCAATAGGCGTGCCTATGGTAGTAAGTGGAGCTACCATTGTCAATGACACGATGGAAAATCTTCTGAATATTTTATCAAGAACAAATAACAACGCTGTTGCCGGTTTATTTAGTGATTATACAAGAGAGGAAAAATATCAGCTGTTTGAGGAGCTGCTTTCTGAAGAGACAGAGCAGATGTTTGTCACTCCAAAAGACGTGGATGAAATTGTTGAAAACCTTAGTACAACGTTAGCACATGGAATTAATGAATTTTGCAGACAAGCCTTGTTCTAATGTAGAAATATCTCACATATATTATATAAGTGGGACAAAGGTGAGGTATTTCGGTGCAAAGAGGAATTAGAAAAAATACAAATCGAATAATGTTTCCTGATTTGGCAATTTCCCAACCATTGATTCAGACGGTAATGAAGGGAATGATTATTGTTTTATGCCTGTATATTGCAATTAAGTGCGTAAATTTAATCACAGCCGACAAAGCCGGAGAAGTCGGCAATCAGGTAGTCAGTGATACATCAAAAATGCTGGCAAAAGAAATTGTTGAAAACGGAAGTGTGATGAGCAGATATATGTTGTATATTGAAAATCATAGTACCCTGACTGAAACAGCAAAGAAAAAAGTATTAGACCAGATTGTGTCTGAATATCTGGCTCGCAGCGAATACACTTATGACACCAGTGACCCGGGATATAATCAGGTTATTAATTTAATATATGAAAATGCCGGATATACAAAAGAAGAGACGACAGAGGCAAAACCGCAGACAACAAATAAAAAGAAAAAAGAAAAAGCTGTCAAAACTGCAGCAAAGGTTATCGTCCCAATGCCAAAAGTAACAGGAAAACTGTATACGGCAGATAACCTCGGAAGTTTTGAAAGTGTTATCAATAAATTTTATATTGTGACAGCCGCCACTTCCATCAAAGAAAGTGATATGCCGATTAAGACCGCAATGTCTGAAAAATTCAGAATCAAAGGAAGCAGTAAAAAACCTCAAATACTGATTTATCATACCCATTCCCAAGAGGAGTTTTGTAACAGCAACGGAAATGAATCAACAACGATTGTAGGAGTGGGAGAAAGACTTGCAGAAATATTAGAAGAACAGTTTGGGTATAATGTCATACATGATAAATCTACCTATGATATTGTGAATGGTCAATTAGATAGAAATGAAGCATACGACCAGTCCAGAGCGGGGGTAAAGAAAATATTAAAGAAATATCCGTCCATCAGTTTGATTCTGGATATACATAGAGACGGTGTCAATGAAAACACCCGGCTGGTGACGGAAGTAAATGGAAAAAGCACTGCGCAGGTTATGTTTTTTAATGGTATGTCCCGATTTAAAACTACGGGTGATATTGATTATCTGTATAATCCGTATTTATATGAAAATCTTGCTCTGGCGCTTCAAATGAAGGTAAACGCAGAGGCATATTATCCGGGCTTTGCAAGACACAATTATGTAAACGCCTATAAATATAACCTTGATTTATGTAAACAGTCCATGTTAATAGAAGTAGGAGCCCAGACTAACACATATCAGGAAGAGAGAAATGCAGCAGAGCCCCTGGCAAGATTAATTGATATTGTCATGGGAAAAAAGAAAAAATAAATGATGTATGTTTCTTTTATTTGCTGCCGGTAGAACCGAACCCGCCTATGCCCCTGACCGTGTCAGACAATTTATCTACTTCCTGAAAATCAACTTTCAGAAATGGGGCAATTACCATTTGGGCAATTCTTTCATTTGGCTCAACAACTCTATCTTCTGAACCATGGTTATACAGTGCAACAGTTATCTCGCCCCGGTAATCTGCATCAACCACTCCGACCTTGTTTGCCGGAGCAAGTCCCTTTTTGCATGAGAGACCACTTCGTGCATAAACAAACCCGGCATATCCCATTGGAATTTCCATGGCGATGCCGGTACCGATAAATGCAGTTTCACCGGGTCTGATGGTAACAGCTTCATCAATACACGCGTATAAATCTGCGCCGGCGGCATATTCCGAGCCATATGTTGGTATCGTAGCATTTTTGTTTAATTTTTTAATATTCATATGATTTCCTCCGTTGTAGAATTGGTTTATATTAGATAATAATGTTTATAATTGCTTTTCCCACAGTACGATTTTTCCACTCTCCAAAGTTTCAGGGATTTTAATCAGTCTTTGATTTTCAGAACCTCTGAAGACAAGAGCAGGATTTTTCAATGCCTCAATGAACGGACCGTCCACGAGAACGTCAATATAAGAGAGGAGTTCCCTTGTCTCCTCCCATTCTTTATACATGTGTGCCATAATATCTTTTTCAAATTCATAACCGGTAAAACACCAGATTGTTTTGTCCGGATAGGTTTCTTTTATTTTTTTGGCAAGTGGGAGCAGTCCCCGCTGATTGACTAATTCTAACGGTTCACCCCCTAGAAAAGTCACGCCTGCGTAGGCGCCGAAATTTAAGGTATCAATAATATAATCAATGGTTTTGTTATTAAAAACTTTTCCATAATTAAAATCCCATGCCTGTTCATTAAAACATCCGGGGCAGCGGTGGCTGCAGCCGCTGACAAATAATGAAATTCTGATACCCGGACCGTTTGCTACATCATAGGTCTTGATTTCAGCATAATTCAATCTGACCACCTCCTATTCTTTAGATGTAGCGTTTTACTGCCTCACACACTGCATCAGCTACATCCGGGTTAAATGCTTCCGGTAAAATGTTTTCTTCGTTTAATTCTTTATCCGGTATAAGAGATGCAATCGCAAGAGCAGCAGCTAGTTTCATCTCTTCCGTAATCTGTTTTGCACGTCCTTCCAAGGCTCCCTTGAAAATACCGGGAAAAGCCACCACATTGTTGACCTGATTTGGAAAATCAGACCGTCCGGTTCCGACAACTCTTGCGCCGGCGCTTTTTGCCGCATCAGGCATAATTTCAGGAACGGGATTTGCCATAGCGAATATAATAGCATCTCTGTTCATACTCTTAACCATCTCCGGGGTAACCATATTTGGAACAGACACACCAATAAATATATCAGCTCCCTGCAATGCATCTGCCAGACTGCCATTCATTCCGGTAAGGTTTGTAACTTCCGCCATTTCTCTCTGCGCCCAGTTTAAGTCATTAATATTTTTAGATAAGATTCCATATAATCCACAGATAATAATATCCTCAAAGCCATATTTTAAAAGTAGTTTACTGATTGCGATGCCTGCGGAACCATCGCCATTAATTACTACCCTGCAATTTTCTTTTTTCTTTTGGACAACTTTAAGCGCATTAATAATACCGGCTAAAACAACAATCGCAGTACCGTGCTGGTCGTCATGGAATACCGGAATGTTCAGCTTTTCTTTTAATCTGTTTTCTATCTCAAAGCATCTTGGCGCTGAAATATCTTCAAGATTAATGCCTCCAAAGCCTGGAGCAATACGGACTACCGTATCAACAATTTCATCAGGGTCCTGGGTATCCAGACAGATAGGAACTGCATTTACGCCTCCAAATTCTTTAAACAGTACAGCTTTGCCTTCCATAACCGGCATAGCAGCTTCCGGTCCGATATTTCCAAGACCGAGAACAGCGCTGCCATCAGATACGACAGCGATTGTATTCGCTTTCCATGTATATTTATAGACATTCTCCGGATTTTCTGCGATTTCCCTGCAAGGTTGTGCAACACCGGGAGTATATGCCAGCGCTAAATCTTCACGGGATTTTACATGGCATTTTGCCTCTGTACTTAATTTACCGGTTAATTCTTCATGTAATTTTAATGCTTTTTCGTCCGTAGTCATTTTTATCCTCCAATCGTGTACAGTTTTCCACTGTCATTTAGTATAGCATAGTTTAAAAATTAACACTATTATTTTTTAAAAGAATGTGTTAATATAATAGAAATTTAGAAATATCTAATTATCCTAGTATAATCTAAAGGGAAATCCCCTATGTTTCCATAGAAAGCAGTTTATATTTTAATAACGAAAGAAGTTGGGAAGGAGTTTTATGAAAGAAAAATTGCAATCATTGCCGGTAAGTGAATTAAGAGAAATCGCAAAGGTAAACGGAATCAAATCTGTGACGGCGTTGAGAAAACAGCAGTTAGTGGATATGATTTGTGAAGTCATGGAAAAAAAGGAGAAGCTGGAAGAGCAGGGAGAAAAAAGAGAAAATGAATCTGCGTTTTCCAATTATGATGCAAATGAAACTTCATCTGAACAAAAAACAAATAGCGATGCTAACAGGCGCAGAAGAAAGCATCACGGTGAACCAATAGAACATAAGGATGAGGTTCCACAGGAGAACGGAACTGCCAGAACAGGTATACTGGAAGTTATGCCCGACGGATTTGGATTTATCAGATGTGATAATTATCTGCCCGGGGAGGATGATGTCTATGTGGCACCTTCTCAAATAAAAAGATTTCACTTAAAAACCGGGGATTTTGTAACCGGCAGGGTTAGAGAAAAAAGAGAAAATGAAAAGTTTGGCGCATTATACTATGTAGATATGGTCAATGGAGAACCATTGGATAAGGTATTGAACCGTCCGAATTTTGAAGAGCTGACGCCGATTTTTCCAAATGAAAGATTGCATCTTGAGACAGATGGACATAGTACAGCTATGCGTATCGTCGATATTGTCAGCCCTATTGGGAAAGGACAGCGTGGTATGATCGTTTCCCCTCCAAAGGCAGGAAAGACTACTTTATTAAAAGAGACAGCAAAAGCGGTTCTGAAAAATAATCCCGAAATGGAAATTATTATCCTTTTAATTGATGAAAGACCGGAAGAAGTAACGGATATAAAAGAAGCAATACAAGGTGATAATGTGGAGGTAATCTATTCCACATTTGATGAACTTCCGGAACATCATAAACGTGTATCGGAAATGGTGATAGAAAGGGCAAAAAGACTGGTGGAGCATGGTAAGGATGTATTTATACTGTTAGATAGTATCACGCGTCTTGCCAGAGCTTACAATATGACGGTTCCACCAAGCGGACGGACATTATCAGGCGGTCTTGACCCGGCAGCACTTCATATGCCAAAGAGATTTTTCGGTGCGGCAAGAAATATGCGTGAAGGAGGAAGTCTCACAATTCTTGCAACTGCGTTGGTAAATACCGGAAGTAAAATGGATGATGTAGTTTATGAAGAGTTTAAAGGAACCGGTAATATGGAACTTGTTCTTGATAGAAAGCTGTCAGAAAAAAGAATCTTTCCGGCAATTGATATTACACAGTCAGGCACCAGAAGAGAAGATTTACTGTTAAACGCCAACGAGCTTGGGGCATCTTATATTATAAGAAAAGAAATGAATGGTATGAGAAAAGATGAAGCCATAGAGCAGATACTGAATCTGTTTGCCCGAACAAAAAATAATGAGGAATTTATTGCAAAAATTGGCAAAATCCGCACAAATTATAATACTTTATAAATGATAAGATATAGTGCGAAAACACTGATATATAAAGGTGTTTCCGCACTATTTTTTCGCTTTTTGGAAAAAGGTGTGCTGCAATCAAATATATTTATACATTTATATATACATGGTGGTGGCAGTATTTTTCGAATGATTAATGATTGAAATAAAAAGAGAGATTTGTTATGAAAGCAATCAGAGATAACGAAAAAATTGGATATACAACGACAAAAGGTACATATTATATGATATGAAAAAGAGAAAAGTATCTTTTTTGTATTGGACAGAAAGCAATAAAGCAGAAGAATATCGGTTATAAATTAGTTGAAACATTAAAGCCAGTAGCAAAAGTATTTATAAAAAATTAAATTAATTTGAAAAAGAAGGTTGAAAATAATTATTATATAATTATAATATAATTATAAACAGCATTAATTTTGAATGGGATGAAAGAAAAAATAAAATAAATAAGCAGAAACACGGCATATCTTTCGAAGAGGCAATGACAGTGTTTTATGATGAGAATGGTCTTTTAATCAGTGATGAGGAACATTCAATGGATGAGCAAAGATTTATTCTGCTGGGAATGAGCAAAGCAGCAAATATGCTCGTTGTTTGCCATTGCATCAGAAATGGAGATACCATAAGAATTATTTCATCCAGAAAAGCAACCAAACAGGAAAGTAAGCAATATTATGAATTTTAAGGTGGTGTTACTATGAAAGAAAATTATGATTTTTCAAAGGGAGTTAAAAACCCGTATGCAAAGCAGTTAAAAAGACAGGTTACAATTAACCTGAACAGTGAGGTTGTTCAATATTTTAAAGCACAGGCAGATGTTACCGGCATACCTTATCAGACATTAATAAACTTATATTTAAAAGATTGTGTTGACAATAAAAGAAAACTAGAGACTACTTGGAAGTAAAATTAAATAATATAAAAAATTAGTGGCTGTTTTGACTTCCATTTTTTGCTCTAAACAGATTGCAAAAATTGGCAAAAAAATCCGCACAAATTATAATATTTAGAGAAAATACTTGCTATTGAAATACATCTGTGCTATAATGTCAAGGCTATTGAGTGAAAACGGATTGGCGTTGCCAATAAGCATAAAATAATTTAAAGAGGTGAATGTAATGAGAGAAGGAATCCATCCAGATTACCAGGAAGCAACCGTTACATGTAACTGTGGTAACACATTCGTAACAGGTTCAACAAAAAAAGAACTTCATGTTGAAATTTGTTCAGCATGTCATCCATTCTACACCGGTCAACAGAAAGCTGTTGCAGCACGTGGAAGAATTGATAAGTTTAATAAGAAATATGGTATCAAATAATTTTTTTGAGGATAACAGGTTGGGAAGAGATTCTCAACCTATTTTCGATTTATAGGAAACTGATTTGTATTTCTAATGAGAGTACAAGTACTTCTGATTAAGAGATTAGGAGGCAAAAGATGAAAAATAATAAACTTTGTTCGTCCGGAATCGGTGGTCAGGCCGTAATGGAAGGAATTATGATGAGAAACAAGGAGCAGTACGCCGTGGCGGTGAGAAAGTCGGATGGTACTGTTGTTGTAGATAAACAGAAGTATAAAGGGATAACCGGCAAATGCAGGTTCTTTGGATTACCTTTTATAAGAGGTATCTTTAGCTTTATTGATTCTTTGGTTTTAGGCATTAAAACCCTGACTTTTTCGGCAAAGTTTTTTGATGATGAATCGGATTATTCCGAGGAGCCTGACAAATTAGAACAGTGGCTCATTGATAAATTTGGCGATAAGGCAGAAAAGGTAATTATGGGATTTACAGTTGTGCTTTCTATCATTATTGCCATTGGTTTGTTTATGGTACTTCCACTTTTTATAGCAGACATTATGGAAAGATATGTATCGTGGGTTATGCCTGCACATGTACCTGTAATTGAGGGAATCGTAAAGATTCTTCTATTTCTCGGATACCTTTTTTTGATTTCACTGATGAATGACATTAAAAGAACATTCATGTATCATGGTGCGGAGCATAAGTGTATTAATTGTATTGAAAACGGTCATATTTTAACCGTTGATAATGTCAGAAAAAGTTCAAGATACCATAAAAGATGCGGCACAAGTTTTCTGTTGGTGGTTCTGATTATCAGCATTATTTTATTTATTCTCATCAGAACAGATATTGTCTGGCTCAGATACGCAATCAGAATATTACTGGTGCCTGTGATTGCAGGAATATCTTATGAATTTATCAGAAAAGCCGGTTCATCTGATAATAAGATATTTCATTGGCTCAGCATGCCCGGTATGTGGATGCAGAAAATCACAACAAAAGAACCGACAGACGATATGATAGAGGTGGCAATAGAAGCTGTGGAGGCAGTTTTTGACTGGGAACAGTATCTGGAAGATAATGGCATCCGCAGAACGCCTAGAAAAGCAGTATCATTAGACAAACAGGCGCTGCCGAAGGAATATAAGAAAGACAGAGAAGGTTCAGGATATAATTGGAAGTTTTAGTAAAAGATATAATTGCGCAGGCAATCAGACAATTAGATGATGCAGGCATTATCGAAAGTTATACAGACAGCTGGTTATTGGCAGAAGATATTCTCCATGTCACAAAACATGATTTGTTATTAAGACCGGAATTGTCTGTCAATGAAGATTTGTCAGAGAAGTATTTTGAAGCAGTCCGGATGCGTACAAAGCATATTCCACTTCAATATATTACAGGACATCAACAGTTTATGGATTATGATTTTCTTGTAAATAAGGACGTACTGATTCCCAGACCGGAAACGGAATTGCTGGTGGAGAAGATTGTTTCCTATATAGGAAATCTCCCTGTCAAAGTCTTGGATATGTGTACAGGTTCAGGCTGTATTGCAATATCTGTTGATAAAATGTGTGAAAATGCTATGGTCGATGCAGCAGATATTTCAGATAAAGCATTGAAGGTGGCAAAAAAAAATAACATTAGAAATAAGAGTCATGTTACTTTTATAAAAAGTAATTTATTTGATAATATTAAAGAAAAATATGATATTATTATTTCGAATCCACCATATATTTCAACCGGTGATATAGAGACATTAATGGAAGAAGTAAAAGATTATGAACCGCGCCTCGCATTGGACGGAAGTGATGATGGGTTAAAGTTTTACAGGGAAATCTGCGAACAATTAGATAATTATTTAAATGAAAATGGAAAAATTTTCTTTGAAATAGGTTATAACCAAGGCGAGGAAGTATCAGACCTGTTAAGGAATAAGCATTTTAATCATATTCAGGTTTTAAAAGATTTATCAGGAAATGACCGAATGGTTATTGCCGGAAAGGAATAAATATGTTTGATAAATTAGATGGAATATTAGCAAGATATGATGAAATTATGGAACAGATTAATAATCCTGATGTTGTAAATGATCAGGCAAATTTTCGAAAACTTATGAAAGAGCAAAGTGATTTGGCTCCTATTGTTGAGTTATATAAAAAATATAAGGAAGCAAAGCAGACCATAGAGGACAGCCTTTCCATCCTCGAGGAGGAGTCTGATGAGGAAATGAAGGAATTAGCAAAGGAAGAAATGAATGAAGCTAAAACTGCCATTCCGGAAATGGAGGAACAGCTCAAAATTCTTCTTCTGCCAAAAGATGAAAATGACGATAAGAATGTTGTTGTGGAAATCCGGGGAGGCGCCGGCGGTGACGAAGCCGCTTTGTTTGCTGCCGAGCTCTATAGAATGTACTGTATGTATGCAGAGACAAAGAAGTGGAAAACGGAAATGATTTCCCTGAATGAAAACGGACTTGGCGGATTCAAGGAAGTTGTGTTTATGATAAATGGTCAGGGAGCGTATTCCCGATTAAAATATGAAAGCGGAGTGCATCGTGTGCAGCGTATTCCGGTGACGGAATCCGGCGGGCGTATTCATACATCAACCGCTACTGTTGCAATTATGCCTGAAGCAGAGGAAGTAGATGTGGAAATTGATATGAACGACTGCCGGTTTGATGTATTCAGAGCATCGGGAAATGGCGGACAGTGTGTCAATACGACAGATTCTGCTGTCCGGTTGACACATATTCCTACCGGTATTGTTATTTCATGTCAGGATGAAAAATCCCAGTTAAAAAACAAGGATAAAGCATTAAAAGTTCTCCGCGCAAGACTTTATGAGTTGGAGTGCCAGAAAAAACAGGATGCAGAATCTGAAGCAAGACGCAGTCAGATTGGTACGGGAGACCGTTCAGAAAAGATAAGAACTTACAATTTCCCGCAGGGACGTGTGACAGATCATAGAATCAAATTTACAACACACAGATTGGAAAATATTATGAATGGGGATCTTGACGAGATTATTGATAACTGTGTGGCAGCAGATCAGGCGGCAAAACTGGCACAGGTGGAAGACTAAATAAAAACAGTATCATTAATAATGGGGTTAATCGATGAACAGTGATAAAGGATTAATAATTGTAAAAGAGAAATATGATATTGCCGATTTAAAAATATTGATGACAACATATTATGAGCAGACATTGGAACGGTCGATTCCATACCGTTCTTCCGGACAGTGGAAAGAGGAAGAAGCGGACGGCGTAATAGATTTTGGTCCGGAATTTTATGAAAAAAAGCAAAAAGAGTATATGCCGCGTTCCAGTTTTAATATGATAGAGTATGTGTACACAGGCAGCCTTTTTAACCGGTTTCTGCTTGAGCATAACGGATGCATGCTGCATTCTTCTGCTGTTGTGGTAGATGGTTTTGCGTACTTATTTTCTGCAAACAGCGGTATGGGAAAATCCACTCACACGAAGTTATGGCTGGAGCATTTTGGGGAAAAAGCATTTATCATTAATGATGACAAGCCTTCTTTAAAAAAGGAAAACGGTCAGTGGTATGTTTATGGAACCCCATGGAGTGGCAAGCACAATATCAATGTAAATACAAAGGTCAAACTGGGTGCTATTGTCTTTCTTGAGAGAGCAGAAAATAATTGGATAGAACCGATTGACGTCAGGGATGCAATTCCTCTGTTTTTTAATCAGACCGTCAGAACCTTTCGAAAGGAAGAAAAAATGGATTTGGTTTTGAAAAATATGGAGCAGATTTTAACTGCGAATCCTATATATAAAATGGGCTGCAATGTAAGTGATGATGCAGTAGTTACTGCGTATGAGAAGATTAGGAGAGTATAGATGAAGATAAAAGAAGGTTTTTTATTAAAAAATGTTGCCGGTAATCATGTTGTTGTCCCAATTGGAAATTCCACATTGGACTTTAATGGAATGATGAGTTTAAATGATACGGGAGCTTTTTTGTTTGGAAAATTAATAGAAGGAACAAGTAAAGAGCAGTTAATCAAAGACCTGATGAATCAATATGATGTGAGTGAAGAATTGGCGGCAAAAGATGTAGAAGATTTTATTTTAAAGGTCGAAAGAGAGGATTTGTTTGAATAAGTTAGTTTCTATGGATGAAATTGTTCCAATTATGAGAGAGCAGATTGCCCATGGCGGAAAGGTCCGTTTTACTCCAAAGGGAAACAGTATGCTTCCTTTGTTCCGTAATAATTTGGATACTGTCACATTGGAAAAGCCCGAGTTTCCATTAAAAAAATACAGCATTGTTCTTTATCAGAGAAAATCCGGACAGTATGTACTACATAGAATGGTTGGAATCAGGGACATATATTACATTATGCGCGGGGATAATCAATATAGAAACGAGTATGGTATTTCAGAAGATCAGATTATTGCAGTAGTTTCTGAATTTACCAGAAAAGGAAAGTCAGCGAAGGTAACAGATACAGCCTACAGAATATACAGCGTACTGTGGAGTAATACCGTATTTATCAGAAAGAGATACAAATTATTGAGACGTGCTCTCGGAAAGATAAAAAGAAAAATATTAAGGAAAAGAAATGAAAAATTCAAGTAATCTCAGGTGGATAATTAAAAATAGTAAAAAAGAAATTCCCAAGATAATAAGTTTGAGTATTTTTAATATGGTACTGGCGCTTGTCAGTACCGTCTTGGCGTTGGTAAGTAAATACGCCATTGATGCGGCGCAAAAGGCGGCAGGAGCACAAAGCAGTCAGGAATTTATATATTATCGAAATTTAATTATTTTATTTGGCGTGATTATATTACTCATTATTTTGGGACGTCTGTTTCTTCGAGTATATGCCCAAAGTCTGACAATAAAAGTTCAGGCGCGGCTGGAAATGAGAATGCGCTCATGGCTTTTTGGTGGAATACTTTCTAAAAAATATGACAAAATCAATATCTTCCACAGTGGAGAGCTCATGAACCGTATGACCAGCGACATAAAAATCGTAACCGATGGAATTACCAGTCTTATCCCGAATCTGCTATATTTTATCACACAGTTTGTGGGAGCTTTTATTGTTTTAATTATATTTGACTGGAAATTTACTATGGTATTTTTCCTGGCAGGAATTGTTATATCGGCAGTCACATTACTATTCCGCAAAAAATTAAAAAGTCTGCACAAGGAAGTTCAGGAGACGGACGGAAGAGTGCGTTCCTTTTTTCAGGAGGCAATCGAGAGTATTCTTGTAGTAAAAACATTTGGAGTTGAAAAGCAGTTTGAAAAAAAAGGAGATGAACTTCAGGAAATTAATTATAATGCCAAGATGAAACGCAGGCATATCAGTATTTGCGCAAATGCAGGGTTTTCATTTGTTTTTAACAGTGGATACCTTATCTCTCTTGTCTGGTGCGCTTTAAAGGTATGTACAGGTACCATGACATACGGAACCCTGACAGCTGTCTTACAGCTTATCTCTCAAATTCAGACGCCGTTTGTAAATATTACAAAAGTAGTACCACAATACTATGCAATTCTGGCTTCTGCGGAGAGAATTATGGAAATAGAAGAAATTGAAGTCGAGGATACAGTACAGGATAGAATATCAGCTGACCGGTTTTACCGTGATTTTTCAGAAGCAAGATTTGAGGAAATTCAGTTTAATTATGGAAGAGAAAGCGTTTTAGAATCCGGAGAGGCATCATTTTCAAAAGGGGATTTTATTGCAATAAGAGGAATCTCCGGTATTGGAAAAAGCACTCTTATGAAAATGCTCTTGGGCGTTTATAAACCTAAAACAGGGCATATCCGACTGTACAAGAAAAATGGAGAATGCGTAGAGGCGGGTCCCGGTACAAGAGCGTTGTTTTCTTATGTTCCACAGGGAAATTATCTTTTCAGTGGTACATTGAGGGAAAATATCTTGTTAATTAATCCCGATGCCACAGAGAAAGAAATTGATGAGGCTCTGGAAATCAGTGATATGAAGGAGTTTGTCCGTGCTCTTCCGGAAGGTCTGGATACGGTAATCGGTGAAAAAGGATTGGGAATTTCAGAGGGACAGGCACAAAGACTTGCAATAACAAGGGCTATTTTAAGCCATGCGCCGATTATTCTTCTGGATGAGGCTACATCTGCGCTGGATGCTGATACGGAACGGCGGGTGTTGGAGAGAATAAAGGCATTAAAGCAAAAAACATGTATTATTATAACGCATAAAGAGGCGGCACTGGAGGTATGTGACAAAGAATTTGTCCTTGAAAATAAGGTGTTATATAGTGTGACAAAAAAAGAGCGATAGAATTTCCGGGAAAACGGATTCTTAAAGTGTTCCCGACCTTTCTATCCTCTTTTTTGTTGTACCGGAAAAAATTATTTGCTGTTTTCTGCGTGCACAGGAGGTATTTTTCCGTTTTTTCTTAATTCTTTCCAGAGTGCATCATGAAACAGTGTAGCAAGTTCTTCCCAGTGTTTGTGTTGTTGCTTTTCGTAATTCAGCTGTTTTTTCAGACCTTCTATTTCGATAAGCAACTGCTCCGTTTCTCTTATTAACAGCGCATCTTCGGCAATCTTCATATTCTCACCTTCCCCCAAAAGTTATATGTAATTACCCTTGCATAGATTATAGCATTGTGACTGAATTTTGTGTAAAGTTTTTATCGACTTATACTGACAGAAAAGTCGATAAAAAGAAAAAGATGGTGAAGAATGTCGCAAAGGGCAGATGAGAGTTATATAAACAAGTGATTGTAAATCTTTTCCTGCTATTATATAATAAAATAATTAAGAAAGAACAGAAAAATATTTCATTTAGGAGGATGATATAATGGGTAAATATTTTGGAACGGACGGATTCAGAGGGGAGGCAAATGTCAGTCTGACTGCCATGCATGCTTTTAAAGTTGGCAGATTTTTAGGCTGGTATTATGGCAGATACCACAAATGTTCCGTAGCCATAGGAAAGGACACCAGAAGAAGCAGTTACATGTTTGAGGATGCTCTTTCTGCAGGTCTGACATCTACAGGAGCAGATGTGTATCTTCTCCATGTCACGACGACGCCAAGTGTGTCCTATGTGGTAAAGACAGAGAATTTTGATTGTGGAATTATGATTTCAGCCAGCCACAACCCTTTTTATGATAATGGATTGAAACTGATTAACGGTAAGGGTGAAAAAATGGAACAGGAGGTAATTGATGCGGTAGAAAATTATCTGGATGACGATTTTGACACCATTGCATATGCAACCGGAGAAAAAATAGGAAGAACGGTTGATTATTTTGCGGGACGTAACAGATATATGGGGTATCTGATGACTTTGGCAAAACATTCATACAGAAATATACGTGTAGGGCTTGACTGTTCTAATGGCAGCGCTTCTTCTATAGCAAAAAGCGTTTTTGATGCACTGGGAGCGGAAACACATGTCATTCATAATGAGCCGAATGGAACCAATATCAATAAAGACTGTGGTTCTACCCACATAGAAGTATTACAAAAATTTGTCCGGGACAACCATTTAGATGTAGGATTTGCCTATGATGGTGATGCGGACAGATGCCTGTGCGTGGACGATCAGGGAAATATTGTTGACGGGGATTTAATTCTTTATGTCGGCAGTGTGTACTTAAAACAACAGGGTGAGTTGGATAATAATACAGTAGTTACCACCATTATGTCTAATATCGGATTATATAAGGCATTGGATGCAGTAGGTATTAATTATGAGAAGACAGATGTGGGAGATAAATATGTATATGACTGCATGAGAAAAAATGACTATCGTCTGGGAGGCGAACAGTCCGGTCATATTATTTTCAGTAAGTATGCTACAACAGGAGATGGAATTTTAACGTCTATTAAATTAATGGAAGTGATGATTTCATCCAAAAAAAAGATGTCAGAACTTACCAGTCCTGTGACGATATATCCACAGTGTCTGAAAAATATTAAAGTAATCAGCAAGGCTGAAGCGAGAGCAGACGAAGACGTGCAGAAAGAAGTAGAAAAAGTTGCCGAAAAACTTGGAAGCGATGGACGTATTCTTTTAAGGGAAAGCGGCACGGAGCCGGTTATCCGGGTTATGGTTGAAGCAAAAACAGACCTGCTTGCCGAAAAATATGTCGACCAGGTCATTGAAGTAATAAAAAGAAAAGGTCATGCAGTTTAAATGAACAAGAGATTAATTGTATTATGGGCAGTAAGAATTCTTCTTATTGCTCTTATCCTTTTTTGGATGACAACAATTTTTGGGTTTTCAGCCGCAAATGGAGAGGAGTCGAGTTCGCTCAGTGACAGGATTACCATCAAATTGGTTCATTTTGTGGAAGCTGATTATGATAGTTTATCCAAGACTGCACAACAGAAGCTCTTTCATCAGGTGAGTTTTGTGGTCAGGAAAACAGGTCATTTTGGAGAATATGGGATTCTCGCAGGATTGTGGCTTTTATTGTTATTGTCTTATGAAAAGGTAAGAAAATTAAAATGGTGTGCGGTGTTAATGATTCCAACAATCATCTGTCTTATTTATGGGGTCTTTGATGAAGTGCATCAGGGTTTTGTAGAGGGCAGAGCACCGAAAATTATGGATGTTATGATAGATACCGCCGGAGGTTTCGCGGGCGCAGTTTTTATACGGGCTGCATGGTTGATTTTTAGGAGGACGAATGAGCGATTGGGAAAAAAATGTTAGAAAGGTTACACCTTATATTCCTGGTGAACAGCCAAAGTGTGCGCATGTGATAAAATTAAATACAAATGAATGCCCATATCCACCATCACCTATGGTGGCAGAAGCGTTGAATCATGGAAATAAGGAAAAATTGAGATTATATCCGGACCCTGAAGCTATGGAGCTGGTCTCTGCCATTGCAGATTACTATAATGTTGACAACAATCAGGTGTTTGTCGGAGTGGGATCAGATGATGTGATAGGAATGGCGTTTTTGACATTTTTTAACTCTGATAAACCAATTTTATTTCCGGATATTACATATTCTTTTTATGATGTATGGGCTGATTTGTTCAAAATTGATTATATTACAAAACCGTTAAATCAAAATTTTGAAATTATGAAAGAAGATTACATGGGAGAAAATGGAGGTATTATTTTCCCAAATCCGAATGCTCCCACAGCGGTGGAAATGGAAACGTCAGACATAGAGGATATTGTCAGAGAAAATAGTGATGTAGTGGTTATTGTAGATGAAGCATATGCTGATTTTGGAGATGTGACAGCGTTAGAACTGATTAAAAAATATGATAATCTGTTAGTCGTGAGAACATTTTCCAAGTCAAGGGCGATGGCGGGTATGCGCATCGGATACGCCATAGGTAATGAAAAACTGATTTCTGCGATGAAATCCGTAAAATTTTCCTATAATTCATATACCATGAACATGACAAGTATTGATGCAGGGGTTGCAGCAATCAAAGATGATGCGTATTTTAAAAAGATTGTTTCACAGATTATTGAAACAAGAGAACGTGCAAAGAAAGAGTTAGCAGAATTGGGTTTTACATTTACGGATTCAAAAACAAACTTTTTATTCGCAAAGCATAATTCCATTAAGGCAGAGGTGATTTTTGAGGAATTGAAAAAGAAAAATATCTTTGTAAGATACTTTAAAAAACCACGTATTGATAATTATTTAAGAATTACAATAGGAACGGAACAGGAAATGCAACAATTATATGATGCAGTCAGAGAAATTGTGGATATGCAGTCAGATTAAAGGTTTGGAGAAATATATCTATGGGATTGATTGATATTATTCTAATAGGAATTGGGCTTTCTATGGATGCATTTGCGGTATCCATTTGTAAAGGGCTGAAGATGAAGCAGATTGACCTTAGGCAAAGTTTTGTTATCGCATTATTTTTCGGAGGATTTCAGGCATTTATGCCGTTTGCAGGTTACATATTGAGTGTTCAGTTTGTAAAATATATTACAATGTACAGCCACTGGGTGGCATTTGCTTTACTTTTCATTATCGGAATGAATATGATTCATGAGGCTGTAAAAAATGAAGAGGAGGAAGAATACGGCAGGGCAGTTCTTGATTTAAAAGAACTGACAGGGCTGGCAGTTGCTACCAGTATAGATGCTCTGGCAGTAGGAGTAAGTTTTGGTACAATGGGTGATAAACTACAGTTATCACTTGCGTTGACTGTGACAATTATCGGTATTATAACATTTATTGTTTCAGTCATGGGTGTTTTTATTGGAAATATCTTCGGTTCCCGTTATAGAGCAAAAGCAGAAATTTTTGGGGGAATTCTTTTGGTATGCATAGGAATTAAAGTAGTGTTAGAACATTATCTGTAAAGGTACAAAATACACTTTTCGGGATTGATTACCCGGGAAAGTGTATTTTTTTATGCAATTTGTGCATGTAAAATAAGGAATTGTATTCACAGAAAAGTAACAAAATATTAAACAAATTATGGTAAAAATATAATAAATATGTAGTATATTAATGGACAGTTCATAAGTGAAAACAGAAGTGAAATTCTGCAAGGCGTATGGATGACAAGGGGTTAAAGCAATGGAGGTGATTGTATGAATATTAGTAAGTTTACACAAAAGTCTATTGAGGCTATACAAAATATGGAAAAGACAGCCGGGGAGTATGGAAATCAGGAAATTGATCAGGAACATTTGCTATATGCACTGGTTCATTTGGATGACAGTCTGATTATTAAATTAATTGAAAAGATGGAGATACAACCACAGCATTTTTTAGACAGAGTAAAGCAGGCTATCGAAAAACGCACTAAAGTGCGGGGCGGAAATATGTACATGAGCCAGGCATTAAATGATGTTTTGATTCATGCGGAAGACGAGGCAAAAAGAATGGGCGACGAATATGTTTCCGTGGAACATTTATTCCTGATGCTGATTGCAAAACCAAATAACGAAGTGAGAGAAATCTTTAAGGAATATGGTATTACAAGAGAAAGATTCCTTGGGGTATTAGAGGAAGTAAGAGGAAATATCCGTATTACATCAGATAATCCGGAAAGCACATATGATGCATTATCCAAATATGGGCAGGATTTGGTGGAGAGAGCCAGAAATCAAAAACTTGATCCGGTGATTGGAAGAGATTCTGAAATAAGAAATGTAATAAGAATTCTATCCAGAAAAACAAAAAATAATCCTGTGTTGATTGGAGAACCCGGTGTAGGTAAAACGGCGGCAGTAGAAGGATTGGCACAACGTATTGTAAAAGGTGATGTTCCGGAAGGCTTAAAGGATAAGAAGATTTTTGCTTTGGATTTAGGAGCATTGGTAGCCGGCGCCAAATATCGCGGTGAGTTTGAAGAACGGTTAAAAGCGGTATTGGAAGATGTCAAGAAAAGCAATGGTGAAATTATTTTATTTATTGATGAGCTTCATACCATTGTCGGCGCAGGAAAAACAGATGGCGCTATGGATGCGGGCAATATGCTGAAACCGATGCTTGCCAGAGGCGAACTTCATTGTATAGGAGCTACAACATTGGATGAATATCGGCAGTATATCGAGAAAGATAAGGCGTTGGAGAGACGTTTCCAGCCGGTAATGGTCAATGAACCTACCGTAGAAGATACCATTTCCATTCTGCGTGGGCTGAAAGAACGTTATGAGGTCTTCCATGGTGTTAAGATACAGGATGGGGCGCTGGTCAGTGCGGCGACTTTGTCAGACCGCTATATTACAGACCGGTTTTTGCCGGATAAGGCGATTGACCTTGTGGATGAAGCATGCGCCTTAATTAAAACAGAGTTAGATTCTATGCCGACAGAGCTGGATGAACTGCGTAGAAAAGTAATGCAGCTGGAAATAGAAGAGGCTGCATTAAAGAAAGAAAGCGACAATTTAAGTAAAGACAGATTAGAAGAACTGCAAAAAGAACTGGCAGAGCTTCGGGATGAATTTAACAATAAAAAAGCAAGATGGGAAAATGAAAAAAATTCCGTAAACAGATTACAGGAATTGCGTGAACAGGTAGAACAGGTAAAAAAGGATATTGAGAAATCTCAAAACGAATATAATCTCGACAAAGCGGCACAGCTTCAATATGGCACTTTGCCTGATTTACAAAAACAGTTACAGGCAGAAGAAGAAAAAGTTGGGGAGAAGGATTTATCTCTCGTAAGAGAGAGTGTTACAGATGAAGAGATTGCAAAAATTATTTCCCGTTGGACAGGAATTCCTGTGGCAAAACTTACAGAAACGGAAAGAAATAAAACGCTGCATCTGGATGAACAGCTTCATAAAAGAGTAATTGGACAGGACGAAGCAGTAACAAAGATAACAGAATCCATTATCCGTTCAAAGGCAGGTATTAAAGATCCAAGCAAACCGATTGGTTCATTCTTATTTTTAGGACCTACCGGTGTAGGTAAAACGGAGCTTGCAAAGTCATTGGCTGAAAGCCTGTTTGATGATGAGAGTAATATAGTCCGGATTGATATGAGTGAGTACATGGAAAAATATAGTGTATCCCGTTTAATTGGTGCACCTCCGGGATATGTAGGATATGATGAGGGAGGACAGCTTACAGAAGCAGTCCGCAGAAAACCATATTCTGTTGTACTGTTTGATGAGGTGGAGAAGGCACATCCGGATGTGTTTAATGTTCTTCTGCAAGTGTTGGATGATGGACGTATCACTGATTCTCAAGGACGGACCGTAGACTTTAAAAATACAATACTGATTATGACTTCTAATATTGGTTCTTCATTTTTGCTGGAGGGAATTGATAATCAGGGGAATATCAGAGAAGAAAACCAGAAACAGGTAATGAATGATTTGCGCAATCATTTCAGACCGGAATTCTTAAATCGTCTTGATGAGATTGTAATGTTTAAACCATTGTCCCGTGATAATATCGGAGGAATTGTAGATTTGATTATTACAAATTTAAATCAACGTCTTGCAGACAAAGATTTGAAAATTGCGTTAACTAATGCCGCAAAAGAATATGTGGCGGATAATGGATATGATCCTGTATATGGAGCAAGACCATTGAAAAGATATTTGCAGAAGAATGTAGAAACATTGGCTGCAAAGGTTATTCTGGAGGGTAAAGTTAATATGGGAGATACGATAATCTTTGACGTAAAAGATAACCGGCTGGTAGTAAAGTAATCGTTGTTTTCCGGAAAAATTTTTATAAAATGGCAAAGGTGTAAAAGGATAGTTGCTTTGACAGCTTTATGTCATAAGAAAACTTCTTGATTAGCAGAACCTGCATCCGCAATGCGGATGCAGGTTCTGTCTTTTTGTATAAAGTTTTGCAAAAAAGATAAAGAAAAAACTTTCTGTTACTCTACCATAAATCATATTTATAATTTACATATATTAGTTTGTTATAATTTTATATAGACATGTAATATATTCTGACGCATCATGGATTTTCCCAAAGTTTTACATATGAATTTGACTAGTTTGTCAACAAATATATGTAAAATATTTTTGTCTATCATGGATTTCCAAAGACTTTACATATATGTTTGGCTGGTTTTCAAACAAATATATGTAATATATTCTTGCTCATCATGAATTTGTAAAAGTTTTACATATTAATTTGACTAGTTTGTCAACAAATATATGTAAAATATTTTTGTCTATCATGGATTTCCTCAGGCTTTACATATATGTTTGATTGCTTTTCAAACAAATATATGTAATATATTCTAACCCATCATGGATTTCCCAAGATTTTACATATATATTTGGCAGTTTTACAAAAATTTCCATGAAAAACTTTTTAACAGCCCTTTTTAATGCTGACATAATTCTTGACATTATGGTAATAATACAATATAATAACACATGAACACTTATTCATATATTAACATAATATAAACCATAATGATTAGGAGGATACCGATGGAAGAAAAGTTACAAAATTGCGGTAGTGAGCATCACCACAATCAAGTGGTAGAAAATATATCTGTTCATATGCCGGATGAAGGTACCCTGTGTGATTTGGCAGAATTTTTTAAAGTTTTTGCAGATTCTACCAGAATAAAAATATTGTATGCACTTTCAGGGGGAGAGCTGTGTGTATGTGATATTTGGCAGGGGCTCGGGCTTACCCAGTCGGCTGTATCGCATCAGCTTCGCATACTGAAACAGATGCGGCTGGTAAAATATAGAAAAGAGGGGAAAACGGTATATTATTCATTAGATGATGATCATATTCAGTCCATTTTAAGCGGTGGGTTGGAGCATGTTATGGAGTGATGATTGGGGAGGTAAATTTTATGAGATTATCGGAGAAGATTAATAGTAGAAGAAATGAACACCATTTAGACGCCGGCGGTCATAGTCATCACCATGATCATTGTAGTGATAATCATTGTGGGTGCGAAGAGCACCATGAACATAGTCACGCTCATGGGTGCGACTGCTGTGAAGATGGTGTAGTGATTGACCGGAGAAAGACTATCGCAGGACTGGCTGTTTTTATCATTGCCTTTGTGATATTTCATATTCCGGGATTGTTTCAGTCTTTTGACGAACAGTTGATGGATAACATAGAACTGATAGTTTTTCTGCTGATATATCTGGTGACAGCCAGAGATATTGTTATCCATGCCATTAGAAATTTATTTAAGGGAAAAGCATTAGATGAACAGTTTCTAATGTCCATAGCTTCCCTAGGAGCTTTCTTTGTGGGAGAATATCCGGAAGCATGCGCAGTCATGCTGTTTTATATGGTTGGAGAACTGCTTCAGGATTATGCAGTAGATAAGTCGAGAAGCTCGATTGCAGATTTGATGGATATTAGACCTGATTATGCCAATCTGTTAAAAGAAAATGGAAAGATTGAGAAGGTTGACCCGAATAAAATAAAAGTAGGAGATACCATTATTGTAAAACCGGGAGAAAAAATTCCATTGGATGGAGCGATTTTAGAAGGACAGGGGAGTCTGGATACTTCCAGCCTTACCGGTGAGAGCCTTCCAAGAGAGGTGATGGCGGGAGATTCTGTTGTAAGCGGCTCTATCAGTATCAGTGGAGCATTGACAATTAAAGTTACAAAAAGTTTTGGCGAATCCACTGTTTCAAAAATTCTTGAGTTAGTGGAAAATGCCAGCAGCAAAAAAGCAAAAACGGAAAAGTTTATTACCCGGTTTGCTAAAATATATACGCCGATTGTTGTAGGTTTTGCCATTGCACTTGCCATAATTCCTCCACTGATTCATGGAATTTCAAGCGGGAATATTTCAGATTTTTATGGGGTATGGAATGAATGGATTTATAGAGCGCTGACTTTTCTCGTAATATCATGTCCATGTGCGCTGGTTGTTTCAATACCACTCAGCTTTTTTGCAGGAATTGGTGCCGCATCCATCAAGGGTGTGTTAGTCAAAGGAAGCAACTATCTGGATTTAATTGCAAACTGTGACACAGTTGTATTTGATAAAACCGGAACTTTGACACAAGGTGTCTTCCGGGTAAGTAAAATAAATGCAAAAGTTGAAGAAGATGTTTTTTTGAAGGCGGCAGCCATTGCAGAAATATATTCCAATCATCCGATTGCAAAATCAATTAAGGATGAAATGAAGATAAGAGATTCCAAAACGTATTATGAAATAGAGTCCAGACAGAGAGAAATTCAGGTTGAAGAAATTCACGGAAAAGGTGTCAAAGCTGTTTTGGATGAAAGTGTTATTCTGGCAGGAAATAAAAAACTTATGCAGGAATTTGATATTGCCTGTGAAAATGATGATGAGGCAACCGGCACCATAGTGTATATTGCTGTAGATAATCAGTATTTAGGATATGCTGTCATTGAGGATACACTCAAAGAATCTTCCAAAGATGCCATTCGTGAACTGAAAGCATTGGGAGTGAAAAATATTGTAATGCTTACAGGAGACAGAAAAAAAATATCAGAAAAAATTTCAAGGGAATTAAAACTGGATATGGTATATTCCGAACTGCTTCCGGCAGATAAAGTAGAGCATGTAGAAAAACTTTTAGAAACCAGTAATGGTCTTGCATTTGTCGGAGATGGGGTAAATGATGCGCCGGTTCTTGCCAGAGCAGATATTGGAATTGCAATGGGAGCTATGGGCAGCGATGCGGCGATTGAAGCAGCAGATATTGTTTTGATGGATGATAATCCGATGAGCATTGTCAAGGCTGTTAAAATTGCCAGAAAAACGATAGCCATTGCAAAGGAAAATATTGTATTTGCCATCTCAATTAAAATCATTATACTGGCATTGGCAGCGCTTGGCGTTGTTTCCATGTGGGCTGCCGTATTTGCAGATGTTGGTGTGTGCGTGCTTGCCATATTAAATGGCATGAGAGCAGCAAGGTAATATTTATCCTATCATAAAGATTGTATTAGGTTAAAACTATCCTAGGAATGAAACATAAATGCGATGCATAAGATGAATAATAAACATATGTGGATTTGTCGTGAAGAAAAAATTAATTTTATTTTTATTAATCGTTTTAAACATTACAGTCTGGTATATGATAGGATTAGAAAATAAGAAGACAGAGCAGCTGTCAAAAAACGAATTGTCAGAGGCAGAACAGCAGAATATTAAGGAGAGAGAACACCCAAAGGTTGCGATTACTTTTGATGATGGACCCAGTAAAAAGTATACAGAAATACTGTTAGATGGATTAAAAGAACATGGTGTAAAAGCCACGTTCTTTTTAACGGGTCAGGAAATTTTAAAAAATAAAGATGTTGTCAAAAGAATGAGCGAAGAGGGACATCTTGTTGGAAATCATACATACTCTCATGTTGACTTAAAAAGAACAAATTATAATATGGCAAAAGAAGAAATTGAAAAGACAAATGCGTGTATTAAGCAGGTTACCGGGAAAAATCCCAAATATATCAGACCTCCATATGGGGATTGGGACGAAAGACTTATGCTGGAAACGGATATGTCTATTGTATTATGGAGTGTTGACCCGGAAGACTGGAAAGACCAGAATGCATCCATTGTGGCAAACCGTGTAATAAAAGATACGCAACCCGGGGATATTATTCTCCTACATGACATATTTAAATCATCTGTAGATGCCGCATTCATTATTATTAATGAATTAAAAAAGCGGGGATATGAATTTGTCACAATTGACAAAATAGACAGTGTAAAAGTCATTAATAAAAATCAATAAAAATATTGTGAAAATAACAGGTCAATGTTATACTGTTTGAAGTGTGAAACGGAAAACAGAAAGAGGAAAATTATGCTGGGAAAATATTTAATAGTATTTTTAATTTCAATGATACCTATTGTAGAATTAAGAGGAGCTTTGCCATATGCGGCAATATTTGGCTTAAAGATGGTACCATCATACATTATCTGTGTTATCGGAAATATGCTTCCGGTTCCATTCATCTTTTTCTTTGCAAGAAAGGTGCTCACATGGGGTGCAGATAAAAAAGTAATTGGAAAATTCTTTACATGGTGTTTGGAAAAAGGAGAACGCGGCGGAGAAAAATTAAAAGCAAAAGCAGGTCGTGGACTGTATGTTGCATTGATGTTATTTGTTGGAATACCACTTCCTGGGACAGGCGCATGGACCGGAACGTTAGCTGCGAGCTTTTTAGATATGGATTTTAAAAGAAGTGTTATAGCCTGCATGGGAGGAGTCCTTATGGCAGGAATTATTATGGGAGTCCTCAGCGCTTTAGGGGTGACAGCGTTTACTGTAGCTTTTTAGAATAAGATACCGGAATTATAATCATAATACAAATGGATTTGGATGCGGAGTTTGTGATGAGTAAAAAACAAATGAATTATAACTATATGTATAAAGGACAAAAAAAACAACCCCAGATGAATACGGGATATGAGAAATATACTCCCGGAATGGTGGGAAAGATTGCCATGGCTATTACCGTGCCATCGGCATTGATTGCTTTTCTCTCTGTTATGGCGGCTGTTTTTGGCATGATACAGGCATTGGTTGTTACTTTTTTTACATTTATTATATCGTTGATAGGAAGTATTGTAATTGCCATTGATATTGTCCGGTTTAACCGAAAACAAAAGAAAGCCGCAGGCGGTACCGATGAACCGAAAACTTTGGATATTATGCGTATTGTATATATGCTGATAGGAATTGTTGTCGGTGTCATTATCGGATATTTGATTTGGGGAGCAACATATAAATAAGCAAGAATAAAGATGAAAACTTGGATAGGAGAATTTTATGAATGATTTACCAAAAGACCCGGCAATGCTGTTAAGCGTAGTCAATACGAATCTCCGGGATTTTTATTCAGGTTTGGATGAGTTTTGTGCTGCAAAAGATACAGACAGGGAAGAGCTGGTTGGCAGGCTGGCAGTGATTGGTTATAAATATGATAAAGAAACAAATCAGTTTAAATAAAATAATAAAAACAAGTGAACGAGGAAGGTCCTTTGTTCACTTGCTTTTTGTTTGCGTATTTTCTGTTTCTATGATATGATACTTCGGTTAAAGAGTTTGTTTGTATATAACATAGAATCAAAGAAAACAGATAGACGATTCAGGACGGAGATTTTTATGAGGTGGAATAAATACAGGTTAAAAACCACAACACAGGCAGAGGATTTTGTCAGTGGTGTTTTAATGGAACTGGGCATTACCGGAATCCAGATAGAAGATAATGTACAGATTACGCAGGAAGAAAAAGAAAAACAGTTTATTGACTATTTAGCAGATTTGCCCGAAGATGATGGAACTGCATATATCAGTTTCTATACGGAAGAAAATTCTCAAGATGAAAATGACGAAGCCCTGTTAAATCGTCTGCGTGAAAGATTAAAAGAAGCAAACTCATTTATTCCTGTCGGCGAGGGAAGCATTGAAAAAAGCGCCACGGAAGATACGGACTGGGTAGATAACTGGAAGAAATATTTTAAATCGTTTACCGTGGGAAAATTTTTTATCAAACCCACATGGGAAACATTGGATGATACCCATAAGAACATGGAAATGATAGAAATTGATCCGGGTACTGCTTTTGGAACGGGAAAACATGATACCACCCAGCTTTGTATGAAGCAGTTAATCCGATATGTCAAAACCGGCGATAAGGTGCTGGATTTAGGCTGCGGCAGTGGAATTTTATCTATTGTGGCAAAAAAACTTGGCGCGGCGGCAGTGTCTATGACGGATATTGACCCGGCAGCCATCCGGGCGGCGCAGGAAAATTTTGCGGTCAATCATATTTCCATGAATGATGTGGAGATTATGGAAGGAAATGTTTTGGAAGATAAAAATCTTCAAAAAAAATTTGCAGGCAGACCGTATGATATTGTTGTGGCAAATATTTTGGCAGATGTGATTATTCCTATTGCAGGAATAGTAGACCGGTTTTTAAAACCGGGCGGGGTGTTTATTTCATCAGGCATTATCTATATGAAAGAGGATGAAGTAAAAGAAGCAATAGAAAACAATACAAAAATGAATCTTATAGATATAGTAAAACAGGGCGATTGGCGCAGTATAATAGCGGAGAAAAAAGATGTATAGATTTTTTGTTAAACCTGAACAGATTGGCGAAACGTCGATTGTTATAACAGGCGGAGATGTCAATCATATAAAAAATGTTCTTCGTATGAAAACAGGAGACACGATTCTGGTCAGTGACGGCAGTGACAGGGAATATGTTTGTATCATTGATAACCTTAACAATCATCAGGTGATTGTAAATATTCAGGATGTGAATGGACAAGCCAGAGAACTTCCTATTCAGGTCACATTGTTTCAGGCATTGCCAAAAGGTGATAAGATGGACACTGTGATTCAAAAGATGGTTGAATTGGGCGCCTATGAGATTGTTCCAATGTCAACAAAGCGATGTGTAGTAAAACTGGATGCAAAGAAAGCATCAGCAAAAACAAAACGCTGGAATGCCATTGCGGAAAATGCGGCAAAGCAGTCAAAACGTGGAATTATTCCACAGGTAAACATGCCGGTAACTTATGAACAGGCGCTTGATATGGCAAAAAATATGGATATGATTATCATGCCATATGAAGAAGCAGACGATATGGAAAAAACACGCCGTATATTTTCTGAAATTACACCGGGAATGCGTGTTGGCGTATTGATTGGCTCGGAGGGCGGATTTACAAAGGAAGAGGTAGAGCTGGCAAAAAACATTAAAGCCCGCGAGGTAACGCTGGGAAAACGGATTTTAAGAACAGAAACAGCAGGCATGGCAGTTATGTCCGTTCTTATGTATCTTATGGAAGAATAATGAGCATAAATAATATAGTTGCAGGTAAAGTACAGTTAAGTTCATTTAAAGTGTTTGGAAAGGGAAAATAAATGCAGGCGTATTTTGATAATTCAGCCACTACGAAAGTTACAGAATCCGTAAGGGATATTGTTGTAAAAACCATGATGGAGGATTATGGGAATCCATCATCTATGCATATGGTGGGTGTGAAGGCTGAAAAATATATAAAAACAGCAAAGGATATTATTGCAAAGATTTTAAAAGTAGAAGAAAAAGAAATATATTTTACTTCCGGTGGAACGGAGGGGAATAATCAGGCAATTATCGGAGGAACGGATGCCAATAAGCGCAGCGGAAATAAAATCATTACTACAAAAATAGAACATGCCTCTGTTGCAAGTCCAATGAAACATCTTGAAAAAGAGGGATATAACGTTGTATATCTTCCGGTAGACCGATATGGAGTGGTAGACATGACAGCGCTGAAAGAGGAAATGAGTGAGGATACCATTTTAGTTTCTGTCATGTATGTAAATAATGAAGTAGGAGCAATTCAGCCAATTCAGGAGATTGGAACATATATTAAGAAAATAAATCCAAAGGTATTGTTCCATGTGGATGCAGTTCAGGCATTTGGCAAGATGGAAATCAGACCAAAGAGGGAAAAGATTGATATACTCACGGTGAGTGGACATAAAATTCATGGTCCCAAAGGAAGCGGCTTTATTTATATCAAAAAAAATACAAAGATAAATCCAATTATCTCCGGCGGCGGACAGCAGGATGGAATGCGTTCCGGAACGGAGAATGTTCCGGGAATCGCAGGTATCGCCCGGGCTGCACAAGACTGTTACGACAATCTGGAACAAAATGTCTCTCATATGATGGAATTAAAAGACTATCTCATTGACAGATTATCAGAAACTGAAGGAGTTATTGTGAACAGCCGTAAGGGAGTGAAAGGCGCACCGCATATCGTAAGTGCCAGCGTTGCAGGAATCCGAAGTGAGGTACTGCTTCATGCTCTCGAGGAAAAAGGGATATATATATCGGCGGGAAGCGCCTGCTCATCGAACAGACCATCTGTCAGCCGGACATTGAAAGCAATGAATATAGACAAAGATTTGCTGGGCGCAACGGTACGTTTCAGTTTTAGTGAATTTAATACAAAAGAAGAAATTGACTATTGTATGGAACAACTTCAGGAGTTGCTGCCGGTGTTGAGAAAATATGTAAGGAGATAATAGTGTGAAAGAAAGTAGAGGAAAACCATAAATGGGCGCACTTAAATAAGCTGTCTAAGGCAGGCAACTTTTTAAA
>CANQPJ010000002.1 GCA_947625755.1 uncultured Lachnospiraceae bacterium | reverse complement strand
TTCCACCATTATCTTTGGAGATAGTTAATTCCATGTTTGATATCTCTGGGGTGGAATTTACTTTTACAAATGACTTTTGATGAAAAAGCAGCATTCATTTTTATGTAAGTAGTTGAAATTCACATAGATATAATTTATAATGAAACAAGCGTGATTTATCACAGATGAACTGTTAGGAGGAAAAAATATGGTAACAGCAGGCGATTTCAAAAATGGTATTACAATTGAATATGAGGGAAAAATCTGTCAGATAATTGAGTTTCAACATGTAAAACCAGGAAAAGGCGCAGCGTTCGTTAGAACAAAATTAAAAGATATTAAGAGTGGCGGTGTTGTAGAAACAACATTCAGACCAACAGAAAAGTTTGAAAATGCGCATATTGACAGAAAGGATATGCAGTATTTATATAACGATGGAGATTTATATTACTTTATGGACGGTGAAACATATGACCAGATAGCAGTAGGCGCTGATAAAGTTGGCGATTCACTGAAATTTATCAAAGAGAACGAAACCGTCAAAATCTGTTCCTGTAAAGGGGATATTTTTGCAATAGAACCACCGATTACAGTAGAACTGCAGATTACGGATACAGAACCGGGCTTTAAGGGAAATACAGCTACGAATGCCACAAAACCGGCTATCGTAGAGACCGGAGCAACTGTTTACGTTCCTTTATTTGTGGAGCAGGGAGAAACAATAGTTATAGATACAAGAACCGGCGAATATTCAAAGAGAGTTTAAACCGTGCAAAAAGAAAGAAAAGGAGATTCGGAATGCTTGCATTCGTGAATCTCCTTTTCTTGATTATATAGGTGCAGCCTAAAGAGCGAGAGAAGCGGAGGTTATCGGGTTTGTATACGACTGAAAAACCTTGCATTATTGACCGCTTTTTTTTATAATAAATAACATAAATAAATGTGAAAAAGCCGGATTGAGTCATCAATTTTGGCTTTTTCTTTAAAAGGGAGGATATTATGAAAATTGTAATCTTGGATGCAGAAACCCTTACCATTAATAATGATATTGATTTTTCAATATTTAATGTATATGGAGATGTAACCATTTATCCGTTCACAACCGACGAGCAGGTGGCAGAGCGTATCAGGGATGCAGATATTGTATTGTGCAACAAGTCTCCAATGAACAGAAAAAATCTTAGTCAGGCAAAAAATTTAAAATATATCGGACTTTTTGCCACAGGTTACAATAATATAGATTTGGAGTATACAAGGGAAAAACACATCACAGTCTGTAATGCCGGAAGTTATTCCACAGAAGCAGTTGCACAACATGTATTTGCCTTGATTCTTCACTATTACAACACAATCGACAGATATAATGAATTTGTAAAAAAAGAAGGCTGGATTCACACAGATAAATTTTCTCCATTTATGGAAATGAAAGAAATTTATGGAAAAACAATAGGAATTATCGGATATGGCTCTATTGGGAAAAAAGTTGCACAGATAGCAAAAGCTTTTGGAATGCATGTGCTGGCATACAGTAGAAGTCTGCTGCAAGAGAAGAATAGTGATGAAAACAATCCGACAATGAGAGAAGATGTGCAGTATGTTGACATAGATGTGCTTCTTAACAGTTCTGATATTGTAACGATGCACTGTCCGTTGAATAAAGATTCTGAAGGAATGTGTAATAAAACATTCTTTGCCAAAATGAAAAAAGAAAGCCTGTTCATTAATACCTCTCGCGGAGGAGTGGTAAATGAGAAAGATTTAGTAGAGGCTTTAAATAATAATATAATAGCAGGAGCCGCATTAGATGTGGTTTGCAAGGAGCCGATGGCGCCGGATTGTCCGCTGCTTGATGCCAAAAATATCGTGATAACTCCTCATGTGGCATGGGCTCCGCTAGAGACACGAACAAGGCTTATGAAAATCGTTTCAGAAAATTTAAAAAAATGGCTTGCAGAAACCCCTATAAATGTTATAGAATAAGATTAAGAGGGGTGTTAAGATATAACACAAAATCTGACACAATGATATATGGGTGCAGAGGTATGCCCATCATTGTACAAATTATTATATTTTTAAAGGAGGAACAATCATGAAAAGATTGACAAAGAAAATTGCCACATCAATCATGGCTCTTACACTTGTAATTGCTATGGGTACTACATGTTTTGGTGCAACATGGGGCAGCTACATTGGTGGCGAAGAAGGTACAGCAGGAAAAGTAACAGCAAACAAGGCTTCAGGATTTACAATTGCACTTGACCCGGTAGGTTGGGGTGAAGTTTGGGGTGCTCAGGTATTCCTTAACTGCGAAACAAACCCATCATTAAAGCAGTATCTGACAATCAAGAAAAATCATACATACACACTTGCTTTTGATATTAAGGCTACAAATATTCCAAAGTATGTATATTTAAAGATTGCCAAAGGTGAGACTCTTGCTTATGCACAGTGGGTTAAATTAACAGGTGGTAAGACAACAAAAGTTAATGTATCATTTAAGGCACAAGCAAACGCTGATTCCGTATATTTTGGTTTAGCAGGAGATGTTGGAACAAGAGCAGATAATGATGCTGAAACAAGATATGCTATATTCCAGAAGCAGTTCAAGAAATCAGCAGAAGATATGAATGATACAGGAGAGTACCATTATGCAGTAGCTACTAATATCACAGTTTCAAAGTTCATCTTAATTGAGCAGCCAAAGGTTAAATCAGCAAAATCCAGAAAGAAAGGCAAAGTTACAGTTAAGCTTGCTAAAGTTCCTGGAGCTAAAAAATATGTTGTAAAAGTTGGAACAAAGAAAAAGACTACATCCAAGACATCAATTACATTAAAAGCAAAATCAAAGAAGAAAGTAAAAGTTCAGGTTGCAGTTATTTCTAAATTAACAGGAGTAACAAGCCCATTTGTTAAGTATAAGAAGAAAGTAAAAGTAAAATAATCGCGTAGACAATAAGTTGAGCGACTATACATAACAAAAGGATAGGCATTTGTCATGCTTGCATGTGCAAATGCCTATCCTTTTGTTGAAGAGTATGGAATGACCCCGCAATCCCTTTATTTTATAATATTAAATTACATATATGAACTCAAAATTGTTCTTTATATCTATGTAATATATTTTTATTTTTCACGCATTTTTGAAATTTTTACATATATGTTTTTTGCTTTAGTAAAAAGAGATATGTAATCCTTTGCCATGTAGCATCAATTTTTGAAATTTTTACATATACATTTTTCATTTTAACAAAAAAAGATATGTAACCCAGTGTCATTTACCACAAATATGAATTAGTTGTTTTGTAGTCAATAAGGCAGACACAGAGAATACGGAATTAGATTATAATCAATAAGGCAGATGCGGGTAATACAATACGAAATTACCCCACAATCAATAAGGACGTGGTAAAAAATAGTCGATAGAAGTCGAACGATTTTTTACATATTTTAGCAAAAATGGCATATAATTATACTGATAAAAAAATAATAAACCAAAGTATGGTAAAGGGGGAAATACAATGATTGACAAAGTGATTGAAAACAACAGAGTAAGTATTATAGGAGAAATCGTCTCGGAATTCAGATTCAGCCATGAAGTATTTGGTGAGGGATTCTACATAGTAGATGTGTCAGTAGACAGACTCAGTGAGTTGACGGATGTGATTCCATTAATGGTATCGGAACGTCTGGTGGACATTAATGAAGATTATCAGGGAAGACTGGTAGAGGTGTCCGGTCAGTTCAGATCCTATAATCGTCATGAGGGAACAAAAAATAAGTTAGTGCTTTCTATCTTTGTTAGAGAATGGGAAGAAGTAGAAGAAAATCTGGAGGTTGGAAAGACAAATCAGATTTTTCTTGATGGATATATATGTAAACCACCGATATATAGAAAAACACCATTGGGAAGAGAAATCGCAGATTTGCTGATAGCAGTCAACAGACCATATGGTAAATCTGATTATATTCCCTGCATTGCATGGGGACGAAACGCAAGATATGCTTCTACATTTAAAGTAGGAGGACACGTTCAGATATGGGGAAGAGTACAGAGCCGTGAGTACGTGAAAAAAATCAGTGAGGAAGAAAGCGAAAAACATGTGGCATATGAAGTGTCGGTAAGTAAATTGGAATATATTGAAGACTAGTCTTTTCCGGGATGAAATTTCATCCCGGTTTTTTATTATACAGGAAATTGCATTGCAATTTCCGTATAATAAGGAGAGCAGTGGCTAAAGGCTTTGCAAGTCCTCATTCTATTACATGAAATTCTTTACTATCTTACACATTTTTTATATTTTTACATATATGTTTCCTTGTTTCAACAAACAAATATATGTAGCTCATCATGACCCGCCACGAATTTTCAAAACTTTTACATATAAACTTCCCATTTTAAGAAAAGAATATATGTAATTCCTCACCACCCGCCATGCATCTTTAACATTTTTACATACAAACTTCCCATTTTAAGAAAAGAATATATGTAATTCATCGCCACCCGCCACGAATTTTTAACACTTTTACATACAAACTTCCCGATTCAACAAAGAAATATATGTAATCCGCTACTGCTTCATCGAAAAACAGTATAATTTTAAAACAAATTTCCTCACCATAAAACAAAAAAACAAATTTCCATACCAGAAAATTCTAAAGCAATTATCTATCATAAAAATGTAAAATTGCGGAAAATGTAAAACTTCATTCAAACATATGTTTTAATTGAGAAGAAAGATATTTTGTGATAATATAAAATCATAAAAATGAACTCATTATAAAATTTAAAGAAAGGAAGAGTATATCCAGTTTTCTAAAAGAAAACCTTGGATGATACAGAAGGGTGAAATGATGAAAGCAGTTAAAAAATTTATTTCCGCAGTATTGGTGCTTGCCATGTTGTTAAGTGGAATGTCTTACACTTACAGTGTTCAAGCCGATACGCAGGAAGAACAGTGGAAGACCAATGCGGTCACAGTTCCGGCTGAAGGAGAGTTAGTAGGAGCCGGATACATTGATGTGGAATTTGACAATTCAATGGAAGGCTATACATACACAGTTTATCTGGACGGAAAACCAATATATTGGATTGGGGATGACATTGTAAGAACGGACATTGGAGAAGAAGTGACAGATCAGGCTTCCATAAAAACGTTTACTTCAGAAGATCAAGGAAAGACAGAAGTATATACGACACAAGTCAGTAAACATGAAATTACAGTAAAAGCCACAAAAGGAGCGGAAGAAGTTATTTCTGACACCCGTACTTTTTACGTTTCAAAAAAGGGACTTGCCCTTGGCGGAGACATGACGGATAAGATTCAATTAAAGCAGTTGAACTGCTCCTGGTATTACAACTGGGCGGCAGAAGCGTTTAATAACAGTGTTGATGAAGATGTTGCCCATGTTCCAATGATGTGGGGAGATGGAGATGACAGCAAAGAAGCAATGGCAAATTTTAACAGTACTTCAAACTATATTTTGGGATTTAATGAACCGGATATTGACTCGCAGGCAAATATGTTCTTTGTTGATGCGATTGACACGTGGAAAGAATATATTTCTCCATTAAATATACGTAAGGTATCACCTGCGCCTGCTGCTCCGAATGGAAGTTCTGCATGGTTACTCGATTTCATGGAAGGAGAATATATATGCCGGAAGCCTCTGGAAGAGGATGCATGGGGGTTATATTCAGATTATTTGGATGATGCCTCTAAAAAATGGGTAGATGGAATAGGAAGTGATGTTGATGCAGTATGCCTGCATTATTACATGGCAATGATTGATTTAGACGGATTGCTGAAAGCGGTTGAGAATCTTTGGAATCAGTACCATAAACCAATCTGGATTACTGAAATTTCTGTTTTTGGTGTAAAAGGATTTGGCAATGACTACAGTTATGATATTCCGAAAAAAAGAGCAGAGATGGAGCAGTACATACAGCAGATTGTCACCAATTTGGATGCAAATCCACATGTAGAAAGGTATTGTTGGTTTGCGTATGATGTTGACAGTGCAAATGCGATTGATAATTTTAACGGTTCCGGTGCGACAGCGATGTATGAATATGCTACCGGAAGATATACTCCACTCGGAAAACTTTACTCCCGCATCGGAAATCCGGAAGGTTATCGGGCAGTCAATATTCAGGATGCACCTGAATTTCAGTGGGAGGACAGAGTCGGTGCAGATGCGACATACAACTTGAGTGATGACACGGTTACTGTCACATGGAATACTTCAGATTTAGATGTTGTCCGGCAGGAAATTCTGATTGATGAGCAAATATATGATGTTGAGAATGGCGGTTCCATTGATGCATCTGAATGGGCAGATGGAACACATACATTACAGTTTGTCGTATATGGACAAGAGGAAAAAGTACTATATGATAAGACAAAGAAATTTGAGATTAATAGGAAAAATCCAACCACGCCGGAACAGAATACTACCAGTCAGGAGTCTCCGACAAAAGCACCGATAATCACACCGACTCCAGACAATGGGCCTGGGAACAAACCACCGAAAGCCAAAGTGACAAAGCCTAAACAGGTAAAGAAGCTTAAGGGAAAAAATATTAAGAAACATACCGTAAAACTCACATGGAGAAAAGTTACAGGAGCGAAGAAATATCAGATTCAGTATGCATTAAACAGAAAATTTACAAAAAAAGTAAAGAGTAAAAAGACTACAAAAGTAACAATAAAGATTGCAAAGCTTTCAAAAAAGAAAAAATATTATTTCAGAGTGCGAGCAATCAATGCTGCTGGAAAAGGTAAATGGTCTGCTATTAAGCAGATAAAAATTAAAAAATAGTTACAGGTGCGAATAGATGAAAGAGATACACTACACAAAAGAAATATAATGTGGTGTGTCTCTTTCCTGTTATATAGAAATTGCTTTATAGTTTTCAATTTTTGCTCTTTTATTTACATTATTTGATAAAAACATTTTTAAAATCTCAAGAAATAAGTAAAGACAAAATCACGGAAAAACAAAGTGATAAAAGGAAAAGACATGTGAAAAATACCCATACATTAAAAATAAAAATCATTTTATTTTGTACAATATTACATTTTTTATTGTATTCTAAAAAATATTATGATATAATTTAATCAACTGAAAATCAGTGATTTTTAATGTATAATTCAAAGTAGGAGGATTAAGATGAGAAAAGTATTAAACAAAGTACTTGCAGGCATTATGTCTGCAACATTAGTGGCATCATTAGCTATTGGCATGAACTTCACACAGGAAGTAAAAGCCGATGAGACGCCGGTAGAACTTCCAATGTGGTCATTCGAACAGGGGGGTGACTATACATTGAACGGTGGTCAGTATGAGGGCGGAAATGGAAACATGGGTCTTATTACAAGCGTAACATTACCGGGCGAGACTTTAAGCGGATGGCATGGTATGGGATCACAGGAGTCCATTAATGAGGCAAAAACGGCGACACAACAGGCAAACCAGTTTTCAATTAATATTCAGCAAACTGGTTGGGACTGCCAGTGGGGTCAAAATCCAACAAGAATCAATCCATGGTCTATTCAGGCACATTTGAATAAGATTCCTGTTATACCGGGACACATATACAAAGTAAGCTTCAAAGCACATTCTAGCACAGCTAAATGGGCATACGTAGCATTTGGAACAGATATGGAAGGAACCCCGGCGCCTTATGGAGAAGGTAATGTACCGGAAGGCGATAATGCAATTATTCAGATTACTCCAGCAGATAAAGATTTTTCTTATACATTTACCAACTGGGTGTCAGCTGATACAATCAATATGGATTTGATGCTTGGGGCATTTGGTGCAGACTATGACTATGACGGAACTTTAATTTCCTCATATATTGATGGATATTCACAACAAAGTAGTTGGTCAGGTACCGTAGATGTAAAAGACTTTCAAGTTATGGATTTAGGTCTGGATCCTGAATTTGTAGAACAACCTACACCACCACCAGTACCTACTGTTAAGCCAACGGTAAAACCTACTGTTAAGCCAACGGTAAAACCTACTGTTACACCAAAAACAAAGAAGTTTGCAAAAGTGAAAAAGCTGAGAGTAAAGAACAACAAGAAGAGAACAATTAAAATTACCTGGAAGAAGGTAGCTAAAGCTAAAAAGTACACTGTTAAGGTTGGAAAGAAAACATATACAGCAAAGAAACCGAAACTTACAGTGAAGAAGCTGAAAAAAGGAAAGAAATATACTGTAAAGGTTCGTGCAAAGGCTGCAAATGGTTATAAGGCCGGACCATGGGCAAAGAAGAAAATTAAAATTAAAAAATAATTGTTTTTTCAACAGATAACATACAGAACCCAATGCAGTTGCATTGGGTTGCTGTAACATTTCACATAATATGATATAATTTTGTTGGTCAGGAGGACTGAAAGTGAAAAATAAATTATTAAAAAAGATAACAGCTACAGCATTATCATTATCTTTGGTTTTTGGAATGGTAAGTGTAGTTCCAGCAGCACATGCTGCAAATGGCGCCAATGTTGCTGCAAATATTACATGGGATTATTTTTCCCTATTGCCGGCGCAGGCAACTTCAGGTAAAACGCCGGCGCAGATTGAAGCAATGTTGGACGAAAAGCACAATGGACATACTTCCAAAGAAGATGGCAGTTTTAAATATCCTTGGTGCTGGTACCATGCATTGACACATTTAAGATCCGATGAATTTCCGGATGGACAGCTTCCATACTCAAATTTTGCAACTCAAGGCTGGGTGGTACCTGGTTCTTCAGCATCCAGTACACAGCTTTACGCTGCAAATACCGGATGGGATGCGGAATATGATGATTCGACAGGTGCAATGGTGAACGACAATCCTTGGGGATTGAGATTTTATACATCAGACATCCCTGTAGAAAAGGGACGTACTTACACACTCTCATTCAAATATACCAGTGATATTAAAGGGAAAAAACCGGTTTATGAGACAGATGAAAATGGTTTCCCAATCACAGATGAGAATGGTGATAAGGTTGTTAAAAAAGATGAGCATGGAAAAGATATGAGTGAAGATAATTTCCAGAAGCATATTGGATTGAGTGTGATTAATCCGAAAAACAGTAACGGATTGGATTTAAAAAATCATAGTGGTTATTTGATAGCAGATGCACAAAAAGGTGAGCAGACAGTTACTGCGACCTTTACAGTTCCGGCAAATTACTCCGGAACAGCAGTCGCTGTACAGCTTGTTGCAGGTGCATATCTGGTATCCTATCCGGATGAAAATGCTATGACAGGCAGCCTTTACATCAAAGACTTTAAGGTAACAGCAGGTACCCAGTATTCTGTTACATATAAATATGGCAAACAGAGTTATACACAGTATGTAAATCCGGGCGGAAAGGCTTCCGGTCACCAGTTTGCTGTAAAAGGCAAGACTTTTAAAGAGTACAAGAAGGGTTCAGCAAAATATAACCTTTCAACACCGGTAAATAGTAATATTACTTTGACATGTGTATATCAGAATACACCAAAGCCGGCAAAGGCAAAAGTTAAATTCAAGGTACAGAAGAGAAAAGTTAAATTAACCTTGAAAAAAATCAAAAACTGTGTAGGTTACGAAATTAAGTATGCCAATAACAAGAAGATGAAAAAGGCAAAAACGAAATATACCAAGAAGAAAACATACACAGTAAGAGGTCTGAAATCAAAGAAGAAAACATTTTTCCAAATCAGAGGATATAATCTGGATTCAGCAAAGAAAAAAGTTTTCAGTAAGAAGGTTCTGAAAAAGACCGTTAAGGTAAAATAATTATTAGTCTGTAATAATTATCTATTATAAGAGATGGAAAGGGTGGAAAAGTTATCATATATGTAACTTATTCTGCCCTTTTATAGGATTGAAAGGGTTGTAGAGTATATTTTGGAGGTAAATATGAACAAAATAAGAAAAATCGTTGCTCTTACAGTGGCGTTTGCTATGTTATTTTCCTGCATGGTAATTACACATACAACAACAAAAGCTGAAGCAGGCGATACTGCATGGGCTGCCGAGGGAATTATCAGTCCGGCGGAAGGAAAACTGATTGGAGCAGGATATATCGATGTCAAATGGAATAATTCGCTGGACAACGTAAAACAGTACAAAGTTTATGTAGATGGAGCATTGAAGAAAACAGCTGCGCCAAGCGGTGAAACAATGACATGCGAATTTTACACTACAGAAGTAAAAAAACATACCGCGCAGGTTATGGCAGAATTAAATGATGGAAGTACCCTGCAGACTGCTCCTAGAACATTTTATGTCACAAAAAAAGGTGTCTGCGTCAACCAGGAAATGGGTGCAGCGGTAGATCCGGCGTCTATGAATATCGGATGGTATTATAACTGGGGTTACAAATCTATGAAAGATGATTCTACATATAAAACCACCAAGTTTGATGATACGGAATATGTGGCAATGACATGGGGAGATAATGTATCAAGTATCGAAGAGAGATGCCGATATGCCAACATAAAAGGATATAAGTATTTGTTATCTTATAATGAGCCGGATTTAACATGGGAAGCAAATAAACTGCCGGATGTTATGGCACTTCGCTGGAACGATACGGTAGCAAGCAAGGGTAATTTGAGACTGGGTTCCCCTGCTACGGAAACATTTCAGATTAATTCCACACAATGGTGGACGCCTTTCTGGAATCAACTTTCAACCACAGCAAAGAATAATATGTCATTTATTGCAGTACATGCATATCAGCATTATTATAACAGTGCTGATACCGCATTACAGTATTTACATACCATTGATGAAATATATGCAAAATATAAAAAGCCAATTTGGATTACGGAATTTGCAGTAGCTGATTCCGGAAATAAATTCAGCCCAACCAACAGTAAACATGTGGCACAGGTACAGGAATTTATGAAGATTGTGCTTAAAGGATTAAATGAGAGAAGTTATGTGGAAAGATACGCATGGTTTGATTTTAATCCAAAGGACGACCAGACGGGCGCTTCCGGAATTTTTGAATATGAAACCGGTAAGCTTACAGCGTTAGGTCAGATTTATGCGAATATAGGAAATCCGGCAGGATACTCTGCAAAAACATACAGTATCAGTTCGACCACATCAAAGAGTACTACGATTGAAGCCTGCGCTGCGGCAGTTCCTACAAAATTATACGGACCAACACCAAAGCAAAAGGCATTTGAGTATAGTTTTGTTTCTGTAGACAGAGCGGCAGGTTATCAGCTGCAGTATTCCACAAACAAAAATTTCAGCAATGCAAAAGTAATCAATGTATCCCAAAAATCAACAAAAAATATTACGGGAACAGTTAAAAATTTATCTGCAAAGAAGAAATATTATGTCAGAGTGCGGGCTTATAAGAGCATGAATGGTAAAACTTACTATTGTCAGTGGAGTGATGTAAAAAATGTTACCACCATGGCACCGAAACTTGGCAAGGTAAAAAAAGTTCGTGCAAAAGTCAAAAAGTCGAAAAAAATTACCATTACATGGAAAAAAGTTTCAAAAGCCAAAAAATATACTCTAAAGGTTGGAAAAAAGTCCTACACTACGAAAAAAACGAAAAAGGTAGTTAAGGTATCAAAAAAAGGTAAGTATACAATTAAGGTGAGAGCGACTGCTTCCGGTTACCAAAAAGGCAACTGGAGCAAGGCTGTGAAAGTAAAAGTAAAGTAATAAGAGGATTGATATGAGAGGATTGAAAAAGCTGGTCACATTGTTTGTGACGATAGTTATGGTATTATCAGTAGACATTGTACCGTTTGGCGGGACGGCGTCTGCACAGGCTGCCACTTCATTTGTAATAACATCTCCTGCAGGAAACGCACTTGTTGCCGCAGGGCATATGGATATTAAGTGGAATCCGGCATCCGGCAGTGTGAAAAATTATAACGTTTATGTGGATGGAAGTCTTGTGACGACTACAACGTCTACCCAATATGATTTTTATACTACAAAAGTAAATTATCATACTGCATGGATTGAAGCAAATTTGACAAATGGTCAGAAGTCTTATACTCCTACAGTAAAATTCGGAGTGACAAAAAAAGGTTTATGTGTTAATGATGATATGGGAAGGAATCTAAATCCTCCGGCTATGAAGATGGGATGGTATTACAACTGGGGAACGGCTCCGTTTTCTTCATCGACATATCCTAAATATACAAATACGGAATTTGTTCCGATGATTTGGGGAACAGGTAATGAGAGCAGTATTGCTTTTGTGAGAAGTAAAAAATACAAGTATGTCTTGGCATACAATGAGCCGGATATGCCATTGTATGATGCAAACGGTAATTTTGTCGGCGGCAGCAATGTTGATGTCAATACAGCTGTTTCCCACTGGTCTAAATTCAATGGAATCGGACAATATGTTGGGGCGCCGGCGCCGGCACTGTGTCCTGCGTGGGACAATGGTACATGGTTCCGTAATTTTATGAACCAAATTGATGCAGGTACAGTAGATTTTATTCCATTACATTGTTACTATGGTCAATACAGTGGGGCAGCTGCAGCCAATACATTTTTGACAGAGGTTGTTGATGGAACCTACAATATGTATCACAAACCAATCTGGATTACGGAATTTGCCACAAGCGGATGGAACTATAATAATGCCGGAAACCGGGCATCTGTAAATGAATTTTTAAAAGCAGTGATTGCAGGTTTGAACAGTAGAAGTTATGTGGAAAGATATTCATGGTTTTCTTTCGATATTAACGGCAATGATGGAGCTTCTGCCCTGTGGTATTCCAACGGTGTTTTAACAGATTTGGGAAATACATATGTTACAGAGGGAAATCCTACTACAGAGTATAAAACAGGAAATGCCACAAATCCGTATAAGCCGCCGGCAAATCCACCGGCAAAGCCAAATCCGACAAAGGTGACAAAGCCTAAAAAAGTAACTATTAAATCACTGAAAAATCTGAAAAAAAGGAAAGTAAAGATTACTTTGAAAAGGGTAAAAAAAGCTGCCGGCTATCAGATAAGAATCTGTGATAATAGAAAATTTAACGGATATTGGAATAAGACAATTAAGAAAACAACATATACCTTTAAGAGGCTTGACAAGAATACCCGTTATTATTTTAAGGTAAGGGCTTATGTCAAAGATGGAAAGAATAAATTATACGGACCATGGAGCAGAGTGAAGAAAATTAAGATAAAAAGATAATATTTTTTATGAAAGAAAAGGGTTGTAAGATACCCTTTTCTTTTGTTATATTAAACAAAATGAGAGTTTACTTTATTTGCAGTGGAATAAAAAATGACAGGAGTATGGGTAAAATGAATCAGAAAAATAAAAAGAAACTATTTCTTGGGATTGGTATATGTATTGCCCTGCTGGCAATAGTGGGTATTACTGCAGGCGTTCATATTTCAAAAAATAATCGAATTGCCCGCATTAATCAGGAAAGGGAGAAATGGAAAACAGAAGCTGTTGTTTCTCCGGTAAAAGGCAGTTTGCAGCCGGCAGGATATATCACCATTGAGTGGAGTCCGGCGGATAATATGGAGCAGGCAGACAGCTATGAAATTTATGTTGATGGAAAAAAACAGGGAAAAGTAGAAGGGGATAAAAATACCTTTGAATATTATACAACAGAAGTTTCAAAGCACGATGCTTATATTAAGGCAAATTTAAAGCATGGAAGTACTATCTACTCTGATATATTTTCTTTTTATGTGAATAAAAAAGGATTTTGTATGAATAAAGATATGGCAGCCAATGTAAATGCCACGGACTGGGATGTTTCATGGTATTATAACTGGAGTATCAGCAAGCACAATTATACTTCTTTTCAAAATCTGCAGTTTGTTCCTATGTTTTGGACATCAGCGCCGACGGATAAGGATGAAGTGGAAGTGCTTCCAAAAAGAGGATATAAATATCTTCTGACCTTTAATGAGCCTGACAGACCGGACCAGGCAAATATATCGGTGGATACGGCAATCAAAGGCATGAAACCTTTGCTGAACAAAGGAATGTATGTAGGAAGCCCTGCTGTGTCTGTCTGGCCCTCTATTTCCACGGATTGGTTTCAGCCGTTTATGAAAAAAATGAAAGAAAACAAAATGGATGTAGATTTCATTGCGCTGCATCATTATTGGAACTGGTATGACGATAAGGGTGCAAAAGCATTTCTGGACATTGTAGATGAATCATGGGAAATGTATCATAAACCAATCTGGATTACAGAGTTTGCTTTAAGTGGTGTGCCTAATTGGACAAAACAGATGCGACAGTCGGCAATCGGATATATGAAGAATATTCTTCCCCAATTAGATAAGCGGGAATATGTGGAAAGATATGCATGGTTTTCTTTCAACCCATCAGATTTTAAAAATGGAGGCTCTGCATTGCTGGATACATATACAGGGAAAATAACCGGTTTGGGAAAAGTGTATCAGCAGCTGGGGGTTCCGGAAGGATATAAGGACAAAAGCATTAAATTACAGCAGCATAATGCGAAAAAAGATGTGATTCGGTAAAAAAACAGGTCAAATATTTATTTGCTGAATATAATAATTTATGAAGCGAAATACAGTGTTGGGTTGACACTATGATTTACCGGTGCTATGATATTAAATAGTTAAAAGATAGTAGAGGTTGCGCTGCTTATTAGTAAAATACAGGATGTCCCGGAGGCAGAAGAATGTATTTAAAAGGAAGCAGTGCCGAAGGAAAAGTTACCGGAATACTTTTTCTGGGCATATGGTCAACAGCCATATGACTGTCGTCAATTTGATGAAGAGCTAATTGATGGAGAGCTACTTATAAGTATTATATAGAATTCTTATAAGGAGCTTACGTGTAAGCTCCTTTTACTATGATTAACTAAATTACATATTTATAGGAGGAAATGTAAAATGGCAATTTTTACAGGTGCAGGTGTAGCAATTATTACACCATTTAATGAAGATGGAACTATTAATTTTGATGCCTTTGGAAAGATTATTGAGGATCAGATTTCGGGCGGCACAGATGCTATTATTGTCTGTGGTACAACCGGAGAGTCATCTACGATGACAGATGAGGAGCATATTTCGGCAATTAAGTATTGCGTGGAAAAGGTAGCGGGACGTATACCGGTCATTGCAGGTACAGGTTCTAATTGTACAAGAGAGGCTGTTAATATTTCCGTAGAAGCAGAAAAAGTTGGAGCAGACGCACTTCTCTGTGTTACACCATATTATAATAAATGTACGCAAGAAGGGTTATATCAGTATTACAAAGCAATTTCTGATGCGGTTAATATTCCGATTATCATGTATAATATACCAGGGAGAACAGGTACAACCATTCAGCCGGAAACAGCAGTCAGAATTGCAAAGGAAGTAGAAAACGTAGTAGCTGTCAAGGAAGCATCCGGTAATATTTCTGCAGTAGCAAAGCTGGCATCTTTAGCTGACGGATGTATTGATATTTATTCAGGAAATGATGATCAGGTATTACCGATATTGTCTCTCGGAGGAAAAGGCGTTATCTCTGTATGGTCCAATGTAGCTCCTAAAAAAGTTCATGATATGGTTTCTGCCTTTTTGGAAGGAGATATTACAACTGCTATGGATATTCAGTTGGAGGCAATTAATCTGATAGATGCATTATTCTGTGAAGTAAACCCTATTCCGGTCAAGGCAGCTATGAATATGTTAGGATACAATGCAGGAGTATTAAGAGCACCTTTGACAGAATTGTCAGATGCCCATAAAGAAATTATGAAGAAAGCGTTAAAGGAATACGGATTACTATAGGAGGAAAATAATGATTAATGTAATTATGCATGGCTGCAATGGAAAGATGGGAAGAGTGATTACTGACCTTGTAAAGCAAGATGAAGATGTACAAATTGCAGCCGGAGTGGACGCATACACAGGAATTGTCAATGAATATCCAGTGTTTTCGTCCATCAAAGAATGTAATGTGACAGCAGATGCCATTATTGATTTCTCTGTAACAGCGGCGATAGATGATTTGCTTGATTATGCAGTTGCCACATGCACGCCCGTAGTGATTTGCACTACGGGATTGTCAGCAGAACAATTGGACAAGATTAATGAGGCGAGCAGGAGTGTGGCAATTCTTCGTTCTGCAAATATGTCTCTTGGAATTAATACATTAATGAAATTGCTTAGGATTGCTACAAATGTACTGGCAGACAGAGGTTTTGATATTGAAATCGTTGAGAAGCATCACAATCAGAAGGTAGATGCTCCGAGTGGTACAGCGCTGGCATTGGCTGACTGTATAAATCAGGTGTTAGATAATGAATATGATTATATTTATGACAGAAGTACAGTTCGTCAAAAGAGAAAGAAAAAAGAGATTGGTATTTCAGCAGTCCGCGGAGGAACAGTTGTAGGTGAGCATGAAATTATATATGCCGGAACAGATGAGGTAATTGAAATCAAACATACCGCATATTCAAAAGCCATTTTTGCAAAAGGCGCTATTGATGCCGCCAAATTTCTTGCAGGACAAGCACCGGGAATGTACGATATGTCAGACGTAATCGACTAAAAATATATCATTACTTTTTGAATAAAATAATTTTTTTTGAAAATAATAAAGTCATACAGATTTTGCACTGAAGAAGTGCTCTGAACATTATAATTTGGAGGATTTTATTATGAAACATTTAAGAAATTATTTAGTATTATTAACGCTTATGCTATCTGTATTTACATTTGTAGCATGTGGAAATAACAATGAAGAAACTACAACAGTAGAGGAAACAACAGAGGAAAACGGAATGAACGATTCATCAGATAATATGGATGATAACGGAAACGCAGGAAATGTTGATGATGCTACGGATGAAGGCGTTATAGATGACATTGGAGATGACGTTGAAGAAGGTGTCAGCGATATTGAAGATGCTGTAGACGGAGATGACAACAATACAAATAACAACAATGGAAATAACAATAATACAACATCAAAAAAGTAAATGAATAGGTAATATTTCACGCAAAACAGTCATATATTATTGTGATAAAGAATGTATCAGGTAAATATGGCTAAAAAAATTATTATAGACCCGGGACATGGCGGGTCCGATCCCGGAGCCACATTTAATGGCAGACAGGAAAAGGATGATGTGCTAGGGCTCGCTATGGCAGTAGGGGAGTTATTAACTAACGCAGGATTTGATGTAGTTTATACAAGGACTACAGATGTATATAATACACCTTTCGAAAAAGCCACCATTGGCAATAATGCAGGCGGGGATTTATTTGTATCCTTTCATCGTAATTCGTCCGCAGTACCGGGCAATTATAATGGCGTGCAGACACTTGTGTACAATGACGAGGGATTGAAAGCCGAGCTTGCAAGAAATATTAATGAAAATCTTATTGCACTGGGATTTGAAGACAAAGGCGTGGTGGAAAGACCGAATCTGGTAGTATTAAAAAGAACAAAAATGCCGTCGGTATTGCTAGAGGTTGGATTTATCAATTCTGAAACAGATAATGCTCTATATGATGAAAAATTTAATGAAATCGCACAGGCGATTGCAGATGGCATTATCGATACATTGGATACAGAAGAAGTAAATTCATCAGACAATACACGTTACAAAGTGCAGGTTGGAGCATTTAGAAATGCACAGTTGGCAAACAGTCTGGCTGCCACATTAAGAAATCAGGGATTTCCTGTGAAGGTGATTGTCGAAGATGGATTGTCAAAAGTAATCGTAGGAGATTTTGAAAATCTGGATAATGCAGTTGTATCAGAACAAAAATTGAGGATGCTTGGATATAATACATTTATCAGAAGCTAGCATGTGAAAATAAAACAACTGCTTTTTTGCAGACAAAATATTCACGAACGTTGATTTCGCCGGTAAGTATATTTTATTAAGAAATAGCGTCTAACTTGTAACGCCAAGGACGCTATTTTTTATTGTATAGGGTAAGCCCCTGTTTATTAAAGCATAGAATGATGAAATACATTGGAAAACTTAAAGAATAGTATTTTATATATGTAAATAGGCAGAATACATAATTTGTAATTCACTGGATAAAATGTTACAATACTAGTCAGGTTAAGGAAACATATTTGTGAGAGGTATGATATGAACAATGGATTTATAAAAGCAGCAGCCGCAACTCCAAAGATTAAAGTCGGAGATTGTGCATACAATGCTGAAAAGATATGTAAATTAATAGACACAGTTTATCAAAATGGAACCCAGTTGGTAGTTTTTCCGGAACTGTGTATTACAGGATATACTGCCAGTGATTTGTTCTGGCAGAAATCAATGTTAGAGAAAGCCATGGATGCATTGCTGAAAATTATTGTTCCTTTTAGTGAGGAAAAAGAAATTGTATCCATTGTTGGACTTCCAATGATATATCAGGACAAATTGTATAATGTAGCGGCAGTAGTTTATGATGGTGAAGTGATGGGATTTGTACCAAAATCTCATATTCCTAATTATTCCGAGTTCTATGAAGCACGGCATTTTTCATCCGGAGAAGGTGTGGAAGGATATAAAGATATTTGTTATTTTGATACGGAAGAAGAGGACGAGCCTGTAGTTGCCGGATCTTATATTATCAAGAACTTTAAGTTAGGTTCCGGAGATGAATATGATGACGAATATGATGATGAGTATGATGATGAGACGGATATTGTGCAGGAATCTGTTCCTTTTGGAACCAATTTACTTTTTAAATGCAGTAACTTTGATAATTTTACTTTTGCGATAGAAATATGCGAGGATTTGTGGGTAGCTAATCCGCCAAGCACCAGACATGCACTGTCAGGAGCTACAGTGATTGCCAATTTATCAGCCAGTGATGAGACTATCGGAAAAGATGATTACAGAAGAAATCTTGTAGCGGGACAGTCTGCCAGAACGGTCTCGGCGTATATTTACGCAGACGCTGGTGAGGGCGAATCCTCTACGGATTTGGTGTTTGCAGCACATAATATCATTGCGGAGAATGGAGCAATTCTTGCCGAGGCGGAAAAGTTTACCAATGAGACAGTTTATGCAGATATTGATTTGGATAAATTGTCCATGGAAAGAGCAAGAATGACAACTTTTATTCCGGCAAAGAATGTCAGTCCGGAATATGAAGAGATTGAAATTGATTTGGAAGAAAGAAAATTTGTTTTTGACAGAAAGATAGACAAAGCACCGTTTGTTCCATCCAATGAATGGGAGAGAGAAAAAAGATGTGAAGAGATTCTTTCCATTCAGACGATGGGATTAAAAAAACGTTTGGAGCATATCGCCTGCAAAAATGTGGTTGTGGGAATTTCCGGAGGATTGGATTCAACTCTGGCACTGTTGGTTACGGTCAGAGCATTTGACAGTCTGAAACTTGACAGAAAAGGTATTATTGCAGTGACAATGCCGGGATTTGGCACAACAGACAGAACCTATCAGAATGCACTGAAAATGATTGAAGCATTAGGCTGTACACGGAAAGAAGTCAATATTGCAGAGGCAGTGGAGCTTCATTTAAAACAGATAGGGCATGATATGAGCAGACATGACATTACTTATGAAAACGCCCAGGCAAGACAGAGAACGTATCTTCTTATGGATTTAGCCAATGAACATAATGGAATCGTTATCGGAACAGGAGATATGTCAGAACTGGCATTGGGCTGGGCAACATACAATGGAGACCATATGTCAATGTATGGTGTCAATTCAGGTGTTCCAAAAACATTGGTAAGACATCTGGTAAAATACTTCGTGGATACTACCATAGAAGAAGAGTTGGCAAAAGTTTTACAGGATGTACTGGATACACCGGTTAGCCCGGAACTGCTTCCATCAAAAGATGGAAATATTTCCCAAAAAACAGAAGATTTGGTAGGTCCTTATGAACTGCATGATTTTTTCCTATATTATGTATTAAGATTCGGATATGCACCAAAGAAGGTTCTGTTTTTGGCAGAAGAAGCATTTTATGGCGTATATGATAATAAGACAATTTTAAAATGGTTAAAGGTATTTTATAAAAGATTTTTTGCACAGCAGTTTAAGAGAAGCTGTCTGCCGGATGGTCCGAAGGTTGGAACTGTGGCAGTATCTCCGCGTGGTGATCTGCGGATGCCAAGCGATGCATGTGTGAGAGAATGGCTGGAGGAATTGGAAGAATAGGGAAAAGAGTTTGTAAAAAGTCTCTGGTTAGCAGAACCTGCATCCGCATTAGCGGATGCAGGTTCTGTCTTTCTATATTTATTGATTTCAGTGCAAGTGTAGGCTCTATTTTCCTGCCATATTTATAATTTACATATATTAGTATTTTATAATGTTTTGTAGATATGTAATATATTTTCACTTGCTATGAATTTGCCAAGAATTTACATATATATTTAGCTTGTTTAGCAAAAGATATATGTAATTGATTCTCACCCATCATGAATTTCCCATAGATTTTACATGTATACCTGGCAGATTCACAAAAACTTTGTTTACAACCCCTTTTTTTTCACCCCTTTGTTAATTGTTTCTACGATTGCATCATACAGCATGGAATATGTATACTGGCTGTCTTCTGAAAACTGAATATTTTCTATAGATTGTGTGTCTACAATTTGTTTTGCAATATCTTCGAATGCCGGCTGTACAAGAGGATACATTGTAGCTATGGCATCACTGACATTGTCTACAGTAATAGCATTGATGTGATCCCTGTCCAGTGTAACAGATATTTCCATTGGATTTCCATTTAAGGTTACGGTTGAGGTATAAACGCCTGCTTCAAACTGACCGGATGTAGTTTCGTCTTCTTTTTTTCCTTGGTTTTTACCTAAAAACATAAATATTAAAGAAATAACAAGTACAATACCAAGGAGTACAAATACTACGGTGTATATAAGCTCCCTTAAATGAAATACCATAAATTTTGGACTTTTTCCCATATTGACTCCTTATAAAATATTTTTCTATAATTTAATCTATTATTAAAATTTCAAAAGTATTCTTAAAAAATCAATGATTTTATCTGCCATACAAAAAGCGAAAACTTTCCTGTAATCAAAAAATATATTGTTGAAAAATATCCCATAAATCAACTATAATTGATATATAAATAAGTACAACAGTCGTAACGTAAATTCTGGAGGATGATATGGCATTACAGTTTATTATCGGAAGAGCCGGATCCGGAAAAACATATACTTTAATTCAAAACATGGTTGCTCAATCATTGAAGCTGCCACAGAAGAAATTTGTAGCAGTTGTCCCAGAGCAATACTCTATGGAAACACAGAAAGAAATATTGAATCTGCATCCAAGGGGAGGATGTTTTAACATAGAGGTTACAAGTTTAACCAGACTTGCCCATACAGTGTTTGAGGAGTTGGGAATTGCAGAGCTGAATGTTATGGATGATTTAGGTCAAACGCTGGTTATCCGCAAGGTATTGGAAGAAAAAAGGGAACAGTTAAAGGTATATCAAAGCAAGACTTCTATGATGGGATTTACAGAAAAAGTGAAGTCTGTTATTTCAGAGCTTAGGCAGTATAATATCAGTGAAGATAGTCTGCTTAAAATGTGCAATGAAACAGAGGAATATCCATCTCTTCGAATGAAATTAGAGGATATTTATGTGATTAACAATGCTTTTAACAGCTATATTCAGGATAAGGCTATTACGAATGAAGATTTATTAACGAAATTATGTAAACTTATTCCCAAATCAGATTTTATAAAAAATACATATTTTTATTTTGACAGCTTTACCGGTTTTACGCCGGTTCAGTATCTCGTATTGGAACAGATAATACGATACAGTCCACAGGTATTTATGACGGTAACTCTTCCGGAAAGTGAAAAGGACTTCAGGGGATTTTCCCAATATGAATTGTTTGCTTTAAGTAAGGAAACCATTATAAAGACAAGAGAACTTGCCATAAAGAATGGTGTTGATATTTGTTCGGATATTGTAATTGATTTGGAAACAGATGAGGAAAAAAAGAAAAATTCCAGACTTGGAAATATTGATGAAGCGTTATCCTTTATTGAAAGGAATATTTTTAGGGAACAGTCAAGATATACAAAAGATACAGAGGCAGTAAAAATTTGTGCGCTAAACAGCCCTAAAATGGAAGCTGAATATGCAGCCGGAGAAATTTCCCGGCTGATTAAAAATAAAAATTACAGATTTCAGGATTTTGCGGTGATTGCCGGTGACATAGAGGAATATCATAAATACATCAGACAGGCATTTACAAAATATGATATTCCCTGTTTTATTGACCACAAAGAGGATGTTTCGTCTAATAAGTATGTAGATGGTCTTCTGGCGGCATTGGATGTGATAGAAAAAGATTTTTCCCATCAGGCAGTAATGCGTTTTATCCGTTTAAAATTTATGGAGTTGGATGAAGGGGAATGTGACATATTTGAAAATTATGTCTTAAAATCCAATCGAAGAGGGTATAAGAGCTATACAAGAGTTTGGGAGAAAGAATACAAATTTATGGAAGAATCCCATCTTGATATTGTAAATAAAGTCAGAACAGAAATTGTTGAAGGATTCCAGCAACTCAGAGAAGTTTTAATCAATAAAAAGTCCACGATAGCGGATAAAACAAAAGCGCTTTACCTATTTATGAATCAGCATAAGATTCAGAAAAAAATAAACAGGGATATTATATATTTTAGAGAGAACCGCCTGACAGTACTGGAAAAAGAATATAATCAGATATTGGAGGCAGTCGTTACTGTTTTTGACAGATTAGTTTCCCTTATGGGAGATGAGATTGTATCCAATAAGCAATATATGGATATTCTTCAGGCAGGTTTTTTGGAAATGAAAATCGGTATTATACCACCGGGAATTGATACCGTGATGGTGGGAAATATAGAAAGAACCAGATTGAAGGATACAAAAAAAATATTGTTCTTTGTAGGAATGAATGATGGAATTGTGCCGGGCAGCGGTGTGAGTGGAGGAATTATTACAGACCGTGAGCGTGATATATTAAGTGAAAAACATTTTGAGTTAGCGCCTACAGGAAGAGATAATATATTTAAGCAGAGAATCTATTTATATTCTCTTTTTGCCAAACCTTTGGAACAGATTGTACTTTGTTACAGTCAGACGGGGTCAGACGGTACAGCCCTTAGAAAATCATATATTGTCAGTACATTGCTGAATATGTTTGATAAATTAAAAGAAGAGCATATCGACCGGATAGAAATGAAGCCGGAGCATATTACAAATAAAAGAATAGCTCTTGAATATGTTTCAGAGAATATCACTGCATATAGAGACACTTCCATGCAAGAGGGTAGTTTGGAAAAGAATGTATTTACTTATTTAAGTAATATTTTATTTTCGGATGATGAAACGAAAAAGTATATGAAATTAATTGCAGATGCAGGTTTTTACAATAACAAAAAGAGGCATCTGACAAAGGCGCTGGCAGGAAGATTGTATGGACTTCCGGGGAATATAGGAATAACAAGGCTGGAGAAATATGCAAAGTGCGCATATTCACAGTTTTTATCCTACGGCTTAAAACTTCAGGAGAGGGAAAAGTTTTCCATTGCTGCCTATGATATTGGAAATCTGTATCATCAGTCGATACAGAAGTTTTTTAAGATTGCCGATAGCGAAAAGGTAGATTGGAAGAAGATAACGGATGAGAAAAATCAGGAGATGATTTCTGCCGCTGTGGACAAAGTGTTAGAAGACTATGATAATGAGGCTTTAGAAGGTTCGGCAAGAAATACATTTATTACCGGTCAGGTGCGGGAAATTGCAACAAAGACAGCCAAAGTGTTGGTCAATCATATCCGGTCCGGAAAATTCCAACCGACAGAGTATGAGATACCGCTGGAACATGGGGTAGTGGATAGAATTGACACCTATGAGACGGAAGATAAGCTGTATGTGAAGATTATTGATTATAAGTCCGGAAAAGTAACTTTCGATATTACAAAGGCGTATTACGGTATTCAGATGCAGCTGCTGGTATATATGAATGATGCTCTGAATTACAAAAAAAAGAAAAGCCGTAAAGAAGTGCTGCCGGCTGCGGGATTGTATTTTAATATTAAAGATCCTTTTATTCGGACAGACAGTGTTCGTAATCTGGCAGACCGGTACAGGGCAGAACATGCGCCGGACGAGAGAACGGACGAAGAAATTATAAAAGAATTAATTTTTGAAGAGCAACTGCCTGAATTTCAGATGTCGGGAATTGTGAATATAGAAGAGCAGGTACTCACTGCGGTTGATGAGGCGCTTGAGAGGAAAAACAAATCGGACATTATAAAACTGACGAAAAAGAAAGACGGTAATCCTGATTTGAATAGTCATGTGCTGAATCAGGAAACATATATGAAACTGATTCAATATGTTTCGGGGATGGCAGATGTGATGAAGGAACAACTGTTTCAGGGGAATATCCCGTTGAATCCTGTGAAAGATGCCTGTCAACATTGTGTATATCAAGGTATATGCAGATTTGACAGAACATTAGGAGATAAGTATAGGGAGCTGAATCAGGTAACTTATAAAAATATAGAGGAATTATTATAGAAGACAGTAATCCTTATGATAGGAGATATGGGATGAATTGGACGAAAAAACAGCTTGATGTGATTAATACCAGAAATCGAAATATATTGGTTTCAGCAGCAGCGGGTTCGGGAAAGACCGCTGTATTAGTTGAGCGTATTATTCATATGATTACTGATGAAACGATAAATGTGAATGTGGACGAACTGCTGGTCGTTACATTTACCAGAGCTGCAGCATCGGAAATGAAAGAAAGATTAAGAGACCGATTGGAAGAAATGCAGTCAGAAAACCCAAATCCAAATATCGCAAATCAACTGGCGTTGCTAAATAATGCGGCGATTACTACGATTGACAGTTTCTGCGCGCGGGTGGTGAAAGAAAATTTTGATAAAATTGATTTGGACCCGGGCTATCGTCTGGCAGATGAGACAGAAATTGATTTATTAAAAAGTGATATTTTAGAAGATTTGCTGGAAGAATATTACCTGTCTGAGTCAGAAGAATTTATGACTCTGGCAAAAAAATATTCCACTGGAAAAGTATATGACAATATTTTTCGTTTGATAGATGGTATATACAAAAAGGCAAAAGGTGAAGTTTCACCAATGCAATGGGTGGAAAATCTGGAGAAAAATTATGATTTTTCCTGTGAAGAGGAAATGTTTCACAGCACATTATATGAAAATGTATACAAGATATGCCATGAGCAGATTACAGATTGCAAAGAAAAATTAAAAAAGGCAATATCAATCGCAAATGAGGATGAGGATGTCCGTGACCTGGCAGATATTGCAGAGGAAATGTTGGTGGCGGTTGACTGCTTAACAGAGTGTACGGATTATTTACAGCTCTATGATGCGATGGCAAATATTGCAGTTGTGCCTATGTCAAAGAAAAGAAAAGGATTGCAGGAAATCAGACAGGCTGCAAAAGGATTGATTGTATCTGTCAGAGAGGACTTAAATCATCTGAAAGAGACCTATTTTACAGAAGCGGTTGAAGATATGTATCAAAATGCATTAAACTGCAGGGAATCTGTCCATGTTTTAGCAGAAATCACACTACAGCTGATGGAGCGTTTTACAAAAGAAAAACAGAATAAAAAAATTGCTGATTTTGATGATGTTGCCCATATGGCTCTTAATATTCTTAATGATATTGATGAAGAAGGTATTCCTCATCCAACTGCTGTGGCAGGACAAATGGCAAAATCCTACAAAGAGATTATGATTGATGAGTACCAGGACAGTAATTTTGTTCAGGAGGCAATTTTAACCAGCGTTGCAAACGGACAGGGAAGAGGAAACATGTTTATGGTTGGCGACGTTAAACAAAGCATTTATCGTTTTCGTAATGCCAAGCCAAAACTTTTTTTGGATAAATTCGATACATATGAAGAAAATTTTAATGCAGATAATTGTAAGATTGTATTGGACCAGAATTTCAGAAGCAGGAAGGAAGTTATTGACAGTGTGAATTTCCTTTTTGAGCATATTATGTCAAAAGAACTTGGAGGGATTGAATATAGGGATGGCAATGGATTGACTCTTGGGGCAGAATATGAGGATGTTCCGAAAGGACAGGATAACCGTACGGAATTTATTGCCATTGGAACGAATAAAAAAGAATTAGAGGCTGCCTATGTGGCATCAAAAATAAAAGAAATTACGAACCCGCTCACCGGCATTAAAATACAAGGCAATGATAAAGCCATGAGACCGGCACAATATAAAGATATTGTTATTCTGATGCAGGGAATTAAGAGTAATGCAAATATTTATTTAGAAGCCCTGACCAATGCAGGAATTCCGGCATATACAGAATCTAAAAGCGGGTATTTTGATTCTTTGGAAATAAGAACCATTATGGATATGTTGACGATTATTGATAATCCGAGACAGGATATTCCGCTGGCGGGAGTGATGTCCGGCGCTATGTTTGATTTTTCTGATGATGAGCTGGCAATGATAAAATCAGAAAACAGTTACATTTCTTTTTATGATAATGTAACTGCTTATGCCGAAAATGGAGAGGATGAAACACTTGTCTTAAAAGTCCGGTCTTTTTTGGATATGTTGGAGCATTTTAGAAATTTAGATTACAAAAATTCCGTGTACGATATTATTAATGAAATATTAGAGCGGACCGGTTTTGGATATTATGTATCTGCTTTGGCGAACGGTAAACGCCGGTTTTTAAATATTGAAAATCTGAAGGAAAAAGCGATTCACTATGAACAGTCCAGTTATCGGGGGTTGTTTAATTTTGTAAGATATATTAATAAAATTAAAGAATTGGATAAAGATCAGGGTGAGGCATCTACCGTGAACGAGAATGATAATATTGTCCGCATATCAACCATTCATAAAAGCAAGGGGCTGCAATACCCTATTGTATTCTTATGCGATACAAATAATAGATTTCCGGCGGATAACGGAGCCGTGAATCTCTCTGATGACGGACAGATTGGCTTAAATGCTATTTATCCGGATTTGAAAGTATCCGTAACACCGATGTATCGTAAATACATCAAAAACATGTATGACGAAGAGAACAAAGCGGAATATTTAAGACTTCTTTACGTGGCATTAACCAGAGCAAAAGAAAAACTTTATATTACCGGTATTGTGGGGCAGAATTTGGAAAAATACCAAAAAGAATGTCAGGGTATTCTTACCCATCGCAGCAAAGTTTTGTCTTATAGTGAACTGATGGAAAATTCTTCTCTGTTTCAGTGGATGAAGATGATTTTTCACAGGGAAAATAATATTGTAAAATGTATTCAGGTAGGAGAAAATGAAATAGAAATAGAGCAGGCTGACGCTGTTGTAATTGATGAATTGAGAAAAACTGCCATGGAACAGTGGAAAAATGCAGAAATACCAAAAGATATTTGTGATGCCATTGTATCAAATTTTAATTTTGAATATCCGTACCGGGAAGATGTCAGCCTGTGTTCAAAAGCCAGTGTAACGGAAATCAAAAAACAAAGTATGAAAGATGAAGAAGCAGAGACTTATTTTAAAAATATATCTGAAACAGAAGTAATTATGCCAAAGTTCATGCAGGATACGGATAAAACTTTTGTGGGAGCAGAACGGGGAACTGCCTACCATAGAGTTTTTGAATTATTGAATATGGAAACAGATTCTTATACGGAAGAAATTGTCGTCGGGATGCTTCAAGAACAGGTGGAAAGTAAAAAAATATCTATGGAGCAGGCAGAGAGTATAGATGTTTCGGATATTGTAAAATTTACACAATCAGATGTTTTTTCCAGAATGAAGAAAGCATACTGCAATGGCGGACTATATAGGGAACGTCAATTTTTGTTAGGAGTTCCGGCAAAAAAAATAAAAATTGATTGTAATTCAGAAGAAATAATGATTGTTCAAGGCATCATTGATGTTTGCTTTATAGAAAATAATAAATATGTGATTGTGGATTATAAAACGGACAGAGTGAATTGTTTAGAAGAATTAAAGGAGCGGTATGCAATGCAGTTAGAATGTTATAAACTGGCTCTTGAACAGATTACCGGTATGAAAGTTTCGGAAATGATGATTTATTCTGTATATCTGGGAGAAGAAATCAGTATTTAGATAAGACAGGATTGCCGAATCAACACAAGAGTTGCCAAAAAACTGCAGTCGTCTGATAAATCAGGAGGGAAACATGATTATTCCAAAATATATCAAACAGGGAGATACAATAGGAGTTACCGCTACATCTGGTGGTATTACAAACGAAATCAAACAAAAAAGAGTCATCAATGCAGCAGAGCAGTTGAAAGAAAAGGGCTATCATGTGCTTTGTACGGATAACGTTTTTACGGCAGACTGGCGTGGAACAAGCAGCACCGGCAAAGAAAGGGGCAGGCAGTTCAATCATCTGATATGTGATAAGGAGGTATCATGTATTATTTCAGCAGCCGGCGGAGATTATCTGATGGAGATGCTTGACTATGTGGATTTTGAGCAGATAAAGGCAAATCCGAAATGGTTTCAGGGATTTTCTGATAATACAGCCCTTGTTTATCCGATTGTTACAACTTGTGATGTCGCTGCAGTTTATGGCTGTCATATCAGTGATTTTGGAATGAAACCGTGGCAGAAATGCGTGGAAGATGCATTGGGAGTGCTAGAGGGCAGTAAAAAAATTCTTCATTCTTATGATTACTATGAATCAGAGCGGCACGAGTACATTACCGGCTATGAAGGGTATTACAATGATGAGCGGGTAAAATGGATAAATGCAAGAGGAGAAGATAAAATAAAAATATCCGGGAGACTGTTAGGGGGATGTCTGGATGTTATTGTATTTCTTTTGGGAACCAGATATGATGGAACAGAGCAGTTTGTAGAGAAATATGCCGAGGATGGAATCATATGGGTACTGGAAAGTTTTCAAATGGAAGATGTTGTTTTAATCACACATTTGTGGCAGATGAAACAGCGGGGATATTTTAAACATGCTAAAGGATTTGTATTTGGAAGACCATTAATGTATAATACGTGGGTAGAGCAGCCATATCAGGAGGCAGTCATGTCCATTCTGGGTGACTTGGATGTACCAATTATTTTTGATGCTGATATTGGACATAAAGGTCCGCAGTTTTCTTTAATTGAGGGAGCAATGGCAGCAATTACCAGCGAAGGTGGAAAAGGAGTTTTAGAATATGCTTGAATTAAAAGACATCAGGTTTCGCGTGACTGATGATAACGGACACACAAAAGATATTATAGATGGTATTAATCTGAATATAGAAGAAAATAAGTTTATAGCAATTACCGGACCGAATGGCAGTGGAAAATCCACACTTGCCAAATTAATCGTGGGAATTTTTCAGCCTACATCAGGGCAGATTATCTACAATGGTACAGATATTACCAATATGTCCATTTCAGACCGGGCAAAATTAGGAATCAGTTTTGCGTTCCAGCAGCCGGTCCGGTTTAAAGGAATCAAGGTTGTTGATTTACTGCGTATGGCTTCGGGAAAACAGCTGACTATCAGTGAAGCATGCGAATATTTATCGGAAGTAGGACTGTGTGCCAGAGATTATATTAACCGTGAAGTAGACGCAAGTTTGTCCGGCGGAGAGTTAAAGAGAATAGAGATTGCTACGATTATTGCAAGGAGTACAGAACTTTCTGTGTTTGATGAACCGGAGGCGGGAATTGATTTGTGGAGTTTTAACAGTCTTATAAAGGTATTCGAAAAAATGCAGAAAAACAACAGGAATTCTATTTTGATTATTTCTCATCAGGAGAGAATTCTGGATATTGCAGATGAAATTATATTGTTATCTGATGGTCTGATAAAAGCTCATGGCAGTAAAGAAGAAATTATGCCGATGGTTCTCGGAGAAAATAAGAGCGGTATATGTAAAAAATTAAAGGCGTAAGGAAGGAATGAAATCATGGATAAATTACAGATGGAATTATTTGAGCAGTTAACAGGACTTCATGAGATTCCTGCCGGCGCTTATAATATAAGAGCAAATAGTCAAAAGGATAGCAGGAATACAACTGAAAATATTGATATTGTCACAAAGGATGATAAAGATGGCATTGATATTTATGTGAAGCCGGGAACAAAAAACGAAAGTGTACACATTCCCGTAGTGATTAGTAAAACAGGATTGGAGGAATGTGTATATAATGATTTTCATATTGGAGAGAATGCAGATGTATTGATAGTGGCAGGCTGCGGTATTCACAATGGAGGAGACAAACGTTCCCGCCATGATGGCATTCATACATTCTATATTGGAAAAAATGCCAAAGTAAAATACGTGGAAAAGCATTATGGAAAAGGTGATGGCAATGGGGAAAATGTCATGAATCCTACCACTGTAGTGAATATTGAAGAAGGCGGATATATGGAAATGGAAACCGTTCAGATTAAAGGAATTGATTCCACGGACAGAGTGACAAGAGCAACACTGGGGAAAGATGCAAAGATTGTTATAACGGAACGTCTGATGACTCATGGAAATCAGGCGGCGACTACAAAATTTGATGTGGATATGAATGGAGATGGTTCCTCTGCCAACGTTATTTCCCGTTCTGTAGCAAAAGATAATTCAAAGCAGGTATTTTATTCTGTAATCAACGGAAATGCTAAATGTAATGGTCATTCCGAGTGTGATGCCATTATTATGGATAATGCAAACATCAGTGCCATACCGGAAATCACAGCAAACAATTTAGAGGCTTCCCTGATTCATGAGGCAGCCATTGGCAAGATTGCAGGAGAGCAGTTAATTAAATTACAGACATTAGGACTGACAGAGGAAGAGGCAGAAGAACAGATTGTGAATGGATTTTTACGTTAATTAAAATCCGGAGAATAATCTTTGCGCCCGGGCAGGCATATTATATATTATTTATGCATATTTACTTATAAGGAATAATACCGGGTAAGTGTATGAATGAAAAACAGGACAATCAATTAAATATGGCTTTGGAATTAACACCGGAGCAGTTAGATAAATCCCAGGAATTATCAGTAGGTTTTAATGAGGCTGACAATTCGTGGGATTTAATTGTACAATATCAGGGCAGTCTGGACCGTGTACGGGCACTGGGAGTATCCGTGAAAGAGTTATCCAATCGTTATGCTATTTTAACCGTGCCGGAGATGTTAGTGGACACGGTCTCCAATCTTGAAGAGATTATTTTTGTGGAAAAACCGAAAAGTCTTGAATTTAGCGTATTAAACGGAAAACAGGTTTCCTGTATTAATCAGGTACAGACACAGGACTTTTCTCTGGGAGCAGGATTGCCGGGGACATCTGCCGGAGGAAACCGTGGACTGTTTGGGGAAGGAGTTATTATTGGAATTGCAGACAGCGGTATAGATTATACAAATAACGCTTTCAGAAATGCCGATGGGACTACACGGATTTTGAAACTGTGGGATCAGGTAACGGATACGGTTTTTGATGAAATGCAGATTAATGAAGCATTAAATTCAGAAGAGCCATACCGTATTGTCAATTCAAGAGATGTGTCAGGACATGGAACCCATGTGGCAGGAATTGCTGCAGGAAATTATGCTGAAAATAGAAACAATAATCTGGGGATTGCAACAAAAAGCAGACTCATTATTGTGAAGATGGCAGAGCCTTCGGGTAATTCTTTTCCAAAAACAACACAGTTAATGGAGGCAGTGGATTTTATTGTAAAGCAGTCTAATGAATACGGAATGCCTTTTGTTATTAACATCAGTTTTGGAAATACATATGGTTCACATGATGGAACCTCTCTGCTTTCTACTTACTTTGATTCTGTGATTGACGTAAACAGAATGGTAATGGTGATTGGCTCCGGCAATGAGGGAGACAGCGCCGGTCATGCCGGAGGATATATCCGCATGGAAGACATGGCATCCATTGAACTGCAGGTATCACAGTATCAGGGCTCATTTGGTATTCAGCTTTGGAAAAATTATGTGGATATATGGGGAGTGCGGATTACTGCACCTTCCGGTATTTCCACACCGGTTATTGACAAAAACGGATATATATTTACCTATGAATTGGATAATACAACGGTAAAGCTGTTATATGGAACCCCAAAGCCATACAGTAAATACCAGGAGATTTACATTAGTCTGATTCCTTTGGAAAGATATGTAAAAGACGGAATTTGGACGATTGAAATTATTTCGGAAAGAACCGTCAGCGGAAGATATGATTTATGGCTTCCTACCAGTGCTTCTATTAATGAAAACACCAGATTTCTTACACCGGACCCTTTTGTCACATTCACAATACCGGCTGCCACCAACAGAGCAGTAACAGTGGGTGCATATAACAGTAATAATGATACTATAGCGCCATTTTCCGGAAGAGGATTTACCAGAGAAAATAATCAAATTAAACCAGATATTGTTGCGCCGGGAGTTAATATTTTATCCGCATCCAATACAGGCGGTACGGTAGCAAGAAGCGGTACTTCCATGGCGGCGCCTTTTGTTGCAGGCAGCGCAGCTCTAATGATGGAATGGGGAATTGTCAGGGGAAACGATCCGTTTTTGTATGGAGAAAAAGTAAAGGCATATTTAATCCGCGGGGCAAGACATCTGGCAGGAATTGAGACTTATCCCAGTGAACTGGCAGGATGGGGTGCACTGTGTCTGAAAAACAGTCTGCCGGAATAATCCACAGATAACTCTTTGTTTTTGTATTGGTTTTTTCCTAAAAAATGGTTATACTATAAAAAAAGATGAAAGGGGAAAAAATTATGGCAGTATTAGAGGTGAAGAAAGATAGTTTTGAAACAGAGGTATTAAAAGCAAAAGAAACGGTTCTGGTGGACTTTTTTGCAGAATGGTGCGGACCCTGTAAAATGTTAAGTCCTGTGGTGGATGAGATTGCAGAAGAAGTGAGCGGAATAAAGGTCTGCAAGGTCAATGTAGATAACGAACCGGAACTTGCCATGAAATATGGGGTTATGAGTATTCCAACCCTTGTTGTCATTAGAGATGGTAATGAAGTAAACAAATCCGTGGGGCTGGTTTCAAAAGAAGAAATTTTAGAATTAATTAAATAACTATATTTGTATCAATTTTCAAATATATAATAACTGGGAGTTGTTATGAGTAATGTAAATTATGATATTATTATAATAGGAGCAGGGACAGCCGGTATGACTGCGGCAATATATGGAGTGCGTTCCGGAAAGTCTGTCCTGTTGATTGAAGAAAAAATATATGGCGGACAGATTATTAATACTCCTGAAGTGGCAAATTACCCGGGAATTGAATCAATATCCGGAACTTCTTTTGCCACCAATTTATATAATCAGGTCAAAAGTCTTGGCGCCGAATATATCAATGCCAAAGTAAGCGGAATCAAAGATTGTGGAAACAGAAAAGAAGTAATAACAAATGATAACCGATATGTTTCCCACGCAGTCATTATTGCTACAGGCTCTAAAAACAGGACATTGGGCATTCCAAAGGAAAAAGAACTCATCGGAAAAGGTGTATCTTATTGTGCTACTTGTGACGGTATGTTTTTTAAAAACCGGGACGTGGCAGTTGTAGGCGGAGGAAATACTGCTTTAGAGGACGCATTGTTTTTATCCAATTATTGCCACAAGGTATATCTTATTCACAGAAGAAATGCTTTTCGGGGAGAGAGACATCTGGAAGAAGGATTAAAAGAGAAAGACAATGTGGAATTTGTATTGGACAGTATTATTGAAAGCATAAATGGAGAAAAGCAATTAGAATCCATTCGTGTAAAAAATACGGCGCAGAATTTATATAGTGAAATACCTGTCAGTGGATTGTTTATTGCTGTTGGACAGGCACCGGACACTCAAATTTTTTCCAATGTAGTAGAATTGGATGAATATGGCTATATTATGGCAGGGGAGGACTGTACAACCAGTTGTGAAGGAATATTTGCAGCAGGGGATTGTAGGACAAAAACGGTCAGACAGTTGACGACAGCTGCATCAGACGGTGCGATTGCATCTCTTGGCGCATGTTCCTATGTTGATACAAATAATAAATAGGAGACGATAATATGAAAAAAACTATCTTGATTGTAGAGGATGAAGAAAAATTAAGAGCTACCGTAAGTGACTTTTTGAAATTATATGATTACGGGATTATCGAGGCAAAGGACGGAGAGGTGGCAGTCAGACAGTTTGAAGAGAACATTGATGTGATTGATTTGGTTCTGCTTGATATTATGCTGCCTGTATATGATGGACAGTATGTATTGAAAAAAATAAGGGAAATATCGGAAGTTCCTGTCATTATGATGACAGCCAAATCCGGTGATTATGAGCAGATTAAAAGTTTTAGTAACGGAGTGGACGACTATATCAAAAAACCTTTTATGCTGGCATTACTAAAGGCAAGAATAGAGGCAGTATTAAAGCGCGCACACAAAGATGAGGATGTAAATGAATCTCTGGAGGCAGGCAAGTTAAAACTGGACTGCAGGGCACGAAAGATATATGTGGATGGCAATTACATTGTCACTACTCCGAAAGAGTTTGATTTATTAAGATTTTTTATTAAAAATCAAAATGTGACACTGAAGCGCGAGCAGATTTTAGATGCTGTCTGGGGCATAGATTACGATGGAACATATAGAACTGTCGATACAATTATTAAACAAATCAGAATAAAACTGGGAGAGGAATGTCCGTATATCAAGTCAATATATGGAATAGGGTACATATTTGAAGTTGAAGATATTTAAAACAATAAAAAGTAGAATGATTGCAATGCAGATATTGGTGATTTTTCTTATTTTGGGAACACTGTTTGTACTGTTCAGCGCATTTGCAGAAGATTATTATTTTAACCGCAAGATAAATATTATCAAAAAATCTTTTAATATTCTGTCGCAACAGAACATCAGTGATATATCTGCCGAGAGCAAAATTATTATGTCTTTGGAAGAGCAGAAACTGAAATTTATTATCTGTGATGAAAAATTCAATCCGGTATATTTTACAAAAAATAAGAAAGATAAAAGCAATATTAGTGCCAAAATCCAGAGACGTATTATAGACAAACAGGATAAATTCGAGGAAGGTAAAATTAATACAAAAAACGGATTCAGCAAGATTGTAGGAATGGGAATTTTATCTCAAAACGGACATAAATACTATCTGTATATTTATGAATTAAAAACAAATATGCAGATTCATCTTTCGTATTACAAGCTGTTTTTTGGAATTATCGTTATTGTGACTGCGATTGTAGGAGTGATTGTGTCCATCATTACATCCAATATGATATGTGGACCGATTAAGCAGATAGAGCGGCATACCAGAGAGGCGGTAAATAATAATTATAATGTAAATATAAGCGAGGAGCAGGAATTTAAGGAATTATCAGGTCTGGCTGAAAGCATTAATAAGATGATGTCGAAAATACGGGAACAGATTGACAGTCTGGAGAAGGAAATACAGCGTAAGACCCATACGGAGAATCTGCGAAGACAGTTTGTCAATAATGTTTCCCACGAGATGAAAACACCGCTTGCCATTATTTCCAATCAGGTGGAAATGCTGGAGCTGTTAAATGATGAAAACAAGAAAAAAGAGTATTGCCAGTCCATTATTGAAGAAATAGAAAGCATGTCAGGCATGCTTAACGACATGATTATGGTTTATTCCATTCAAAGTGATGAGAAAAATCTTAAAGTTGTTAACTCCGACATTAATGAGCTGCTGCAGTTGAGTGTCAGGGATTATGATAAACTCTTTGATGCTAATCATATTACAGTCCATGAAGAGTATCCAAAACAGTGTTTTGCCTGTGTAAATGAAACATTTTTCACGCAGGCTGTCAGTAACTATCTGACGAACGCGATTAAACATTGTAAAAATAATGGAAATATATATGTGCGTTTAATGTCTTATGATGATTATATCAGGGTAGAAGTGGAAAATGATGGAAATCAGATTGATGAAACATATAAAGATAATATCTGGAATATGTTTTATCAGGGAAATGAAAGCTATACCCTGAATGGTCAGAAAGGAAGCGGTCTGGGTCTGTATCTGGTAAAGAGTATTGTACATCTGCATCGAGGCAGGTACGGTTTTTACAACACGGATACAGGCGTGGCTTTTTATTTTGAAATGCCCAAAGAGCAAAATAAAATTTAATATAGATTGAAATAAAACAGTATAAAAGGTATAATTTTAATATATGATTTGTTAAGGAGCCGGAGAATGATCAGTATTAAAGATGCCACAGTAAAATATTCTGAAAACGGGGTGCATAAAGCCTCTATGCCTGTGGGAAGAATGTTTATGCTGGCTTTAATGGCGGGGATGTTTATTTCTTTTGCAGGAGTTGCGTCTCTGGTGGCAGCATCTACGATAGAAAATCCTTCCCTTGCAAGACTATTAAGGGCTTTGATTTTCCCATCAGGGCTGGCGATGGTCATGGTAAACGGTTCTGAATTGTTTACAGGAAACAATCTGATGATTATATCTGTTTTGGATAGAAGAATCCGTATCGTGGATATGCTTAAAAACTGGGTTGTAGTATATATTGGTAATTTTGCAGGTTCCATATTTGTGACAGGTCTGTACACGTTAGGGCATGAGTATTCCTTATTCCATAACGAAGTAGCAAAGAGTGTGCTGGATACAGCGTTAAGTAAATGTAATTTGAGCGCAACGGATGCTTTTATTAAAGGAATGTTCTGTAATATATTGGTGTGTGTTGCTGTTATGATGACATTGACAGCGAAGACCTCTGTGGAAAAGATTGGTGGACTGTTTTTACCGATTATGTTATTTGTTCTTTCCGGATTCGAGCATAGCGTTGCCAATATGAGCCTGATAAGCAGCGGACTTTTTATTGATATGAGATATGGCAATTTGGGAATAGATACGACAGGACTGAATTGGAGCAGCTTTTTGGCAGGCAATCTGATGCCGGTGACATTGGGAAATATTACAGGCGGATTATTTATGGGGTTATTTTATTGGTTTATTGAAAAAAGTAATAAACAATAAACATTACAAAGACTATCTCCCACAGGAAGATTCCCCCTTTTACGGAAAAAAACTGCCAATGATAATTGAGATAAATAAAACAAAATATGGAATAGGCGATAATTATACTTAGTATAAAAATGATAATGTCAACAAACAGAATTTCTGTTTTGGTAAAAGCCGTATATGTGTAAAAAATAACCGGCATTGTCAGAAGACCACATATTAAGCCCACAAATGCTGCAGGAAAATAACCACGGTTTTTTCCTGCATATTTATAATATCCAATCATTACCCAGATGAGCATAGGAAAGTAAAGCATTTTTAAATGTTCAAATACACTTTCATTCATAGGAGCAAATAGTCCGATAATCGGATTTTTTCCTGTCCATTCATACAAGAAATGAAGCAGTGTTCCAAAAATAAAATTAAAGAGCATTCCCAATGCTGTATATTTACAAAATTTTTTGTTCATGAGCCGTCTCCTAAAGGTCTGTTTTCTATATCATATTTTACCAATAATGTGAAAAAAATATACGCAGCAAAAAAAAACGCCTGATGGCGTTTTTTTGCTGCAATGGACTAGATGGGAGTCGAACCCATGTCCAAAAATCCTTCCCCTGTTCTTCTACTATCATAGTCAGTTCTTTAACATTCCCTCAGAATAACGGAAACTGACATCCATTATTCCCTGGTAGCTTCATATTCCTTCTATATGCGCAAAGCTTTGCATACAGAGTTCCCTACGAAAGTCGATGCCAGCGAATAAGCTGTAGGAGACTTATTCGTGACAGCTACAACTAGGCAGCGTAAGCTAAATTATCTTCAGCGTTTATTTTAAATTTGTGATTTGTCGCATCACCTGCGGATAGCTTCACCAGATTCCGAATCCCTGTCGAAACCAGTACTAGCCCTTATTTAATTGTGTAAACAGTATCTTAACCCTTTTTATTAAAAAAGTCAATTTCCATTTATTATTATATAAATCGTGACGGATTTTCATTCATATATTCTTTCTTCTTTCGTTCATTAAATCTACACATCTTGTTGTTAAAATATGATAAATAAAATATAATAGGTTTTGTATCAGGAGGTTGATATGCTGAAATTAAAGATATTAGTTGTTGATGACGAAGAAAGAATGAGAAAATTAGTAAAAGATTTTTTGACGAGAAAACAATATGAAGTCATTGAAGCTGCTGACGGGGAAGAAGCAATTCAGCTGTTTGTAGAGCATAATGATTTCGATTTAATTATATTAGATGTAATGATGCCTAAAATGGACGGATGGGAAGTCTGTCGTGAAATTAGAAGAATATCTAAAGTGCCGATTATTATGCTGACCGCAAAAGGAGAAGAAAGTGATGAACTATTAGGATTTGAATTAGGTGTTGACGAATACATATCAAAACCTTTCAGTCCGCGTATACTTGTGGCAAGAGTGGATGCCCTGTTGAGAAGGACGAATAATATAGACCAGAATCAAATTGACCGGGCAGGTGATATTGAAATTAACCGGGCAGCTCATATTGTTACAGTGAAAGGAAAAGTTGTGGATTTGAGTTTCAAGGAATTTGAACTGCTGACATATTTTGTACAGAATAAAGGAATTGCTTTATCCAGAGAAAATATTTTAAATAATGTATGGAATTATGATTATTTTGGAGATGCCAGAACGATTGATACCCATGTGAAGAAATTGAGAAACAAATTGGGCGAATGCGGCAGGTATATATTAACTATCTGGGGCATGGGATACAAATTTGAGGTAAATTAAATGAGAAAATCAATCAGATATAAAATGGCGGCACTTATTGTCATTATTATGGCACTGTCAATGGCTGCCGTAATACTTTACAGCAGTCTTTTTATGGAAAGTTATTATACAAAGACAAAACAGAAGTCGATTAAAAGTGTTTATTCCTCTCTGAAACGTGTGGGAAATGACGATGCGGATATTTCTGACACAGACAATGTGGAAACATTAAACAGAGTCTGTGAAACTTTAGGAGCGACAATGATTGTTGTGGATGAAAGCGGAAATACCATTTACAGTTATGGAGCCGGGAAGAAACTGGTAGATATATGGCGCGATATGATTTTCGGAAGAAGTGCAGAGCAGAAAAATTCCTCCACTTTAGTGGAAACCGGAGACGGATATAATGTTTATCTGTCAGAAGATGAAGCTTTTGCAGATAAATATTATGAACTTTTTTCTACATTTAATAATGGAAATTCAGCCATTATCCGAATGTCCGTGGAAAGCTTCAGGGAAAGTATCAGTATATCCAATCAATTTTATTTAGGAATTGGAATTGCAGCAATTATCATTGCAACAATTATTATTTTAATTGTTACCAGCAGATATACGAAACCTATACTTGCATTGGCTGATTTATCAAAAAAAATGTCTGAACTGGATTTCAATGCAAAGTATACCGGACATCACAATGATGAGCTGGGCGTTCTTGGAAACAGTATGAATGACATGTCAGAAAAACTGGAAAAGGCAATTACAGAGTTAAAAGCAGCCAATATTGAACTGCAAAAAGATATTGAGCACAAGGAAGAAATTGACGAGATGAGAAAGGAATTTATATCTAATGTATCTCACGAACTAAAAACGCCGATTGCATTGATACAGGGATATGCGGAAGGGCTGCAGGAAGGGATTAATGATAATCCGGAAGATGTTCAGTATTATTGTGATGTAATTATTGATGAAGCAGACAAAATGAATAAAATGGTGAAGAATCTTCTTACCCTGAATCAATTAGAATTTGGAGATTCCCATATTAATATGGAACGGTTTGATATTGTCTCTGTGATATATGGCGTTATTTCCTCTATGAAAATTAAAGCAAAGGAAAAGGATGTAGAGATAGAGTTTTCTGCAGACAAGCCGATTTATGTATGGGCAGATGAATTTCAGATTGAGGAAGTTATTATCAATTATTTGAGCAATGCGTTGAACCATGTGGATGAAAACAAAATAATAAAAGTGGATATTATTGAAAAAAATGGTATATTAAGAGTAGTAGTTTTTAACAGCGGAAAAAATATACCGGAAGATGAACTTGATAATATTTGGATTAAGTTTTATAAGGTAGATAAAGCCAGAACCAGAGCGTATGGCGGTAATGGTATCGGATTGTCTATTGTCAAGGCGATTATGCACCGTCATAACATGGAATGTGGTGTGATAAATAAAGATAATGGCGTAGCGTTTTGGTTTGAGCTGGACTGCAATACATTAGAGGAGAGACAGGGTAAATGATTGCTATAATAGATTATGATGCCGGAAATATAAAAAGTGTAGAGAAAGCATTTCAGTTTCTGGGCGAGGAAACCGTATTATCCAGAGACAGAGACGAAATTTTAGGAGCTGATAAAGTTGTATTGCCGGGAGTAGGTTCTTTTGGCGACGCCATGCAGAAACTGAAGGATTATCATCTGGTAAATACGATTTATGATGTGGTAGATAAGAAAATACCGTTCCTTGGAATCTGCCTTGGATTACAATTATTATTTGAAAATAGTGATGAAACCCCAGGGGTATGCGGACTTGGAATTTTGCCGGGAGAAATCAAAAAAATTCCGGACAGGGAAGGCTTTAAGATTCCCCACATTGGTTGGAATTCATTACAACTTGTTAACGATGGAAGATTGTTTGAAGGAATTGCACAACAATCGTATGTTTATTTTGTACATTCATTCTATTTAAAAGCAGGTGACTGTCAGATTGTCAAGGCAAAAACGGATTATGTGGCAGACATTCATGCATCTGTAGAAAAAGATAATGTTTTTGCGTGTCAGTTTCATCCGGAAAAGAGTGGAGATGTAGGACTGAAAATATTGAAGAATTTTTCAAAGATTGGAGAATAAAATGCATACGAAAAGAATAATTCCTTGTTTGGATATTAATAATAATCGGGTAGTGAAGGGAACAAATTTTGTAGATTTAAGGGATGCCGGTGACCCGGTGGAAGTGGCAAAGGCATATAATAAAGCCGGAGCAGATGAACTGGTCTTTTTAGATATTACTGCCTCATCAGACCATAGAGCTACGGTGGCAGATTTGGTCAGAAAGGTGGCAGAACAGGTATTTATTCCATTTACCGTTGGAGGAGGCATTCGGACCGTTGATGATTTTAAAACACTGTTACGCGAGGGAGCTGATAAGATTAGTATTAATTCTTCAGCAATTATGAATCCTAATTTAATCAGCGAGGCGGCAGATAAGTTTGGAAGCCAGTGTGTAGTGGTAGCTATTGATGCAAAAAGAAGAGAAGACGGTACCGGATGGAATATCTATAAAAATGGTGGACGTATTGATATGGGAATTGATGCTGTGGAATGGGCAATGAAGGCAAATCAGCTGGGAGCAGGTGAGATTCTTCTTACCAGTATGGATTGTGACGGAGTAAAGCAGGGTTATGACTTGGAATTGACAAAAACCATTGCAGATAATGTTTCGGTTCCTGTCATTGCATCTGGTGGAGCCGGAAAAAAAGAGCATTTTTATGATGCGCTTACCATAGGAAAGGCAGATGCGGCGCTGGCAGCATCCCTGTTTCATTACAAAGAACTGGAAATTATGGATTTAAAGAACTATTTGAACGAAAAAGGTGTAGCTGTGAGACTCTAACAGAAGCATATATGAGAGAGGTTATGAAGTATTATTTTATTGTAAATCCTAATAGTGGAAAAGTGAATAAAAGTAAACTTGAAAGTAATATCCGATGTGCCTGCCTGAAAAGAGAGATTCCTTTTAAGATTATGTATACACGAAAAGCGGGAGATGCAAAAACACTGGCAGCTAAAATCCCGGATCAGAATTGCGTGGTATTTTCTGTGGGTGGAGATGGCAATTTAAATGAGGTTTTAAACGGAATTACATCATCAGAGCATAAAATTTTAGGAAATATTCCTGCAGGAAGCGGAAATGATTTTGATAAAACTTTAAGACAGCAGCAGTCTGGGATTATAAGTATTGATTTAGGTCGGATTAACAGCAGATTCTTTTTAAATGTCGCATGTCTGGGGCTTGATGCTGATGTGGCTAATAATTTAGATGTTATCCGCGATAAAAAATGGATTCCGGTCCGTCAAAGATACAATGCCGGTTTGGTATATACATTTTTTAAATATCAGTTTAAAAAGTTGAAAATTACTATGGGTGAGACGCAAGTGGAGAGCGAGTGCACAATTTTAGCTGTTGGAAACGGACAATATTATGGAGGCGGGTATCACATTGCTCCCCATGCACTGCTGGATGATGGAATGTTTGATATTTATTTTGTGGAAAAAATGCCCAAGCCGAAGCTGATTCCACTATTATTGAAACTGATTAGGGAAAATCATGAGAGTTCTCCTTATGTCAAAAGATATACAGACAAAAAAATTATTGTGGATTCACAAGAATTGTGTACTTTTAATGTAGATGGCGAGACAATGCGCTCGAATCACTTTGAGCTTGAAATTGTGCCAAATGCTTTGAGAGTATTTAATGATAGAAATTTTATTGAGGAGATTATCAAGAATTAACAGGCAATGATATAAAAACGACTGAACAGACACAGAAGCGTATAAATTAAAATTTACAGGTGATGGAGGAAGATTATGGGAATGATAGATAATGACTGGGTGGAACCTCTGCGTACGGAATTTGGAAAACCATATTACAGAGATTTATATAATTTTGTCAGGGATGAATATAGCAGAACAGTTATATACCCTCCGGCAGATGATATATTTAATGCGTTTCATTTTACGCCATTAAAGAATGTAAAAGTGCTGTTATTAGGACAAGACCCTTATCATAATGTGAATCAGGCTCATGGTTTATCTTTTTCTGTTTTACCGGGCAATGAGATACCGCCATCCCTTATAAATATATATAAGGAACTGCAGGATGATTTGGGCTGTTACATTCCAAATAACGGATACTTAAAAAAATGGGCAGACCAAGGGGTACTGTTACTGAATACGGTTCTTACCGTTCGCGCCCATCAGGCAAATTCTCATCAGGGGCATGGTTGGGAACAGTTTACCGATGCAGTAATTCAGGCAGTCAATGCACAGGACAGACCGATTGTATATTTTTTATGGGGAAGTCCTGCCAGAAGGAAAAAGTCAATGCTGACCAATCCGAAACATCTGATATTGGAAGCGCCGCATCCCAGTCCGCTGTCGGCATATCGGGGCTTTTTTGGATGCAGGCATTTTAGTAAGGCAAATGAGTTTTTAAAAGCAAATGGAATAGATGCGATAGACTGGCAAATAGAGAATATTTAGGGAGAAATATGGATGCACAGTGATTCTTTTAAAGAAGATACAAATAGAGATAAGATGATGCATGATATTGAAAAAGAAGTTGTCAGGCAATTATTTTCCATGCAGGATTTGGAATATAAGGCTTTTCATGCAAAACTTATTCCAAATGTTGAGAAAGAAGCTATTATCGGGGTAAGGACTCCTGTGTTGAGAAAGTATGCAAAGGAATTTAACAAAACCGGGAAGGCAGAGGAGTTTATCCTGATACTTCCTCACCGGTATTATGAAGAAAACAATTTACATGCTTTTATTTTAGAGCAGATAAAGGATTTTGACCGGTGTGTGCGGGAAGTTGAGCGTTTTCTGCCCTATGTAGATAATTGGGCAACCTGTGATATGATGGCGCCTAAGGTGTTTCAGAAAAATCTGCCCAAACTGCTTCAAAAAATAAAAATCTGGTTAAATTCAGATAACACATATACCGTGCGTTTTGCGATTGAAATGCTTATGAAATATTATTTGGATGAGCAATATGATATGGAATATCCCCAGATGGTTGCACAGGTTTGTTCCGATGAATATTACATAAATATGATGATAGCATGGTATTTTGCTACCGCATTGGCAAAGCAGTATGATAGTATTCTTCCTTTCATTGAAAATAAATGTCTGAAAACATGGACACATAATAAGGCAATTCAAAAAGCAGTTGAGAGCAGGCGGATTCCGGTTGAGCAAAAAAAATATTTAAAGACGCTTAAAATAAAATAATATACAATTTTAAAATATATTCTTTGGAAGAATAAACCTCCTATAAAATGTAAAAACTGTCATTAAAAGATAGTTTATTTTATAGGAGGTTTTCTATGGAAAAAAGAAATAGTAACGATAAGAAAGAAGATATGCCTTTAGGACTCGGATTTGGTCTTTCCGTGAACGAAGAGGCAATGGATCATTTTTCCCATCTCACAGATACAGAAAAGAAACAGGTAATCGAGGCAGCCAGAAGAGTGCAGACAAAAAAAGAAATGAATCATTTGATACAGGACATTGCAAAGATGTAATGTTTAGTAAAATGACAGGAGTGCAGATGTGTAAATTGATATAAATATTATATCACAATGACATTGATTTTTATCTATATCATAAAGCAGGTAGAAACAATGAGCAGGGAGGAAAAACACATATGCTGTCACATTTGGATGCTCTCGAGGCAGAAGCAATATATATCATAAGAGAGGTTGCCGCAGAGTGTGAAAAACCGGTCATGTTATATTCTATTGGAAAAGACAGTTCCGTTATGCTTCATCTTGCTATGAAAGCGTTTTATCCGGAAAAGCCGCCTTTTCCTTTTTTACATATTGATACAACATGGAAATTTAAAGAAATGATAAAATTCCGGGATGAAATCGCTGAAAAATATGGAATAGAAATGCTTTCATATTCTAACGAAGAAGGAATCCGGCAGGGCATTAATCCCTTTGACCATGGGGCTGCTTATACTGATATTATGAAAACGCAGGCTTTAAAAGATGCTTTGAATAAATATGGATTTACAGCCGCATTTGGCGGTGGAAGAAGGGACGAAGAGAAATCCCGCGCAAAGGAACGGATATTTTCTTTTAGAAATAAAGAGCACGCATGGGACCCCAAAAATCAGAGACCTGAAATGTGGAAACTATATAATACGAAAATTTTTAAGGGAGAGAGTATTCGTGTGTTTCCCATATCTAACTGGACGGAAAAGGATATATGGCAATATATAAAAAGAGAAAAGATAGAAATCGTTTCTTTATATTATGCAGATTACAGACCTGTCGTATATAGAGATGGGAACATTATCATGGTAGATGATGAGCGGATGCGGCTGCTGCCAAATGAGCATCCGGAAATGAAAAAAGTCCGTTTTCGGACATTGGGCTGTTATCCGTTAACCGGAGGAGTAGAGTCAGAAGCGGATACACTGGATAAGATTATTGAAGAAACATTAGGGGCAGTGTCTTCCGAGCGGACCAGCAGAGTTATTGATAATGAGGCTGCGGGCAGCATGGAAAGACGCAAACGGGAAGGATATTTTTAAATGAAAAGTTTATTAAAATTTATTACGTGCGGAAGTGTAGATGACGGAAAATCAACCTTAATCGGGCATATGCTATATGATGCAAAATTATTGTTTGCAGATCAGGAAAGAGCGTTGGAACTGGACAGTAAAGTGGGAAGCGCAGGCGGTGAAATAGATTATTCATTGCTCCTTGATGGTCTTATGGCAGAAAGAGAACAGGGAATTACCATTGATGTGGCATATAGATATTTTACTACAGAGAAGAGAAGTTTTATTGTGGCAGATACACCGGGGCATGAAGAGTATACCAGAAACATGGCAGTAGGCGCATCATTTGCAGATTTGGCTGTGATATTAATTGATGCTTCCTCCGGTCTGCTGGTTCAGACAAAAAGACATACAAGAATTTGCGCTCTGATGGGCATTGAGCATGTTGTGTTTGCAGTCAATAAAATGGATGTGATTGACTATCAGGAACAGATATTTTATGATATTGAAAAAGACATCAAAGATATGGTAAAAGAATTCGCATTTGAAACAGTGCAAATCATTCCGGTATCGGCAAAACAGGGGGATAATCTTACAAATCAATCAGAGAATATGCCATGGTATCGTGGAGACACTTTGTTAAAATATCTGGAAAATATTGATGTTTCAAAAAAAGAAGAAAAAGAGGAATTAATACTGCCGGTTCAAAGAGTATGCAGACCGGATAGAACATTCAGAGGATTTCAGGGACAGATTTCTTCCGGAAAAATGCATGTAGGGCAGAAAGTACATATATATCCCAATGGAGAAGAGGCAGAAATTAAAAAAATTCTTGTCACAGACCATGAAAAAAAACATGGAATAAAAGGAGAGGCAGTAACGGTACAGCTGAACAGGGAAGTAGATGTTTCCAGAGGATGTGTTTTATCTTCTGATAAGAATCTTACCGTAAGTAATGTGTTTACGGCAAAAATCTTATGGATGGATGACAATCCGTTGATAGAAGGTAAAAATTATTATCTGAAAATGGGAACAAAAATGCTGTTAGGTACGGTAATGAAAATCAAATATAAGATTGATGTGAATGAGGGAAATCATCTGCCTGTAAAATTTTTAAGTAAAAACGAAATTGCCTGTTGTGATATAGTATTAAATGAGAAGACAGTAATATGCTGTTTTGAGGACAATCAGGACCTTGGGGCTTTTATTTTAATAGACCGCTTAAATAACATGACTTCGGCATGTGGTGTGATAGAGCATAATCTTAGAAGAGGAACGAATGTCGTCTATCATAAAATGGATATTGACAGGTCAAAAAGAGCAATAGCCCTGGGTCAGACTCCCAAAACGCTCTGGTTTACGGGATTATCCGGCGCAGGGAAATCTACTCTGGTAAACGAGGTAGAGAAGCGCCTCTTTGCAGAAGGTAAGCATACGATGGTTTTAGACGGTGACAATATCCGTTTGGGGCTAAACAAAAATCTCGGATTTGAAGAAAAAGACAGAATTGAAAATATCAGAAGAAATGCAGAAGTGTGCAAGTTAATGAATGACGCCGGATTAATTGTTCTGACTGCATTGGTCTCGCCTTATCATAAAGACAGGAATAATGCCAGAGATATTATCGGAAAAGATGCTTTTATTGAAATATATGTCAGTACACCCCTGCAGGAATGTAAAAATAGAGATGTAAAGGGGCTGTATAAGAAAGCGGAAAATCATGAAATTCCTAATTTTACAGGAATCAGCGCTCCATATGAGATACCTGAAAATCCTGATATTATTGTTGATACAACAAACCAAACCATTGAGGAATCTGTAGAATATATAATGAAACAATTAGAAAAATATAAATAAGAAAGGATAAAATTATAAAAATTACCATGTGTGTCCATAAAATCAATCAATTTATCAGGAAAATAATCAAAAAAATACTTGCGGTTGTGGGGTTGTACAAATACCCGGTCACGGTAAAGTCTGAAAAGTGGATATTGGAGCAGTCTTTACAGTATAGAGAAGAGCTGAAAAGAGATACAGGCATAGATGCAGCATCCAATATTGAGGTAAAAGCAGCATATCCGCTTCAGTCTATGGCGATAGAAAAGGCTGTTACCACAATAATCAATACGAAAAAGCATAAATTTGGCAGCATGCTTGTCATCAGAAACCCATACCAGTATGCGCCTCTCTGCGCCCTTGCGGGTTTTTATACTTTCCGAAAGAGAAGTGTAAAAGTTACTGTTTTTGGTAAGGAAGACAGTGAAAATATCACATATACCGTAAAGGAAGATAATTATCATCATATTCCTATTATGGGGCTGTATCCCGAACAGAAAAATAAAATAAAAATTGAACTACTCAATAAAAAAAATAAAGTAACCCGGAAACGCACATTTTTTATAACTACGGGGAAATTAAAAGGGAAAAGTTCAGGTATTCAGGTAGTACATCAGAAAAAATCTCCGGATGACTTTTTATATCATCTGACATTGGTATATGGCGGCGATGATGGTGTTTTTCCTTATGTGTTTGACCAGAAAGGAGACATTAGGTTTTCATTCTCCATGGTGCCAAAGACTTATGGTTTCCGACCTGTCTGTGGAGGCAGATATCTGTTTTTGGACAAGTCCGTGACAAGACATACCGATACAAACCCTACGTCTGTTCACATGTATGAAGTAGACCAGATGGGTAGATTTATTACGAAATATAATATTGCAAAAGGCGCTCACCATGATTTTTGTAAGCTGGATAATGGAAATTATGCTGTAATTTCGAATTCTTTTGACAATAATACGATAGAGGATACAGTAATTGAGGTTGAGCATGAGACCGGGGCAGTGGTTAATGAAGTGTGGTTAAAAGATTATGTGGACGACTGTTTTGTCGATTCACCGGATTGGGCGCATATTAATACATTAGAATATAATAATCATGAAAAAACATTGATGGTATGCCTCCGAAATCTTCATGCCGTGATAAAATTAAATTATGAAACAAAGAAACTGGAGTGGGTTTTGGGAAATCCGGACTTTTTCAAGGGAACTTCCATGGAAGATAAGGTATTAACACCTTTAGGAAATATTGAATGGTTTTTTCAGGCACACACAGCCTGTTTTGTAGACAAAGAATGTGATGAAGAAGGCTACCGGAAACTTATTATTTATGATAATCATATCAACAAAAGGCGTCCGGTAAGTTACTATACAAAAAGTAAAAATTCATATGCCGTTTTGTATCAGATTAATGAAACAAAAAAAACAGTTTCTATGGTGAAAAGATTTGCCACAGATAAATCAAACGTACGGTCCAATGCTATATATGAAAAAGCGCACAATAGAGTGTGCGTGATGAATGGAAAAATAAAAAAAGAGGGTTCTGTGGGCGGCTCTATTATTGAATTTGATTACACGACAGAAGAAGTGCTGAACAAATATACAATGAATTTTGGATACTATAGAGCATATCCGTTTGCTTTTTGTCCAAACGAGATGAGCCAGCCAATGAATATAAATGAAAATTACAGCCGCGGAAAGCTATCCGGGCTGGAAGAAGTTATAACTCCTGATATTGATGCAGCGCAAAATATACCTCCGGTTATTTTAGAAGATATTTATGCCAGTGAAAAAGAGCGCAGCGACAAACTAAAAGAACTGGTCATGGAACATCCGGAGCAGATTGACAGCATGCAGGATGTGGCAAGAATAGAAGTATATATTGAGGAAGACACATTATATGTAAAAATGATAGACCACCTGTTGGAAGGAATATACCTGGTTGGGCAGAATTATACATATTATAAAGATTTGGCACAGACATCACAGAAGAGACCGGAATATTTTGCAAGAGCTTTTGTGGGAGAAGCACTTCCGTTAAGTGGAATAGAGGAGGATAAATACGATATATATTACAGATTTAGGGGAAAACTATTGAGAACAGATAATTGGATAGATATAAAAAAAGTTAAGAGAGAAAAATAAGATCTGTAAACTACACAGGGGTGTAAAATATAAAGTAAAAATGCTTGGGTTCCCTGCCATAAGTCATATTTATAAGTTACATATATATTTGTCTTATTTTGTAAAAGAGGTATGTAATTCATTCTGCCCACCGTGGTTTTCCAAAAAAATTTACATATAAGCTTGGTGGGTTTATTAAAAAATATATGTAATATATTCTTGCCAATCATGTATTTCCCGAGAATTTACATATATATTTGGCTTATTTTGCAAAAGAGATATGTAATTCATTCTGCCCACCGTGGTTTTCCAAAAGAATTTACATATAAGCTTGGCGGGTTTATTAAAAAATATATGTAATATATTCTTGCCAATCATGTATTTTCCAAAAATTTACATATATACTTGGCTTGTTTTGTAAAAGAGATATGTAATTCATTCTCACCCACCACGAATTCCCCAAAATTTTACATATATACTTGGCAGGTTTGTCAAAAAAATATGTAATTCATCTATCAAGTAAGTATTTGGCAGGCTACCAAATACTTACTTGAAAAAAGATTTTTTTAACAGTATCCCTGTATATATTAAATGTAATATGTATAAACAGAATCTTATTGGTTCTGTTTATCTTTTTTTAATCTTTTATTTGCTGTTGCAAGCATCAGTTTAATTCTGTTTAACTGGTTTACTTCACTGGCACCCGGATCATAATCCACGGCTACAATGTTGGCATCCGGATTCATTGCCCGGAGTTTTTTGATTACACCTTTGCCTACGATATGGTTTGGCAGGCAGGCGAAAGGCTGGGTGCAAATAATGTTTGGAACACCATCATGTATTAAGTGAAGCATCTCGCCAGTCAAAAACCATCCTTCGCCGGTCTGGTTTCCGATGGAAACTACCTCTTCAGCCATTTTGCTCATCTCCCATATGTCAGAGGTAGGAGTAAAATGTTTACTCTTTATCAGGGCTTTCTTTGCCGATTTTCTCATCCACTCCAATGCTTTGATTGCAAGGTTGTTAATATAGACCGATTTCTTGTCAAATCCCAGTTTTTCATGTTTAAACGTGGCATTTCTAAACCCATACAGGAAAAAGTCTACCAGATCAGGCATTACAGCCTCGGCTCCCTCCTCCTCTAAAAGTTCAACCAAATCATTGTTAGCAGTAGGAGAGAATTTCACAAGAATTTCTCCCACAATACCAACTCGCGGTTTTTTTATGTTTTTTACAGGTATCGCATCAAATTCCTCTACAATTTTTTTCATATTGCGTTTAAAACGTCGGATGCCCAGCTTGTTATCGGACAACTGCTTGCATAGCTTATATTCCCATTTTTTATGGAGTGCATTTGTCTCGCCCTCGTTTACTTCATAAGGTCTGGTTCTGTAAACCACTCTCATAAATAAATCTCCATACATGGCAGCCTCCACAGCTTTGACAGCAAATTTTGGAGTAATCTTAAATCCACTGTTTTTTTCCAGTCCCTGCAATGATAGGGAGAGTACAGGAATATGCCCCATGCCTGCTTTTTCTAAAGCTCTTCTGATAAAACCAATGTAATTGGTAGCACGGCAGCCGCCACCGGTCTGTGTGATAATTACAGCTGTTTTATTTAAATCATATTTCCCGGAAAGCAGTGCTTCCATAATCTGTCCAACGACAATTAAAGAAGGATAGCACGCATCATTATTTACATATTTTAATCCCATATCAACGCAGGATTTATTGCTTTTCATCACCTCAAAATTATAGCCGCAGGAATTCAATGCAGATTGCAGCATCTTAAAATGAATCGGGCTCATTTGTGGAGTGAGAATAGTGTATTTATCATCATACATCTGTTTTGTAAATTCCACCTTGTTAATGGAAGAAGGCTGGATATATCTTTTAAAACGGTTTTCAGAACGAACCCGTATTGCTGCAAGAAGCGAACGGATACGGATTCTGGCAGCACCTAAATTGTTTACTTCGTCAATTTTGAGAACCGTATATATCTTTCCGGATTTGGTCAATATGTCGCTGACACAGTCTGTCGTTACTGCATCAAGACCACACCCAAAGGAATTAAGCTGAACCAAATCAAGGTCATCTCTGGTTTTCACAAAGTTTGCCGCACGGTAAAGCCTTGAGTGGTACATCCATTGGTCAGAAACAATTAATGGACGCTCAACCTGTGCCAGATGAGAAACGGAGTCTTCTGTTAAGACAGCAAGACCATAGGAATTAATCATTTCCGGAATTCCATGATTAATTTCAGGGTCAGTATGATATGGACGACCTGCCAGAACAATACCGCGTTTTCCGGTTTCTTCCATATACTTCAGTGTTTCTTCCCCTTTTTTAGCTATATCGTTTCTGGAGGCAAGAAGCTCTTCCCATGCCAGATGCGCTGCATTTTTTATTTCGGATTTCTCTATACCGAATTCTTTTGTAAATTCCTCTACAAGACGGGTAGTAATAGTATCCTCGTTGGTAAATGCCATAAACGGATTCATAAATTTCATGGTGGAATCATTCAGTTCTTCTACGTTATTCTTTATGTTTTCTGCATATGATGTGACAATCGGGCAGTTGTAGTGATTATTTGCATCCGGCGTTTCATTTCGCTCATATGGGATGCAGGGATAAAAAATAAATTTTACCTCTTCTTTAATCAACCATGCAATATGCCCGTGCGCAATCTTTGCCGGATAACATTCAGATTCACTTGGAATCGACTCAATACCCATCTCGTATATCTTATGGGAAGATTCCGGCGACAGCACTACACTAAATCCCAGATTTTTGAAGAATGTTGCCCAAAATGGAAAATTCTCATACATATTAAGAACTCTTGGAATTCCAACCAAGCCTCTTGGAGCGGTATCTTTATCTAAAGGTTCATAGTCAAACATTCTATGCAGTTTATATTCAAAAAGGTTTGGAATATTCTCTTTATTTTTTTGTCCTCCAATGCCTTTTTCACATCTGTTTCCACTGATGAATCTACGACCGTCAGAAAATTTATTAATGGTAAGCAGACATGCATTGGTACATCCTTTACACCTTGTCATGGAAGTTTCATAAGAAAAAGATTCTAACTGTTCTAAAGATAACATGGTAGTATTTTCCCCATGGTATCTTTCTCTGGCGATTAATGCGGCGCCGAAGGCACCCATAATACCGGCAATATCAGGTCTGATTGCTTCAATTTCAGCTACTTTTTCAAGACTTCGCAGAACTGCATCATTGTAGAAGGTTCCACCTTGTACAACAATTTTTCTGCCTAAATCTTTGGCGTCTGCAATTTTAATGACTTTGTATAAAGCATTTTTTATAACAGAGTAAGCAAGACCGGCAGAAATATCGGCTACACTGGCTCCTTCTTTCTGCGCCTGCTTTACATTTGAATTCATAAATACAGTACATCTTGTTCCCAAATCTGTAGGATTGGAAGCGAATAAAGCTTCTTTTGCGAAATCTTCAACAGAATAATTTAACGATTTTGCAAATGTTTCAATGAAGGAACCACATCCGGAGGAGCAGGCTTCATTGAGCTGTACACTGTCGACGGAATTATTTTTAATTTTGATACATTTCATATCCTGACCGCCAATATCAAGAATACAGTCAACCTGAGGCTCAAAAAAGGCTGCGGCATAGTAATGGGCAACTGTTTCAACCTCGCCTTCATCTAACAGTAACGCTTCCTTTATCAGGGCTTCGCCGTATCCCGTAGAACAGGAGCGGACAATATGTGCATCTTTTGGCAGTTTTGAATAAATATCCTTTACAGCATCGATAATTGTCTGAAGAGGATTTCCATTATTACCACTGTAGAAAGAGTAGAGCAATGTGCCATCTTCCGCTATCAATGCAGCTTTGGTTGTAGTAGAACCAGAATCAATACCAAGAAAACAGTTTCCACTGTATGATGCCAAATCCCCTTTTTTAACTTCGGCTTTACTATGTCTATTTAAGAATTTATCGTATTCTTCCTGATTGTGGAATAGAGGTTCAAGACGTTTGATTTCCATGGACATCTTAACACCCTTTGATAATTCTTCATATAAATCAACAATATTTACACGAACATTCGGATTATGATTCAGTGCGGCGCCGGTTGCTGCAAACAAATGGGAATGTTCTGGCGCAACAATATGTTCATCATCTAATTGTAATGTCCGGATAAATGCATTTTTCAGTTCCGGTAAAAAATGAAGCGGTCCGCCTAAAAATGCAACGGTACCACGAATCGGTTTGCCACAGGCAAGTCCGGAAATTGTCTGATTTACTACAGCCTGAAAAATAGAAGCAGATAAATCTTCTTTGGTAGCCCCTTCATTAATAAGTGGCTGAATATCTGTTTTGGCAAAAACACCACATCTTGCCGCAATGGGATAAATTGCCTGATAATTCTTCGCATATTCATTTAAGCCGGAGGCATCTGTCTGCAAAAGAGACGCCATCTGGTCAATAAATGAACCTGTACCACCGGCGCAGATACCATTCATTCGCTGCTCAATACCATTCGTAAAATATATAATCTTGGCATCTTCACCGCCTAATTCAATTGCAACATCTGTTTGAGGAGCATAATCTTCCAAAGCTGTTGAGACAGCTACAACCTCCTGAACAAATGGAATTTTAAGATGTTCCGATAATGCAAGTCCGCCCGAACCGGTAATCATTGGACACAGTTCAATCGCCCCCAGTTCTTTATGGGCTTTCTGTAACAGAGAAACTAAAGTCTCCTGAATATTAGCATAATGTCTTTCATAATCTGAAAAAACAAGATTGTTTTCTTTGTCAAGTATTGCGATTTTTACGGTAGTTGAACCAATATCAATACCCAGACTGTAATAATTTTTATTCATATCCTCACCTTATCCTTAATAAAGTTTTAACAAAATATGTGTTTATTTGACATAAAACTATTAAAAACGACTTTTTATTATATAATAAATAAGAAGAAAAAACAACCAAAAACCATAGACAATATCTGGATGGTGCCTTGATTTATATAAATTATATTTGATAAGTACCTGAAGATTTACAGAAAAAATTTTTATTTGCTTTGAAAAAGCAAAGTTGTTTGACAAACAGTGGTGTAGAAACTATACTGTAAAATGGTTATTTATATAGGAAAACCATGCCCTAAAATAAAAATCAGGAGTGTAAACATGTCGAAATTTGAAAAGAAATTTGGAAAATTTGCAATACCGAATTTATCGCTATATATCATTGCTGCTTATGTAATTGGATATGTGATAGAACTGGCGGCGCCACAGATGTATTATTTTTTACAATTTAATCCATATATGATTTTTCATGGACAAATATGGAGACTGGTAACGTGGATATTAGTTCCACCGGAGTCATTGGGAATTTTTACAATTATCATGTTATTTTTGTATTATTCTCTGGGCAGAGGTCTCGAGCAGACATGGGGAACCTACCGGTATAATGTATATATTTTTTCCGGTCTGTTTTTTACAGTGATAGGTGCATTGATTTTATATGTCGCATTACTGGTTTTGTACAGTGCAGATTTATTGCCGGCAGATATTATTTCGGAAATGATGTCTTATGGCAGTGTAAGTCCGGCAAATTTTTTCGGAGAAATTATCGGATTCTACGTCAGCACATATTATATTAACATGTCCATATTTCTGGCATATGCTTTCACATATCCGGATGAACAGTTATTGCTGTACTTTATTATACCAATAAGGATTAAATGGTTTGGATATTTGTACACCGCATATTTAATTTATGATATTTTTCAGGCGTTTAAATCAGGAAGTATTATTGTAGGAATTATCATTACAGTGCTGATTTTTGTTTCCTTAATGAATTTCTTAATATATATAATTTTTGGAAAGCATAGAGGGCGCTTTTCTCCGAAACAGGTAAAGAAGCGTTATCAGTATAAACGCTCCGTCAGACAGGCAAAACCGGTAACTTATGAAAACGGTGCGAGACATAAGTGCGTAATTTGTGGAAGAACAGAGTTAGATGACCCGAACCTGACATTCCGGTATTGTTCCAAGTGCTCCGGAAATAAAGAGTACTGTCAGGACCATTTATTTACCCATGAACATAAATAATAAGCGAATATAACAGAGAGTTGAGAGAAGATTATGCAGAAAAGATTTGAGCGGAGTGCAGGTGTTCTGATGCCTGTCAGCAGTCTGCCATCTCCGTATGGAATTGGTACATTTGGAAAAAGCGCATATGAGTTTGTAGATAATTTAGCTGCAGCAAGACAGAAATTCTGGCAGGTGCTGCCTTTAGGACCTACCAGCTTTGGAGACAGTCCTTACGCATCATTTTCAGCATTTGCGGGAAATCCTTATTTTATTGATTTGGATATTCTGATAGATGAAGGACTTTTGGATGCGGACTATGTCAACAGTTTTATGTGGAATTTAGAAGAGCAGTATGTGGATTATGGTTTGATTTACAGTTCCCGATTTCAAGTGTTAAGAACAGCTTTTGAAAACAGTCGGCACCGGGATTTGGAAGATTATAAAATTTTTTTAGAGGACAACAAGGACTGGCTGGAGGATTACTGCCTGTACAGTGCCTGCAAAGATAAGTATGATGGTACTTCGTGGGTAGACTGGGAAGAAAAAATTAAATTCAGGGACGATAATGCAATTCAGGAAATCAAAGAAAAACTGCGCAGTGATATTGAATTCTATCAATTTATTCAGTTTAAATTTTTTGAACAATGGAATAAGCTAAAAAAATATGCCAATGAGAAAGACATTCAGATTATCGGCGATATTCCAATCTATGTTGCAATGGATTCCGCAGATGTCTGGCAGCATACGGATTTGTTTCAGTTAGATAAAGAACTGAATCCTAAAAAAGTAGCCGGAGTTCCACCGGATGCATTTTCGGAGAGCGGACAACGCTGGGGAAATCCTTTGTATGATTGGGAAAAAATAGAATCTGACGGCTTTTCATGGTGGAAAAAAAGAATGGAACATTCCGCCAGGCTGTATGATGTGATTCGCATTGACCATTTTATCGGCATGGTAAAATATTATGCAATACCGGCAGAGGATGAAGATGCCAGAAATGGAAATTGGGAAAATGGACCGGGGATGAAGCTGATTCAGGTCATCAATGAGGCAATCGGCGATAAGAAAATTATTGCTGAAGATTTGGGCGTACAAATGCCGGAGGTCATTGATGTATTGGAAAAATCCGGATACCCCGGCATGAAAGTAATTGAATTTGCTTTTGATGGAGATAGAAAAAACAGCCATCTGCCCTATAACTGGATGCCGAATACTGTGGCATATGGGGGCACCCATGACAATGATACATTAGTAGGATATTTTACAGGATTACGTCATTGGGAACTGGGATACATACGTGAATATATGGAATGCAGGAATGGTTCGATTGAAGAATTGGTCGATAAGATTTTTAAGAGCGTATATGAAAGTGTTGCAGATGTGATTATTTTTCAAATGCAGGATATTTTAAAAATCGGCAATATTGGAAGGATGAATCTTCCTTCGTCTATGGGAACAAACTGGCGATGGCGAATGGTAGAGGGACAATTCGGACCACAGGAAATTGAAAGACTTAGATATTTATGCGATATTTATGGAAGATAAAGTATATAAAGTTAGGTACAAAGATCAACAAGGAGGACTGAAAAAATGATTAAGAAGCCTTTTGTAACAAAGGAGCAAGTTGAGGAGATTGTTAAAAAATATCCAACCCCATTTCATATTTATGATGAAAAGGGTTTTATGGAGAATGCAGAAAAAGTAAATCAGGCATTTTCATGGAACAAAGGATTTAGAGAGTATTTTGCTGTAAAGGCTACGCCAAATCCTTTTATCATTCAAAAACTGAAGGAAGCAGGCTGCGGTGTTGACTGTTCCTCTTATACAGAGCTTATGATTGCTGATAAGTTGGGATTTCGTGATGATGAAATCATGTTTTCCTCCAATGAAACACCGGTTGGGGAATTTAAATATTGCAGCGATTTAGGAGGTATTATCAATTTGGATGATATTACCATGATAGATGCGATGGAAAAGGAATGCGGCATTCCCGAAACGATAAGCTGCAGATATAATCCGGGCGGCGTTTTTGAAGTATGTAACGGAATTATGGATAATCCGGGAGATGCAAAGTATGGAATGACACTGGAACAGATGAAAGAAGCATTTCTTATTTTAAAGAAAAAAGGGGTTAAAAATTTTGGAATTCATGCTTTTTTAGCATCAAATACAGTGACCAATGAATATTATCCGATGCTTGCCAGAACTATTTTTGAGGTGGCAGTTTATCTTGAAAAAGAAACCGGAGCAGATATTAAATTCATTAATCTTTCCGGTGGCGTTGGAATACCGTATACACCGGACCAGACGCCGAATGATATTATGGCAATCGGAGAAGGCGTAAGAAAAGTGTATGAAGAGATACTCACACCGGCAGGAATGGGTGATGTGGCTATTTATACGGAAATGGGAAGATTTATGATGGGACCTTACGGTGCGCTGGTTACACAGGCTGTACATGAAAAACATATTTACAAGGAGTATATAGGTGTAGATGCCTGTGCTGCAAACCTTATGCGGCCGGCAATGTATGGTTCCTACCATCATATTACCGTATTAGGAAAGGAAGATTGTCCTTGTACCGAAACATATGATGTGGTAGGAAGTCTCTGTGAAAATAACGATAAGTTTGCGGTTGACAGAAAACTTCCAAAGATTGATATGGGAGATTATCTCTATATTCATGATGCGGGTGCTCATGGATTTTCCATGGGATACAATTATAACGGACGTCTCCGTTCGTCAGAGCTGTTGCTGAAAAAGGATGGAACGGTAGAAATGATAAGAAGGGCAGAGACACCGGAAGATTATTTTGCTACATTTGATTTCTGCGATATTATGAAATAAAGCAAAGCAGAATGAACTGTAATTTAGAGAGTGTGAACTGATGAAAAAGATTGTTGGAAATTTGTTAAAAAATAAAGATATTGATTATTGCCTGCAGGAATATTATGGTAAATTTATGGAAATAAATAATAAATATGCCATGATACGTCTGGCAATGAATTATTATATGTATTTTGTTGTTACCTCCGAAGAGGGCGGCATGGCTGCTTTGGGATATAAGGAAATAACAGATCAGATTAATTTATTGATTCAACATTATGTAAATGGCAGTAATCCGTTATCTGATGACATTAATACTCTGGAGCAGATAAGAAACCAGATTATTGAAAAGGTAAGAGACATTACCTGTTTTGTCGACAGATATAATATCTACGAGCATGCATTAAACAGAATAGAATATCGGTTTAAAAAAGCAGAATATCCGGATGGATACAGTGATGAGCAATTTACCAGACAGATTATGCAGTTTATTTTGGAAGATGAAGATAGTATGCTGATTAACAGCAAAATTAAAGATATTATCGGACAGCTTCCGGTACGGCTGACAAAAAATAAGTTTTTTGAAATGTTATCCAATGGTATGAGCATTTATAATGGTGGAACGAAAGAAAGTCTGGATGACTTTTTATATATGATTAGAACCTGTTCCATGTTAGACTGTACGGATACCATGGCTGTTCATTATCCACATCTGGCTGAAGCATTTGACAGATTAAAAGATATTCGTTTCAAACAGATGACAGAGTCAGATTATCAGGAATTCAAAGCTGAACTTGAGGATATTACCGCTTTTATTGATAATGAGATGGACAGTTACATGATGGTACAGGAGATTATCAATGATTTACTGCTTGTATTGTACACATCAGAACATAAAAAATCGGATGCTGTGGTTTGTTTATGCGATGAAATTATAAAAAATACAAATCATTTGTTTATGGGAAAGTTTTCCTCAAAATCCACGGAAGAAATCGAAAAGATGTTTGTAAATCTGGAAGGGGAGCAGGAAAAGATTTACCCGATGATTTCATCTTATGATATTACGGATCAGATAAAAGAAAGTTATTCCGACAAAATCGACAGTCTTGGTTTGAAAGAACAGTACAGCATTGTATTTAAGATTCCAAAACTCAATTCGGACAGTATGTTTGTGGAACTGGACAGGGAGACCGATGCTACAGTTGTAACCGAAAAGTATCTGGAGGAACAAAAAGAGAATATAATCAGTGCATACAGAGAGATGTTTGCAGAGAATGATAAGCTGATTAACAGGGCAGTTATGGCTGCAGTATTATCAGAACTTCCTGTTTTTTTCAATAGTATAAGTGAATTGCAGGATTATATCTATAACAGATTATCTGTCTGTATGGATCATGCGGAAAAATTAGCGTGTATAGAGATAATCAATGGAATAATGGCGGAATAATATATGATTTGGTATGAGGATTTGTATGTAGGATATAGTCTGTTGGATAAAAAAAGACAGATTATGAGAAAAATAAATAATGGTAAACTGATGTTTAATAAATACGTGATTACTCTGCCACAAAATGACTATGATACATTGGATATTTATCCCTCCAGTGTTTTAACACAGAAATGGTACAGGGATTCCGATATTGTTGTAATCGGTATCGCTGAAGGAAAAGAGGAAGCAATGGATATGATGACTCTTATTATCATGGACTGTTTAGAACAAACCGGTGGTGTAAATGTAAAAGAATTTATTATGGAGCAGATGGAATAGCCTATGATACATATAATATTGTTAGTTTTAAAAATAATTGGAATTGTTCTTTTGGCGATTCTTGCATTATGCCTGTTGCTTCTTTTTTTCCCGGTGACTTATACCGGCAAAGGGCAGTGGGAGCAATCCGGCTATCACATTTATGTAAAAAGCGGCTGGTTGTTTCATATATTGCATTTTTCCGCAAAATTTTCTGATGAAAAAAGGGCTGTTATTATTAGAATTTTCGGCATACCCATTCGTTTGTTAAAGGACAAGCCGGTGTCTGAAAAAGAATCAAAGAGGGCAGAGAAAAAAAAGAAAAGGCACAAAACAGAGAAGAAAAAGAAAGAGAGTACACATTCAGACGATAAGTTAAAATTCCAAACAGAAAAAAATCAGGATGACCTGCAAGCGGATTCAAATCCTAATTCAGATGAGAGACAGGATCAGGAGAAAAAACAATATGGACAAACAGACAGGCGTATTGATAAAATTATTAATAAAATAAAAGTTATTTTCAGAAAAATATATGATTTTATTAAAAAAATAAAAAATGCAGCAAAAAAAGCCTGTAAAGATGTCCGGAGAACATATAATAAAGCAAAAGATTTTAAAGATTTTATTTCAGCTGAAACAACAAAAGAAGCATACCGATATGGAAAATCCATTATATTGAAAGCTGTAAAGCATGTTTTTCCAACGAAAATCAAGGCAAAGATACATTTTGGATTAGAACAGCCGGATGCAACAGGAAAGTTATTGGGTTATATTGCAATGCTGTTTTCTATGTTCAATATAAATCCAAAGCGTATTGAACTCATTCCTGATTTTGATAAAAAAATAATGGAAGGTAATATTAACATAAAAGGACATTTCTTTTTGGGGATTGTCTTAATATATATATTGAAATTTTACTTTAAAAAAGAAATTCATGATATAATTAAAAAGTTTCATTAAAATGAAGGAGGCATTATTATGGCAGACAACAAAAAAGCAACAGATGACTTATTAAAAGCGATGGAAACATTTATCACTACAAAATCGGTAGTAGGAGAACCGGTAGTTGTTGGTGAAACGATTATTTTACCTATGGCAGATGTTTCATTTGGCATGGGAATCGGAACATTCGCAAAAGGAGACAAAGGTACTGGCGGCGTTGGAGGAAAGATTACTCCAAGTGCAGTTCTTGTTATTAAGAATGGTTCCTCAAAACTCATCAGCGTCAGGGATCAGGATGGGTTATCAAGAATTATAGATATGGTTCCTGACATTGTAAATAAGTTTACAAATAAGAATGAAGATTTTGGAGATTTTAAAACCGAAGCAGACGCATAATTTTCTATCTTCATGTAAAGAAAACAGGCAGTACGCATATAATAGACTATAACCATATGGATAAAGTGGGGGTAGTATGCATAAATTATGTGGATTTGCATTGTTTTGGTTTGCAGTAGGTATGATAATATCAATGCTGATTGAAAGTAATTTTTTTGTCGTTTGCATTATTATAGTGTGTTTGATTGTAGGTTTTAATTTGTTCTGTAAGAACTAGTCATGATACAAAAAAGAAAAGAGATACGAATATGAATATAGCAGATTTATTTAAGGAAAAGACCGTTTTTTCTTTTGAGGTTTTTCCACCTAAAAAAGAGAGTGGTGTGGAAACGATTTATAAAACATTAGAGGTATTAAAAGATTTAAATCCCGATTTTATTAGTGTGACTTATGGAGCAGGAGGAAGCGGCGAGGCAAATGCCACAACCATAGACTTATGTTCCAAAATAAAAAACCAATATCAGATTGAAACCATTGCTCATTTGTCATGTTTGTATAACACAAAGACCAGTGTGGACAAGATATTAGAGCAGTTAAAAACGGAAGGTGTTGAAAACATTCTTGCATTGAGAGGAGATGTAAATCCTGATTATGAGGTGGAAAAGGATTTTCGGTACGCCTCGGAACTGACAGAATATATTCTGTCAAAAAACATGGGTTTTCATGTGTCGGGTGCCTGTTATCCTGAAGTTCATCAGGAAGCAGAAAGTATGTTGGAGGATATTAGAAATTTAAAGAAAAAAATCGATGCGGGAGCAGATCATCTGATTTCACAATTATTTTTTGATAACAGTGTTTACTATGATTTTATTGAAAAAGTAAGAATTGCCGGAATTAATGTACCGATAGAAGCAGGAATTATGCCTGTTACAAATAAAAAACAGATAGAGAGAATGGTATCCATGTGTGGCGCAAGTATTCCTGCAAAATTATCAAAGGTCCTGCAAAAGTTTGGAGATAATCCTGTTGCAATGCGGGATGCAGGTATTTCGTATGCTGTGGATCAGATTGTAGATTTGGTGGCAAATGGTGTAGATGGTCTGCATATTTATACAATGAACGACCCATATGTGGCAAAACGGATTAGTGACAGTGTAGCCAATATTATAAAATAGAATGAATGATGAATCAAAGTGAGAGATGTATAGTAATTGAAGAGGTCAATTTTGAAGAGGCTCTTAGGTATTTAGGATATGGAAAAAATGTCCCGGATGATAAAACACAGGAGCTTCTTTTGCTATGCGCAAAACAGCTTAAGGATGTTATGGAGGGAAAGTTTATCTACAAGGTATTTGATTTGGTGGATGGACAGATTCCAAATTCCGGCTTCAGACTGCAGGGAAAGGCAATACAAAAACATTTAAAAAATTGTAATAAAGTAATATTTTTATGCGCCACATTATCCGGCAGCGTGGATTTGCTAATAAGAAGAAAGCAAATTACAGGGATGGCAGAAGCAATGATAACAGACAGTCTGGCGTCCGCTGTGATAGAGCAGGTTTGCGATAAAGCGGAGGAAATTATTTTAAAAGATTTTAAAGGGTATGAACATACATGGAGATTTGGATTAGGGTATGATGATTTTCCATTGGATTGCCAAAAGCAGTTTCTTGATATACTTGATGCGCCAAAACGGATTGGCGTATGTGTAAATCAGAGTATGATGCTCACACCGGCAAAATCAGTTACATGCATTATTGGTTTAGGACATGGATTAAAGAACACCAGCAAAAAAAATTGTGATATGTGCAGCTTTCGCGATAAATGTCAGTTTAGAAAAGAGGAAAGCACTTGCGGCAGATTTTAGAATCCTGATACATATTGTAAAAGCGCAGCTGTGAAAAGTCAGGTATGGTTTTAGGAGAGTAATAGGATGGCAAAAGATATATTTAACAGGGATTATATTTTATTAGATGGAGCTATGGGAACAATGCTTCAGAAAAAGGGGATGGAACTTGGTTCTATTCCGGAAACTTTAAATATTACAAAACCGGAATGGATTGTAGATATTCACAAACAATATATTGAAGCAGGGGCAGATATTGTTTATGCCAATACTTTTGGTGCAAACCGATACAAAATGCAGGAATCCGGTTATTCCGTGGACACCTTGATTCGTGCTGCCATTCAAAATGCAAAAGAGGCAAGTAAGGGAAGAGATGCTTTAATCGCTTTAGATATAGGACCGATTGGACAGTTACTGGAGCCTACAGGAAATCTCACCTTTGAAGAGGCATATGATATTTTTAAGGAAGAGATAGAAGCTGCAAAAGATGCAGATATTATAGTGATTGAGACGATGACGGATTTGCTGGAGACAAAGGCTGCAGTGTTAGCGGCAAAAGAAAATTCCGGACTTCCCATTATAACAACAATGACTTTTGAGGAAAATATGCGTACTTTTACGGGATGTTCTGTTTCGTCCATGTGTCTGACTTTAGAGGGACTGGGCGTTGATGCATTAGGGGTCAACTGTTCGCTTGGTCCAAAAGATTTGCTGCCAATTGTAGAAGAAATTGCAAAATGGACTACGCTTCCTATTGTAGTAAAAGCAAATGCAGGTTTACCGGACCCTGTTACAAATCAATATAGTGTAATGGCAGATGAGTTTTCGGCGACATGCAGAAAGATGCTTTCATATGGGGCAAAGATTCTCGGAGGATGCTGTGGTACGACTCCGGAATATATCAAAGAATTAAAGTCCATGCTGGAAGAAGCCAAAAAGAATGGAGAGCTGGCGCGACCGGATCTAAAACGAAAACCGGCAGTATGTTCTTCCTTAAAAACGGTGGTAGTGGATCAACCCCGCATCATTGGGGAGAGAATTAATCCAACCGGAAAGAAACGTTTTAAACAGGCATTAATAGAAAATGATATGGATTATATTCTTGGACAGGCAGTAGAACAGGTTGAGGCTGATGCCGATATATTGGATGTAAACGTCGGTTCTCCCGAAATTGATGAGCGGGAAATGATGATAAAAACAGTTAAGGCGCTACAGGGAATCGTTGATGTCCCTCTGCAGATTGATTCCACAAAACCGGAGGTTTTAGAAGCGGCGCTTCGGGTGTATAATGGAAAACCGATTGTCAATTCTGTTAATGGTGAAGATAAAGTTCTGGATACCATTTTACCTATTGTGGCAAAATATGGAGCGGCGGTCATTGGACTGACATTGGATGAAAACGGTATTCCAAGCAGTGCCAGAGAGCGTCTGGCAATTGCAGAAAAGATAATGAATAAAGCGATGTCTTATGGTATTCCGAAAGAAAATATCATAATAGACTGCCTGACACTCACTGTATCAGCACAGCAGAAGGCTTGTCTTGAGACATTAGAAGCACTTCATCTTGTAAAAAAACAGTTAGGCTTAAAGACGGTTCTTGGTGTGTCCAATATTTCTTTTGGTCTTCCTAACAGAGAAATTGTCAACCGGACATTTTTAACTATGGCACTTCACAGTGGATTGGATTTGGCAATTATTAATCCAAATGTTTCTTCTATGGTCTGGGCGGTAAAGGCTTATAAAGTGTTAGCAGACATTGATGAAAACGCAATGGATTTTATTGAATATTCCAATAACAATGTGCTGGAAATACCGGCTGCACACAGTGCAAAAAGCAAGGTGGTAAAAAATGATTCTCCGGATTTTTCTTTATCTTCCGGTGAGGCAGAAAATATTCTTCATGCGATGGAAACCGGAATGAAAAGTGAGGGAAAAAATCTGACGAAAGAATATTTAAAAGACAGGGATGCGATGAGCATTATTAATGAAATACTGATACCGGCGCTTGATATTGTCGGAGATAAATTTGAAAAAGGAAAAATTTTTCTTCCCCAATTAATATTAGCTGCTGATGTAGCAAAAGAATGCTTTGAGGAAATCAAAACCTATCTGGCAGATACAGGATCTCATTCAGAATCAAAAGGAAAGATTGTTCTTGCAACCGTAAAAGGCGACATACATGATATTGGTAAAAATATTGTAAAAGTAATCTTGGAAAATTACGGATTTGATGTTATTGACTTGGGACGGGATGTTGAACCGGAAAAAATATTGGAAGCGACGGTAAAGAATCATGTCCGTCTGGTTGGATTGTCAGCATTGATGACTACGACACTCTGTTCTATGGAAGATACCATTCGTTTATTGAGAAAAAATCATGTAGATTGTAAAATCATGGTAGGTGGAGCGGTACTAACAGAAGACTATGCAATGAAAATAGGGGCGGATTACTACGCTAAAGATGCAAAAATGAGCGCAGATATTGCCAAAGAAGTTTTGTGTTAGAAAATACTTGCAATTTTTTTTCAACTCTGTTATGATAGCCTTTGTGTCAGATTAAAAGTGGTTTAATCGAATTTATACAAGGGAGGTGCTATTATGGCTAAATGTAGTATTTGCGGTAAAGGTGCTCATTTTGGAAACGCTGTAAGTCATTCACATAGAAAATCAAATAGAATGTGGAAGTCAAACGTAAAATCTGTTAAAGTCAAAACGGAAGGCGGAGCAAAGAAAATGTACGTTTGCACATCTTGTTTAAGATCAGGAAAAGTAGAACGGGCATAAGCGTTAGATGAAGCTATGCATAAATAGATAGAGAGAGCAGACAGTGAAAGTTTTTTTCGGTGATTGCTCTCTCTATCTGTTTATATAGTATATAGTCGGGATAATTCATTAAAACAGTCAGTGTTTGGGCGGATTATCCCGGCTATTTAGTATTGTCTTTTTTTACCAAAAAGAGTATAATATTTGTAACTGTGTAAACTAATATGTAAAGAAACTCATAAAGGAGGAGCATATATGAAAGGTAAGATGAATACCGACATGGGACAGATATTAATAAGTCCGGAAGTTATCGCAAAATATGCAGGAGAGACAGCATATGAATGTTTTGGTATTGTAGGTATGGCTATGGTCAGCGTAAAAGACGGACTTGTCAGATTGCTGAAGAAGGACAGTTCAACAAAAGGCATCAATGTTGAGATTAATGAAAATAATGAAATTCTAATTGATTTTCATATTATCGTGGCTTATGGCGTTAATATTGCCACAATCGCAGATAATATTATCTCAAGTGTAAAATATAAAATAGAAGAATTTACAGGCATGACAGTAAAAAAAGTAAATATATTTGTTGAAGGTGTAAGAACAATTGATTAATCATCTTACATTCAGGAGGATAAAGTTTTGGAAATTAATGTAATTGATGCGCAGATGCTACAGAAGATGTTTATTGCAGGCGCAAAAAATCTCGAAGCAAAAAAAGAATGGATTAACGAATTAAATGTATTCCCGGTACCGGATGGTGATACGGGAACAAACATGACGCTTACCATTATGTCAGCTGCAAATGAAGTAGGAGCTATTGCGAATCCTACCATGGAAAATTTAGCAAAAGCAATTTCAACGGGTTCGCTCAGAGGCGCCAGAGGAAATTCCGGTGTAATTCTATCCCAGTTATTTAGAGGATTTACCAGAGAAATCAAAAAATACCATGATATTAACGTAGAAGTTCTCTCGAGAGCATGCGTCAGAGCTGTAGATACTGCATATAAAGCAGTAATGAAACCAAAAGAAGGTACAATTCTTACAGTGGCAAAAGGTATAGCAGACAAGGCTTGTGAAATGCTAGGTGAAAGCGATGATTTAGCTTATGTAATTGATGAGATTATCAAACATGGCGATTATGTATTAAGCCAGACACCGGAGATGCTTCCGGTATTAAAGCAGGCAGGAGTTGTTGATTCCGGCGGACAGGGACTTATGGTTGTCTTGAAAGGTGCATATGATGCATTTCTGGGTAAGGAGATGGATTATACTTTAGAAAATGTCAGCGCAAATACCGGCATGGTAACCGATGATATTCCATTGGATGAAGCTGATATTAAGTTTGGATACTGTACAGAGTTTATTATCAATCTGAATCATCCTATGCCTATGGATGAAGAGAAAGCATTTAAGGACTTTTTGGAATCAATAGGTGATTCTATTGTATTGGTTGCAGATGATGAGATTGTAAAAGTACATGTTCATACAAACCAGCCGGGCGAGGCGTTTACCAGAGCTTTGACATATGGTTCTTTGTCCAGAATGAAAGTAGATAATATGCGTGAAGAGCATCACGAGAGACTAATTAAGAATGCCGAGAAGGTAGCTGCCCAGCAAAAGGAAGAAGAGGCAAAGTCTGAAGAACCGAAGAAAAAATATGGTTTTATCGCAGTTTCTGTCGGAGAAGGGCTGGACGAAATTTTTAAAGGCTTAAATGTTGATTATATTATTTCCGGCGGACAGACTATGAATCCTAGTACAGAGGATATTTTAAATGCGGTAGAAAAGGTGAATGCAGAAAATATTTTTGTATTGCCAAACAATAAAAATATTATACTGGCTGCAAATCAGGCAGAAAGTCTGGTGGAGGATAAAAATCTCATTGTAATTCCTTCCAAGACAATTCCACAGGGAATTTCTGCTATGATAGGATTTATTGAGGATAGTACTCCAGATGAAAATAAAGAATCAATGATTGACAGTATGGCTTATGTGAAAACCGGTGAGGTGACATATGCAGTCAGAGATACAGTGATTGATGATAAAAAAATCAAAGAAGGCAATATTATGGGTATCGGAGATGAAGGAATGCTTGCCGTAGGTGAAGATATTGCCGATACAACTGTAGAGATGATTAAAGAAATGTCAGATGAAGATTCAGAGATTGTTAGCATTTACTTTGGAGAAGGAGTGACCAGTGAAGATGCAGAGGCGCTTTCAGAGAAAATTTCTGAAGCCGTTCCTGACCTCGAAGTAGAGATTTATCCGGGTGGACAACCGGTATATTACTATATTGTTTCTGTTGAATAATGGAGGCTTATATGGATGAAGTTTTTGTGGAACAGATTTTAAAAAGAAGAATCAGTATATCAGGATTACTGCTGCGCGTTCTTTCTATATTGATTGTGCTTCTTGGCGTTTTGAGCATGATGTGGCTTGGAATGTTGGGATTTACTCTGACCGTATTGTTGGCTTATGCTGCTTATATGCTTTGGGGATATACCAGTATAGAATATGAATATTCTTTTTTAAATGGAGAGCTGTCTGTTGATAAAATTATGGGACAGAGAAAGAGAAAATCTGTTGCAGCTTATGATATAAAAGAGGCAGAAATTATAGCACCGGTTATGTCAGAACAAATTATCCGTGCTTCCATGAACGCTGTAGTAAAAGATTATTCTTCCGGCAGTAACCATGGTATGGTATATGCTATGATTATCAATAATGCAAATGGCAGGACAAAGGTATTGTTTGAGCCAAATGAAAAAGTAATTGAAGCAATGTATCATGTAAGACCTAATATTGTAATTAAGAATGAATAAAAATAAAAAGACAGATTCAAAAAATATTTTTCACCAATATATTTTTTGAGGTCTGTCTTTTTTGTTAGGAAAAACTGTTTTATAATTTTTTTTTTATGGGCGTTTTACCTTAATAAGCGGGTGACTGCGTAAAATGTCTTTTCAAGCTATATTGTCATTGACTGTGTCGCTTTTTTGTGTTAGTATTTTCGATAAAATAATGCGAAATGTATTCGCTTTTTTAAATTATAAAATAAAGGAGGAAGAATCAGTGAGCAAAATTATTGGCGAAGGAATTACATTTGATGATGTGCTTTTAGTACCTCAATATTCAGAGGTTACACCGAATATGGTGGATTTAACGACACATCTTACAAAAAAAATTCAGTTGAATATTCCTATGATGAGTGCCGGAATGGACACAGTTACAGAGCACAGAATGGCAATTGCCATGGCAAGACAGGGTGGTATAGGTATTATTCATAAAAACATGACGATTGAGCAGCAGGCAGAAGAGGTAGACAAGGTTAAACGTTCTGAAAACGGTGTCATCACTGATCCGTTCTATTTAACTCCGGAGCATACATTAAAAGATGCCAATGATTTAATGGCAAAATTCAGAATTTCAGGAGTTCCCATTGTTGTCGGAAAAAAATTAGTAGGCATTATTACAAACCGTGATTTAAAATTTGAGACAGATGGAACAAAACTGATTAAGGATTCCATGACCTCGGAAGGATTAATCACAGCAAAAATTGGTGTCACGTTAGAAGAGGCAAAGGCAATTTTAGCAAAATCCCGAAAAGAAAAATTACCAATTGTTGATGATGATTTTAATCTGGCAGGGCTGATTACAATTAAAGATATTGAAAAGCAGATTAAATATCCATTATCTGCAAAAGATAAACAGGGAAGACTGCTCTGTGGCGCGGCTGTCGGTATTACAGCAAATGTATTAGACAGAGTTAAGGCATTGGTTGATGCAAAAGTAGATGTAGTTGTGATTGATTCAGCGCATGGTCATTCCGCCAATATATTTAAAACATTAAAGCTGATCAAATCAGAATATCCTGATTTACAGGTTATTGCAGGAAATGTTGCAACCGGAAAAGCAACAAGAGATTTGATAGAAGCGGGGGCAGATGCTGTCAAGGTGGGTATTGGACCAGGCTCTATCTGTACGACCCGTGTGGTTGCAGGCATTGGAGTTCCTCAAGTGTCCGCCATTATGGATTGTTATGAAGTGGCAAAAGAATACGGAGTACCAATTATTGCAGATGGCGGTATTAAATTTTCAGGTGATATTGTAAAAGCAATTGCCGCCGGCGGTAATGTATGTATGATGGGTTCCATGTTTGCAGGATGTGATGAAGCGCCTGGGGAGTTTGAATTATTCCAGGGACGTAAATATAAAGTTTACAGAGGAATGGGAAGTATTGCAGCTATGGAAAATGGCAGTAAAGACAGATACTTCCAGTCAGATGCAAAAAAATTAGTTCCGGAAGGTGTAGAAGGACGTGTTGCTTATAAAGGAAGCATTGAAGATACCGTATTCCAGCTTATGGGCGGTCTGCGTTCCGGTATGGGTTATTGTGGCGCAAAAGATATTGAAACGTTGAAGCAGACAGGACAGTTTGTTAAAATTACAGCGGCTTCATTAAAAGAGAGCCATCCACATGATATTCATATTACAAAAGAAGCGCCAAACTATACAACACAAGTGTAAATGCTGTAAAATTTTATAGAATTATAAAAAAATATATATTAATTTATTAAAATATGATAAAATAAAAAAGAATCTTTATTATTAAGATTCTTTTTTATTTTACTGAAAAGTGAATATTATTAAAGGAGATAGAACAGTGGAAAACAACATGAATGAAAATGTACAGGAAAACAAAACAGAGGAGCAGAAAGACAAGAAATTTAATCTGAAAAAATTTATTGTTCCGGCAATTATTGCGGCTATCATTATTGTTTTTGCGTTAGTCGTTTATTGGGCAAAGGAAATTAAACCGGATGCAGATATTGATAATGAGTTGGGAATTAAGACAGAGGATTATATTTCCGTGGGAGATATTACGGGACTGACCTATGAAGTTACGCAGGATGCATGGGATGAATGTGTCAATGAAGATACCAATTATTATATAGAAGTGAATAGAGCTGCAAAAAATACAGATCAGGTTGATTTTGACTATACAGCTTATATTGATGGTAAAAAAGTGGATGACTTATCCATGAAGGAACAGTCTATCGACATAGGCGACAGTAAAAATACCGGAGTATACAAAACATTTTCGGACAGGCTTCTTGGTCATAAAAAAGGCGATAAACTTACGATTCATGTAGATAACGGTAAAGATGCCAATGTTTTATCATCAAATCAGACGGATTATTCAGGTAAGAAGATAAAATATGAACTAAAGGTATTAACGGTTAATGCACTCAAAGTAGATAAGATAACAGATAAATGGGTAAAGGAAACCTACTTTGAAGAAAGAGGCATTTCAACTGTGGATGAATTTTACGAGTGGGAAAAAGAATATATTGATGAAGAAATCATTAAACCGGCATTATGGAATAAGGCATTAGAAAAAGTTACCATGAAAGCAATTCCTGCAAAACTACAGCAGGAGGTCATAGACTCCATGAAAGGAGATACGGAAGCTGAAGCTGAATATGCGGGAATGTCTGTTGAAGAATATAAACAGGCAAATGGATTAACGGATGAACAGATGGAGGAAAACTATAACCTTGAATTAAAGTCAGAGCTTCTTTTATGGCAGTTGGTAAAGGATTTGAAACTGACAGTATCAAAGGAAGAAATTGAAGAAGAATATGAAAATTCATATTTGGATGCAAATCTGGAAAGTCCGGAAGAAATGAAAAAAACTTATACGGAACAGGAAATGAAAGAATTGGTATATTTGAATAAAGCGCAGGACTATGTATATAAAAATGCGAAAATCAAATATTCATACACCATAAAAAAATAAAAATAAAATATTTCATCTAATTGAAAATGTGATATAATAAAAGCATAGAAGCATATATGATATTTTGAAGGAGAGGTGTTAAAGATGCGTGTAGTTAAAAAAATAGTATCATTATTTGTCGTTGTAGTTATGATGGTTACCTGTATAAATGTGTCAACGAAGACAATTGACGCAAAAACTTTCCCTTATATTAATTATAAGTCGGTCTATTTGGTAGAGGGAAAAACATTTAAAGTAAAGTTAATGAGTGTACCTAAAAAGGCAAAAGTAAAATGGCGCAGCACAAATAAAAAAGTAGCCACTGTAAAAGCAGGAAAAATTAAAGGTATTGGCGCCGGAAAATGCAAAATCACTGCAAAATATAAAAACAAAAAATACACCTGCAAGGTTTCGGTCCAGAGGGACTTAACAGCAAAGGGCAAAAAATTTAAAGGCGTTACTTTTAATATGACCGGTCTGAAAATGGATGTACAAAAGATTACTTATTCCAAGGAAGCAGCTCCGGTATATTCATCAGGAAAAGGACAGTTCCAGTTAAAAGTATTCAATACAAAGAAATCAGCAAAATGGAAATCAAGCAACAAAAAAATAGCAACGGTCAGCAAGAAAGGTCTTGTTACGGCAGAGGCTCCGGGATCATGTAAAATTACAGCTACTGTCGCCGGAAAGAAAATTTCCTGCAGCGTTACTGTAACAAACTTGAAAAATGAAGATCAGATTGCGATACAGCAAATCCGATATGAGATGCTGCGCATACTGAATGAAGACAGAATAAAGGCAAAAGCAAAACCATTAAAACTGATGGATAAGCTGAACCGGATTGCTGACATCAGGGCAAAGGAAGCTTCCCAGACATGGTCACATTCCAGACCAAACGGTCAGCCATTTAGTACCGTATATAATCAGGTGGGAATGAAAAAGGGCAAAGTAGTTGGCGAGAATATAGCTTATACAGCTAGTACCCCGGGAAACGTTGGAAGTTATGTGAAGTATGCATACAAACAGTTATATGATAATTTGGCTCATAAGCAATTAATGTTAGATTCCAAATATGAATGTGTGGGAATTGGATATTATGATGCGAAACATGACACGGACAAATTTGGAAATGTAACAGTACAGTCTTATTGGACACAGGAATTTTATACAAAATAGTTATCAATTATATAAAAGAAAATACTTAAAATCAAAAGGGTATTGGTTTAATAGATGTTTTACTCTAGTAAAAACCGGGGAGTTTTACTAGAGTAAAATTTCGTTTGATTATATTGACAATAACGCTTATAATGATATAATCATATCAAATAAAACGTTGACGGGGACAGTAGATTATCCGGAGGGTTACAGAGAGAGATGTCATGGCTGGAAACATCTTACGGAAAGATAGTCGAAGACTACCCCTGAGTGGCTCTAATCAAGCCCGGTGATTCCGTTATCGTCGTAATGAGTGGCTTTTTTAAGCAATCAGGGTGGAACCGCGTATTTACGTCCCTGTTTATGGAAACATAAACAGGGATTTTTCTTTTTGGTTTATGAACTGGTTCAAATCGGACATAGTGAAATAAGGATTGACTGTAAATCAATAAGAAGCAAATTAATTATGCAGGAGGAATAGAAAGATGAAAATTACATTAAAAGACGGATCAGTCAAAGAATATGCAGAGGCTATGAGCGTCAATGATATTGCTTTTGACATTGCAGGAGGGCTGGGAAGAGCCGCCTGTGCCGGAGAAATAGATGGCGAGGTCGTAGATTTAAGAACAACAATAGATAGAGATTGTACTTTAAATATTTTGACTTTTAAGGATGATGCAGGAAAAGCAGCGTACCGACATACTGCATCCCATGTACTGGCAGAGGCAGTAAAAAACCTCTTTCCGGAAGCAAAACTTGCAATCGGTCCATCCATTGACGAGGGATTTTATTATGATTTTGAGAGTGAACCGTTCTCAAGAGAAGATTTGGATAAAATCGAAGCAGAGATGAAAAAAATCATCAAAAAAGGTGCAAAACTTGAAAGATTTACACTTCCAAGAGAAGATGCCATAAAATATATGCAGGATAGAAATGAACCTTATAAGGTTGAACTGATTAAAGACCTGCCGGAGGATGCCATTATCTCTTTTTACAGTCAGGGGGAGTTTGTCGATCTTTGTGCCGGACCACATCTGATGAGCACAAAACCGATTAAGGCTTTCAAACTGACATCATCATCCATGGCATATTGGAGAGGTGATTCAGATAAAGCAAGACTGCAGAGAATTTATGGTACAGCCTTTGATAACAAAGAGTCTCTTAACGAATATCTGGAAATGCTGGAAGACCAGAAAAACAGGGATCACAATAAACTGGGGCGAGAGATGGAGCTGTTTACAACGGTGGATGTAATTGGGCAGGGGCTTCCTTTGCTGATGCCAAAGGGGGCAAAAATCATCCAGAAAATGCAGAGATGGATAGAAGATTTAGAAGACAATGAATGGGGATATATTCGAACAAAGACTCCGCTGATGGCAAAATCTGATTTATATAAAATATCAGGACATTGGGATCATTATACCGATGGAATGTTTGTTTTGGGCGATGAGAAGAAAGATAAAGAAGTTATGGCGCTTCGTCCGATGACCTGTCCATTCCAGTACTATGTTTATAAGGCAAGCCAGAAATCATACAGAGATTTACCTTTACGGTATAGTGAAACATCTACATTGTTCCGAAATGAAGATTCCGGCGAAATGCATGGATTGACACGTGTACGCCAGTTTACAATTTCAGAAGGGCATCTGATTGTGCGTCCTGACCAAATGGTTCGGGAATTTAAGGACTGTCTCGCACTTGCCAAATATTGTCTGCAGACATTAGGTCTGGAGGAAGATGTGACGTATCATCTTTCAAAATGGGATCCGGAAAATAAAGAGAAATATATTGGCGAACCGGAAGTCTGGGAAGAAACACAGGAGCATATCCGGCAAATATTGACAGAACTTAATATTACGTTTACGGAAGATGTAGGAGAGGCAGCCTTTTATGGACCAAAGGTAGATATTAATGCTAAGAATGTGTACGGAAAAGAAGATACAATGATTACAATTCAATGGGATGCATTATTAGCAGAACAGTTTGATATGTATTATATTGATGAAAATGGTGATAAGGTACGTCCTTATATTATTCATAGAACATCTATGGGCTGTTATGAGAGAACTCTTGCATGGCTGATTGAAAAATATGCTGGAAAATTTCCTACATGGCTTTGTCCGGAACAGGTAAGAATTCTTCCTATTTCGGAAAAATACGAAGATTATGCACAGTCTGTTGCAAAAGCTTTAAAAGAAAAGCATATTGATGTGACTGTGGATTCCCGTTCAGAAAAGATAGGATATAAGATTCGTGAGGCAAGACTGGATAAACTTCCATACATGCTGGTCGTAGGTCAGCAGGAGGAAATGGACAAAACAGTTTCTGTCAGAAGCAGATTTGCCGGCGATGAAGGCGTTAAGCCGCTGGAAGATTTCATTCAACAGATATGTAAAGAGATTGATACAAAAGAAATCAGAAAAGAAAAGCAGGAAGAAGAAAAGAAATAGGGAAAATGAAAAATTTTTCATTATATTTCAAAATAAAAATTTCTGACTGAATAAATTTTTGTAAAGACTCCACAATATTTATATCGAAATTTCGAAATAAATATTGTGGAGGTTTATTATGACTATATTAAATTGTGGTGTAAAAAATTGTTATTATAATAAGAGCTCAAGATGCTGTAAGCAGGGAATTCAGGTAGGTGGAAGCGATGCTACTATTACGGAAGCAACTTACTGTGGAGATTTCAGAGAGAAGAGAGACAGCGTCACTTCCAAAGAAGAACACTGCGATATGGGACCTGAAAACAGATTAAATGTAAAATGTGAGGCAGTTTATTGTACATTTAATGATAATTGTAAATGTCATGCCAAAGAAATTACGATTCAGGGAAATGGAGCAACCCATCAGAGTCTGACAGAATGCGGAAGTTTTGAGTGCGGCTGCAGATAAGTATTAGGCTTTATAATATGTATTTGAATCTGATTTCAGATTTTTATGTGCAAAAGCTTGACAATCAGCATATATAGTGTTAATATATCATACGTTGTAAAAATAAAGCAGAGTATCCACTCTCACCCAGACGCAGAGGCGATTCGAGGTTTATATTTTCTAAAATACAGATAATTTTAGAATTTTAAGATTTCATGTGGATAGTCTGTGCAGATTATCCACTTTTTTTGTGGAACAGAATTTATGGAGGTGCAATACTATTAGCGAGTTAATGATCAACGGACAAATCAGAGATAAGGAAGTTCGTGTAATTGGAACAGATGGAGAACAGTTGGGAATTATGTCTGCAAGAGAGGCACAGAAATTAGCAGATGAGGCAGAACTGGACCTGATTAAGATTGCTCCAAAAGCAAAGCCTCCTGTTTGTAAAATAATGGACTATGGTAAGTTCAGATACGAACAGCAGAAGAGAGAAAAAGAGGCGAAAAAGAAACAGCACGTTGTTGAGACCAAGGAAATCAGACTTTCACCAAATGTTGAGTTGAATGATTTGAAGACAAAAGCCAACAATGCAAGAAAATTTATTACCAAGGGTGATAAGGTTAAGGTCACGCTTCGTTTTAGAGGAAGAGAAATGGCTCATATCAGTAGTAGCGCACATGTTTTGGATGACTTTGCAGAAATGCTGGAAGATATTGCCCAGATCAGCAAAGCAGCAAAACTTGAAGGCAGAAACATGACAATGTTTTTAGAAAAAAAGCGTTAAGCTTTTAGAAGATATTTAAGGAGGAAAAAAATATGCCAAAAATTAAGACAAACAGAGCAGCTGCAAAACGTTTTAAAAAGACAGGAACAGGAAAGCTTAAAAGAAATAAAGCTTACAAATCACATATCTTAACAAAGAAAACAGCCAAAAGAAAGAGAAATCTCAGAAAAGCAACAACGGCTGATGCTTCAAATGTAAAGAATATGAAGAAGATTTTACCATATTTATAATTGTTCAGACGCAAGTGATTTTGAGTTGAGGGGATGAATAATTGTCTATTTAAATAGTTAGGAGGATATAGAGATGGCAAGAGTAAAAGGCGGAATGAACGCTAAAAAGAAACATAACAGAGTATTAAAACTAGCTAAAGGTTATAGAGGAGCTAGATCAAAACAATATAGAGTAGCAAAACAGTCAGTGATGAGAGCGCTTACTAGTTCATATGCAGGAAGAAAGCAGAGAAAGAGACAGTTCAGACAATTATGGATTGCTCGTATCAATGCTGCTGCAAGAATGAACGGTCTTTCATACAGCAAGTTTATGTATGGATTGAAATTAGCCGGTGTTGAGATGAATAGAAAAATGTTAGCTGAAATGGCAGTAAATGATTCAGAAGGATTTACAAAATTAGTAGATGTTGCAAAAGAAAAATTAGCATAATCAAAATGAGAAAAACTTTATTTAACATAAAAAAAGAAAGAGGAAAATGCCTCTTTCTTTTTTTGAAACAACAATAAAAGGGAGTGCAAACAAAGTTTTTGTCAGGCTGCCAAATTTATGGAATATTCATATGGGTGAGAATGAACTACATATATTGATTACAAAACAAGCCAAGCCTATATGTAAAATTTTGGAATATCCATGATAGGTGAGAATGTATTACATATATTGTTTACAAAATAAGTCAAGTCTATATGTAAAATTTTAAGAAATCCATAATAAGTGAGAGTAAGTTACATATATCTTTTGCAAAATCAGCCAAATATATATGTAAATTCTTGGAAAATCCATAGCAAGGGAGAATGAATTACATATATCGTTTACAAAACAAACCAAGTCTATATGTAAATTATAAATAAGGCAGGAGAATAGAGCCTACAAAAGACCATTCTGAAAATAAAAGGTATAATTTTAGAAGCTACACTGAAATCAATAATTATCCAATAAATATAGAAAGAAAGAACCTGCATCCGCTAATGCGGATGCAGGTTCTGCTAATCAAGGGACTTTTAACAGCCCTTTTTCGTGCAGTTGAAGGGACTTGAACCCTCACCCAGATAACCCGGACATGAACCTGAATCATGCGCGTATGCCAATTCCGCCACAACTGCAAATTCTATAAAATAATCAAAATGCGGAAGATGGGACTTGAACCCACACGAGCGCATTGCCCACAAGATCCTTAGTCTTGCTCGTCTGCCAGTTCCGACACTTCCGCATACGTTTTTACACGCAAAAAAAATATTACCATAATTAATTATGTGTGTCAACTATTGAAAGAAATCTTTTTCTTTTGATGATTTTATTGTATAATTAATTTAATAATGTGCAGGAGGTGGAGAATATGAATATTCGGGAACAAAATGAACTGCTGGAACAGCAGATTTTAAGTCCGTATGCTGCACTTAGTATTAATAGTCAGGGCAGAGACCATCCGGAAGAGCAGAGCGACATGCGGACCGTTTATCAACATGACCGGGATCGTATTATTCACTGTAAAGCATTTCGTCGTCTTAAACACAAAACACAGGTTTTTCTTGCACCTATGGGTGATCATTATCGTACCAGACTGACTCATACTTTAGAAGTTTCCCAGATTGCCAGAACGATTGCAAAATCTTTGCGGCTTAATGAGGATTTAACAGAGGCGATTGCATTAGGACATGATTTGGGTCATACTCCTTTTGGACATGCAGGAGAGCGTACGTTAAACCGTGTGTGCAGTTTTGGGTTTCAGCATTATAAGCAAAGTATCAGAGTAGTTGAAATATTAGAAAATAATGGAAAAGGACTTAATCTCACAAAAGAAGTAAGAGACGGTATTCTGAATCATAGAACATCAGGAAATCCTGCCACATTAGAAGGAAAAATTGTGAGACTTTCGGATAAAATCGCCTATGTAAACCATGATATAGATGATGCTGTCAGAGGAAAAATTATTTCCGAGAAAGATATTCCGGATAAATACACAGATGTATTGGGAAATACGACAAAGAAACGTCTGGATACATTGGTGCACGACATTGTTGAAAACAGTATAGGAAAATCTGATATTTTTATGTCAGATAGAATCCATGAAGCACTGATGGGTTTGAGAAGCTATATGTTTGAGAGCGTATATATGAATCCGGTTGCAAAAAAAGAAGAGCAGAAGGCAGATGAAATGCTTAAACAGTTGTTTGAGTATTATTTAAAACATATCAGCCAGCTTCCGGATGAGTTTAAGTATTTAATCGAAGTGTGCGGTGAAGATGAAGAACAGGTGGTTTGTGATTACATAGCAGGAATGAGTGACCAGTATTCAATTTCAGTATTTCAGAGTATTTTTATTCCAAAGTCATGGAAAATGTAAGTAATAGTTTTTGGAGGAAAAAGTGTTTTATTCAGAAGATATTATTGAACAGGTAAGAACCGAAAATGATATTGTGGATGTGATTGGTGATTATGTGAAACTGCAAAAAAAAGGCAGTTCCTATTTTGGACTTTGTCCATTTCATAATGAAAAGTCACCTTCTTTTTCCGTGTCTCCCCATAAGCAGATGTATTACTGTTTTGGCTGCGGGGAAGGAGGAAATGTAATATCTTTTCTGATGAAATATGAAAATTATACCTTTATTGAGGCAATGGAATTTTTGGCAAACAGGGCAGGGATTCAATTACCAAAAATGGAGTATTCCAAAGAGGCCAGACGGGAGAAAGATTTAAAAACAAAAATTATTGAGATTAATACAGAAGCGGCAAAATATTTTCATTATCTTTTGAAGTCAGATAGAGGAAAAGCGGCTTACAGTTATCTAAAAAAACGCCGGCTTTCTGATGAAACAATTATCAGGTTTGGTCTGGGTTATTCAGATAAATACAGTAATAATCTGTATCAGTATCTAAAGAAAAAAGGATATTCTGATAGTGAATTAAAAGAAACGGGATTGTTTACCTTTGACGAGAAACGTGGCGTTACGGACAAATTTTGGAATCGTGTCATGTTTCCTATTATGGATGTAAATAACCGTGTCATTGCTTTTGGCGGACGTGTCATGGGAGATGCAAAACCGAAATATCTAAATTCGCCGGAAACAAAAGTTTTTGATAAAAGCCGTAATCTTTATGGGTTGAATGTAGCTAGGACTTCCAGAATGGATTATTTGCTTATCTGTGAAGGTTATATGGATGTGATTAGTCTTCATCAGGCAGGATTCAGCAATGCTGTGGCTGCTCTTGGTACGGCATTTACTTCCAGACATGCGGCATTAATTAAACGATATGTAAAAGAAGTTGTATTGACATTTGACAGCGATGAGGCAGGAATTAAGGCTGCGATGCGAGCAATTCCTTATTTAAAAGATGCAGGATTGGCAATCAAAGTATTAAATATGCATCCTTATAAAGATCCGGATGAATTTATTAAAGCATTGGGAAGGGAAGCGTACGAGGACAGAATTAAAAATGCCACAAATTATTTTATTTTTCAGGTGGATGTTGAGCAGAAAAAATATAACTTGAATGATCCCCAGGAAAAAACCTTATTCCATAAAAAGGTGGCTGAAATGCTGTTGGATTTTAAAGATGAGATTGAACGGGATAATTATCTGGAGTCTGTATGCAGCACATTTAATATTCCAAAAGAAGGGCTGACAAAGCTTGTAAAAAAGACCGGGCTTACATATGCAGGCAGGGAAGAGAGGACAAATATTGAGTCGCGTATCACGAAGAAAGCAAAGAAGGAAGATGCAGCTGTGAATGCACAGCGGATTTTATTAGCATATCTGATAGATAAAAATAAATGGTTTCAGAAAGTAGCACAGGTGCTTTCCCCGGATGATTTTATTGATTCCTTTTACAGACAGGTAGCAGAATTGTTCTGGAGGCAGATGGAAAACGGAGAGGCAAATCCGGCCCAGATTATGAATTGTTTTGAAGATGAAGAGGAACATAAGAAAGTAGCAGAGCTTTTTGTATCTCCAATTCAGGCAAATCTTAATCTGGAGGAGCAGGAAAAAGCGATTAATGACGCAGTGATAAAGATAAAAAAAGAAAGTCTTGATTATAAAGCGTCTACAGCAACTGATATTACGGTGCTTCAAAATATTATTAAAGAACAGAACAAATTGCAGAAAATACACATTACATTAGGATAGAGAGCATTATGTTGTCAAAAAGATTAAAAGCCGTAGCGGATATGGTTACGAGAGATAAGATTGTGGCAGATATAGGCACAGACCATGGGTATGTGCCCATTTATCTTGTAAAGAACAATATATGTAATAAAGTTTATGCGATGGACATTAATGCAGGACCTCTAAAAATTGCAGATAAAAATATCAGACAGGAAGGTTTGGAGAAGAATATTATCACCGTTTTGTCGGATGGAATGAATCAATTATCAGATTATATGGCTGAAACCGTAATTATTGCAGGAATGGGGGGTAATCTGATAGTGGATATTCTATCGAAAGGAGAAAAAATCAAAGGGGTTGAAGAGCTGATTCTTTCTCCCCACAAAAGAGTGGATTTGGTCAGGAAATATCTGAATCGAAACCACTGGAAAATTATTCAGGAAGACATGGTTGCCGATGCAGGAAAATATTACACGATTATAAAAGCGCACAGGGGAGATGACAGTGAATATACGGATGTAGAGTTTATTTATGGAAAATATTTGTTGGAGAGCCAAAATAAGATATTAAAAAAGTATTTGGAAAAAGAAAATGAAAAATTTTTGAATATTTTGAATACAATGAAAGCAAGTGGAAATAAAAATACATTACAGGTAAATGATATTTTAAAAATAAACCGGGAAGGTAGAGCGTATTATGATTAATGTGGAAGTTTCTAACGAAATATATACGTATGAAGATGGTACTACAATCTACGAGATTGCAGAAAAATTCCAGAAAAATTATGGAAATGATATTATTCTTGCTGTATGCAATGATAAATTATGTGAATTATCCACGGTTTTGACAGAAAACAGTAAGATAAGGTTCATTACCACGGCAGAGCATATAGGAAATGAGTGTTACCGCAGAAGCGTTATTTTTATGCTGTTGAAAGCTTTCTATAAGATAGCGGACAGAAAAAACTTTGATAAAATATCTATTCAGTATTCTGTCAGTAATGGATGCTATTGTAAAGTATGCGGAGGCATGAGTGTGGACCGCAAGTTTCTGCAACAGCTGAAAGCCGAAATGGATTATTTGGTAAAAAGGGATATTTTGATTACAAAAGAAACTTTATCAAAGAGAAAGGCGATAACTAAATTCAAACATTATGGTATGACAGATAAGGTGAATTTATTAAAATATCGCAGATCGTCTTCTGTAAAAGTTTACAAGATGGAGGAATTTGAAGAATATTTTTATGGATATATGGCATATTCTACGGGAGTGTTGAAATATTATGAATTAATCCCATATGATGAAGGATTTGTACTGCAAATGCCGACAAAAGATTCCCCACAGTCTGTACCTGCATTCCTGCCGCAAAACAAAGTGGTTAATGTTTTGAAAAATTCTACCGGATGGGCAGAGATGCTTGGTGTTTCTACAATCGGTCAGGTTAATGATAAAATTACAGAGGGAACAATTAATAATATTATGATGGTGCAGGAGGCACTTCAGGAGAAGAAAATAGCAGATATAGCCAGTGACATCACTGCAAAAGACGGCGTAAAATTTATAATGATTGCAGGTCCCTCTTCCTCCGGAAAAACATCTTTTGCACATCGTTTATCCATTCAGCTGATGGCGCAGGGAATGAAACCTCATCTTATTTCTACAGATAATTATTTTGTCAATCGTGAAAATACACCAATAGATGATGAGGGAAAACTGGATTATGAGATGCTGGAGGCTGTAGATGTGGAATTGTTCAATCGACAGATGACAGAGCTTATGGAGGGGAAAAAGGTAGAACTTCCCGAATTTAATTTTGTTTTAGGAAAACGAGAGTTTTGCGGCAACTATATGAAGCTGGAGAAGGATGATATTCTTGTGATTGAAGGGATTCATTGTTTAAATGATGCGTTGACATATAGTCTGCCTAAAGAAAAAAAGTACCGCATATATGTGAGCGCATTGACGCCATTGAATGTAGATGAGCATAATAGAATTGCCACATCTGACATCAGACTTTTAAGGAGAATTGTGAGGGATACACGAACAAGAGGAACTTCCGCCGAGCATACGATTGAGATGTGGAAAAGGGTAAGACGTGGAGAACAGAAAAATATTTTCCCATTTCAGGAGAGTGCAGATGCAGTTTTCAATTCTGCTATGGTTTATGAACTGTCTGTGCTCAAAATATTTGCCGAGCCTGCCCTGTTTAGTGTTTCCGAAGGAACAGATGAGTATTTTGAGGCAAACAGACTATTAAAATTTTTAGACTATATTTTAGCGCTTCCAAAAGAAAATATTCCAAGCAACTCGATTTTAAGCGAATTTGTAGGTGGAAGTGTATTTCCGGTATAGGAAAATACTGTATTTATCAGCCCTGTCAGATTGACAGGGCATTTTTACTATAATGATTCAATATCAATGCCTTTTAATAATTCATTTTTATGAATTTCTGTACCATTGTCATGAAATACATAAACGCGGTAGAGCAGAACACACATAGATTCTCCAACAGTTACCTTCCGCCGTTCAAGCGAACGGTTCGCAGTTAAGTGAATGCCATTGACAAGAAGCGTTAATTCCAGATAGCTTCCCCTGAAATTAATTTTTTCAATGACACCCTCCTCCGCAGTATCCATCAGATTTTTAAATTTTTGGTTATCACTTTTAAAAGCCTCCACAAATTCAGGTCGGATAATCACATCACATCCTGTAGGAATATGATTATAGCCTTTAAAGCCGGTTAAATGATTGACTTTGATAGAAGTACCGGTGAATTGTGCGACAAAAGGTGTTTTGGGATGTTTGTAAATGTCTGCCGGAGCCCCTTTTTGTTCTAGCTGTCCTTCATTGATAATAATGATGTCGTCAGCTACCTCAACAGCTTCCTCCTGATCATGAGTAACAAAAATGCTTGTAATTCCGATTTTTTGAATGGTTTCTTTCAGCCATCCCCGCAGTTCCTTACGGACCTTTGCATCAATAGCGGCAAAAGGTTCGTCTAATAATAACAGTTGCGGTCTTGGAGCAAGTGCCCTTGCAAATGCCACTCTTTGGCATTGACCACCGGATAGCTGATTTGGGTATCGCTTTTCCATTCCTTCTAATCCAATCAGGGAGATTAATTCTGTTACACGCTGATGAATTTTTTTCTTATCTTCTTTTTGCACTTTCAATCCGAAGGCAATATTATCATAGACCGTCATATAGCGGAATAGTGCATAATTTTGAAAAACAAAACCAATTCCCCGTTTACTGGCGGGAATATCATTGACAATTTTATCTTCAATAATAATATCGCCATGGTCTTGCTGTTCTAATCCTGCCAGCATACGCAATATGGTGGTTTTTCCACTTCCACTGGGACCTAACAATGCCGTAAGTTTTCCCTGTTCAATACCAAAGCTGATATTCTTTGCCGCTTCATAATCTCCAAATTTTTTGCATATGTTTTTCATTTCTACATACATAACTATCCTCCGTGATTTTTATATCTTTTTGCATATGTTTTGATACATCAGATACTATTCTGTTTTGTAATACGATATTGTGCAAAATTCTTTATAATTAAAATAATGAGGGCAATGAATACTAAAAGGGACGAAACTGCAAAGGACTGGGTGATGGAGTCAGCGCTCCCTGCCATGTAAAGGGCATCAATTTCTAATGGGAGGGTAAATGTACTGCCCCGTGCTTTGGAAACCGCATACACAGCGCCAAATTCTCCGATGCAGCGTGCGGTACATAGTATGATTCCATAAAGCAGCCCCCATTTAATATGTGGAAAAGTTATTTTTCTAAAAATAGTAAAACCGGAGGCACCCATAAGAGCCGCTGCCGTTTCTTCATCTCTTCCTTCGGTATTTAGTACCGGAATAATTTCTCTTGCAATGAAAGGAAAAGTAACAAAAATAGTAGCAAGAACTACGCCCGGAATAGAAAAAACGAGAGAAATATCTGTTCCCAATATTTCGTTTATGCTTTCAATTAAAGGATTTGCCCAACCTGTTCTGCCAAAGGTCATGATAAATGCAAGACCGGCAATCACCGGAGAAATGGAAAAGGGAATATCAATTAAAGTAGATAATATATTTTTTCCACGAAAATCAAATTTGGCAATCAGCCAGGATGCTGTAAGACCCAAAAAAGTGTTTACAAGCAGTGCAATTACTGCAGCAATCACAGTGACTTTTAAAGCGGATAATGTATTTTCAGCTTTAATTGCGCTACTGTATAATTCCCAACCGTCCTTAAAAGAGCGGTAAATAACTTCAAATAATGGAAGAACTAACATTAGAAATAAAAAAACAGTACTAATTCCGATTAACACCCATTTTGTAACATTATTGTTTTTTTTAATCATGGTACCTCCTACGAACTTGTTCGCCTGCTGGCGATATGCTGTATTATATTGATAATGAATAACATAATAAATGAGATTATCAGCAGTACCAATGCAATGGCTGCAGCACCTTCGTAATCTACATTACCGGAATTTAATTTCTGCATAATAATATAAGAAACGACCTGTGTTCCGTTTTTTTCACTGTTTCCGGAAATATAAATGACACTTCCGTATTCTCCAATTCCTCTTGCCAGTGCCAGTCCGAATCCTGTCAGCAATGCCGGAAGAATTTCCGGAAAAATAATTTTTCTAAATGTAGTGAACCGGGAAGCACCCAGCATAAAAGCTGCTTCTTCGCATGATTGGGGAAGTTTTTCCAAAACAGGCTGGATCGCTCTTGTCACAAAAGGAATCCCAATAAATACCATGGCGACAATAATACCTATTTTTGTATACGAGATTGTTATTCCGTGATTTTCCAATGCCCTGCCTAAAAAACCTGTATCAGAATACATTTTTGTCAATGTGATACCTGCAACAGCAGTAGGAAGAGCAAAGGGAAGCTCAATCATTCCATCCATGAGGCGCTTGCCGGGAAAATCATAACGAACCAGAACCCATGCAAGAATCACTCCAAAAATGCAGTTTAGCAAAGCTGCAATTAATGCACAGAAGATACTGGTTTGAAATGCCTGAATTACATTTGCTCTTGTAATCAGTTCTATAAATTCATCCAGAGATAAGTGAAAAGAATATGCCAGTATTGATGCTAATGGAATTAATATAAGCAGTGACAGCATTGTAATGGTGATTCCCATGGTCAGTCCGAATCCCGGAATAATCGATTTCGTTTTTTTCAAAGCTGTAGTTTTCAATAGCTTTGCCTCCTCTTATTTTTGATATACCTGATCAAAGATACCTCCGTCTGCGAAAAAATCTTCATAGGCTTTATCCCAGCCGCCAAAACTGTCAATCGTGCATAAATCTACGGATAAATCAAATGTACCTGCAAATTCTTTTAATATTTTTTTATTAGAAGGACGGTAGTAGTTTTTACCAATAAGCCGTTGTCCTTCATCGGAATATAAATACTGCAAATATTCCTTTGCAACCTTTTGGGTATTATTTTTATCGGCATTTTCATCTACAATCGCTACAGAGGGTTCGGCAAGAATACTGATACTTGGTGTAATCATTTCGTATTCGTCCGGATATTCCTGAAGCGTCATCAATGCTTCATTTTCCCAGTCAATCAGGACATCTCCCTGACCATTTTCCACAAATGTAGTAGTAGCACCGCGGGCACCGGAGTCCATAATCAAAACATTTGAGTAGATTTTTCCCAGAAAGTCTTTCATTTGCTCTTGATTTCCATGAAACTGTTTTTTTGCATAATTCCATATGGCAAGAACAGACCAGTCCGCTGCTCCGGATGATTTTGGATCCGGAGTAATGCCTTCAACGTCATCTTTTATCAAATCATTCCAGTCTTTAATATTTTTTTTATTTCCCTTGCGGACAAGAAAAACTATTGTAGATGTATAAGGAGAACTGTTTTTGTCAAACTCATTCATCCAGCCTTTTTTGATTAATCCGTTCTGTTCTATTGCAGTAATATCGTGGGCCAGCGCCAGCGTTACCACATCTGCGTCATTTCCTTCAATTACAGAGCGCGCCTGGGAGCCGGAACCTCCATGCGACTGAACAATTTCAACTTCTTTTCCGGTTTTTTTCTTATAATATTTTGCAAAAACCTGATTATATGCTGCGTAAAGTTCTCTTGTGGGGTCGTAAGAAATATTGGTAATTGTAATCTTGTTTTTATCTTTTTTATCATTTCCACAACCTGTAAGTGAAGCAGATATAAGGATAGTTGTTATGATAAATACAGTAATTTTTTTGAAAATTTTTCCCGGCATATTTTATACCTCATTTCCTGATGATTTTCATTCGATTTGTTATAAGGATAAATGTCTGTTTCAAAACATTACTTATAACTTATGATGATATAAGATATAAAATAAATATGATATTAGAATGATATAAAAAAGATATTTTTTTGATGAAAATTCCAATGATTGAGGTAAGAGGTGTTGAAAAAGAATTATAAATATGATAGTTTATGATATTGTGAGTAAGGCAGACGATCGCTGCTGCTATTACCGAAAGGATGCAGGAGAGGAAAGTCCGGGCTTCATAGGGCAGAATGCCGGCTAACGGCCGGTGGAGGTGACTCCCAGGAAAGTGCAACAGAAATAAAACCGCCTGATGCAAGAGCAGCAGGTAAGGGTGAAATGGCAGTGTAAGAGACTACCGCTTTTGTGGTAACATGAAAGGTCAGTGTAAACCCCATTCGAAGCAAGACCGAGCAGAAAATATTGGTTGCCCGCCAGTTTTCGGGTAGGTCGCTTGAGCCAGATGGCAACATCTGGTCTAGATAGATGATCGTCCACGACATAACCCGGCTTACAGCCTTGCTCATATTACAGAGTTTAAAACTATTATTCTATAGAACTTATCAATGCGTCCATAAGTCTGCAGAAATCATCAGATGATTTTGCGGCAGCCATAGCAACTTCTTCATCGGAAAGCGGTTGGGAAGAAATGCCGGCAGCCTTGTTGGTAATACAACTGATGCCACATACTTTAAATCCGCAATGTATGGCGGCAATCGCTTCGCAGGCGGTACTCATACCGACCACATGAGCTCCCATAGATTGATAGGCTCTGATTTCAGCCGGTGTTTCATAATTGGGACCGGATGTCTGAAGATAAACACCTTCTTTTATATTTATATTAAGTTTATCAGCACATTGCTTTATTGTGCTGATTATTTTTTTGTCATAAATATTGCTCATATCCGGAAATCTGTTTCCCAGTTCTTCAATATTTTGACCAATCAGAGGAGAAGGGACAAAAGAAGCAATCTGGTCAGTTATAATCATAAAATCCCCGATATTTAAATCCTTGTGAATTCCTCCCGCAGCGTTGGAAAGAATGAGAGTTTTTGCTCCCAACATTCGCATAAGCCTTATGGGCATTACTACCTGATTCATGGAATAGCCTTCATAGTAGTGAACCCGCCCGTCCATAGCGACTACGTTTTTTCCTCCGGCATATCCGAAAATAAAACGTCCGTTATGCCTTTGATTGGTACTTGTCGGAAATCCCTGAAGTGTGGAATAATCGATAATACATTCCGGTTCAATGAATTGAGTAAAGCGGTTCAGACCTGAACCTAAAACAATAGCAATATCAGGGATAAAATCGGTTTTTGCCCGGATTTGTTTCAAGCATATAGATAAGTTTTCATAATTTTTGTTCATAAGAATCTCCAATCCGCCATCTTTGGCTGATAACAAAAATGAATAGAAAAAGCTATTTTATTTATATTAGTTTATCATAGTATGCAAAGATACGAAAGGTATTTATCGGTAATACAGAAGTTGTTTTACTTGAATATTTCACTGCAATAAGGTATTATTTTTAGTAGCAGGCATGTGAAATTTCATAAAAACAAGGAGGATGTAATGAGGCATTTAATCAGTCCTTTGGATTTTTCTGTAGAAGAGTTAAACAAGTTGCTTAATTTGGCAAACGATATAGAAAAAAATCCGGAGAAATACAGTGAAGCGTGTAAGGGCAAAAAGCTTGCAACATTATTTTATGAGCCGAGTACCAGAACAAGGCTTAGCTTTGAGTCGGCAATGTTGAATCTTGGAGGAAATGTCCTTGGATTTTCTGAAGCAACATCCAGTTCGGCGGCAAAAGGGGAAAGCGTTGCTGACACGATACGGATTGTATCCTGCTATGCAGATATTGCCGCAATGCGGCATCCGAAAGAAGGAGCGGCGCTGGTTGCAGCAAAAAATTCATTAATACCTGTTATTAATGCAGGGGATGGCGGACATCAGCATCCTACCCAGACGCTGACAGATTTATTAACAATCAGGTCACTGAAAGGAAGACTTGATCATATTACGATTGGTCTCTGTGGGGATTTGAAATTCGGGAGAACAGTTCACTCTCTGATTAATGCATTGCTCCGCTATGAGAATGTTAAATTTGTTTTAATTTCGCCAACCGAGTTAAAAGTACCAAAATATATTATAGAAAATATAAAGGCGGCAGGAGCAGAATATGAGGAAGTAAACCGGCTGGAAGATGTTATAGGTATGCTGGATCTGCTATACATGACACGTGTACAAAGAGAGCGCTTTTTTAATGAAGAAGATTACATCCGATTAAAGGATAGTTTTATTCTGGATAAGAAAAAAATGAAGATGGCGAAGGAGGATATGTTAGTGCTGCATCCGCTGCCAAGAGTAAATGAAATATCCGTTGAAGTGGACAAGGATCCACGGGCAGTCTATTTTAAACAGGCACAGTATGGTGTGTATGTGAGAATGGCATTAATCTTAACATTATTGGAGGTGGAAGTATGCTAAACATTGATTCGATATACAATGGATTTGTTCTGGACCATATTCAGGCAGGGCGTTCCATGGCGATTTATCATTACCTGAACCTTGATAATCTGGATTGTCAGGTTGCTATTATTAAAAATGCAAGAAGTGGTAAAATGGGACGAAAAGACATAATCAAGGTGGAAGGACCTCTAAATATTGTTGATTTTGATATATTGGGATTTATTGACCATAACATAACAGTAGATATTATTGAAGAAGGGGTTCTGGTTGAAAAAAGGGAATTAAAACTGCCGGAGAAAATCACGAATGTACTTCATTGTAAAAATCCAAGATGTATTACATCCATCGAACAGGAATTAGACCACGTTTTTGTTCTTACCGACAAAAAAAATGGGCTCTACAGCTGTCAGTACTGTGAGGAACAGCAGGGAAAACTATGGGAAAAGCTATAGAAATACACATATTTATAAAGATTGGGGCTGTAAAAAAGTAGAACCTGTGTCCACTAATGCGGATGCAGGTTCTGTCTTTCTATAATTTATTAATTTCAGTATTTATGATTTACATATATATTTGGTTTGTTTTGCAAAAGATATATGTAATTGATTCTTACCCGTCATGGATTCTCCAAAATTTTACATATATATTTGGCTTGCTTTGCAAAAGATATATGTAATTGATTCTTACCCATCATGGATTTGCCAAGAATTTACATATATATTTGGCTTGTTTTGTAAAGAATATATGTAAATGCCTTTTACCGATTATGGATTTCTCAAGAATTTACATATATATTTGGCTTGTTTTGTAAAAGATATATGTCATTCATTTTCATCATCATTTGTTGTCTCTTCATCTTCCTCAATTTCAGAAATTTCATTTTCCTTTGGAGTGACAACAACCTTAACCAGTTCAATTCGTTTGTCGTCCATTTTGATAACCGTGAGACGGCAGTTATCAATCTCTACGCAATCTCCCTTATTTGGAAGACGGTCAAGATGCTCAATAATCAGTCCGCCCAAAGATTCGTAATCTTCAGAATCAATATCCGTTTCAAGCTGGTCATTGAAATCATCCAGATTAATGGAACCCTCTACAATATATTCGTTTTCACCAATCTGCCGGATAACCTGTTCTTCCGCCTCGTCAAACTCATCATGTATGTCGCCGATAATTTCTTCCACAATATCTTCCAGCGTAATAAGTCCCTCTGCCTGACCGTATTCATCCAATACAATACACATGCCGGGCTCTTTGTTTCTCATTTTTACAAGAAGATCGTTAAGCTCTTCCTTTTCATGGGTAAAATATGGTTCGCGCATAATCTGATTAATGTCAAAATTATTGCGGTTTACCCCATTGAGCAGCATATCTTTGATGTTTAAGATTCCAATCACATTGCCGGTATCTTCTTTGTAGACAGGCATACGGGTAAATTTATCTTCTTTAATGATTTCCAGTAACTGATTATAACTGATGTCCACGGGAATCATAGTCATATCGACCTTTGGTATCATAATATCTTTCGCACAGGTGTCACCAAAGTCAAACACATTGTTAATCATATCCATTTCATCTTCTTCGATAATTCCTTCTTCCTGACTGACACCTACGATGGTTCTTAATTCATCTTCTGTTATGGAAGCAGAGTTAAGATTTATATTGACCCTGAATATTTTTAAAATAATGCTGGAAAAAGCATTCAGCACAAAAATCACCGGTGTAAAAATAATCATAAAGAAACGAATAGTTTTAGCATAAGCTAAAGCTATAGATTCTGAATGAATAGAAGCAATGGTTTTTGGAATGATTTCACCGAAAATAATAATTACAAGAGTAAGAATTCCCACACCAATGCTGATAATCCATGAAACATGGAAAACACTCTGTGTAAAAATAGTGGTGATAGAAGATGCTGCAATATTTACAATATTGTTTCCTATGAGTACAGTGCTCAGCATTTTTCTGGAATTTTCCAGAATGTTGTCAAGAATCACTGCCCTTTTGTTGCCTTCCTCCACAAGCATTCTCAAGCGAACCCTGCTGGTGGTAGTCAGAGCTGTCTCGGCGGATGAAAAAAAAGCCGAGAAGAATAATAAAATAATTAATACGCATAGCAGAGCTATGTCACTGGGTCCCATAAAGTTCTCCTTACAATAATAATATTTCAAGCTATAAGTTTCACTTGCTAATTGAGATTGTACAAAAACATAATATTAAAGTCAAGAATCCGTAATAAAATATACGTATGAAAAATATAAATTATTATAGAAAACTATGTGAAGAGGTATATAATGAATCGAATTGTTGTTACGTTTTTAAAAGAAATAGTAATTGAGATGATTATCAGCGCGGTATTGCTGGCATGTGTTTCTTTTATTGTTTTAAGAATGACTCCAAGTTTTGCAGTTACCAAAATACTGATACTTGGAATCTATGGAATTTCAAATTTAATAGGAGGGTATTTGATAGGAAAAGTGATGACAAAGAAAAAGTTTATGTGGGGAGCAATATCGGGAATACTGTATTTTGCAATTATTGTGGTAATTGCCTTTATCGTAAAAGGAGGTATAGACACGGGAAGCGTAGGGTTAATTAGCGGTTTTCTCATCTCTGTTGCGGCAGGAACTCTTGGAGGGATGATTAGCTAAAAAAACGTTTGAAAAAATAGTGTATTGTGTTATAATAGCGTAAGAATTATGCGTTTAGGTTATTATGCGCAAGTAATATTTGGAGGAATACCATGAAACATATCAAAACTTTAAATCACAAAACACTGAAAGAAACTATGAAAAAAGGCGGTTGTGGTGAATGTCAGACATCCTGTCAATCAGCATGTAAGACATCCTGCACAGTAGGAAACCAGACCTGTGAAAACAAATAAATAAATAATTAGTATAAATTCTACATATAACAGAGCCGAAATTTCGACTCTGTTATAGTGCGTTAAAAAGGGAGGACGTAATACAGTGATTCATCAATACAAAAGCAATGGCTATAACATTGTTCTTGACGTCAACAGTGGAGCGGTCCATGTAGTAGATGATGTTACATATGATGTTATTGCTTTGTTTGAGGAGTTGGATTCGGCTTCTATAATAAAAAAGTTAGGCTCAAAGTACTCCGAGCCGGATTTGTTGGAAGTTATAGAAGAAGTAGAACAATTAAAAAAAGATGGACAACTGTTTACAGAAGATGTATATCAGCCTTTTGTTGAAAAGTTTCAAAAAACACGTCAGACAGTAGTAAAAGCATTGTGCCTTCATATTGCGCATGACTGTAATCTTGCATGCAGGTATTGTTTCGCAGAAGAGGGAGAATACCATGGAAGAAGAGCGATGATGAGTTTTGAGGTTGGTAAGAAAGCGCTGGATTTTCTGGTTGCAAATTCAGGCAGCCGGGTTAATCTCGAGGTTGACTTTTTTGGTGGCGAGCCGCTAATGAACTGGGGAGTTGTAAAACAACTGGTGGAATATGGACGGTCATTAGAAAAATCAAACCATAAAAAATTCAGATTTACGCTGACAACCAATGGCGTGCTGTTGAATGATGAAATTATGGAATTTTTAAATAAAGAAATGTCAAATGTCGTTTTAAGTCTGGACGGGCGAAAGGAAGTCAATGATAATATGAGACCTTTCCGGACAGGACAGGGCAGTTATGATTTGATTGTTCCAAAATTTCAAAAACTTGCAGATAGCAGAAATCAGACAAACTATTATGTGAGAGGTACATTCACACGGGATAATTTGGACTTTTCAGAAGATGTGAAACATTTTGCTGATTTAGGATTCAAACAGATGTCAATAGAGCCGGTAGTCGGACCAGAAGACGACCCATACGCTATTCGTGAGCAGGATCTGCCACAGATTATGGAAGAGTATGATAAGCTGGCTCTTGAGTATATTAAAAGAGAAAAAGAAGGAAATGGATTTAACTTTTTTCATTTTATGATTGATTTAAATCAGGGACCATGTGTATATAAAAGATTGTCAGGATGTGGTTCCGGAACGGAATATTTGGCAGTTACTCCTTGGGGAGATTTTTATCCGTGCCATCAGTTTGTCGGTGATGAAAAGTTCCTGATGGGGAATGTAGAGGAAGGAATTGTCAGAGATGATTTGGTGGATACATTTGGTAACTGTAATGTATATTCCAAAGAAAAATGTAAAAACTGCTTTGCAAAATTTTATTGCAGCGGCGGTTGCGCAGCAAATTCCTATCATTTCCATGGAACCATTCATGATGCTTACGATATAGGATGTGAAATGCAGAAAAAAAGAGTGGAATGCTCAATAATGATAAAGGCGGCATTGGCAGATGCTGACCAATAAGAAAGAGGTAAAAGATGAAAATTAAAATGAACAAAACAAAGGGAATTATTGCATTTATAATTTCTCTTGCCGTACTTGCTTTTGCAGGATACGTTATTATGTTTGGTATAGGAGGCTATGGTAACGCAAAAAATATTACGCAAGGTCTTGACTTAAGAGGTGGTGTGAGTATCACATACCAGGTAGCAAAAGAGGATAAGGATAATTTAGATGCAAGTGCTCTTGAGGCTACAAGAGGTAAGCTGGAAAAGAGAATTCATGCTAATTTCAGTACAGAGGCTGCGGCATACAAAGTAGGAAATGACAGAATTACAGTTGAAATTCCGGGAGCATATGACGCAGACGCCGTATTAAAAGAATTGGGAAAACCGGGTATTCTTTATTTCTGTACCAAGGCAGAAGACGGTGAGACTCCGACCCAAAAACAATTAAAAAATAAAGAGTATATTCAGTTAAAAAATACGGAAAACAGTCAGTTTGATGGATATTACAAGGTCTGGCTGACAGGTGATACTGTCTCCGGCTCGGAAGGTCAGGCAACAACGGATGATAAGGGTGTAAATAAAAATGTAGTTACACTTCAGTTCAATTCAGAAGGAACAAAAGCATTTGGTGAAATGACCAGTCAGAATGTTAATAAGACATCATATATTATCTATGATGATGAGGTTTTGAGTTATCCAAATATTAATTCTGCCATTACTGGTGGACAGGCTGAAATTTCCGGTGACTTTACATTAGAAGAAGCAGAACAGCTGGCATCCAATATTAAAATCGGTTCTCTTGATTTAAAATTAGAAGAATTAAGTCATAGCGTACAGAGCGCCCAGTTGGGAAATGACGCTTTATCAAAGAGTATACAGGCAGGTATTATTGGTTTCATTATTATTATTTTATTCTTATTGTTAGTGTATAGAATTCCGGGTCTTGCTGCCGGATTTGCATTATTATCTTATCTGGAGTTAATGCTTCTTGCATTGAATGGATTTGATTTGACATTAACACTGCCGGGCATTGCAGGTATTATTCTGAATATCGGTATGGCAGTGGATGCAAACGTTATTATTTATGCACGTATCAGGGAGGAAATTGCTTCCGGCAGGACGGTCAAGAGCGCTATCAAAATCGGCTTCCAGAAAGCTACATCAGCGATTGTTGATGGAAATATCACAACCCTGATTGCCGCATTGGTTCTTCTCTGGAGAGGTTCCGGTACCGTACAGGGATTTGCAACAACACTTGCCATAGGTATTTTTATTCAGCTGTTTACTTCCCTTGTTGTTTCAAGAGGACTTGTATGGATGCTGTATTACATGGGATTCCAAAAACCTGTATTTTATGGTAAGGAAAGAGCTAAGAAAACAATTAAATTTGTTGAAAAGAGAATGATATATTTTGCAATTTCACTTGTTGTCATTGTAATTGGTCTTGCATCAATCGCATTTAATGCCGCAAAAGGTAATGGTGCATTTGATTTGAGTATTGAATTTAAGGGAGGTACATCTATTCAGGTACAGTTTGATAAGGATTATACGATTGATGAGTTTAACGACAATATCAGACCGGAGATTGAAAAGGTACTTGGTACAACAGATGTTCAGGGACAGAAAGATACAAACACAAAGGGATTGTATACAATTAAGACAAAGAAACTTGAAGGCGAAGATTTGGACAACTTCAAAAAATTGTTAATTGATAAATTCCAGGCAAAAGACGACAAGCAGAACTTTAACGATACGGAAATTTCCGATACAATTAGTTCTGAAATGCGAAGAGATGCGGTACTGGCTACGATATTTGCAACAATATGTATGTTGATATATATCTGGCTGCGCTTTAAAAATGTGCATTTTGCACTTGCTGCAGTTACGGCTTTGGTACATGATGTGCTTGTAGTTGTAGGCTTCTATGCCCTGTCAAGAGTTACGGTAGGTACAACATTCATTGCATGTCTGCTTACTATCGTGGGTTATTCGATAAATGCTACGATTGTTATTTTTGATAGAATTAGAGAAAATAAAACAATTATGAAACGCGGTGATACAATGATTCAAAAAATTGATGAGAGTATTACCCAGACACTTACAAGAAGTATTTACACTTCGTTTACTACATTTATTATGGTATTTATGATTTTCATAATGGGTGTTTCTTCCATTAGAGAATTTACTTTGCCACTGATGGTTGGTATTGTGGCTGGTGCATATTCATCAGTTTTCATTACCGGTTCATTATGGTATATTATGAAGGGTAAGAAATACGATAAATAATTGAAATTTATACAGACGGTATCACCTTACCCGGGTGATACCGTTTTTATGCTATGGAAAATGCTTTAGGGTAATAGGTGGCAGCATGAATGAAAAATGGTATCTGCAGACAAAAAAAGCAGATTTTATCAAAATATCTGAAAAATTTAATATCAGCCCAATCACTGCACGGTTAATCAGGAACAGAGATGTAATCGGAGACGAAAAGATTGAGGAATACCTGAATGGAAATATTGATAACCTGCATTCTCCATGGTTATTCAAAGATATGGACAAGGCTGTAGATATTCTTAAAATTAAAATCAGCCATGAAAGTAAAATCAGAATCATATGCGATTATGACGTAGATGGAATCTGTTCCGGATATATTTTACATCGCTCTTTAATAGAACTGGGAGCGGTGGTGGATGTTGTGATTCCTCATCGTATCAAAGACGGATATGGAATTAATGAAAGATTGATAAAACAGGCTTATAATGATGGAGTTGATACCATTCTGACCTGCGATAACGGTATTGCGGCAATTTCCCAGATTGCATATGCAAAATCCCTTGGGATGACAGTTATTGTAACAGATCATCATGAAGTTGTTTTTGAAAAAAATGATAGTGGAACGACTTATATTCTGCCGGATGCAGATGCTGTGGTTAATCATAAACAGAAGGACTGTAATTATCCATTTAAAGAATTGTGTGGAGCTATGGTGGCTTATCAGTTGGTTTCCGCTTTGTTTGAATCAATGGACAGAGGGCAGAATTTTGTAAAGGAGTTACTTCCCTATGCTGCAATCGCTACTGTCTGTGATGTGATGGAATTGCAGGGAGAAAATAGAATTGTTGTCAAGGCGGGAATTGAGTCATTTAAAACCAATAATGACATTGGTATCAATGCTTTAATTGACATCTGCAATCTGGACAAGAGAAAGTTAGACTCTTATCACTTCGGATTTATACTGGGACCTTGTCTGAATGCAAGCGGAAGACTGGACACTGCAAAAAAAGCAATGGAGCTTTTGGAATGTAAGAGCAGGGAAAAAGCCGGGGACTTGGCGGAAAAACTGAAAAAATTAAATGATGAAAGAAAAGAACTGACGGAAAAAGGCGTTTGTGAAGCTATAAAAATTGCTGATGAGTGTATGGATTCCGTTCTGGTAATATATTTAAAAGATTGTCATGAAAGTATTGCCGGTATTATTGCCGGGAGAATAAGGGAAAAATATAATAAGCCGGTATTGGTTTTGACCAATGCAGCTGATGGTGTGAAAGGTTCGGGGCGTTCTATTGATGCCTATGATATGTATGCGGAATTATCCGGAGTGAAAGAACTTTTTACAAAATTTGGCGGACATAAAATGGCGGCAGGGGTATCTTTACCAAAAGAAAATATAGAAATATTGCGGAAACGGTTAAATGAAAATTGTCATTTGACAGAGGATGATTTATATTTAAAAGTGTGGATTGATATGCAGCTTCCCTTTGAATATGTTACAATGAATATGATACAGGAATTAAGTCTGATTGGACCATATGGTAAAGGTAATGAAAAGCCGGTTTTTGCAGAAAAAAACATTAAAGTTAATAAGATTCAGATACAGGGGGAAACCGGAAATGTATTACGGCTTACCGTAGAGAACAGTAATCGATATAGATTAACAGCCATGATATTTGGAAGGGCAATGGAGTTTATGTCTTTTATCAAAGAAAAATTTGGACAGGCTGAAATTGATAAGGCGCTCAAGGGAGAAAAAAACAATATCGAGATTATGGTTACATATTATCCAAAGATTAATGAATATAATGGAAATAGTCAAATACAGATTGTTATTGACAGATTTTGTTAAAATAATATTATCGGGCAATGTTATACAATAAGGAGGAACAAAAGATGCATGAGGTAGAAAAATATATCAGAAGTATACCGGATTTTCCGGAACCGGGAATAATCTTCAGAGACCTTACAACTGTCATACAGGACGCAGAAGGGTTAAAGTTAGCCATTGATTCTATGACAGAAAAAATTAAAGATATAGATTTTGATGTTATTGTGGGACTGGAGGCAAGAGGTTTTATTTTTGGAATGCCAATAGCATATCTGTTAGGAAAGCCTTTTGTCATAATCAGAAAACGGGGAAAACTTCCCTGCGAGACCATTTCGGAAAGTTATGATTTGGAATACGGGAAAGCAGAGATTGAGATTCACAAGGATGCAATCCAGCCGGGACAGAAAGTAGTGATGGTTGACGATTTGATTGCTACCGGAGGAACAATAGAGGCTGCAATTAAGCTAATTGAAAGACTGGGCGGTCAAGTTGTGGATAATCTGTTTTTGGTAGAACTTGCAGGCTTACATGGAAGGGAAAAACTTGCAGATTATAGAGTAGATGCTGTTGTAACTTATGAAGGAAAGTAATTTGTATAAGGATTTGGATATGACTGATTATAATATGAACATTAAAATTGAAAATCATGGTGTGATTCCAAAAGAGGAAGAGCAGGCGACACCGGAAGAACTTTATGCAAGATTAAGCGAAAAGATAAAATATTATCATCCATCGGCAGATGATATGCAGATGATAGAGAAGGCATATAAGTTTGCAAGAGCTTCCCATGGAGAGCAAAAAAGAAAGTCCGGAGAACCATATATTATTCATCCTCTTCATACTGCAATTATTCTGGCTGATTTAGAATTGGATAAGGAGTCAATTATGGCGGGACTTCTGCATGATGTCATGGAAGATACTTCTGTTACAAGAGCCATTATGGTGGAGGAATTCGGTGAAGAGGTAACAGATTTGGTAGATGGCGTTACCAAGCTGACCAAATTAGACTATGATGTAGATAAAGTGGAAAAACAGGCAGAAAATCTTCGGAAAATGTTTCTTGCCATGGCAAAAGATATAAGAGTAATTCTGATTAAACTTGCTGACCGACTTCACAATATGCGTACTCTGATGTATATGACACCGGAAAAACAGAAGGAGAAGTCCAGGGAAACGATGGACATCTATGCTCCGATTGCAGACCGGCTGGGTATTTCCAAGATTAAGATAGAGCTGGACGACCTTGCTTTGAGATATTTGCAACCGGAACAATACAATGAACTGGTAACAGGTGTCCATGAAAGACTGGAACATAGGGAAGAGTTTATGAGCAGTCTCATTGCTGAAGTGGCAGGATATATAGAAAAAGCAGGAATTAAGGCGACAATCGATGGCAGGGTAAAGCATTATTTCAGCATATATAAAAAAATGACAATGCAAAATAAAACATTGGATCAGATTTATGATGTGTTTGCTGTTCGTATTATAGTCGATAGTGTTATGGATTGCTATGGTGCCCTTGGTATTATTCATGAAAAATATACGCCGGTACCGGGACGTTTTAAAGATTATATTGCCATGCCAAAGCAGAATATGTATCAATCTCTTCATACCACACTGATTGGTCCGAACGGTCAGCCTTTTGAAATACAGATTCGTACTTTTGAAATGCATAAGACTGCCGAATATGGTATTGCTGCGCATTGGAAGTACAAAGAAAATATTACGGGTGATGGTGATAATGAGGAGCAGAAAATTGCATGGTTGAGACAGATTCTTGAATGGCAGAGGGATATGTCGGATAACCATGAATTTATTAATCTGTTGAAGGATGATTTGAACATGTTCTCTGAACGTGTATATTGTTTCACACCAAATGGAGACGTAAAAAATCTGCCCAGTGGTTCAACCCCAATTGATTTTGCATACAGTATTCACAGCGCTGTCGGCAATAAAATGGTGGGCGCCAGAGTCAATGGAAAGATGGTAAATATTGACTACAAAATTCAAAATGGCGACAGAGTGGAGATTGTCACTTCAAACAATTCCACAGGACCAAGTATGGACTGGTTAAAGATTGTCAAAAGCACACAGGCAAAAAATAAAATTAATATTTGGTTTAAACAGCAGAATAAAGAAGAAAATATTATTAAGGGAAAGGAACTGATTGAAAAATACTGTAAGACAAAGGGAATTGTTTTATCGAATCTGTTAAAGCCGGATTATATGGAGAAGGTTCGTCTCAAATACAGTTATAAAAACTGGGAATCCTTAATTGCTTCGGTTGGACATGGCGGATTAAAGGAAGGTCAGATTGTAAATAAACTTTTGGCAGAATATGAAAAAGACCATGTAACAGAATTGACGGATGAAGATATTATCAGAGAGGCAAATACTGCAAAAAATAATGAGGACAGAAAAAGCGCCTCTAAAAGCGGGATTATTGTTGAGGGAATGGATGATGTGGCAGTTCGTTTTTCAAAATGCTGCAGTCCTGTTCCGGGGGATGAAATAGTAGGATTTGTCACCAGAGGCAGAGGCGTTTCTATCCACCGGACAGATTGTATTAATATTATTAACCTGCCGGATATTGAACGGGGCAGATTGATTGAGGCAAGCTGGGCTGCAGATGAAGGGTCAAATGATGGAAAATATATGACGGAAATCGTTATATATGCGAATAACCGGGTTGGTATTCTGACTGATTTGTCAAAGATATTTACGGAGAGAAACATTGATGTAAATAGTATTAACAGTAGAACCAGTAAATCGGATATTGCAACCATATCCATGACGTTTGCAATTCAGGGCACAGAGGAATTAAATAGTCTGATTTCGAAGATTCGGACAATAGACAGTATTATTGATATTGAGAGAACCAGTAGTTAATAGCTATAATAGCAGATGAATTATGGTTCCGGTGAAATAGAGAGAGGAAGAAAGATGGCAGATATTAAAATTAGAAGTGTGTTGGTCAGTGAATGTTATACAAACTGTTATTTGTGTATGAATACAGAGAGCAAAGAGGGATTCATTGTTGACCCGGGCGGAGACCAGTTAAAAATCAGTACCAATATCAGTGATTTGGGAATGATTCCAAAGGCAATCCTTCTTACGCATGGACATTATGACCATATTGGCGCGGTGGATGCCTTAAAACAAAGATATGATATTCCTGTAATTGCATCAGAGGAGGAGGATAGGCTTTTGCTGGACCAAAGAGCAAATCTTTCCGCCATGTTTGGAGAGCCCGTATCTGTTTGCGCTGACAGGTTTTTGAAAGATGGAGAAAATCTGACGGTAGCCGGAATATCTATGAAGTTTCTTTTGACACCGGGGCATACAAAAGGAAGCGGATGTTATTATCTGGCTGAAAACGAAGTTTTATTTAGTGGTGACACATTGTTTCATGCCAGCCGGGGCAGGACAGATTTCCCGGGAGGCAGTGAGGCTGCAATTATCCGCTCTATCAGAGAAAAATTATTGACACTTCCGGGAAAAACGGAGGTCTACCCGGGACATATGGATATGACAGATATTGACAGTGAAAAGGTATATTATTAATGATAGACATTCAGATAAAACCAAGACAATTTGAATATGATATTCAATCCATGGTGCAGGCTTTTTATGTGGGACATCCTTTTAAGATTAATTCTGATGTGAAAAATCCTTACAGAATCTTATATGTGGAATTTTCGGATAAGAAAATCTGTACCCGGTTGATGGATGAACATGGAGAGCTTTTTAAAGAGCATATAGAGTGTGAGTCTTTAGGGGATAAGGAGATTACAGTGTTATCTGCTGCCGATAGAAGAAACACGAAAAATGCTCTTAAAAAGCTTTTATATTGTGTGCTGGTAAAAGATACCGGGCGAACGCTTCCATGGGGAAACTTAACGGGAATCAGACCGGCAAAAATTCCCAGAATGTTGTTAAAACAGGGAATGTCGGAAGATGAAGTGCGAAGAGAAATGAAAGATACTTATTTTATTTCAGATGACAAGTTAGATTTAGCAATGGATGTGGCAGAGATGGAGCAGAATGTTCTGTCCGGGATAAATTATAAAAAAGGATACAGTCTGTATATCGGAATTCCGTTTTGCCCCACTACATGTTTATATTGTTCCTTTACATCTTATCCGCTGAATGTTTATAAAGATAAAGTTGACAGCTATATCGATGCACTCGTCAAAGAAATAAAGTTTCTTGGCAGGAAATTAAAGAAAAGGGAACTCAATACAGTATATATTGGCGGAGGCACACCTACGACATTAACACCGGAGCAGATGGACAGACTGCTGGGTGTATTGAAAAATAACTTTGATTTTCACACAGTGAAGGAATTTACGGTAGAAGCAGGAAGACCGGACAGTATCAACAGAGAAAAACTAAAAGTACTTAATCGACAGGGAGTAACGCGTATATCCATTAATCCTCAGACAATGAACCAAAAGACGCTTGACCTGATTGGAAGAAAACATACGATAGAGCAGGTGAAAAAAGCATTTACTCTGGCAAGAGAGTGCGGTATGGATAATATTAATATGGATTTTATTGTAGGGCTTCCGGAAGAAACTCCGGAAATGGTTCGTCACTCCATGGAAGAAGCGGTAAGGCTCTCACCTGACGGTATGACGATTCATTCACTTGCAATCAAGCGTGCGTCGCGTTTTAGCATGAATAAACAGAAATTTATGGGAATGTCTATGGAAAACAGTACCGGGTTAATGAATATTACAAAAGAATATGCCTGCAAAATGGGGATGAAACCTTATTATTTATACAGACAGAAAAATATGGCAGGAAATCAGGAAAACGTAGGATATGCAAAGGCAGGAAAAGAAGGATTGTACAATATTCTAATGATGGGAGATTATCAGGATGTTTGGGCAGTGGGTGCCGGCGCTGTTACGAAGCTGTTATCCACTGACATGAAAAAAGCTAAAAGAATTGATACGCTGAAAAATGTCGACCAGTATATAGACAGAATAGATGAGATGATTGAAAGGAAAGCGGAAGAATTCAAATCCTTGCATTAAATCTTGTTTTCTTCCTGATTTAATAGTAAAATAATTAAACTATAAATAAAAAGGAGCAAAAAGATGGCTTTAAGTAAAAAACCTGTAACCGGAATGAAAGACATATTACCTGAAGAAATGAAAATCAGAAATTATGTACAGAATGTAATTAAAGAAACTTATACTGCATTTGGTTTCACCCAGATTGAAACCCCGTGCGTAGAAAATATTTCAAACCTTACGAACAAGCAGGGGGGAGAAAACGAAAAATTAATTTTTAAAATCTTAAAAAGAGGGGAAAAGTTAAATCTTCAGACAGCACAGGAAGAAAATGATGTAGTGGACAATGGTTTGAGATATGACCTGACAGTTCCACTGGTCAGATATTATTCAAAGAATGCAAATGACCTGCCTACACCTTTTAAGGCGCTTCAAATGGGAAATGTATGGCGTGCCGACAGACCTCAACGTGGCAGATACCGTCAGTTTATGCAGTGTGATATTGATATATTAGGAGATTCCAGCAATTTAGCTGAAATTGAGCTGATTTTAGCTACAACGACCACTCTTGAAAAATTAGGATTTAAAAACTTTCAGATTCGAATCAATGAGAGAAGAATATTAAAGGCAATGGCTGCTTACAGTGGATTTCCGGAGGAAAGTTTTGACCGTGTATTTATTATACTGGATAAGATGGACAAGATTGGGCTGGATGGTATAAAAGAAGAGCTGGTGAAGAATGATTTCCCACAGGAATCCGTTGAAAAATATACACAGCTTTTTGCTGAAATTCAGCAACAATCCGATCCGATTGGATATTTAGCTGAAATCTTGGGCGAATATATGGGCGATGATGTAAAGCAGTGGATGAATGAGATTATTGACAGCGTCAAAGCTACAAAGGCATCTGATTTTGAAATTGTATTTGATCCAACATTAGTAAGAGGAATGTCATATTATACAGGAACAATTTTTGAAATAGCTATTCCGGAGTTTGGCGGAAGCTGCGGAGGCGGTGGACGTTATGACAAGATGGTTGGCAAGTTTACAGGGCATGATGTTCCTGCATGTGGATTTTCTATTGGATTTGAAAGAATTGTTCTTTTACTCATGGAACAGGGATTTAAGATTCCAGAGGATTCGAACAAGGTTGTATATCTCATTGAAAAAGGAGTTGATAGTGACAGACTTTGTGAGGTAATTGCACAGGCGCAAAAAGAAAGGCAGGCAGGTACCAGAGTACTGGTTACCAGAATGAATAAAAATAAAAAGTTTCAAAAGGAACAGCTCAAAGCACAGGGATATGAGAATTTTAAGGAGTTTTTCAAAAATCCCCTGAATTAAAGTGCTATGAGTCACTTTATCAAATGTGATACAAGCAGGTAAAACAAGTGTTTTTGCATAGTGATGTAGAATAGTGGGAGGAATTTATTATGGCAGAATCAATGCAGGGACTGCATAGAAGTCACAGATGTACAGAAGTCGACCGTAAAAATATAGGTGAAACGGTTACTGTTATGGGATGGGTTCAGAAAAGAAGAAATCTAGGCAGTCTAATTTTTATAGATTTGAGAGACAGAACGGGTATTTTGCAGTTGGTTTTTGACGAAAATGATGGGCAGGTATTTGAAAAGGCAAAAGAACTCAGAAGTGAATATGTTATTGCAGCACAGGGAAAGGTCAGAAAGCGTGACGGAGCAGTGAATAAAGATTTGGCAACCGGAGATATTGAGGTGACTGTCGACAATCTTGTCATACTTTCAGAATCTGAAACCCCTCCATTTCCAGTAGAAGATGATGTAAATACAAGAGAGGATTTAAGACTGCAATACCGCTATTTAGACTTGAGGCGTCCTACATTGCAGAAGAATTTAAAGCTCCGCAGTGATGTAACTACATTTATTCGTAAATTTATGTCAGAAGAAGGATTTATCGAGATAGAAACGCCTACACTTTGCAAATCTACACCGGAAGGCGCCAGAGATTATCTTGTTCCGAGCCGTATACATCCGGGAGAATTTTATGCGCTTCCGCAGTCTCCGCAGCTATTTAAACAGTTATTAATGTGTTCAGGATATGACCGCTATATCCAGATTGCCAGATGCTATAGGGATGAAGATTTAAGAGCAGACAGGCAACCGGAATTTACACAGGTGGATATGGAATTATCTTTTGTGGATATTGATGATGTTATTGATGTCAATGAACGTCTGCTTCAGGCAATGTTTAAAGAAATTCTCAATGTTGATATTCCACTTCCAATGCCAAGGCTGACATGGCAGGAGGCTATGGATAGATTTGGTTCTGACAAACCGGACACCAGATTTGGCATGGAATTAGTTAATGTAACCGATGTGGTTAAAAATTGCGGATTCGGCGTATTTACCGGTGCTATTAAAAATGGTGGAACTGTCCGTGGAATCAATGTAAAAGGTCAGGGCGCAATGCCAAGAAAGAAAATTGATAAGTTAGTGGAATCTGCCAAGGGAAATGGGGCGAAAGGACTTGCTTATCTTTGTATTAATGAGGATGGTACATACAAGTCATCCTTTGCAAAATTTATGACTGAAGAAGAGTTGGATCATCTGGTAAGCGCTATGGAAGGACAGCCGAAGGACTTATTATTGTTTGCAGCAGACAGAGATAAAATTGTCTGGAATGTCCTTGGTGCCCTGCGTTTAGAACTTGCAGAGACCCTTGAATTAATTGATAAAAATCAATGGAACTTTTTATGGGTAGTGGAATTTCCACAATTTGAGTGGTCGGATGAACAGGAAAGATATATTGCGATGCATCATCCGTTTACAATGCCGATGGAAGAAGATTTACCTTATCTGGAAACGGATTTAGGAAAGGTTCGTGCAAAGGCTTACGATATTGTGTTAAACGGTACGGAGCTGGGTGGAGGAAGTGTAAGGATTCATCAGGCAGATATTCAGGAGAAAATGTTTCAGGCGCTTGGATTTACAGAGGAGCAGGCGCATGAACAGTTTGGATTTCTGCTGGATGCTTTCAAATATGGTGTTCCACCGCATGCAGGACTTGCATATGGTCTTGACAGACTGATAATGCATATGGCAGGAGAAAATAATATTCGTGAAGTTATTGCTTTCCCGAAGGTAAAAGATGCCTCATGCCTAATGACATCAGCCCCAAGTGCGGTTGATGCAAAGCAGTTAGAGGAGTTATCGATTGATATAAAAAATAAAACGGAAGAATAAACAAAAATAGGGTGTCGCAAAAGTCTAACGGCTTTTGAGGACATCCTATTTTAATGTTTTTTGGGCAGTAATTTGGTAAATATTACATATATCGGATATTTCGCAGCTCTTCCTGTAATTTTCCGGCATATTCAGCCAGTTCATTATATTGTTCTGTAATATGTTTTTGTGTTGCCTTTAATTTTCCAATTTCGTTCTCTTTTCCGCACAGCTGTTTTTGAACTTCTATAAGTTTGTCGCTTTTATCTGACAATGCAGACTTTAAATCTTCAATTTTTTCCTCCAGAGAAGTAATTTCTAATTGACTGTCTGCGGAATTTTTTATATCAATGAGCTGTTTATCTTTGTTTAAGTAATAATAATTAGAATTTAAAACAACACCGATTGTATTATTTGCTTTAAATACATCAAATCCTTTATTGGTATCAATATTTCTTTTAATCAGACAGCTTTTGTTTGGAAAGGAGGACAAAATATAATAAATTTCATATTTTCCCTGTTCTTTGTTGTGATTGCAGTAAAAGATGTAAAGTTCATTCTGACACATCAGTGGTGATACATTAACGATTTCAATGTTATGCTTTTGGTCCTCCATTGGAATTGATAAAAATTCGGTAAAATGATCACGGTTTAAAACTGCCAGTTTGATTTTCTTATCTGTTGAAATATAGTATATGTATTTTTCTTTTCCGGAAAATACATCAAAATCTTTGCCTACATCATTAAACAATAGTCCCCTTGAAAAAATTTTTCCTCCGGAGGCTGTGTACATGTACACTTTTCCGCTGTCTAAAAATAAAATAATTGGTTGTCCGTTTTCAAAAGCTAATATTTTATACATTTATTTCTCCATTTCAAATGATTAATCGTGAATAATCTTGTGTGGTTTTGAAATATTTCACACTATTTAATATATATTTTGTTTCTTCTTAAAATAGAACAAAAAATATCAAAAAGCATATGATATAGTGTGGAACAAAAGGAGGAAAAATGTTGAAAACCTGTAATTGTAAAAAATGTTGTAGAGAGATTGATGTATGCAACCGTGAAATATGTGGCAAGCCGGAAGTTTTGTCGATTTTTGCTCCGGTAATATATGATGAAATAGGAGTTAACGTGTGTCGAACAGTTACACTTCCGGCATCAGTTTTGAGAGAAAATCCTACCGTAGAGAAAATCAGATTGGATGTAGCAGATATATCTTTATCTAAAAAAACAGATATTTCACAGAAAGATATGGAAAACTGTAAAGTACCGCCATGCCACCATGTAAAAACAAGGGTGTCATGCACGAATAAACCAAACTGCAGCAAAATATCTTTGACAAATGTATACGTTACCTTTAATGTCAAACTTTATGACGGATGTAATAAATATCTGGATGAGACAGGTATTACAGTGAATTATTTACCGGCAGATAAATACAGTCCCGATTATAAGTATATGAACGAAAAGACAAATCCGTCCGTTATATCATTGGAGCTTTACACACCGTACGGAGTAGGAACAAAAGGGAATAAAGATAAAAAATATATTAATGTTGTAAGCCTTGCGGAAGGGAAAAATCAGGTAGCAAACGGCATTAATATTACAGGAATAGGAAAAGCAATGAATTTTAATGCCTGTGATGGAACTTTTTCCGCAGGACTTTCTCTTATTTTGAGAACTGTATATTATGAGGCTTATAAAATTGATTATATAGGACGTACAGTTCCACCGAAGGCAAGTATTGAGGATGAAGAAAAAAAGATATGCAAAAGATTTGTAGAAAACGGATTGCTGTCTAGAGAAATCAAACCTTTGGAGTTAGAACCGCCAAAGTGTGAGGGCAAATTAAAAAAAGAAATAAAATGCGATAATGAAAGCTGTACAACTGTAATTGAAAACTTATGTGAAGATAAAGAATGTACTGAAAGAGCAAAGGAAGAAGAATGTGAACATCATCAGGATTAAGCATCATCGGTTTTTAGAAAAATGCATTAATAATAAAAAAAACGATATGAAAATAATTCATCTTATGATAAGATAGAATAAATTTACAACTGCACTGATAATCCGGTGCAGTACATATATGTTAGGAGGAATACAGATGTTTTCATTTGATGAAGTCAAAAATGCAGATGCAGAAATTTTTTCGGCAATGGAAGATGAATTGGCAAGACAGCGTTCACATCTTGAGCTGATTGCATCAGAAAATTTGGTCAGCAGGGGAGTTATGGCTGCTATGGGCAGTCATTTAACCAATAAATATGCAGAAGGATACCCGGGAAAGAGATATTATGGCGGCTGTGAATATGTAGATATTGTAGAGCAGCTGGCAATTGATAGAGCAAAGAAGTTGTTTGGATGTACATATGCCAATGTTCAGCCGCATTCAGGAGCCCAGGCTAACATGGCAGTATTTTTTGCACTGGTTCAGCCGGGTGATACTGTTATGGGAATGAGTCTGGATGCAGGAGGGCATTTAACACATGGTTCTCCGGTAAATATGTCGGGTACATATTTTAATATCGTACCGTACGGTGTTGATGATAACGGATTTATCGACTATGACAAAGTAAGAGATATTGCAATCAAAAATCAGCCAAAACTCATTGTGGCAGGAGCAAGTGCTTATCCTAGAAAAATAGATTTTAAAAAGTTCAGGGAGATTGCAGATGAAGTTGGAGCATATCTTATGGTAGATATGGCGCATATTGCCGGACTTGTGGCAGGAGAACAGCATATGAGTCCTATTCCTTATGCCCATGTAACAACAACTACTACCCACAAGACGTTAAGAGGTCCAAGGGGAGGACTTATTTTATCCAGTGAAGAATTTGCACTAGAACATAAATTAAACAAAGCAGTATTTCCGGGAATTCAGGGTGGACCTTTAATGCATGTGATAGCTGCAAAGGCGGTTTGTTTCAAGGAAGCTTTATCAGATGATTTTAAAGAATACGCAAAAAATATTTTAGTTAATGCACAGGCATTGGCAAAGGGACTGACAGACAGAGGATTTGATTTGGTATCCGGTGGAACAGACAATCATCTGATGCTGGTTGATTTGAGAAGTAAGAATATTACAGGTAAAGAATTTGAGATTGCATTAGATGCAGCAAATATTACATGTAATAAAAATGCTATTCCAAATGACCCTCAAAAACCGGGAATTACCAGTGGCGTAAGAATCGGCACGCCTGCAGTAACTGCCAGAGGTCTCAAAGCGGAAGATATGGATATTATTGCAGAATGTATGTCAGATGTTGCGAATGATTTGAGTGGAAACTGTGAAAAAGTAAAAGCAAAAGTAAAAGGCTTAACAGATAAATATCCATTATATGAATAAAAGAATACAGAATTGCTAATAATTACACATATGAAGAGTGTAATGAATAAAAATTTTATAAAATGCGGAATCGCAGGCTGGTGTATGGAAGTGCTCTTTACATCAGCCTGTTGTATTAAGAAAAAAGATTATAAATTGATTGGACAGACTTCTATATGGATGTTTCCGATATATGGGATGGCGGCATTGATAAAACCTGTCAGTAACCAGTTAAAAAAGCATAACAGGAAGACAGTAGAGCGTGGATTAATTTATACTGCGGGTATTTTTGCTACTGAATATACTACAGGAACCATGTTAAAGAAAAAGAACAGATGTCCGTGGGATTACAGCAACAGTAAATATAATGTTAAGGGTGTAATCCGTTGGGACTATGCGCCATTATGGTTTATCGTTGGATTAGCATATGAAAAGATGCTGATGAAAAGTTAGTAAAAGCAAAAGTTAAGGTAAAGAAGAATACATGTCATATAATGTCGCATAAAAGTGAAAAATGTCATTGACACAGAATTTGGAAAGTGCTAATATTAAAATAGTAAGGGGACGAGTAAAAATTCTTAAATTCTTAATATGAAAAAATAAAATAGTTTTATTTCCCCTTGCAGGTGCAAGGGGATTTTTTTATATATCGGTTAAATTTGTAAATAAAGAACCAATCAATTACTTAAAAAATGTATTAAGTGGTTGAAAAAAAATATAAATAATAAAAATGAACGGAAAATGTGGGGAAGAGGTGAAAAAGAATGGTAACATAGCGTAATTATAAAAAGAATTGGATGTGCAATACATACATTCTATAGCGAAGAGTGGTTTAAAACAATTAATAAAATATTGGAGGGATTAGAATGAAAAAAACTTATAAGTATTTTAAAAAATTAATGGCGTTTATCTTAATTATATCACTATTTATACAGGCAGATTGTACAGCACGTGCCGCTGAACAAATATTAACAGAGGGAAATTTCCAATACAGAATAATTAATCATTCCGGTACGGCTGGTGAAGTTGAAATTTGTGGATATTTAGGTAATGAAAGCGAAATCAGTATTCCTGAAACTTTGGGTGGATATAATGTCGTATCTCTAGCCTCGCTGGAAGGCAAAATGAAGTCATTTAAAAAAGTGACACTTGGTAAGAATATCAAAACAGTAAATAGCAGACTGGAATTATCCAATATTTCCGGTGAAGATAATAAAATAGAAATAGAAAGCTATGATGTGGTTTCTGAAAATCAGTATTTTTCAGTGAAAGACGGTGTGTTATTTGATAAAAAACAACTTACACTTTTCAATTATCCAAGAGGTAAAAAAACAACAAGCTATATCGAGCCATCTACAGTGACAAAAAGCTATGGCATAAGCGAAAATTCTTATTTAAAAAATTTAACACTTTCTGCCAATGAAAAATATACAATGGTTGAAGACTACGGATATAGAAATTCAAATCTGGAAGAAATTACACTTCCTCAAAATATTAAAATTATTGGAGAATTTAGTTTTTCGCAATGTAAGAAACTGAAAAAAATAAACTGGAGCAAGCAGTTGGAAAGAATATATAATTCAGCTTTTGAGGGATGCACTTCTTTAGAAAAAGTCGCTATACCAAATAGTGTAATTAGTATTGGAAATGCTGCTTTTCGGAATTGTAATTTATCCTCTGTAAAGTTATCAAATTCGCTTCAGGTTATAAGTGCTTTAGCTTTTTCAAAAAATACAAAAATCAAAAAAGTAAAAATACCGGACAGTGTTATTAAAATGCATAAAGATTCATTCAATCGCAGCAAAACAAAGTTGATTATGCCATCCTATCTGAAAAAGCAATACAAAAATAACGGCAAGAAATATAATACTTATATTGCAAAAGCAACGTTAACAGCCAATCATAAAACAAAGGATTACAGAGCAGAATATATTAAAACGATTAAGGCGAAAAAGAGAAAAGTTGTTCTAAAAAGAGGAACTACCCAGAAGTTAAATACGAAAGCGTACATTTATAACAAAAATACAAAATTTAAGAAGCGTGGTATCCTTAAGACAAATATTCTCAAGTTTGCTTCATCCAATAAGAAAGTGGTAAAGGTTACATCAAAAGGGAAAATAAAAGCATTAAGGAAAGGAAGAGCTACAATCACAGTAACTCTCAGAACAACGAAACAGAGTTATAAAGTAAAGATTCGTGTAAAGTAGAGTAAAAAAGGAAGGATTCTACCGAAATGAAATTTTTTCGGTGGAATCCTTTCTTTTATAGTATAAGGGACTGTAAAAAGATAAAGCAGCCCTGCCATAAATCATATTTATAATTTACATATATTAGTTTTTTATAATTATATATAGATATGTAATATATTTTCACTTGGCATGGATTTCTCAAGATTTTACATATATACTCGGTTGGCTTGACAAAAAAGTATATGTAATATATTCTCCCTCATCATGAATGTTCGAAAATTTTACATATATGCCTGGCTGGCTTGGTAAAAAGTATATGTAATATATTCTCCCTCATCATGGATATCCAAAGATTTTACATGTATAATGGGTTGGTTTGGCAAAAAATATATGTAATTCATTCTCCTGCATCATGAATGCCCGAAAATTTTACATATATACTTGGCAGCTTGACAAAAACTTCCATGTAAAAAGACTTTTTACAGTTCCAATCAAAATGTTCAACAATAATCGCAGAGGCACGGGAAGACAGCCCTGCCTGAAAACCCATGTTTTTGCAAGAGTTCGGTTACGAAGTTTTTGTTATCTAAATATTTGTATTTTTCCAAAACTCAATAATTTTATCCATTCGGGAGGTCATGGCATTGAATAACATATCAACTAGTGTAATGGCAGTCATTGATTCCACGACGACAACCGCTCTTGGAACAATAATCGGATCATGGCGGCCTTTGATATTGACATCAATGTTCTCACCGGATTTTGTCACTGTAGACTGTGTTTTGGCAATAGAAGGAGTAGGTTTTACAGCGGCACGGAGTACAATTTGCGAGCCATCACTGATACCACCCAAAATGCCACCTGCATGGTTGGCTGTTTTAAAAATTTTTCCATTCTCACTTCGGAAACCGTCATTATTGTCGGAACCGGTAGAATGAGATACGGCAAAACCGTCTCCGATTTCAATACCTTTAACAGCACCAATCGACATAACCGCTTTTGCAAGATTGGCATCCAGTTTTTCAAATACTGGTTCGCCAATACCGGCAGGCATACCATCAATAAGACATTCGATGATACCTCCAACAGAATCTTTTTCAGCCATTTTTTCTTTTAATAATTCTCCAGCCCTGACAGCAGCACTGTGGTCCGGCATATATAGAGAATTATTATTTATTTCTGATGGATTAAAATTATTGTAATCAATTTCTATATTTCCAATAGCTTTGGAATAGGTAAGTATAGAAATATTTAACTGCTCTAATATTTTGGAGGCAATGGCTCCGCCCGCAACGCGTCCAATCGTTTCACGACCAGAGGAACGTCCACCACCCCGATAATCTCTGAAACCGTATTTTTCATCAAAAGTATAATCAGCGTGTCCGGGTCTGTAATAGGATGCAATCTGGCTATAATCGGCAGAATGGTGGTCTTTGTTATGCACAATCATTGAAATAGGGGAACCGGTTGTTTTACCTTCAAATATTCCGGATAAAAGCTCGACCTTATCGTCTTCATTTCTTTGCGTTGTGTATTTTGACTGCCCTGGTTTTCTTCTATCTAAAAATTTTTGAATGTCGTTTTCAGACAAATTTATTCCGGCAGGGCATCCATCGACAACAACCCCCACTGCTTTTCCGTGGGATTCTCCCCAAGTTGTGATTTTAAAAATATTGCCATAAGTTGAACCAGACATAATAACCTCCTTATGTATCTTCTTTATCTTTATCAGTATATCAATTGGAAAGAATAAGTGCAAGTTATTCAGACAGCCGTCCTTCTCATAGTGATTCTATCAACCCGGGTGTTTTTTAGAAAGATGAAAGTGTATGAAAGAACTTGCAATACTAAATGAAATCAAATAGAATATATACCATAATCAGGAGATAAATTATGTTTAAAATTTTAGCGAAGGATGGAAATGCAAAGCGGGGAGAATTTACTACCATACATGGAAAAATTCAAACCCCGGTTTTTATGAATGTGGGAACAGCCGCAGCAATTAAAGGAGCGGTTGCCGCAGAAGATTTATATCAAATAAAAACGCAGGTAGAATTATCTAACACTTATCATTTACATGTAAGACCGGGTGATCAGATTGTTAAAAAAATGGGTGGAATTCATAAATTTATGAATTGGAACAGACCGATACTGACAGATTCCGGTGGCTTTCAGGTATTTTCCCTTGCCGGTTTGAGAAGTATTAAAGAAGAGGGTGTGCATTTCCGCTCTCATATTGATGGCAGAAAGATATTTATGGGACCGGAAGAAAGCATGCAGATACAGTCCAATCTGGCATCCACGATAGCGATGGCATTTGATGAATGTCCATCCAGTGTGGCATCGAAGGAATATATTAAACATTCAGTGGACAGAACAACCAGATGGCTGAAACGATGCAAAGTAGAAATGCGACGTCTGAATACATTAGACGATACCATTAATAAAGAACAAATGCTGTTTGGTATTAATCAGGGCGGCATATATGATGATATTCGTATGGAACATGCCAAAGTAATTTCTGAAATGGATTTAGACGGGTATGCTATCGGCGGCTTGGCTGTAGGAGAAAGCCATGATGAAATGTACCGTATTATTGAAGCAGTAGAGCCGTATTTGCCTAACAATAAACCAATTTATCTGATGGGGGTAGGAACTCCTGCGAATATAATAGAAGCAGTAGAAAGAGGCGTTGATTTTTTTGATTGCGTATATCCTGCCCGAAACGGACGCCATGGACATGTATACACGAATAGGGGAAAACTGAATCTGTTCAATGCAAAATATGAGACTGATGCAGAACCGATTGAAGAAGGGTGCCAGTGTCCTGCATGTAAATATCATAGCAGGGCATACATCCGTCATTTGTTAAAGGCAAAAGAAATGCTGGGAATGCGTTTATGTGTCTTGCATAATTTGTACTTTTATAATACAATGATGGAGGAAATCAGAGATGCCATAGAGGCAGGGCAATTTAATGAGTATAAAAAGAAGAAATTAGAGGGATTTCAAGAAAATGACCAAAACAGGAGGTATTAGGATGACACTTTTAGCAGCACAGCAATCTGCGAGCTGGGTAGTTCTTATTTTATACGTGCTAATTATTGTAGGATTCATGTATTTTATAGCTATCAGACCACAGAAAAAGCAGGAAAAGAAACAACAGGAACTGATGAACAGTGTAGAGATTGGAGACAGCGTTTTAACAAGCAGTGGATTTTACGGTATGATTATTGATGTGACAGATGATACAGTTATCGTTGAATTTGGCGGAAATAAGAACTGCCGTATACCAATGCAGAAGACCGCTATTGTTGATGTGGAAAAGGCAAACGTATAATTGAATAATATTTTGAAAGATACTGTTGCATTGTATGTGCAGCAGTATTTTTCTTTGCTAAAAGAAATGTTAAATTTTATCAATAAATAATTATATCTGTATGGTTGAAAAAAAGCGCTGTTTAGGTTATAATTTACAAGTTAATGTGGGTTTTTGTATGCGAAAAAGATTTACATTCACACAGATTGAAAAAGAAAGAGGAAATTACAATGAATTTTAATGTTGCAGTTATTCCGGGTGATGGTATCGGACCTGAAATAATCGCTGAGGCTACGAAGGTGTTAAATGCGGTCGGAGATAAATATGGGCACAGTTTTCACTATACAGAGGTGGATATGGGCGGTATTTCTATCGACAGACATGGTGTTCCACTGACAGATGAAGCTTTAGAGACAGCAAAGAAAAATGATGCTGTTTTACTTGGAGCCGTCGGCGGCGTAGTCGGTAAAGACAGCTGGTACGACCTGCCACCTAATTTAAGACCTGAAGCCGGACTTCTGGCAATCAGAAAAGGATTAAATCTATTTGCAAATCTCAGACCGGCATATCTTTATAAAGAATTAAAAGATGCCTGTCCACTGAAAAAGGAAGTGGCTGATGCGGGATTTGACATGATTATTGTAAGAGAGCTTACCGGAGGGCTTTACTTTGGAGAAAGAAAGACCGAGGAAGTAAACGGCGTTCTTACTGCAACAGATACATTAACGTATAACGAGAATGAAATTCGAAGAATTGCGGTGAAGGCATTTGAGATAGCAATGAAAAGACGCAAGGAAGTTATCAGTGTTGACAAATCAAATGTTTTAGATAGTTCCAGACTGTGGGACAAGGTTGTAAACGAAGTAGCGAAGGATTATCCTGATGTTAAACTTACACATATGCTGGTCGATAATTGTGCAATGCAGTTGGTGAAGAATCCGGCACAGTTTGATGTGGTTGTTACGGAAAACATGTTTGGTGACATTTTATCCGATGAAGCAAGTATGATAACAGGCTCTATAGGAATGCTTTCATCAGCATCGCTTAGAGAAGACAAATTCGGGCTCTACGAACCAAGTCATGGAGCAGCACCGGATATTGCAGGGCAGAATAAGGCAAATCCATTGGCAACCATTCTTTCAGCTGCAATGATGCTTCGATATTCATTTGATTTAGATAAAGAAGCAGATGCGGTGGAGGCAGCTGTAGAAAAAGTATTAGAGGATGGTATCCGTACAATTGATATTATGTCTGAAGGAATGACATTAGTCGGATGTAAGGAAATGGGTGATGAAATTATAAAACGCATTGAATGGAGGTAGTATCATGAAAAGTGATTCAGTAAAAACAGGGATACAGCAGGCACCGCACAGATCATTGTTTAATGCTCTGGGGATGACTGAAGAAGAACTTTCAAAACCATTAGTTGGTATTGTCTGTTCCTATAATGAAATTGTTCCGGGTCATATGAATCTGGATAAGATTGCACAGGCAGTAAAGATGGGAGTTGCTATGGCAGGCGGTACGCCGGTTATGTTCCCGGCGATTGCTGTATGTGATGGTATTGCAATGGGACATGAGGGAATGAAATATTCTCTTGTAACAAGAGATTTGATTGCTGACTCTACAGAGTGCATGGCAAAAGCACATCAGTTTGATGCATTAGTAATGATTCCAAACTGTGACAAGAATGTTCCCGGATTATTAATGGCAGCTGCAAGAGTGAATGTTCCAACTGTTTTTGTTTCCGGTGGTCCAATGATGGCAGGTCATGTGAGTGGTCAAAAGAGAAGTCTTTCATCTATGTTTGAAGCGGTGGGAGCGCATGCCGCAGGTAAGATGACATTGGAGCAGGTAAAAGAATTTGAAGAAAAAGTCTGCCCTACATGCGGCTCCTGTTCTGGAATGTATACAGCAAATTCCATGAATTGCTTAACAGAGGCGCTCGGCATGGGATTGAAAGGAAACGGAACCATTCCGGCAGTTTATTCAGAAAGATTAAAACTTGCCAAACATGCCGGTATGGCTGTTATGGAACTGGTGAAGAAAGATATTCGTCCGAGAGATATTATTACAAAAGAGGCAATATTAAATGCATTAACGGTAGATATGGCACTTGGATGTTCAACGAACAGTATGCTTCATTTGCCGGCGATTGCACACGAAATTGGATTTGATTTTGATATTTCTTTTGCAAATGAAATTAGCGCAAAAACTCCGAATTTATGTCATCTTGCACCGGCAGGTCCGACATATATGGAAGACCTTAACGAAGCAGGCGGAGTATATGCAGTAATGAATGAATTGAGTGAGCTTGGTTTATTGAATGAAGAATGTATGACGGTAACCGGTAAGACGATTGGAGAAAATATAAAAGGATGTATCAACAGAAATCCGGAAGTTATCCGACCACTGGATCATCCGTATAGTACCACGGGAGGACTTGCAGTGCTGAAAGGAAATCTTGCACCGGATGGTTCCGTGGTAAAACGTTCAGCAGTAGCAGATGCAATGATGGTACATGAAGGTCCGGCAAGGGTATTTGACTGTGAGGAAGATGCCATTGCTGCAATAAAAGGTGGTAAGATTGTAGATGGCGATGTTGTTGTCATCCGATATGAAGGACCAAAAGGCGGACCGGGTATGAGAGAGATGCTCAACCCTACATCAGCCATTGCAGGGATGGGACTTGGAGAGACAGTTGCCTTAATTACAGATGGCAGATTCTCCGGTGCATCCAGAGGTGCTTCGATTGGTCATGTTTCACCGGAGGCAGCGGTAGGCGGACCGATTGCTTTAATTAAAGAAGGGGATATTATTAAGATTAATATTCCTGAAATGACATTAAATGTGGACGTATCGGATGAAGAAATGGCTAAAAGGAAAAAAGCATGGACGCCTAGAGAACCAAAGGTTACCACAGGTTATCTTGCAAGATATGCCTCAATGGTTACTTCAGGAAATAAAGGTGCCACATTAGAGATAAATAAGTAAAAAAGAGAGGGATATAATATGATTTTAAACGGATCGCAGATAGTTATGGAATGTTTAAAAGAACAGGGTGTTGACACAGTATTTGGTTATCCTGGAGGAACAATTTTAAATATATATGATGAGCTCTACAAAAATACAGATGATATTACACATATCCTTGTTTCCCATGAGCAGGGAGCAGCTCATGCGGCAGATGGATATGCCCGTTCTACAGGAAAAGTCGGCGTTTGCATGGCAACGTCAGGACCTGGCGCCACAAACCTTGTAACAGGTATTGCGACAGCGTATATGGATTCTGTTCCAATTGTGGCGATTACAGCTAATGTTGCAAAGTCAGGACTTGGAAAGGATTCTTTTCAGGAAATAGATATTGTTGGTGCAACAATGCCGATTACCAAGCACAATTTTATTGTAAAAGAGATTGAAGATTTAGCTCCAACAATTCGAAAAGCATTTAAGATTGCAAAGAGTGGAAGACCGGGTCCGGTTTTGGTTGATATTACAAAAGACGTTACAGCCAATGAAATTGATTTTACGCCTCAAAAGCCGGAGGAAATTAAAAGATATTCAGATGATATTACAGATGATGATATTCATACGGTTACAGAGATGATTGCAGCATCAGAGAAACCGTTTATTCTGGTAGGCGGCGGTGTAGTTATCTCCGAGGCGCATGAAGAGGTTAGAAAATTTGCAGATTTAGTAGATGCACCGGTTTGTGATTCTCTTATGGGAAAAGGTGCAGTTGAGGGAACAAACCCAAGATATACGGGAATGATTGGTATGCATGGTACAAAAACATCAAACTTTGGTGTTACAGAATGTGATTTACTGATTGTACTAGGTGCCAGATTTAGTGACAGGGTAATTGGTAATGCCAATTCTTTTGCAAAAAATGCAAACATTGTTCATATCGATATAGATCCATCGGAGATTAACAAAAATGTACATGCTGATGCAAGTATTATCGGTGACATTAAAGAAGTTCTGACAAGATTAAATCAGCAGGTTAAGCAAAAGGACAATAAGGAATGGATGGCTCATATTGAAGAGATGAAGAAGCAGTATCCATTAGACCTTGATAAGTCAAGACTGACAGGTCCGGCAGTTATTGATTCTCTTTATTGTATTACAAATGGAGATGCAATTATTACTACAGATGTCGGACAGCATCAGATGTGGGCTGCACAGTTTTACAGCTACAGCAGACCAAGACAGCTTATTACATCAGGCGGTCTTGGAACAATGGGATATGGTGTAGGTGCATGTATCGGTTCTAAAATGGGAAATAAGGACAAGCTGTGTATTAATATTGCCGGTGATGGATGTTTCAGAATGAATATGAATGAAATTGCAACGGCAACAAGATATAATATTCCAATTATACAGATTGTTATTAACAACCACGTACTTGGCATGGTAAGACAGTGGCAGACATTGTTTTATGGAAAGAGATATTCCAATACGGTTTTAAATGATGCTGTAGATTTTGTGAAGATTGCTGAAGGTATGGGAGCAAAGGCTTACCGTGTTACTACAATTGAAGAGTTTGAAAGTGCACTAAAGGATGCCATTGAGATGAATATTCCATGCGTTATTGACGCACAGATTGATGAAGATGATAAAGTATTTCCTATGGTTCCTGCAAATACATCAATAAGCGAGGCATTTTCTGCAGAAGATTTATCAGAAAAGGGTTATGATTGCTAATATTTTATTGTAATATTCAATCATTGTGGAAAATAGAAAGGGTATGACGCAGATAAAATCAGTTAAAATATGGAGGTATTATTAAAATGGCTAGAGTATACAATTTCTCAGCGGGTCCGGCAGTTTTGCCTGAAGAAGTATTAAAAGAGGCAGCCGAAGAAATGCTTGATTACAAGGGAACAGGAATGAGTGTCATGGAAATGAGTCATCGTTCCAAAGCATTTCAGCAGATTATTGATGAAGCAGAACAGGATATTAGAGAATTAATGAATATTCCTAATAACTATAAGGTCTTATTTTTACAGGGAGGTGCTTCCCAGCAATTTGCTGCGATACCTATGAATTTGAAGAAAAATGGAAAGGCAGCTTATATTATTACCGGACAGTGGGCAAAAAAAGCTGCAGCAGAAGCAGAAAAGTATTTAGAGGTACAAAGGGTTGCTTCATCTGCAGATAAGACTTTTTCCTATATTCCGGATTGTTCAGATTTGGACATTGATGATGATGCAGATTATGTATATATATGTGAAAATAATACAATTTATGGTACCAAGTACCACACATTACCAAATACAAAAGGACATACCTTGGTGGCTGATGTCTCTTCCTGTTTCTTATCCGAACCTGTTGATGTTGAAAAGTATGGTGTAATTTATGGCGGGGTTCAGAAAAATGTCGGACCGGCAGGCGTGGTGATTGCCATCATCAGAGAGGATTTAATTCCTGAAAAGGTTGATATTTCAGTGCCTACAATGCTTACATGGAAAACACAGGCAGATGCAAATTCCCTTTATAATACACCGCCATGTTATGGTATCTATATTTGTGGCAAAGTGTTTAAATGGATTAAGAAAATGGGCGGCTTGGACGCCATGAAGAAGCATAATGAGAAGAAAGCTAAAATTCTTTATGATTTTCTGGATAAAAGTAAGTTGTTTAAGGGAACTGTGGTTCCAGAAGACAGATCGCTGATGAATGTACCGTTTGTGACAGGTAATGAAGAATTAGATGCCAAATTTGTGGCAGAGGCAAAGGCAGCCGGTCTTGAAAACCTGAAAGGTCACAGAACAGTTGGCGGGATGAGAGCAAGTATTTATAACGCTATGCCAATTGAGGGCGTTCAGGCATTGGTAGAATTTATGGAAAAATTCGAGAAGGAGAATGCGTAAAATGATAAAAGTAAAATGCTTAAATCCTATTTCAAATTTAGGACTGGATAAATTAAATGATAATTATGAAATAACAGATGATTTTGGTAATGCCGATGTGGCACTTGTTCGTAGTGCTTCCATGCACGATTTAGAGTTTCCTGATACTTTGATGGCAGTTGCAAGAGCAGGAGCCGGTGTCAATAATATTCCGTTGGATAAATGTTCCAAGGAAGGTGTTGTTGTGTTTAATACACCGGGCGCTAATGCAAATGGTGTGAAGGAACTGGTACTTTGCGGAATGCTTTTAGCATCAAGAGATATTATTGGAGGAAATCAGTGGGTTGCTGATAATAAGTCTGATGCAAACATTAATAAGACCATGGAAAAAGCAAAGAAAAATTTTGCCGGAAATGAGTTAAAAGGAAAGAAGTTAGGTGTAATCGGACTTGGAGCCATTGGAAGACTGGTAGCAAATATCGGTGTTTCCATGGGAATGGAAGTATATGGTATTGATCCATATCTTTCTGTGCAGGGAGCATTAAGCATTAAGCGAACTGTGCAGATTGTTAAAACAAGAGAAGAGATATATAAAGAGTGTGATTTTATTTCCGTACACACGCCTCTTCTTGACGATACAAAGGAAATGATTAATAAAGAATCCATAGCTATGATGAAAGATGGAGTCGTTATATTAAATTTTGCCAGAGATTTGCTGGTTTGTGATGATGATATGGAAAAGGCTTTGCAGAGCGGTAAAGTTAAAAAATATGTAACAGATTTTCCAAATGCAAAAACAGCAAATATGAAGGGTGTTATTGCCACACCGCATTTGGGAGCTTCCACAGAGGAGTCAGAAGATAATTGCGCGGTTATGGCAGTAGAGCAGATTATGGATTTTGTGGAAAATGGAAATATTGTAAATTCCGTAAATTATCCGGCAGCATCGCTTGGCGTTTGTGACAAAGCAGGTCGTGTTACAATCTGTCATAAGAATATTCCTAATATGATTGGTCAGTTTTCATCCACAGTGGCTGTGGAAGGAATTAATGTTGCAGATATGGTTGATAAGTCAAGAGGTGATTTTGCATATGCCATTATGGATTTAGATCATGAAGCAACAGATGCTCTGATAGAAAAGCTCAGTGCAGTTGAAGGTGTTATTAAGGTAAGAGTGGTAAAATAGATTTCAATATATGGAAGATATTGTGTTTATCATAATGGGGCTGTTAATTTAATAGTCCCATTTGTTATTTTTAAAAAAAATAATTGATATAATCCGGTTGGAAAGAGAGGTATGGGATGATAGGAATTGTTTGTCTGGATCAAAACAACGGAATGTATTTTAATGAGAGAAGACAGAGCAGAGACAGATATGTGATAAGAGATATTCTGAACATGACAAAAGATGGAAATTTGTATATTCATTCATATTCCGAAGAACTCTTTGCTTCTAATGAGAACAGTTATATTATCTGCGATGATTATTTCAGTGGTTCCAGTGAGAGGGATTATTGTTTTGTGGAAAATCATATCCTGGATCAGGACAGAACTGAAAAATTAATTGTATACCGCTGGGATAAAGTATATCCTGCGGATTATAAAATAAATCTTTCCGGATGGACATTAATAAGTACTTTAGAATTTACCGGATATTCCCATGAGAAAATTACAAAAGAGGTATATATCAAAAATGAAACAGAAAAATCATAATAGAGCTGCAAAATTAAATAATGCTGTTTATATTATATTTTTAAACATGATATTACTTTGTATAACGGCTTTTCTTGTAGGATGCGGCAAATCAACAGCGAAATCAGATACAGCAGTATTGAATACAATTCCAGAGTTTCATCATACGCCATATGTAGTTTTAAAAAATAATCAGCCGGATTTTTCCAAAAGTGAACTCACAAAGAAATCCTTTGAAAAGTATAGTAAATTAGATTCTCTTGGGAGATGTGGTGTGGCAATGACCTGCATTGGAAAGAATATTATGCCTACCGGAAAAAGGGAAGGAATTGGAATGATAAAACCAACGGGGTGGCATACTGTAAAATATGATTTTGTGGACGGAAAGTATTTATATAACAGATGCCATTTAATTGCATATCAGTTGACAGGGGAAAATGCTAATGATAAAAACTTAATTACCGGAACCCGCTACATGAATGTGGAGGGGATGCTGCCTTTTGAAGATATGGTAGCTGATTACGTCAAAGAAACCAACAATCATGTGTTATACAGAGTAACACCTGTGTATAAAGGGGATAATTTAGTTGCAAGTGGTGTAATAATGGAAGGATATTCCGTAGAAGACTATGGCGAAGGAATATCTTTTCATGTATACTGTTATAATGTCCAGCCGGGTATTACAATAGATTATTCTACCGGTGACAGTGAAATAAGCAAAACAGCAGATAAGGATATAACAAAAGATATTATCACAGAGAAGAATAAAACAAATCCTTCTACTGGCAGTGTACAGTATATTTTGAATTTAAATTCTCATAAATTTCATTATCCTGATTGTAATAGTGTAAAAGTTATGAGTGAATCGAATAAAGGAATATATACAGGAACAAGAGAAGATTTGATTGAGCAGGGCTATGAACCCTGTGGGAGTTGTAAACCGTAAAAAATATTTTATAATGCTATGAGAGGAGAAAAAATAATGAGTATTAAAGAACAGGCAGAATTAGTCAAACTGGCTTCACCAATAATGGCGGGAAGCAGCGAAGAACAGAGAAATAAGGCATTAATGGCGATAGTAAAAGCATTAGAAGAGCATAAAAATGAAATATTTGCTGCAAACAAAGAAGATTTGGAGCAGGCAGTAAAAGACGGTGTTGCTGCACCCATTATAAAGAGACTGAAATTTGATGAAACAAAGTTAAAAGATGTAATTGCAGGAATTAATGATTTAATTGGACTAAAGGATCCTTTATTTCAAAAACAGATGAAAAGGCAGTTAGATGAAGGAATGATATTGGTGCGTGAGACTTGTCCTATCGGTGTCATTGGCGTTATATTCGAGGCAAGACCTGATGCATTGATACAGATTTCCTCCCTCTGTATAAAAAGCGGAAATTGTGTAATTTTAAAAGGCGGAAGCGAGACTATAAACAGTAACAGAGTATTGTTTCAGATTATTTATGATGCTGTACGAAAGTCAGGCATGCCTGAAAACTGTATGCTGCAGTTGGAGGCACGTTCGGAAATATCAGAACTTCTCACCTGTAATGCGTATGTGGATTTATTGATTCCAAGAGGTTCCAATTCTTTTGTTCAATATATCATGGATAATACAAAAATTCCTGTGATGGGACACGCAGATGGAATCTGTCATATCTATGTGGACAAAGAGGCAGATTTGGACAAAGCAGTTCCAATTATCATTGACGCAAAGACACAGTATGCTTCAGCATGTAATGCAGTGGAAACACTTTTGATACATCAGGAGGTTTTAGATACATTTATTCCTAAATTATATAGTGCTTTGAAAGAAAATAACGTTACCCTGCGTGGCAGTGAGCAGATTGTCCATTTAACAGGATGCAGTGAGAGCAGTGAAAAAGACAATTATACGGAATATTTGGACCTGATTCTATCTGCAAAAGAAGTAAATTCTGTTGATGAAGCAATAGAGCATATCAATTATTTTGGTTCCCATCATACAGACTGTATTATTACAGAAAATGACGATACAGCGGAATATTTTATGAAATATGTAGATTCGGCAGGTGTATACCAGAATTGCTCTACAAGGTTTGCGGACGGATACCGATATGGATTTGGCGCCGAAGTGGGAATCAGCACAAGTAAAATCCATGCCAGAGGTCCGGTAGGACTAGAAGGGCTTGTGAGTTACAAATACAAGTTATATGGCAGTGGAAATATTGTTGATGACTATGCAAAAGGTAAGAGGCAGTTTCATTTTAAAGATTTAATTTAGAGGGAACTGTAAAAAAGTTTTTGTCAAGCTGCCAGATATACGTGTAAAATCTATGGAAAATTCATGATGGGTGAGAATAAATTACATATATTTTATGCAAAACAAGCTAAAAATATATGTAAATTTTTGAGAAATCCATAACTGGTGAGAATAAATTACATATATTTTTTACAAAACAATCCAAATATATATGTAAATTTTTGAGAAATCTATAACTGGTGAGAATGAATTACATATATTTTTTACAAAACAAGGCAAATATATATGTAAATTATTGAGAAATTCATAGCAAGTGAAAATATATTACATATCTATATAAAATTATAAAATATTAATATATGTAAATTATAAATATGGCAGAAAATGAAAAGTGTAATTTTAGAACTTACACTAAAATCAATAATTATCCAATAAATATAGAAAGACAGAACCTGCGTCGCTAATGCGGATGCAGGTTCTGCTAACCAGAGGCTTTTTTAACATTCCAAATATATTATAAAAAAAGAGAATGACAGAAGGATAGCATTTTTTCTGAAAGTGTAAATTCTGTCATTCTCTTATTATAATTTCAACTATTTATTCAGATATTCCCTATATATTTTAATCGTATTGTTCATTGCTTCCGGACTCGGAGCACCAATGGTCATACGTTTGTTAATGCATGTTTCAAGACTGATTGCTTCGTAAATATCATTTTCAAATACAGGACTGATAGCATTATATTCTTCTAATGTCATGTCATCTAAAGCAATTCCCTTTTCCTCGCAAAAGAGAACTAATTCTCCGACAATTCCATGTGCATCTCTAAATGGTACCCCGTGGTTTACAAGATAATCTGCGGCATCTGTTGCATTTGTAAAACCATGTTTTGTACTTGCTTCCATAATATCTTTGTTAAAGGTCATTGTATCTATCATACCTGTAAACAAAACAATACATCCCTTGACAGTATCTATGGCATCAAAAGTCAATTCTTTATCTTCCTGCATATCTTTGTTGTATGCCAGTGGAATTCCTTTCATTGTTGTAAGAATGGAAGTAAGGGCGCCATATACACGACCTGTCTTTCCACGAATTAATTCAGCAATATCAGGATTCTTTTTTTGCGGCATAATACTGGAGCCTGTGCTGTATGAATCATCAATATTTACAAACCGGTATTCGTTTGAATTCCAAATACATATCTCTTCACAAAACCGGCTAAAATGCATCATAATTGTAGATAAACAACTTAACAGTTCAATAACGTAATCTCTGTCTGATACAGAATCCATACTGTTGAGTGTTACGCCTTTAAAGTCCAAAAGAGAGGCTGTGTATTCTCTGTCAAGAGGATAAGTTGTACCAGCCAATGCACCGGAGCCTAACGGACAATAATTCATCCGCTCATAAATATCATCCAGTCTGTCTCTGTCACGTTTAAACATTTCAAAATATGCTCCAAAATGGTGTGCCAATGTAATTGGCTGGGCTTTTTGTAAATGAGTAAAGCCCGGCATATAAGTTTCCGTATTTTTTTCCATTACTTTTAAAAGAGAAGAAAGCAGTGTTTTTAATAAAGTGTTTATTTCAACAACTTCATCTCTTGTATAAAGTTTCATATCAAGAGCGACCTGGTCGTTACGGCTGCGTCCGGTGTGAAGTTTTTTACCGGCATCTCCAATCCGTTCAATAAGATTTGCTTCCACAAAACTATGAATATCTTCACTTTCTTTCGAAAACCTTAATTTTCCGGTATCAATATCCGTCTTAATACCGTTTAATCCATCAATAATCTGATTCATTTCATCTTTAGTAATAATATTTTGTTTTCCGAGCATCTTTACATGTGCAATACTGCCACGAATATCCTGTGCATAAAATTTTTGGTCAAAAGAAAGAGATTCATTAAAATTATGAACTAACTGGTTTTCTTCCTTGGTAAAACGACCTCCCCACAATTTCATATGTATACCTCACTTAATTGATATATTTGTATATATTTTTTCATCTATTCGGTTATATACCTCTAAAAGTATAACATATAACAGTAGTTTTTGAAATCATCTTTTGATATAATGATATACAGTTCAGCCATGCGATATAGGAGATATAGGACAAAAGGCTGCTTGCAGAATATTTGTCCTATATCTCCTATATCATATGGTGAGCCATCACAGCGAGGAAATCCGTAGGATTTTCGAGCTGATGGCTGAACTGTATTGGTGGAAGCCATAAGCGGAAGCTGATGGCTGGTATTGGAAGCTGTTAGGAGAAAAACATGAAAATTTATTTTGCACCAATTGATGGTGTTACAGGATTTATATATAGAAATGCCTTTGCAGATTTTTTCGGCGGACCGGACAAATATTTTTCGCCCTTTATTTCTCCCTGCCATAACCCAAAATTAAAAGGAAAAGAAATAAAAGATTTATTACCAGAAAACAATAGTAAAAAAGTCTATCTTGTTCCACAGATTATGGCAAATAGTGCAGAATATTTTATAAAAGGTGCAAGACAAATTGCAGATATGGGATATACAGAGGTTAATCTAAATGCAGGCTGTCCTTCCGGAACTGTAGTTTCTAAAGGGCGTGGTGCCGGATTTTTGAAAGATACATATCTGATGGAAAAGTTTTTTGATGAAGTGTTTTCAACATTAGATATGAAAATATCTGTAAAAACCCGAATTGGTATGACGGATGCATCAGAGTTTACGGAAATTATGGAAGTATACAATAAGTTTCCTTTTAATGAAATCATTGTACACCCAAGAACAAGAGTTCAATTATATCGGGGAGAACCTGATATGGAAACCTTTGATTATATTTATTATACAAGTAAGAATCCTTTGTGTTATAATGGAAATATATTTACTGTTGAGGACTATGCAAAGATAACTTCAAAATATCAGATTGACTCTGTTATGCTCGGACGGGGACTCTTGAGGAATCCTAATTTGGTAAATGAAATCAAATTCCAAGAAAAGAAAGAGGAAAAAGGTGATGAGCTTTTTAAAAAAATAAGGGCTTTTCATGACCGGTTATATGCAGATTATATGAAAGAGATGAGCTCGGAAAGACATTTGCTGAATAAAATGATTGAAATATGGAATTATCTGTCTTTTATGACTACGAATCAACATAAAGCTGCAAAAATGATTCGTAAAGCACAGAATATTCATAAATATGAACAGGCAGTAGATGATATTTTTGAAAATATTGTATAATAGTAATCACCGTAAACTGAACAAATCGAAGGCACACAAGAGCTTCTGATAAGGTTGTATTGAGATAGAAAAGGGGATGATTGATGTGATTCTTACATTTTTAGGAGCCGACCATGAGGTGACAGGGAGTTGTCATTATTTAGAAATAGGAGATAAAAAAGCCATTGTAGATTGCGGCATGGAACAGGGAAAGGACATATATGTCAATCAGGAACTACCGGTTGCCGCGGGAGAGATTGACTATATATTCTTAACACATGCACATATTGACCATTCCGGATTGATACCGTTGATGGTGAAAAGAGGATTTAAAGGTCAGATTTTTGCGACAAAAGCTACCTGCGAATTATGCAATATTATGTTGCGTGATAGCGCACATATTCAGGAATTTGAGTCTCAATGGAAGAGCAGAAAGGCAAAACGGGCAGGAAAAGAATCGGTGGAGCCGATTTATACGATGGATGATGCTGTGTCTGCATGTGAATTGATGGTACCACTTGAGTATGACATGGAAGTTTCCATATGTGATGAAATATCCGTTAAATTTTATGATGCAGGTCATTTGTTAGGTTCCGCAAGTATTGAAATGACTTTAAATGAGAATCAAATAACAAAAAAGATTATTTTTTCAGGTGATATTGGTAATATTAATAAGCCGATTATAAAGGATCCCGTGTTTTTAACGGGTGCCGATTATGTTTTAATCGAGTCTACATATGGTGACCGACTTCATGGTGAGAGACCGGATTATATAGGGGAGTTAGTGCGTATACTGAATGAGACCTTTGCCAGAGGTGGAAATGTTGTCATTCCATCTTTTGCTGTGGGAAGAACACAGGAAATGTTATATTTTATGCGGAAAATAAAAGATGAAGGCATGGTGGTCAATTATCCTGATTTTGAAGTTTTTGTAGACAGTCCTCTGGCTGTTGAAGCAACGAATATTTTTCATGGAGATGTTATAGAATGTTTTGATGATGAGACAATGCAATTAATTAACAATGGAATTAATCCACTGCAATTTTCGGGACTTAAATTGGCAGTTACCAGTAATGAATCAGTGGCAATTAATGAAGATACAAAGCCAAAAGTTATTTTGTCTGCATCGGGAATGTGTGAGGCAGGGCGTATCAGGCATCATTTGAAACATAATTTATGGAGGGAAAATAACACAATTCTTTTTGTAGGATTTCAGACTCCGGGTACTTTGGGGAGAGCAATTCTGGAGGGAGCAAAGACAGTTAAATTGTTTGGTGAAGAAATTGCAGTGAATGCGCATATTGAAAACCTCAAGGGAATCAGCGGGCATGGTGACCAAAGAGAGTTGATAAAATGGCTGAATGCAATGAAACAAAAACCGGAAAAGGTTTTTGTAGTACATGGAGAAGACCATGTATGTGATATATTTGCCGAATTGTTAAGCAAAGAATACGGATATGATACATATGCTCCTTTTAGCGGTACACAATTTAATCTGGCGACAGGAGAGCTGATAAAAGAAGGAGTTCCAATTAAAATAAGCCAAAAAGCAAAACAGAAGAGGGCATCGGGACTATATGATAATCTTGTAAATGCCGGACACAGATTAATGGCAGTCATCAAGCGGAATGAAGGTGGAGCAAACAAAGATATTGCAAAGTTTACCAGCCAGATTCAGTCTTTATGCGATAAATGGGACCGTTAATATCCTGATTATCTTTTGCGGCATATAAATGTTTTTTAATTTAAAAAGGTATTAAAACTACCTCTTGTGATATTGGGAGTTTTAATACCTTTTATTTTATATAAATATTAATGAACAGATTTATTTTGTTAAAATTTCCAGTATTTTGTTGCTTCTTTCAATAAAAGCAGTCATGCTGTCCGGATTTAATGGTGTATGGCTGATTAATGCCAAATCATAGAGCTGCTTGCAGATAAGCTCTGTATTTTCTCCATCCGGAGATGCCAGAATATACTTAACTAAAGCATTGTTGGCATTCAGTGTCAGAGTTTCTCCGGCACCGCCAAACATGGACGGATCCATACCCGACATTCCATACATTTTCATCATATCTTGCATACGACGTGTTTCCTCTGAAACTGTAATCATGGAGGATACTTTTTCATCTTTTAATTTCTGGACTTTAATATCTATTTCACGACCAAGGGCTTTTTTAAAGCTTTCTGATAATTTTTCTTTCAGATTCTTTTCATCATCCTCACTTAATTCCTCGGTAAAGGAATCACTTAATTCGTCGTCGATACGTTTGAATTTTATTCCTTCGTTTTTTGCTTCCAACTGGGAGATAAATGGCTGGTCAATGTTATCTTTTAAAATAACTGCATCAATACCTTCCGCTTGAAACATATTTACATACTGGCTTTGCTGTACAGGGTCATTGGTATAGAAAATTGTATTTTCATGTTTTTCCTTATTTTCCTCCAAAGCCTCTGTAAATGTAAGATATTTATTATCTAAATTTTTAAATAGTACATAGTCTGTCATTTTTTCACAGAACTTTTCGTCTTTTAAACAGCCAAACTTAATAAATGGACTAATATCATCCCAGTATTTTTCATAGTTTTCTTTATCTGTTTTACACATTCCGGAAAGTTTATCTGCGACTTTCTTCGTAATATAGTCAGAAATCTTCTTGACAAATCCGTCATTTTGAAGTGCAGAACGGGATACATTCAATGGAAGGTCCGGACAGTCAATCACACCTTTCAGCAACATTAAAAATTCAGGAATGACTTCTTTAATATTATCAGCAATAAATACCTGATTATTATATAGTTTAATTGTTCCTTCAATGGATTCATATTCCATATTGATTTTTGGAAAATATAAAATACCTTTTAAGTTAAATGGATAATCCATATTTAAGTGAATCCAGAACAGAGGTTCCTTATAATCCATAAAGACGCGGTGATAAAATTCGCGATATTCTTCATCGCTGCATTCATTTGGATGTTTTGTCCAAAGAGGTGTAGTATCACTTATACTTACCGGACGCTTTACAATTTTTGCCATATGTTTTTCCGGCTCTGTCTCAACGGTTTCTTTGGTTCCATCTTCATTTTCTTTTTCTTCCGTCTTGGCAGGCTCAACAATATGTTCTACGACCGTATCTTTCTCTGTCACTTCATCTTCCGGAATGGTATCATATTCGGTTTCAGCTGTCGGATCCGAAATAAATATTTCCACCGGCATAAACGAACAGTATTTATTTAAAACTTCCTGTGCACGATAGAGATTACAAAATTCTACGCTGTCTTCATTTAAATAAAGGGTAATAACAGTACCTCTATCCGATTTGTCTGAATCTGTCATAGAAAATTCTGTTCCTTCTTCACAATTCCAAAGAACAGCTTTTGCGCCTTCTTTATATGATAATGTTTCGATGGTAACTCTGTCTGCTACCATAAAAGCAGAGTAGAATCCAAGACCGAAATGTCCAATAATCTGGTCTTCTGAAGTTTTATCCTTATATTGTTCCAAAAATGCTTCCGCACCGGAAAAAGCAATCTGATTGATATATTCATCTACCTCATCTTCAGTCATACCAATACCGTTATCAATAAATGTAAGAGTTTTTTCTTCAGGGTTAACAAGAACCTGAATTTTAAATTCTTCATCACTGTCGACTTTGGCTTCTCCAATCATATCCAGTTTTTTTAATTTTGTAATGGCATCACAACCATTGGAAACTAATTCTCTAAAAAAGATGTCGTGGTCAGAATAAAGCCATTTTTTAATAATAGGAAAAATATTTTCACTATTAATTGATAAACTTCCATTTTTTGACATAATCTTCACTCCTTTATCTTAAATAATTATTTACAAACATATATGGTAAATATCACCAACAATGACAATTTTAACGCAAGAAAGAAAAATGTCAATAAAAAATTAGCACTCCATCTGCAAGAGTGCTAAAAATTTACTTTTTGTTCATATTTTAATAACAATTTAGAAATGTGTTCTGCATCAATGAAAATTACATTATACTGCAGTCAAAATGCTGCGCAAGAAACGAAGTAACAGCATTGTCCCAATATTTATCCAGTGTCTTATCCATTGTAAAGGTATTTAGGGATGTTCCTGTGATAATTACAATCTGATTCTTTTCATAAAGAATATGAATATACAATCCGCCAATTTCAGAGGGATGAATATCCATACCGGATTTTTTTATTATTTCTTCATATTTTGTTTTGGACAATGCAAAAATCAGTTTCAATTTACATGGAACTTTATTGCCTCTAATTGTTTCATATGCAATATGCTTTATCTCTTTCCAATATATAAATTCATCTTTAAGGGAGGCAAGTTCATCCATATCAAAGAAATTTTGATTGATTTTCCCTTTCAGGAGAACAGTTCCGGCAGTGGCAATCTCACCATCACATAATAAAAAATCATCAAAAGTATTGGAAATAAGGAGTTTGTGCATAAAATTGTTAATATCTTTTATCTTTAAACTAATCATAAAAAAATTATACCAGAGGAAGGTCTGATATTCAATTGCATAAATATTATTTTGACATAAATATTATAAATAAATAGAGTAAATACTTCTTTCTTCATTGACTTTTTTGGAACCTTATAGTAAATTAAAGAGAACGCATTATGCTTCCGTAGCTCAGTTGGTAGAGCAGCTCACTCGTAATGAGCAGGTCACGTGTTCGAGTCACGCCGGGAGCTTTTTTCAAATTTACCATGATACATTGTTTTAGAGGTGATAATAAATGAAGGATGGTATAAAAGTTTTTGGATTTCGTTCAGGTAAATCTTACAAAATGATACCGGCATTGTTATATTATGCATTTATGATATTTTTCATAGGAGCTTCTGTCTATGGAGAGATTAGGTATTATCAGTTTGAAGCAATGGATTATGTACTTATGGCATATAAATATATATTTTTTGCCATTATGTTTTTTAGCCCTTTGCTTTTCCTTTCTGATTTTAAATACAGGGAAAAGCTTCCATTTTTTAAAAAACATACAACCAGTTCTTCTCTGATAGGATTGATTATCGTGTGGATGTTCTGTTATTTTATGGCACAGGTAAATATCTTATGTATGTCAGATACATGGGTGAAATCAAAAAATCAATATTTAAAACAGTTAGAACAGGAACAACAGGAAATTTTAAAGAAACAAAAGAATACAGAAAAACAAACAGAAATTGAATCAAAGTCAGAAACAACGAAAAAGCTGTCTTATAATTTTGAGAAAAATATAGTGTATATGAATAAATAGAAATAGAGAGGATAAAAATGATGAAATTAGATCAGAAGTTAAAAGTAGGTGTATTAGGCGCAACAGGAATGGTTGGTCAGAGATTTATTACTCTTTTAGATAATCATCCATGGTTTGAGGTCGTAACGCTGGCGGCAAGTCCTCGTTCTGCAGGGAAAACCTATGAAGAAGCTGTAGGAGACAGATGGAAAATGGAAGCTCCAATGCCGGAGCGTGTAAAAAAACTCATTGTACATAATGTCAATGAGGTAGAAACTGTAGCTTCCACAGTTGATTTTGTATTTAGCGCTGTTGATATGACAAAAGAAGAAATTAAAAAAATCGAGGAGGATTATGCAAAGACGGAAACGCCGGTTGTTTCTAATAACAGTGCCCATAGATGGACACCGGATGTTCCGATGGTAGTTCCGGAAATTAATCCTGAACACTACGAAGTAATAGATGCACAGAAAAAAAGGCTTGGCACAACGAAAGGTTTTGTTGCTGTAAAACCTAATTGCTCAATTCAGAGTTATGCACCGGTTCTTACTGCATGGAAAAAGTTCGAACCGATAGAAGTTGTTGCCACCACATATCAGGCAATTTCAGGTGCAGGAAAGACATTTAAAGATTGGCCCGAGATGGTTGGAAATATTATTCCGTTTATTGGCGGAGAAGAGGAAAAATCCGAGCAGGAACCGCTTAGACTTTGGGGTGAAGTAAAAAATGGTGAAATAGTAAAGGCAGCTTCTCCGATTATTACGACTCAATGCATCAGAGTTCCTGTATTGGACGGACATACTGCAGCTGTGTTTGTTAAATTTGCAAAGAAGCCGACAAAAGAAGAGTTAATTGATGCTATGGTTAATTTCAGTGGCGAACCACAGAAATTAGAACTTCCAAGCGCTCCAAAACAGTTTATTCAGTATCTGGAAGAAGATAACAGACCACAGGTATCTCTGGATGTTGATTTTGAGAATGGTATGGGAGTATCTGTAGGACGTTTGAGGGAAGACAGTGTATATGATTATAAGTTTGTCGGACTGTCACACAATACACTCCGAGGCGCTGCGGGCGGAGCTGTATTGTCTGCAGAATTGCTTGTAGCAAAAGGATATATAGAAGCAAAATAATTTATGTAATATATAATGAATTATGAAAGAGCATTTTAATGTGGAATTTACACATATTAAGATGCTCTTTTTGTGTACATTTTATTAAATTATAAAACAATCCATAAAAAGGTTGAAAAAAATGGTAAAAGATTTAAAATTAAAATGAAAAGGTTTAGCCGTTATTATGGGAAAGGATGAATTATGAAACGAAAAACAACAAGGTCCTTATTTATTTTCCTTTTATCGGTTTGTCTGACAATATCTACGTTAGATATTTCGGTAAATGCTGATATTTATGGGACCGCACAGCCACTCGGAATAGATGTGGCAAAAAATTGCAGAGTTCTGATTCCGGACTCAACAGGCGATGCACTAAAAATTGTAGATGGGGATGAAAATACCGGCTGGCAGGCATCTGTCAACAAACCGGACCCTTCCGATTCTCTATACGATCCACAGGAATGGTTCTTTCAATTTGATGATGTATATACCATTGACACCATTGGGTTAGTATGGGAAGCAGCATGTGCAAAAGTTTTTGATGTGTATGTATCAGAAACCGGAGAAGATGGTGACTGGACGAAGATTGCCACTGAAAATAATGGTACATCAGGGAAAAACAGATATACCTTCACTCCAACGAAAGCAAAATTTTTAAAACTGGATTTAAAGTACAGAGCCATGGATTATGGTTATTATCTATATGAATTAGAAGTGCTTACAGTGGGGAGTACACAAGAGAAAACAACAGATAATCTTGCTTTAAATGCTACAGCAGGTGCTTCCGCATTTGACGGTGAAAATACTGCTGATAATGCTATTGATGGTAATAAGAATTCTATCTGGCAGACACCGGATCAGGGGAGTCATGAGGAGCGTGCAAATCAGTATATCGAATTACACTGGAAAACACCGCAGCATTTTGATACTGTAAAAGTTTTATGGTCCGGTGGGTATATGGAAGGATATAAATTACAGATTTCTAATGATGGCGGAAGCTGGGAAGATGTAGCTTATGTCAGTGATGGAAAAGCAAATGATTACAAAACAATTAAGCTGGATAAGGCTGTCACAACTTCTTATTTGAGGTTACAAGGAACGGTATTTGGAAATTATCGTTTTGAAATTAAAGAACTTGAAGTATATGATGAGTCATCAATTATTGCAGAAGACATGTATATCAGTAGAGATAGCATAAAGCTAAATCTTACGGGAGATACAACTTCTACGGAACAGTTATATGTGGCAATTAATCCTTCCAATACTGCAAATAAGGCAGTTGATTGGAAATCTTCCAATGAAAATGTAGCAAGTGTAGATGAAAATGGTCTGGTTACGGCAAAAAGTGTTGGCAAAACAGTGATTACTGCAACCTCCCAAAGTAATTCAAATGTAAAGAAAACATGTGATGTAACTGTAGCAAAAGGACTTGATACACCAAAACTTTCCGTATCTCTTACAGAAAACAAAGATGGTGTCGTTGCAAGCTGGAACCCGGTCGCCAATGCTGAAAAATATGTTCTCGAGAGAGCAGTTGTCGATCAGTCAAAAATAGAAGTTTATTCAGGAACTCAAACCAGCTATACAGATAAAAATTTAGAGCACAATACATATATTTATTATCTTGTCGCAAAAGCGGGAGAGGAAGAATATATATGTGACAGCAAAATAGTGGCATCTGAAAAAATTGTCGTTCCTATCCGTGTAGAAAATGTAGAAATCAGTAATACAACAGAAGATATTTTTGTGGGAGACAGTGTATATATTAGTGCACATGTAACTCCAAATAATGCAACGGATACAAGACTTACATGGGAAAGCAGCAATGAAGATATTGCAACGGTGGACAGCAATGGTCTGGTTACAGCACAAAAAGAAGGAACGGCTATTATTACAGCATCCTCTGTGGACAATGAAAACCTAAAAGCCTATGCCTATATTCATTGTAAGCCGGTTCCTATGACCGATTTGATTTTAAATAAAGTCAGCGATACTGTAGAACCGGGAAGAGAGGTAAAGCTGACAGCAACTATCTATCCTTTAAACACTACATATCAGACTCTGGTGTGGAGTTCATCGAATGAAAGTGTCGCAACAGTCAGCCAAAATGGTGTAGTCAAAACAGTGGCTCCGGGTAATGCAAAAATTACAGTACATTCCTTAAAACAGCCGGAAATAAAAGCAGAATGTAATATTACCGTCAAAATAAATGTAACAAAAATAACATTAAATAAAACAACATTAACACTCCAGCCCGGTTCTGCTGAAACTCTATATGCTGTAATCCATCCGGCAAATGCTACAAATAAAAAATACAACTGGGTATCCTCAAATCCAACGATTGCTGATGTAGAAGCAAGCGGAAGAGTCGTTGCATTTAAAGAAGGAACAACTGTCATATCAGCAATAAGTTCAGACGGGCAGTACACTGCAAAATGCATTGTGTATGTAAAAGCGGCTCCATCCGTGAAAAAACCTGCAAGAGTGATAATTAAATCATTGAAAAAATCAAAAAAGAAAGTAACTCTCAAGTGGAAGAAGATAGCGGATGCCAATGGTTATCAGATTTATATGAAGAAGGGGAAAGGCAAATATAAACGAATTAAAACTTTTAAGAGTCCAAACAAAATAAAGCTGATAAAGAAAAGACTAAAAAAAGGAATTACTTACAGATTTAAAATAAGAGCGTATAAATTAAACGGTGGGGGAAAAATATATGGTAATTATTCAAAAATTAAAAGAATAAAATTATAATTAATAATTTTCTGTTTTTTGCTATGGACTATTTTGTCAATTTATGAGAAAATAGTCCATAGTTGCCAATAGAGCAATTTTATTACATATTTCGAAGGGAGTATATTCAAATGATTTATTCAAAAGAAGTTGAAATGATGTGCCCGGTTGCAAAGGGTGCAAAGCATGAACCTGCTCCAATTCCGGAAGAAGGAAAGTGGGTTTATTCAAAAGAAATCAAAGATATTTCAGGCTTTACACATGGTGTTGGCTGGTGTGCTCCACAGCAGGGTGCCTGCAAGCTCACATTAAATGTTAAAGAAGGTATCATTGAAGAGGCATTAGTTGAGACAATCGGATGTTCCGGTATGACACATTCTGCGGCTATGGCTGCTGAAGTGCTTCAGGGAAAAACAATTCTTGAAGCATTAAATACAGATTTGGTTTGTGATGCTATTAATACAGCTATGAGAGAGTTATTTCTACAGATTGTTTATGGTAGAACACAAAGTGCTTTTTCAGATGATGGATTAGTAGTGGGTGCCGGTCTTGAAGATTTGGGAAAAGGTCTTCGTTCACAGGTTGGTACAATGTATGCTACCAAGGCAAAAGGTGTCAGATACCTTGAAATGGCTGAAGGTTATGTAACAGGCATTGCTCTTGATGCAGATAATGAAGTAATTGGTTACCAGTTTGTAAATCTTGGAAAGATGACGGACTTTATTAAAGCGGGTGATGATCCTACAACAGCTTGGGAAAAATCAAAAGGTCAGTATGGCCGTGTTGATGACGCTGTTAAGATTATTGACCCAAGAAAGGAATAGGAGGTAACGATAATGGCATTATTTGAATCATATGAGAGAAGAATTGATCAGATTAATTCTGTTTTAAATAGTTATGGTATTGCTTCTATTGAAGAAGCTGAAAAAATTACAAAAGATGCTGGATTAAATGTTTACGATATGGTAAAAGGTATTCAGCCAATTTGTTTTGAAAATGCGTGCTGGGCTTATACAGTAGGTGCAGCGATTGCTATCAAGAAAAATTGCAGAAGAGCTGCTGATGCTGCCGCAGCAATTGGCGAAGGTCTTCAGGCTTTCTGTATTCCCGGTTCTGTTGCTGACCACAGAAAGGTTGGTTTAGGACATGGAAATTTAGGAAAAATGTTATTGGAAGAAGAGACAGAGTGTTTCTGCTTTTTAGCAGGACATGAGTCCTTTGCAGCTGCAGAAGGAGCAATAGGTATTGCTGAAAAGGCAAATAAAGTTCGTAAAAAACCTTTAAGAGTTATCTTAAATGGTCTTGGAAAAGATGCAGCGCAGATTATTTCCCGAATCAATGGTTTTACATATGTTGAGACAAAATATGATTACAAAGCAGGAAAGGTAAATGTTGTATATGAAAAGGCATATTCAGATGGTCTTCGTGCTTCTGTAAAATGTTATGGTTCTGACGATGTTCAGGAAGGTGTTGCAATTATGCATATGGAAAATGTTGGTGTATCAATTACAGGTAACTCAACAAATCCTACAAGATTCCAACATCCGGTAGCAGGTACATATAAGAAAGAGTGTATCGAACAGGGAAAGAAATATTTTTCAGTTGCTTCAGGTGGTGGTACAGGACGTACACTTCATCCGGATAATATGGCAGCCGGCCCGGCTTCCTATGGTATGACAGATACATTAGGACGTATGCATTCTGATGCACAGTTTGCAGGTTCTTCGTCTGTTCCTGCACACGTTGAAATGATGGGACTGATCGGCGCGGGCAACAATCCTATGGTCGGTATGACTGTTGCAGTCGCAGTATCTGTTGAAGAAGCGGCAAGAGACGGTAAGTTTTAGCCTATAAATAAAAGGATTGCGATATATTTGACAATCAGAAAAATAGTTAAGAGAGGTGTTGAAAGATGCCTCTTTTTTTGTGCAAAAATGTGATTTTGACACAATTTGACACGAATTTGACACCAAATCCGGTATTGTGTCAAAAAATATGGGGTGATTCTGTGTCAATTTTTATAAATAATACACTATTATATACTTTTTATTCTTTGTTGACAAATATAAATTTATATTTTAATATAACAATAGAGATTGATAGAGGCATAAGCACTTAACTTTCATGCGCTATCGGTCTTATTTTTTTGTAAAAATATATTATAGGGCAGAGGAGTGCTTATTTGTCCGGTTCATAAGGAGGTAGAAGAATGAACAAAGTTATTTTAATGGGGAGATTAACCCGGGATCCAGAAGTGCGTTATAAGAATGGTGCAGACAGTCAGATGGCAATCGCAAATTATACATTGGCGGTAGACCGGCGGATTAAGCAAGATGGTCAACCGACAGCAGATTTTATCAGATGTATTGCATTTAGTAAAAGTGCCGAGTTTGCTGAAAAGTATTTCCATCAGGGTACAAAACTTGTGCTTGAAGGTCGTATTCAAACAGGAAGCTATCAGAACAAAGATGGTCAGACTGTATATACGACACAGGTTGTTGTGGAAAATCAGGAATTTGCTGAAAGTAAATCTGCAAGTGGAAACACAGGAGATTCACAGTCGCAACAAAATCCGGAACCGCAGCCAGTAGGTGATGGATTTATAAATATTCCAGACAGCATGGAAGAATCCGGATTACCGTTTAGTTTCTAAAATGGCATTAAAATGAAATAAGTGTAACAAAAAAGGAGGGTTTCGGCTCTCCTTTTTTTGTTTAAAGATGGAAAGGAAGTGTATTTATGAGTACAAGAGCGATGTTGAATAATATTAAAATTCTTAATAAGCCTTTAAACAAAGGCTATGAAGAATTTGAAAAGCGTGCTAAAAGAGGAAAGGAGTATATAATCAATAGTTGGAAGATTCTTATCGCTGATGAGTTGTTTGAAAATAAGAAGACAACCGAGATAACTCTTAATCCGGCATTTATTAATGCGTTGGACTTATTAAGAAAAGATAAAGTGGCGTTTGGAATACAGGAAAATGGCGGAATAAGTTATATTCTTTCGGAATTTTTGGATGAAGCTACAAATCTGATTATTGCTACCGCATACAGTCCGGCTTCGGGAAGGATCAGCAGTTGTACGAAATCCCCGACAACACAGGCAATTCAAGGTTCAAGAAATATCAATGGAACAGACGGGGACGGCACAGAAGTGTGGTTATCCTTACTGATAACGATTCTTTATGTTGATGACATGGATGGACAATGGATAAAAGACCTTGGAGGAGATGTGTTTGCAAACGAGATTCATGCAGATCTTGTTGCTTTGTTGGATGAAAAGATTTCCCCATGTGAAACGAAACTTCAGACAATGACACATTATAAATTTCAACAAAAACTATGGGATTTAATGGAAGATTCAAGGCTGCCGCTATTATTCAATACAACAATGGCAAAGGCAGACAGCATTTCGCTTCAGGCTTTGGAAAGCGAAATGTACATTCCGACAACGCACAATGGTAAAAATTTCAAGGTATTTGTGGAAGAGAAGAATAAAAAAAGAAATATTACTACGCTGGTAAAGGATATTATTAATGATTTCCAAGGAAAATATGTTTCCATCAATGATCCAAATGAACGAAAACTGATACCGGATAATGGAGATTTTCTCGTGACCGAGCAACTGGAAGATTTATTATCAGCAGTTATCAAAGGACACGAGAGAGTATTTATTCTCCGCGGAGATGCAGGAACGGGAAAAAGCACTGTGGTGCAAAATCTTGCAACAGCATTGCAAATGCCTTATAGGTTTCTTAACTGTTCCAATGGAACAGATGAAGCATCACTTTTATCCAATATGGTTCCGAATATGGACTCTGATAAGGAATTTATAACTTTGGAGGAGGCAACGGACATTTGTATGGGATTAGAATTTGATGCGGCTGCTACAATAAAAAATTTAACTGGAGAAGATACTTCTGAAGATATTTCCGAGGGAGAGGCTTTGTTAAAAGTTGTAAACGCATTGTGCGACAGAAAGAAAGGATCAGAAAAAGACTTTAAACTTGTAAAATCACAGTTGATTGAAGGCATATCAAAGCCCAGTGTGGTGGAAATTTTTGAGCCGACACTGATTGCAAATGCCGGCGTGCTTCCGGCTTTAAATTCTTTGCTGGATGAAACCGGAAAAACAACTCTTGTGGACGGAACGGTAATTGATTTAGATCCAAATTCCATAATTGTGTTTACAACAAATATGGATTATGCAGGGTGCAGGGATTTAAACGAGTCCCTGAAATCAAGAGCCACTACAATTATTGACTTTGATGAGTTGAGTGATGCTGAAATGGTAAACAGGGTTTTATCAAGAAGCGATACAAAAATCCTGATGAGTGAAAATAATATTAAAATTCCGCAAGCGAGAAAAATGGCAAAACTGATGGCTGCAACAAGATCAATGATTGATACTTATGTGCATGAGCAATATATTTCAGGTGCGGTTTTTGGATACAGAGAGTTTGCCGGATGGTTTAAAAAGTGGCTATATACAGGTGATGCGCGAAAGGCAGCCGAAAAAACAATTATTACCCATATTTCAGGAGATCCGGAAACCAAGGAAGATATTAGAAATATGATTAAGACAAAAATACCGGAAGTTGTTCGTTGAAGCGAGTTTTTCAGGTAAAGAAAAGCAGGAAGAAATAGGAAGCATCGAAGAAAAGGAAGAATTATTTGTAAGAGGGGCTAAAATGCCCCTCTTACGCATTTAAAGGAAAGAGGTGATAAATTATGAATAGAAATGAAATCATAGCATATGTAAGTCAAAATGCAACTGGGACAATATTGTCGTTTAAAGACAGAGGGGCATGGGGAGATTCAAAATACAGAGGAAATTTTTCTGGCTGGATTCCTGCATCGCTGATATACAGATATGATGCAAAAAGCGTAGCAGAGATTTTCGCGGGAAGCGGAACCACATCAGATGTCTGTAAAGATATGAATATCCCTTATATTGGAATCGACTTAAACCCCAATCCTGTAAGGAATAATATTGTATCCATGAATATTCTTGATGAAAGCATGGAGTTACCGGATCAATTCTATCATTCAGATTTGCAGATATTGCACCCGCCATACCCATCTATAAATGGAATACATTATAGTAATGCTATGTGGAAAGATTCTTCTGGATTAACTAAAAGTGATATACAGGAGATGAACTGGGAGGACGGTATTGCTGCAATCAATAAATCCATTTTAAGAGGATATATGGCAATGGCTCCGGGTTCTTATCAGGCTTATGTAATTGGAGACATAAGAAGAAAAGTAAACGGAGTAAGCACTTTTAAATCAATGCTTGCAGATATAAATATCGTTGGAAATCTGCAACAGATACTTATTAAGGTGCAGCATAATACGGTTTCAGGCAGGAGCGGATTAAATACAAATGCCAAAAGAAACTTTTTCTTGATTGAGCATGAATTTATTGTAGTGATTAAAAAACCTTCAGGCTATGAAATGGCTGTCGTTATTCCGCAAAAGTATCACTGTGATGTAAGAGACAGTGTAACAGTTGCAACATGGAAGGATGTTGTTTTTGCTGCGCTGAACAGATTAAAAAGTGAAAGTTCCCTAGAGCGGATTTATAATGAATTATCGGGACATAAAAAAGCCCGGAATAATAAACATTATAAGGAAAAAATCCGGCAGACATTACAGCAGCTTCGGGATTCCGGGTTGGTGGTAAACACAGATAGAGGAATCTGGAAAATTAATACAAAAACCAGTGAAGCTATGGTATAATATCAGTAAAGCAGAACGAAAGGAGTTTTTGGATGTTAAAGAATAAATTAGGAATAACAAATTCTTCTGAACTGGCAAAAAAAGAGGAAGAAATTAGTAAGAAAAAAGCTCTTGAATTGTATGATACGGGTAAAATCAATACGCTGGAAGCGGGCACCTTTAAAGCATTATCTGCCATACACAGGTATTTGTTTGAGGAAATTTATGAATTTGCCGGAGAAATCCGCAAAGAAAATATTGCAAAAGGAAATTTTCGGTTTGCACCGGTCATGTATTTAGAAACAGCCCTTTCTAATATTGAAAAGATGCCACAATCCACTCTTGATGAGATTGTGGAAAAATATGTTGAAATGAATGTTGCGCATCCATTCAGAGAGGGCAACGGCAGAAGTACCCGTATTTGGTTAGACTGTATCCTGAAAAAAGAACTGAAACAGGTGATTGACTGGAGTAAAGTTGACAAAGAAGATTATCTGCTTGCAATGGAACGCAGTCCGGTTAAGGATATTGAAATAAAATACCTTTTAAAACAGGCGTTGACAGACAAAATTAATGACAGGCAGATATTCATGAAAGGGATTGATGCAAGTTATCAATACGAAGGGTATTATCAATATAAAACAGAAGAATTGTAGTAATCATAGGCGTACCACATGTGATACGCCTATGAATCTCATAAAACTTATCATTTTATTTGACAAACGACACCGGATAATTTAATATATTATTTAGAGATTGATAGAGGCGTTTAGCATTTCTGCTTTAATGACTTTACCGGTCTTATTTTTTTGCAATTATCTATATTTATGAGAAAGGCATACCCCAAAAGGGTGTGCCTTTTTCTCGTTAAAAGAAAGGAGTGGTTTAAATGAAAAGAAAATTGCCAAAAACAAAACTTCTGGCAGATGCCAGAGCAGAAATGACAGAGGAAGAATATTTTGAATCCAAGTCATTTTCTGAACATCTTGTAGCAGTGTTTAAATTCATGACAAGGTGCGAGAATAATGTCACGATTCACGTTAAAAACATGAATAATGGCATGACAGCCGGAACAGACGGAAAAATATTGTTTCTAAATTGGAATAATCCCATCCAAAAGACTTTTCCAACATTAAAATTGAAGGTTCAAAGTGTACTAGGCATGTTTTACCATGAAGTAGGGCATATACTGTATACGGATTTTGATACCACACAGGATTTTAAGAAAAGAATGAAGGAAGAAGGAAAATTAAGTGTAAGAGTTGAGGACATTCTAAAAGATGAATGGAAAGATTTAGAGTATTTTCTTGAAATCAGACCTGAATACCGAAATTATGTCTTGATGATTTTCAGTTACATTTTGAATGTGATTGAAGACATATTTATGGAAAATAAGATTGTTGAAGAATTTTCCGGAACGGTAAAAAATGCCATTACAATTAACCGGATTAAGGTATTAGATGAATGTCCAACCCTGAAAAGAATGATTGACAATCAGTTTTCTAAAACGGCAATTATGTATAACTTAATTCTATGTTATGCATCGTCAGGAATGATTCCAAATCCAAATCACTTTCAAACTGTTCATACAGATGCATTAGAAATGGCAAAACCATATATTAACAAAGGCATTTCCAGTGACAGTGTATGGGAAAGAATTACCCAGTCGGTTAATGTTTTGCTGTCAATGTGGCAGATTATTCAGGAAGAAATTGAAGAAAAAGAAGAGGAAGAAAAAAAACAGAGGATAAAGAATCAAAATGATGGTCAGGATGACCAGCAGTCGGGTGGAAATAATAAATCTGATCTTCGTAATACTGTTGCAGAAAGGCTGTCCAAAAAACTGGAGAAAAAAGCTATAAAATCTTCAGCGAAAAATGATGAGGCTTGCACATCCGAATATTATCGCGGTCAAAAGTCAGAAAAGCAGCCGGAAGAAAGCAGGATAAATTCTTTAAAAGAAAATGGGAAAATATCGGAAATGCAGGATAATTCTGAACAATCCAATTTTGAAAAGGCAAAATGCAGTGAAGAACAGTTGCCGGAGGAAATACAGGAGTCAAGGAACACAATCAGAAAGAAATTAGAAAATTCACCAAGATTTTCCGAAACTGTCGGATCAGCGGATGGCGATTTTGACCAAGGTGGAAAAATAACATTTGAAGATCTAGAGTTTTCTACCAATGATGGAATCGGTAGAAAAATTGCAAAATCGCTTGAAGAATGTGCTGAAGAAACTGTAAACAGAAAACTTTTAGCAAAAAACCAGCAGGAATTAGTGAGTGAAGTTTTGGATATTCCGTTTACAGATAACCATAAGGGAGTAAACTTCAAAGTGTTTCGCCACATAGCCATCAATGATGAAGACATCAGGAATTATGCCGCTTTAAAAGGTGTTTTGAAATATTCTAAAGCGTTACAAAACGAATTGAAGGAAACACTCAAAAAAAAGCCTTCCGGAATTAATACTAAACAGAAGATTGGAAGAATCCCTTTCGGATGTTCTGCCGGGATTAAAAAGAATCAGCAATCGTGAGATTACGGATTACGACAATGGAAAAGTGGTAAATTTATTGGATTTAAACATGGGGTTGATAAAGCAGGTAAGGTACTATGCAGACGATGGAAAGAATGTAACAGCAATCATTTTGTCGGAGTATGAAGAATTTTTTAATGAACTGTATAACCATACTGTGAATTTAATCACAATAAACGAATTGAAAGACACAATGAAACAGGCTGGAATAGAAAGGTAAAAAAGAAATGGCAAAAAAGTTAAGCATGGAGGCAATACTGAAAATGCGGAAAGAAGCTCTCCGCGGAGAGAAAAGCGAAACAAACAATCATGCATTTACGGATAGTGGAGAAAACCAAAAAGCAGAGCAGAAACCGAATCAGGCAGAATCCGTAACAAGTAAAGTCCTGAATAGAAAAAAGATAGCAAGCGATAATGTGGTCAGCTTCATACGGAGGGGAAATGGTCGGTATATTATCGGCGGAGGAATCATTATATTATTGGCGGCATACTTATTCGGCGTGTCTGCAAGCCTCATTTCAGTTAAATATCCTGCAACCGTAAATCCGTTTCGGGCAATACGCATTGCGTTTACAAGCAGCGGATTTATCCCCTTTGCAGTTTTAATGGTAGTTGTAATTGCAGTTATCGCACTGTTTGCAGCCGTTCTGGGGAAAGGACACAGACTGACAGCGACAGAGAGGGAATTTGGACATTCCAATGCTTTAGGTTCAGGCGGAAGGGCAACCTCCGAAGATGAGGAAAAACTGCTGATCAAATCAAAATCATTGGATGAGCAGCCGTATATCGTGTTTGGAAAGAAGGACGGGGAATGGGTAGGATTAAATCCGGAAGTGGATGTCAATCACTTTTCGGCAGTTTGCGGACCCCAGCAGTCCGGTAAATCATTCAAATACGTAAAGACGAATTTAACGCAGCTGGCAAAAAACAGTCAGTCCGCAATCATCGGTGATCCGAAAGGCGAAATGTATAGAGACATGTCACCGTTTTTCGAGCAGGAAGGTTATCTGGTAAAACAGTTAAACCTTTTCGATTTATACGCTTCAGACAGTTGGAATGTATTAAAAGATGTAAATGAAGACAATATTGATTTGTTTGCAACAACTTTTGTCGAAAATTTGTCGGACGATAAGGAAGAACAGACATTCATTGACATGAAAATAATGCTGTTTAAAGCCTTGTGTTTATATGTTATTTATGAGGATAAAGATATTAGCGAAGAAGAAAAAACATTAGGAAAGGTATATGAAATGCTTTCAACCACATTGTCCGAACAGGAGTTGGACGATAAATTTCTTCCCCTGTCAAATTCATCCAAAGCAAAACAGACCTATATGAACTGGGCACTTGGCGGAAGGCTGAAGACCAATGCTCTTGCGACATTGTCGTCTAAAATGCAGATTTTCCAAAAGCAGGCATTAAAAGAAGTTACGGGCGTGGAGGATATTGACATTTCCCTTCCGGGAAAACAGAAATGCGCATACTTCATTATTCTTGATGACCAGAACCAGACATATTCCTGTATCAGTTCAGTCTTTATCAAACTTTTAATTGAAAAAGCAGTGAGCTTCGCAAAGAGTAAAGCCAATGGTCAGACGGACATAAGAATCCACTTTATGTTAGATGAGTTTCCAACCATAGGGCGTATTCCGGATTTTAAAAGAGGGCTTGGAACATGGAGAGGCTATGGAATTGATATGACAATTATCTTTCAAAATATTCCCCAGCTCATGAATCGGTATCCGGATAATGTATGGAATGAAATTTTAGCCGCCTGTTCCATACAGGTCTGTCTAGGCGCGTATGAGGACGGGGATATTACAGCGGAACATTATGCAAAAATGGGCGGCGTGGGAACAATCGTAATAGATTCCGAGCGAAGGCATCTTAACCGGTTAAATCCGATTGACGCAAGAGCAATGATACAGCTCGATAAAACGGAAAGTTATCAGCAGGCACAGGCAATTTACCCAAATGAAGTGAAAGAGCTGATTCTAAATAATGAGATGTTTGTCACAATCGGCTCATCAAAGCCTTTTAAGTTTCAAAAAGTCGGATTTAATGAAACGAAGTATTATAACATGCCCCAAAAACCAACCTTTGAAAATATTCCGTTATGGCTGTTAAAATTAAAGAACATTACAAATTTCAGAACGGAGTACGGAGGAGTGTATAAACTGGGAAGAATTAATGAACTGCCCGAGCGTATTATTAAACTGATAGATCAATGGAAAGAAGAATTTAACAGGGGAAGCGGAGTGTTTATAAGTGACGAAACAATGCCCATTACATACGAAGCAATGTTTATGGTTTCAGAAAAAGTAAAACAATTAAACCGAAAACAGGGAGATATTCTTCTGCAATATATAGACAAATTGATAAATGCATCGACAGAGGAATATGCCTGCGCAGCATCGGATAAAATTACAGGAGGACAAAAGCAGACAAAAATGACAAAATTTCAAAACATACGGTTTACAAAAACAGCGGAAGATGAAATGAATAGGACGTTAAAGGAAATTGGGATGGAAACAGCACAAATCATCAGCGGCGAACAGGAAAAGGTAATCGACGGGGATATTCATACACAAATGAAAAAAAGAACAAAGGAGCTGTCAGGGCATGGAAGCGTTACAACAAAGCAATCCAATCATTCTACGCTTCTTTCTGACGGGGGAGAGGAAACAGAAAATAAAGCAGGAGAGAAGGACGAAAACATGCAAAATAATCCATCAACGATTAAATTCAATGTAACATTCAAGAAAAAGTGTTAGCCGGCTCATGGTGTTTTATTTCGGAATGTCTTTTTTATTAAAAAAATAGTACGAAAACATTGATAAAATCGTACGATTGAAATATAATAAATATATAAAGACAAACGGAAAGAAGGTGTTTATATGTCTATAACAGCAACGGAACTAAAAGAAAATTTAAGTAAGTATTTATTGCTTGCAGAATCCGAAGATGTGTTTATAACAAAAAATGGAAAAGTTGTTGCAAAACTGACAAATCCTTTTCAGAACCGAGTAGATATTGCAAAATCCCTATTTGGTTCGGTTCCAAGCGAAATAACACTGGAAAAATCAAAAGAAGAAAGGCTGGGTAATATATGAAGATATTATTGGATACCTGTATTATCATAGATGCATTGCAATGCAGACAACCCTTTAATTCCAGTGCAGAACAAATTTTTTTAGCCGTAGCGAATCATCAATGTGAAGGATATATTGCAGCAAAATCCGTAACAGATATATATTATCTTACACACAGATGTACCCATAGTGACAAGGAAACCAGAAAAATAATTATGAATTTACTTTCCTTGTTTGATATTTTGGACACAACGGAAATGGATGTCAGGAAAGCAATTACATCCGATATGGCAGATTACGAAGATGCCGTAATGGTTGAAACAGCGGATAGGACGGAAATGGATTTTATCATAACCAGAAATTTAAAGGATTATTCAAAATCAAGAGTTCCCGTCTGCTCATCAGAGGAATTTGTTGCAGAAATTAAATAGCATGACAGAAAGGCGTATCCGTACAGATACGCTTTTTATTGACTAATTTCAATATTTATTATATGATATAAACAGAGATTGATAGAGGCATCAGCATTTCGTGTATGTTTATGGCTTTATTGGTCTTATTTTTTTTAATAACTTATTTTTATAGGAAAGGCGCGCTAAAAGTGCGTCTTTTTTATATGCTGGATGGAAAGGAGGTTGCATTATGGGAAATTCAGCGTTTGACAAAAAAGAACTCGTAATCGGAAGAATGAAGTCGTTAAGCCGGAGTGGAATTGAGAAACCAATAATACAAATTACGGCTTATATAACGGTTCCAAGAGTTCATCAGCCGGCACTGCTTTTATTGCCGGATGGAAGGCAGATCAGGACTTCGAGGGTTGTAGGAGTTCTGCTCGGCAGCCAGACCTACGTTGAAACAGAATCAACAATATATGTAGATTCACGTTTCAGGGAGGTGGAATGACGTCTATTGAGCAGGTCAGGAATTTAATTAATGGGCTGTATTTAGGCATCAAAGAAAAAAATTTTGATCTGCTTAACGAGACCGTAAACGGACTGGAAGGTAAGTTTACAAATCCATTATTCAGGGCATATATCGGGTACAGGAATCTTGATTTTAAAAATATATACCTGTGCATGAAACAATCCGCAGAATTTTTACATCATTATTGCGGTAAAGTTCCGATAAGCACTCCTGAAACAGAAGATGCATTCTGGAAGGAAATCTGCGAAGACGTTGACAGAAGGATCATGGAGATTTCCAATGAAGACGAAGGAAACAGGTTTCTAAAAGACTATGCAACAAATGTGTTCCTTGAATGCATTACGCTGCTTGAAGCGGAGAAACAGAAAAAACAAAATAATAGTATTTAAAGGCGAAAGGTAGATATATCCCTTCGCCTTTTTACGTGAAGGAGGAATTAGAATGAATTATAATGATTTTAAAGAAAATGTGAAAAGAGAATTAAGAAAGTATAAGGGCTGGGAAAACATTGAAATCAAGGAAGAAAAAATTTTGAAAGTAAATGTAGAAAAGGATGCTCTTATTATTTGTAACATTGAAGGATTAGGCTGTGCATCACCGACAATCTATGTTGATGACACATATAAGGAATACTGTTCCAGAGGTGATCTTAAATCTATTCTTGATGAAACGGTAGACAGTATTAAAAAAGTATCAATAAATCCGGAAGAGTGTTTTAAAAACGTAAATCACAGTCTGCGGGTGCAAAGCGATAAAATCTTTTTCCAACTTGTAAACACAGAGGTAAACAGAAAACTGCTGGAGAGTGTTCCGCATCGGGAGTTTGAGGATCTATCCGTAATATACAGAATTTGTATCATGAAAGATTCCGTAGGGATGTATTCAGCAACCATTACAAACGCAATGATCCAAAACCTTGACATAACGGAAGAAGATTTGTTTAAAACTGCATACAGAAATGTAAAAGAGCAATTACCATTTACCGTTGAAAATATCGTGCTGGCACTGGCAAAGATGAAGGCGGAATCAATGTTTGACAACGAGGAAGATATATGCAAAGAGGTGATAAAAGATCTCATAAGCATCCCGGCGAAAGAAATAGAGCCGTTATATGTAATCACAAATGCCAGCAGAACCTATGGATCGAATGCGCTGTTATATAAAGATGAGGTGTTAAAAAAACTGGCTGATAAGTTGGACTCGGATTTATATATCATACCATCAAGTATTTATGAACTATTGGTTCTTCCGGTAAATAGAGGAATAAATGCTGACCAAATAGCCGAAATGATAAAACACGTTAATGAAAACGATGTCAAAGCGGCGGAAAGATTATCCGGGAGCGTGTATTTTTATTCCCGGAAAAACAATGAGGTAAGCATTGCAAAAAAGGAAAGGCTCTATATCTAAACAGGTGGTAATTGCCTGATTGCGGAAAGAAGGTGTTTATATCAAAAGAAAAAGACCAGCAGGGAAAATGGTTTTATATCCACCGTTTTTTTGTAATTAAATATTAAAGGAGAACGACAGGCTTTGTGTAATACAAAGCCTGTTGCGTTTTAATTGACTTGTGATAAAATGAAAGGAGAACAAAAGATGCCGGAATTGTGTAGATTTTACGGAATAATTGTAAGAATGTTTAGTGAAAGGGGTAATCGACATAATAAACCACATATCCATGCGATATATGGAGACTGTGAAATTGTCATATCTCTTGATGGATTGATTTTGGAGGGAGGATTTCCAAATAAACAGTTAAAAATTCTTGAAGGCTGGATGGCAATCCATGAAGATGAACTGATTAAGAACTGGGAACTTCTCAAAGCAGGAAAACGCTATTTTAAAATCAAACCAATCAGATAGGAGTGATCGTATGATAAGACCAACTGCTGTAAAAGTAAAAGCAAAAGATGATTATCTTTTGGAAATTCTGTTTACAAACAATGAATTAAGGATATTTGACGTAAAACCATACATTAAAGGAGAATGGTACGGTGAATTAAAAGATCCGGAATATTTTAATACTGTCAAAACAGATGGAATTACGGTTCAATGGAAACATGGGCAGGATATATGTCCGGACGAGTTGTATGAATTAAGTACATGTTTAGGTTGAAAACTTTGCAAGGTAAAAAATTAAAGTGAGTAGATGTAAACATATATTTGCAACAGAGAACAATAGAGAAATCTGTCGTTCTTTTATGTTAGAAGATGGGGGCATATCGCTGCGGCGGTATGCCTTTTTTGGTGTAAAAATAAAAAGAAATTCATTAGCAAAACAATAACAAGCGGTATTACTGCGGACGAAACAGTAAAAATTACGAGAAAAATTAAGTGAAGGCAGTAGATGTGGTGATTCTGTATATATAGGATAAACGGAAATGACAATTTTCGCATACAGATTTGATAAAATTTAACATAGTCAAGGTATACTGCAATCAAAAAAATTATAGAGGAGTGATTAAAATGTTAAATGAACACAACTTTGGGAAAAAATGTGAAGCAAGAGGATTAAAGTGCAGATTTGGTGCCGGAGTAATTTATATTAATTCCGCGAAATCAAATTGGAGGATTCTGCATCGGAATGGAAAAATCTATAAGGTTCTTCATGAGAATTACAGGGGGATTCAATATAATAATGGTAATTTCAAATCCGGCTTTCATGAACAAAAGCTCTGGAATTTTCAGGTAGATAATATACTTGATTATATTGAAAAACACGATAAGTGTTTTCTTCAGCCCAAAATGAGCGATTATGACAGAATGCTTGAGCGAGCAAAGAGGCAAAAATTTGAGGTTGTGTAGAAAGGCTTACCATAGAAAAATTTACAGTAGGAGGAATACGAAGATGTCTTTCATGAGGGATTATTTGAAGAACCGGCAATTATAAGCAATAGAATTTTTGGAATAAAAGTAAATGCATGGCTTTAAGAAAAAGGAAAATAAGTCGCATGGAAGTAAAAAAAGAATAATTGATCTTTTCCTTATCATCACAGTGGGTGTCGCATATCTGTTTATACATTCAGGATTGCATATATGAAAACACCGTAATAAGCTGTGTTTTTTTTATGTAATAAAAACCTGATGCAAGGTGGTGGATGTGGTGATTTCATAAAATTATCATGAAAACAGGAAAGATGTGGGTGATGGCTGAAAACTGCCTTTCTTGATTGATAGCCTGATTATATACCTGATTACTTACTTGATTATTCTCTTGATTACGGAGGTTGGCAATGCCCTTATTTAACAGAGCTGTTTCAAGTCAAAGGTGACTGCAAAATCCAACAGGAGTGACTATGAAATCCGATGAAGGTGACCATAAAATCCAGTGAAAGTGACCATGAAATCCACGAAAGGTGACCACGCAATCCACGAAAAAGAACAAAGGTGACCATGAAATCCACACCAAGGAGTATAGATAATGATAAACGGATCGGGGAAGAAACAAAACAATTTACTGGTACAGAAAAGTCATCCCTTGATGAAATTGTCTGAACTTTCTTTAGCAGAATTTAAGATTTTAGATGTATACTTAAGCCGCATCAACAGCAGAAATCCGGAAGACAGAACCGTATGCTTTGAAAAAGGAGAGCTGGAAGAACTGCTGGGGGTAAAAAGAATACGGGCTGAAGTTCTGGACAAGAGAATGGATAACCTGATGACAAACATAAACATTCCCGATGATTCACCCAAAGGATACAGCAAAATTGCATTATTTGAAAAAACCCACCTGCGAGTGGATGAAAACGGCATTTGGACGGTTGAGATGACCTGTACGAATGCGGCAAGAAAATATATTTTCAATATTGAGGAAATAGGATATATCAAATACCGTCTGCATAACATATTAAAATTAAAAAGCAGGTATTCATATGTCATGTTTCTTTATCTGGAGGATAACCGTTTCAGGAAGGAGTGGAAAATTTCGCTGGTTGAATTAAAAAAAATGCTGCATTGTGACAAAGAAGAACTCTATGGAGAGTTCAAATACTTTAATCAAAGAGTATTAAAAAACGTTCACAAGGAAATCAATGAAAAAACGGATTGCAAATATAATTACGAAACAGTAACGAAGGGAAAATCCGTGGTGGCAATTAAGTTTAATGTAGAATCAAACAACAGGTATATCATGGAGGATGAGGAAATTGACGAGGAAAACTATAAGGATAGTGATTTCGAGGAACTATGGAAGGAGGCGCTTTCCCCATTAGGCATCGAATTAAGCAAAGAAAAAATGGAGGAGTTGTATTCAATCATAGTAACAATACCGGAGTGTAAAATTCCATATTCACCGGCTTCATACGGGAATATGGCTCTGATGAGGTTTCATTATCTGGATCAAAAGGTTCGCGAAATTATGCGAAGAGATAAAGACAAAACCATTGCAAATAAGTATTTATATCTTCTTAAAGTAATGAAACGGGATGCCGATTTAAAATAAGTATAAAAAATTATCCTAGGGTGGTGAATGTGGTGATTATCCTTTGATATTCTGAAGTAAACATGCAGAAAGGATATAGCATAACAGGAGATAAAAAGCATGAGAAAAATCATCACAACCAGTCTGACACTTATTTTTTTTGGTGCTGCGTTTATTACAGCGATGACCAGAGCAGACATTGCTGCGGATAATGAGGATTATACCCTTGAACTGGAATCGGTAGAAACCGTCTCCGTTCCGGAAACTTCTGTGATACCGGAAACAACCACAATGCAGGCAGTAGAAAGCACAGCACTAAAAAAATCAGAGGAAACCACAGTAAAAAAGAAAAAGAAGAAAGAGCATACAACATCCATAAAAGAAACAGAGCCAGCAACGGTTTATGTCCCGGAGCCGACAAGGGCGCATGTTCCAAAAGCAACAAAAGCCGAAGAAAAATGGATACAATTTGAATAAAGGAGAAAAACAGATATGAAAGAGTTTAAAAAATTTATGATAATTGTAGCGGCAATAGCCATATCCCAGACGTCAATGCTTTCAGTCAGTGCAAGAACCATTCATTTAGTAAACACGGTGGCTGAAACAAGAAATTCCGGAGGAGTTGCCACTCAATATGGGGATCATGCCGTAATCTCTACAAACCAGTACACCTCGCAGAATGCGAAATTGAGTACGCTGCCGACAAATTTTACTTACAATACCAATAGTGCTTATTATTTATCGCCCGTATCGGTTATTAAAATCCTGAATGGCTTCTCGATTAGTGCCAATGTTGGGAAAAAGGGCAGTGGAACAGTGGATTTGTGGAATGGAAGTACGTTCATGGAACGGATTAACCTAGTTGTGCGCGATCCCGTATCCTCCTATCCGGACGGTCAGCTAAAAGGAAACAATACTTATTATGAACAGACAGGGAAAGCGGATGAACTTTGGCTTTATACCAACCAGTCGCACAGATTTGATGAAGACAATCAATTAAACGGTGTTTGGGTTTCGCAGTGGTTTAAAAACATGTCGGAAACAGATGCTTACAGTTGGGATGATAACGGTGCCAACAATTTTTCTTTTTCAAGTAAAAACACTTCAGTAACAAATATTACAACCGGTTCCAAAGCGGGAGACTTTAAACTGCGCTGTCATACATATCAGTATAACGATGGCGAAAAATGGGGTACAATCCATTGCTGGGACTGGTGGACAATTCATCTTACAGAGCAGCCGTACCTTTCAGCTACCACCGCCGCAGGGGACGATCTTTCCGTTCTTGCTATCTCCTCAAAAACCAGAGAGGCGAAAATTAAAATCAAAAATAACCATATCGTGTCAGATGATATAGAAAAGGATATTTATGTAAAACCGTCCTCGGAGGATTATCTGGAAGTCAGCGAAGACGATGGCGTTTATACGATAAGAGCCAAAAATGGGTTTGATGCAAAAAAGACAGCATATGTTTCTATGAGCCTTACTGTCTATTCAGGCGATAATGTCAGCAACCATAACGGTACGCAGGTTATCATTAAAGAACTGCCGGTCAGACTGTATGAAGAGGATACGGAAACGAAAAGAGAAGATGCAAGCAATCAGAAAGATAAACAGAAGGGCGGTCAGGAAGACGATACCTCAATCAAGACACCGAAATTATCTGCAAAATCAACTGCGCGAGGAGTAAATTTAACTGTATCAACACCATATCAATGTAAGACAATCATCTACCGCAAAACTTCCAAAAAGAGCAAATTTAAAAGGATTAAGACATTAACAGCAGGAACAGTCTCTTATCTGGATAAAAAAGCCAAAGTGGGAAAGAAGTTTTTTTACAGGTGCCGGGTAAAAGTAAACGGTCAATATTCCTCTTTCAGTCCGACGATTAAAGCCAAAGCCAGATTTGGAAAATCCAGCATTAAAACCGTTGGGAAAATAGGAAATACTTATCAAATCAGGATTAAAGGAAGAAAATATACCGGCTTTGTTTTATATTGCGGGAATCATAAAAATAAGACAAAGAAAATTAAAACCGTAAAGAAAAAACTGATAAAAATCAGCATACCGTTAAAAGGCAAGTACATTCAGATAAAAAACTATAAGAAATACGGAAAAAAGATTTATTACGGAAAAGCGTCAAAAGCAGTCAGAGTGCCTTTTTAGTAATTGCAGCAACCAATTTGAAAGCTATCAATGTGTTCAGCATGAGATTTGTGTTTATAAAAGAAAGTTGAGGTAGCAATGTTTAAAAATTTTCTTAAAAACTTTTTTGGAAATTTGTCGGTGAATTTTGTAAATTTTATCTTCTCTGACAATGAAACATATGAGCCGCTTGGAAAATGCAGAAAGGCATGGTGGGTTAGTATTGCAGGATTCGTGTTTACCGCGTTTCTCTTAATTTATTTTCTAATCATTAAATCCTCTATTACGGGAACAATCCTAACGATTCATGTCCTTTGTCTGCTTACAATAGGGTTTGCAACAGTATCAGGGATAAAAATAGAAAATGAAATCAGAAAGGGCAATTTGAAACAGGCGGTTATTACTGTTATTTCAGCCAAAAAAATTAACTTTTCAAAAAAAATAGAAGCGGTAACGGATGACGAGAAAAATATGGAATTTATCATGGAATCAGACATCAGACTGAAGAAAGACCGCAGATACAAAATTTATTATTTAATAAAAGATGACAGGTATGTAATAACACATGCAAAACAGATTTCCGCATGACGGCAGAGGAGTATGATTTTTACGCAAGACAAAAAGGCTTGAGAATGTAGATCTTGACGATACAACCAAAGACAAGATAGTAAACAGGCTCCGTTGGATATTTGAGGAAAAATCTGCAAAAGAAGTATTGGAAAGTTACCGATAGAAATATAAAATTATATGGAAAAACAAAACAACTTCCGTTTACAGTTTAGGATAACTTGTATTGTTTTGCAGACCATTCTGTTGGGTACGGATATATACATAGGAAAGATTGTTAGGGAAAATTACTGTTTGGAGTTGCAGTTTTTTTGCGTATGAAATATAGAAGTGTTGAAGATAATAGTACAGGATTCTCCTAAAAACGATTGCGTTTCTCCCAAATTACTGATATAATTGGGAGAAACAGAAAGGCGTTGGGAGAAAAGAAATGCGTAGTTTTAATTATGAAAAGTATAAAGAGCATACATGGGACAATGAGATATTATCATATGTTTCACAGATTCATGAATTTCGCGGAAAGCAGGATTTGTATGTCTGCCAAAAACCAGTTGAATTAAAACGGTTGGTCGAAATTGCAAAAATCCAGAGCACAGAGAGTTCTAACAGTATAGAAGGAATCGTTACTACAAAGCCAAGAATGAGAGAACTCATGAAGGATAAGACGACTCCTAGAAACCGGGACGAAGAAGAAATCTTGGGATACAGACAAGTATTAGAGTTAATACATGATAGTTATGAAGCAATTCCGGTGAGACCATCATATATTTTGCAGCTACATGGCGAGTTATTAAAGTATACAACCTTTTCATATGGCGGAAAGTTCAAAACGACAGTGAATGAGATAGCAAAAACACTTCCAAACGGAGAAAAGGAAACGATATTTACACCTCTAAAGCCCTATGAGACTCCGGCTGCTGTGGAGGAATTATGTGAGCAATTTTGTAAAGCAATCAAGGAAGAAATTGTTGATCCGCTGATACTGATTCCTATATTTATTTTAGATTTTCTTTGTATTCACCCATTTAATGATGGCAATGGAAGAATGAGCCGGTTGCTGACATTGCTGTTATTATATAGAAGCGGATACCATGTTGGAAAGTATATAAGTATCGAGAAAGCTATTTCAGATACAAAAAACAGTTACTATGATGCGCTTGCAATTTCAGACCAAGGGTGGCATAGCAATGAAAATAACCCTAAAGCATTTATTAAGTACATGCTGGGCATTATCCTGTCATGCTATAAAGAGTTTGAAAACAGAATTACCATTACAGAGAAGGTCGGAGTAAAAAGCACATCATATGACATAGTGAAAGAGTATACAACTAATGTAATAGGAACATTTACGAAACAAGATGTTTTAGTACATTGCCCAAGTCTGGGGAGTTCATCCGTAGAATCAGCTTTAAAGAAACTTGTTGAGGATGGAACTTTAAAGAAACTGGGTGCCGGCAGGAAAACACATTATGCAAACGCAGATGCGTATGAAGATTAAATGGTTTTGTTAGTTCATGTGTTTTGTTATATGAAATAAGATCACTTTGGTGGTCTTATTTTTTTGTAAATTTCCGAAAAACTTTTTTACAGGGTGGTGGATGTGGTGATTTCTCCTCGGTACATTAAAAAAGGATGTCCGTTCAGGGCATAAAATAGTATTTCAGGAGGAAGATTCAGCATGAAAAGATTTTTATTATCTGTAACGACATTATTATTACTTATATTATCGTTTGTAAACAGTTCCGTAAGCGTAAACGCTGCGGACGTACTTGCAAAAGATACAGCGGGAATTAAACATCAAAATGAAGACACAGTACATGATGCGAAATATGCATTTAGTCTACGCGCAGGCAGCGAAACGAAAATCCGGTTCTGGCAGCAAAGCGACTCCGGAACGGAAAAAGCTTATCAAGGAAAAATTATTCTTTTGGAGAACGAATTTGTAACGTCACCAGCCATTCATCCAAACAGCACGCTCTCCGGAAAGGTAGGTGCATATATCACAAACGTGGGATTATATGAAGGCAAAAAAATTGACGTAAAGATTACATATTACTGGAACAATATCTCCCACAAGGGGACATCCATAACACCGATTATCCACCCGTATTACAGCAGAATTTCCGGACAAATATCGCACTATTACGCCAACATGTCCTATGAAGCGAAATGGGAACTATTGCACGACGGGAATCCAATCAAAGTCAACATGTCCGCGACCATAGGTGATGTAGAAGGCAATGAGACGTGCGGCATGAAGCTGAATGATGGGAGTATCCAGTCCCTTGCGTGCTACTATAACGATAAACAGGCAGATGATGTTTACAACTGTAATGTTAATTATGTTAAATCAGGTGACTGGCACTATATGTACGGAGACGGAAAAAGCGTCTGTAATGACCGGCTTAGCGGATCCCTCCGTTTTGAGCTGGATAATGTATCCTCATTTAGTCAGCGTTATATTTTTTATTACGACAATTACAACTATACGGAAGCAGGAAAAAGGGCAGCGTTGCCGACCGGCGCCGGCTGGGACGGACTTATCGAGCATAATAAGCAGAAATGCGATATTTTTGACCGCGCCGTAAACACAATCACATCCCAATATGTATCAGGCGGCACCTGTTATACATACGCCACGCCGGAGGAAGATGAAAAAAATATCGCTTACGGCTGGTATTTTTATGACGCAACGCCAATCGGGAGTTATGATGTGCCAAAACCGACAAAAGGATTAGAAAAAATGACAAATGCACATCCCTTAACATATGCGTATGATATTACGGATGCCTATGTAAGCAGCATCGGCAATGAGGGGACGGCAACAAATACCTTTGCAATCATGCAGTATGTTCCACCTCTAAATACGGAATATGCCTCCAGACATTACTACAAGACTTTCAGCATCACCGACACGCTCCCGGAAAATGAAAATGCAAAAGCCGAGTATGTATCAGCCAATGTGATTGATTTGAACCGGACAGATGTTACGGATAAATTTGTCATCAAGGAAGAAAACGGAACAGTAACGGCAACGGCAAAAGAAGAATCCTTAAATCAGGACGGATTTTATAACAACACCTATATCCTGCGAATCAGCTTTAAATTTCTCTGGAAGAACCAGACAACCGCATCGGAAAAACTGGTGAATACCGCACAGGCGTCCATCACGCCGTATCATTCACTGAACGCAGAAATCAGAGACAGCAACGATGTAACTGTAAAAGCGGTTCGGAAAAAACTGATCATCAAAAAGCAGTGGAATGATGCTGATGATGCAGACGCTTTAAGACCGGAGAATATCACAGCAACGCTTTTGGCAGATTATTACGTGTTAGGAACACCTGTGGTTAAAGATATAACATCAGGAATTGTCGTTTTATCGGAGGCAAATGACTGGACGGGATTTGTCTGGATAGATGATCCGGATTATACGAGCGAAGTATCGTATTCCAACGGCATATACGAGTACCATTGGAAAGAATTGAGCATACCGGATGGCTATGTCTCATCTTCTGCGACGGAAAACAATATCACCACAATCACAAACACGCACATTCCGGAGATGACCTCATTAACACTTTGCAAAGTCTGGGACGATGAGAATAACAGGGACTTAAAACGACCGAAATCCATTCAGGTTGATGTTTTAGACGGGGAAAATGTAGTAAGGACTGTTACCGTAAACGAGACAGATGAGGTGGCAGCCAATGAATGGAAGGTTACCGTCAGTGACCTTATCAAAAATAAGAACGGAAATCCGATTCACTATACCATTCGTGAACATAATGTGGGAAATGGTTATACATCTTCCGCTTCCTATGAGAAAATTGAAGATGAATGGAAAATTACAAATACTAGGGAACCTGAAAAAATCAAACTGACAGTCAAAAAAGTATGGAATGACGGCAATGATGCAGACGGTCTTCAGCCTGAAGCAGTAAAAGTAACATTAAAGGCGAATGGAGAAACGGTAAACACTTATACACTCTCTAAAGAGAATGATTGGGCTGTCACCACAGAAGAACTGAATAAATATGATTCGGGTGATGAGATTGATTACACATGGGAAGAAAAGGCTGTTACAGGCTATATATCTGCACAGGAAACAGTGAATAATGTCACCACAATCACTAATACACACGAGCCCGATAGGATTTCTATTCAGATTAAAAAGAATTGGAATGACGATAATGATGCAGATGGAATCCGTACAGAAAAAGTAAATGTCAGCTTGTTTGCCGATAAAGAAAAAGTGAATACCTACACCATTACAAAAGAAAACGGCTGGCAACTGACAGTTGATCATCTGTTAAAGAATAAAAAAGGAAAACCGATTGACTACACATGGCAGGAAGAAAGCATTGCCGGCTATACGCCTGTATTTGACTATAACGCCTATGATGTGGTTCTGACAAATATCCATCAGGCAGACCGGATTCATCTGAAAGTCCGGCAGGAATGGGAGGATTATGACAATGCAGACGGGATCCGTCCGGAAAGTGTCACCGCCGTACTTTATGCTGACGGAAAGCCAGCCAAAGATCAGGACGGCAATCCGATTACGGTAAATCTTGCCGATAAAGACGGCTGGAACGATACGGTTCTTGACGTATTAAAGAATAAGGATGGAAAACCGATTGAATACAGTTTTGTGCAGGAACCGGTGCCGGATGGTTATACAACCGGATACAGCATGGACAGTGATACGTTTGTCATTACCAGCGTGCATGAGCCGGAAAGAGTAAACCTTACGGTCGAAAAGCAGTGGAATGATCATGATGATGCAGACGGCTTGAGACCGGAAAGAATCAACATTGTTTTGTTTGCAGACAAAGAAAAAGCCGATACACATACGCTATCTTCGGCGAATGAATGGAAAGTTACCGTCAGGAACTTAATTAAAAATAAGAAAGGTAATCCGATTGATTATACTTGGCAGGAGGAAAGCATACCGGAAGGATACAGTGTATCGTATAAGGCAGAGGGTGATAAAACAGTGATTACGAACACGCATAAACATGATTTAACCAACGCCACCCTGAAAAAAATCTTTGACGATGCTGATAATGCAGATGGAATCCGTCCGGAAAGCATTGATTTCCGATTAAATGCGGATGGTGAGGAAATAGGAACCTATACCTTATCAGAGAAAAATAACTGGCAGGTTGCCATAGATAATCTGGACATGAATAAAGGCAGCAAGAAGATTTCCTACACATGGGAAGAAATCAACGTACCGGAAGGCTACACGTCCGAGAAGAATATCAAGGGTTCTCTGACAGAGATTACAAACACGCATTCACAGGAAACGGTAGATTTCCATGTCCGCCTGCAATTTGAAGACGATAATAACAGGGACGGAATCCGACCGGATGAAGTCACCGTCGGACTGCTTGCAGACGGTGAGGAAATAGGAACCTACACCCTGTCGGAAGCGAATGACAGCGTTGATGTCAAGGGACTTCCGAAAAACAAAAACGGAAAACCGATTCAATACGATTTCGTCCAGAAAGGCAATCCTGATAAATATAGCATTACCTACGACAGCAAAAACCGGACTGTGGAAATCATGGATAAACATATTCCGGAAAAAGTAACTGCCACTGTCAAAAAAATCTGGAAAGATCATGATAATTCATCAGGGCTTCGTCCAAAAAACATTCAGGCAGCATTATTTATAAACGGAGTAAAGAGCAGCCAGACCGTAACCCTGTCCGAAGAAAACAACTGGGAAGCAGCCATACCGGATTTGTACAGGTATGAAAACGGAATAGAAGTCGTATACACCTTTGGGGAGGTCAATGTACCGGATGGTTACAATGCAAAGACAGAGTTGACAGGGCTTTCCACCACGATTACGAACACTCTTCAGGAAAAAGAAACGGAAGAAAGCACACCGGAAAGTACAACAAAAGCGCCGGAAACGACAACTCCAGTGACCACAGTGAAACAAACACCGGGAAATAAATCCATGATTTCGCCAAAGACAGGATATGACTTTGATTTTGATAATGATTTAAGTTTGCCGATAGGCATAATTTTAGGAGTGATAGCGCTATTATTGTGGCTCTTACTGATGGGTAAAAATAAGAGGGGAAATTAGGCTGAAAGAAATTATTTAAGCCTGCAAATAAAAAGTCAAGGCTAGATTAAAGAACATTGAAAATTTTATACAGGTTGAATTCAAGGTACAGC
>CANQPJ010000001.1 GCA_947625755.1 uncultured Lachnospiraceae bacterium | reverse complement strand
TAATTATACCAAAAAACAGCTATGAGCGCGAGCTCATAGCTGTTTTCCTTTTAGAGACTTTTTTTACAGCCCCTTTTATATTATATAGCTTCTGTCATATGAAAGAGATGTATTGACTAAAAATAAAAAAATATATATAATAAAAAGAACAAATGTTCGAGGTGTATTAATGGAAAGTTTAGAAAATTTAAACGGGGAACAATTAGAGGCTGTCACATCTACAGAAGGTTTTGTCCGGGTAATTGCAGGCGCCGGTTCAGGAAAGACCCGTGCTTTGTCTTATAGATTTGCATATTTAGTCAATGAGCTGGGAATTTTACCGGGAAATATTTTGTGTGTAACATTTACGAATAAGTCAGCAAATGAAATGCGTCAGCGTATTCATAAGCTGACCGGTGATAGTGATACCGGTTATATTAATACATTTCATGGTTTTTGTGTCTCTATATTGCAGGAGGACAGTTATGCTGTTTCTTATCCAAAGAGTTTTATCGTACTGGATAACAGCGACATAGATTCCATGTTAAAAGTTATCTATGAGGAGAGAGGACTTACGTTGCGCGATAAGACCTTTAGCAAAGCCAGGGATATGATAGAGATTAAAAAACTCTTTAAAGAGCCGGAATATTATCATGATATGATAGATATGTCCCTCGAAAATCTGAAAGAAAAATATGAGAATGCCAAAACCATAGATGATATTATTTTTTGGGGATATTTGTATCAGGAAAAAAAGTGTTTCGGGTTAGATTACAATGATTTGATTAAATTTTCCTTATATATATTTGAAGAAAACGAGCAGATAAAATTGAAATGGCAAAAACGTTTGGAATATATTATGATTGATGAATTTCAGGATATAGACAGTCTGCAGTATCAGTTAATGTGCGTACTGTGTGCCTATCATAAAAACCTGTTTGTTGTCGGGGATACAGACCAGACCATATATACATGGAGAGGGGCGAATGTTAAATATCTGCTTGAGTTCGATAAGAATTTTGAGGGCACAAAAACAATTATGATGATGAAGAATTACCGCTCTACACCGGAGATATTAGCAGTGGCAAATTCACTGATTTCGAACAACGTATATCGAATAGAAAAAAATCTTGTTCCGGTGTTAGATTCCGGAAATAAGGTTGTCTGTTATCATGGCAAAAATCCTCATATAGAGGCAAAATGGATTGCTGAAAAGATACAAAAACTGCATTCCGATGGAACCGCATATAGGGATATTACTGTATTATACCGGGCACATTATGTAACACGTGTAATAGAGGAAGCATTGATGAAATATAAAGTACCATATCGTATCTATAGTGGTGTTCAGTTTTTTGGCAGAATGGAAATCAAGGATGTTTTATCATATTTAAGGATGATAGCATATAAAGATGACTTGTCTTTTCTTCGTATTGTAAATGTACCAAAAAGAAATATGGGAAAAAGAAGAATTGATTTTTTACAGGAATTTGCGCAAAAAAATCAATGTACTTTGTATGAAGCATTAGTAACAAATATTGACAGAGAAATTTTTCGAGGCACAAAAGCAAAAAGTTTTATCAGCCTTATTGAAAACTTTTCCAGAGAATATCATGAAAAACCGGTATTTGAATTGCTGGTTGCTATATTGGACAGCAGTGGATATGAGAGAATGCTTAGAACCGAGGGAAGTCAGGAAAGACTGGATAATCTTGCAGAATTAAAGCAGGCAGTATATGAATATGAGACAACCTGTGGAGAGGAGTGCACTTTGGAGCATTATTTAGACCATATTGCTTTATTTTCCAATTTGGATGGTGCAGATACCGGTGATAAAGTAAAATTAATGACCGTACATGCTGCAAAGGGATTAGAGTTTCCCTATGTATTCTTATGCGGTATGAACGAAGGCATTTTTCCATCAGGTAAAATTAAAACGATGGAAGGGATGGAGGAAGAGAGAAGGCTTGCGTTTGTCGCGATTACCAGAGCAGAAAAGCAGTTATACATAACAGAGGCAGAAGGACATAACTTTGACAGAACCCCTAGATACCCATCAAGATTTATTTCAGATATAGATGCGCGTCTTTTACTATATGAAGAAAAACCGGACGCAGGATTAATTACCGCTGCCGAAGACTACATCAGATTGAGGAAAAAATTTTTGACGGGTAATCGTATAGAAAAAATTAAAGAGGGAGATATTGTAGAGCATAAAGTTTTTGGAAAAGGCAAGGTATTAAAGAGAGACGAAGATAATGGAGCATATCTGATACAATTTGATAAAACAGATACGCCCAGAAGCATATCCTTCCGGGTGACACTAAAACTGTCCGGGGAAAATAAAACTGATAAAGTGGCAATGGATGTTTAAACCTTATCTTATTTTCTAATAAAAAATTTCTTTTTTCGTGCATTGAAATATTGCCAAAACCGCCTCATTATGATATGATTTTAAAGTCGTTTGACAAGCTGCTATGGCTCAGGAGGTAGAGCGTCGCCTTGGTAAGGCGGAGGTCACGGGTTCAAATCCCGTTAGCAGCTTTATACAAAAATATATACAAACCAAAGAAGAAATCTTTTGAGTTAATCAAGGGATTTCTTTTGCCTTGTATCTTTATTGACAAAAATCCCATATGTGATAAGATTAAATACTAGAGATTGGGAAAAGAGGAAATACATATGAATAAGAAAGTTTTATCAGTATTGGTTGACAATACCTCAGGTGTATTAAACAGAGTTGCCGGCTTGTTTAGCAGAAGAGGATATAACATTGACAGTTTAACTGTTGGTGAAACAGAAAATCCTTTATATTCAAGAATGACGATTGTGGTAGCAGGTGATGATGCAATATTAGAGCAAATTGTCAAACAGATTTCTAAATTAGAGGATGTGAAGCGGGTTGATGTTCTGGAACCTTCCAGTTCTGTATCCCGGGAGCTTATTTTAGTAAAAATACAGGTGGATGCCATACAGCGTCAGCAGGTTATGGCTGTCACAGAAATTTTCAGGGCAAATATTGTAGATGTTGCCAAAGATAGTATAATGATTGAGATTACCGGCAGTCAGTCAAAATTGTCAGCATTTTTAAGTTTGCTTGAGGATTATAAAATACTTGAACTTGTAAGAACCGGAATTACAGGGCTTGCAAGAGGAGAGAAGTAAAATAGATTCTTATATGGTATGACCATATAAATATAAATTAAATTACAAATGGAGGCGACTAAAATGTCAGAAGCAAAAATCTATTATCAGGAAGATTGTAATCTTTCATTGTTAGAGGGTAAGACCATTGCAGTTATCGGTTACGGTAGCCAGGGTCATGCACACGCATTAAATGCAAAAGAGTCAGGATGCAACGTTATCATTGGCTTATATGAAGGCAGTAAATCATGGGCAAAAGCAGAAGCGCAGGGATTTGAAGTTTATACCACAGCAGAAGCAGCCAAAAAAGCGGATATTATTATGATTCTTATTAATGATGAAAAGCAGGCTGATATGTACAAGAAAGATATTGAGCCAAACCTTGAGGCAGGTAATATGTTAATGTTTGCTCATGGTTTTAACATTCATTTTGGATGTATTGTACCACCGGCAGATGTCGATGTTACGATGATTGCACCAAAGGGACCTGGTCATACAGTACGTTCAGAATATCAGGAAGGTAAGGGTGTTCCTTGTTTAGTAGCTGTAGAACAGGATGCTACAGGAAAAGCTCTTGATTTAGCACTTGCATATGCATTGGCAATTGGCGGAGCCAGAGCAGGTGTTCTTGAAACTACATTCAGAACAGAAACAGAAACAGACCTGTTTGGTGAGCAGGCAGTGCTGTGTGGCGGCGTTTGTGCACTTATGCAGGCAGGTTTTGAAACACTGTGTGAAGCAGGATATGATCCAAGAAATGCATATTTTGAATGTATTCATGAAATGAAGTTAATTGTTGACCTTATTTATCAGTCAGGCTTTGCAGGCATGAGATATTCTATTTCCAATACAGCAGAGTATGGTGATTATATAACAGGACCAAAGATTATTACAGAGGATACAAAGAAGGCTATGAAGAAAATTCTTTCAGATATTCAGGATGGATCGTTCGCAAAAGAATTTTTGCTTGATATGTCAGAAGGCGGACGTCAGGTACACTTCAAGGCTATGAGAAAACTTGCTTCCGAACATCCGTCAGAAAAAGTCGGAGAGGAAATCAGAAAGCTGTACAGTTGGAATGACGAAAGTGGAAAATTAATCAACAACTAATCCGAGGCAGTTTTATACGCAGGATTTATAAAAACAGATACCCGAATTTGTGCTCATACACATTTTCGGGTATCTGTTTTTTAATTTCAGTTTATCAATTTGTAGTGAAATTAACAAACTGAAAAATGACAGTATCAGAAAACCTGAAAAAAATTAGAAAAAAATTTTTTTTCATGCAATATTTTCTAAAAGCCCTTCGTATAACATGTGTAAAGAAAAACAAATGGAGGTTTTAAACAATGAGAAAATCAAACTTATTAGCTGTATTTACAGCAGTAACAATGGCAATGACAATGGCAGTACCTGTGGTAATGCCGGCAAACGTAACAAAGGCGGCAGAGAAAGTAAATGAAGCAGCTACTACAGTCGAAGGACGTTGTGGAGACACTGCAAATTATTCTTATAATTCTGCAACAAAAACATTAACAATTAGTGGAACCGGTGACATGTGGGATGATACCGGATTAGACAAAACAATGAAAAGTGCAAAAACAATTATTGTTGAAAAGGGAATTACATCCATAGGAAATAACAGTTTCTATTTAATCAAAAATGTAGAAAAAGTAGAAATTGCAGATACGGTAAAAACGATTAAAAGTTATGCTTTTGGCAATATTAATGGAACGTTTACAATTCCTGCAAGCGTGACGAAAATGGAACCGTTTGCAATTAACACAGCAAAGAAAATCATTGTAAAAGGAAAAATGGACAATTATCAGTATGCAGCTTTCGGAGAGGGTGCAGAGATAATTGAAATTGGCGGAACAGCAAATAATTTAGGATATGCTATGGCGGCTATAGATGAAGATACCGATAATACGGTAACGATTGCAAAAAACAATAATGCATGCAGAATGTCCAGCGGATGCTTAATGTCAGCGGATGGAAAAACAGTATATTACTATACTTCCGACAATACAGAAGTTAAAATACCTGACAGCGTTTTAACAATTAAACCGGCAGCATTCTATAGAAAATATATTACGAAAGTAAAATTAGGCAAAAATGTAAGCACAATTGGAGAATATGCATTTGCAGAATCTCGTCTTTCAGAATTAGTTGCCAACACACAATTAAGGAAAATTGGAAGATATGCTTTTTCAAATACAGAATTATCAGAAGTTACTTTAAAAAGCAAGGTTACAATGTATCCAAAAGCATTTGATGCATTTGTAAAAATTTATACAACAAAGAGTTTTAAAAATTCCAAAACAGTTGTGACACGTGCAAAGTATCAGGGAAAGAAACTCAGCATATCTTTCTGTAAAGTAGCCGGTGCCAAAGGGTATCAGGTACAGATTAAAAAGGGCAGAAAAAAATATAGATATACAGCAAAGAAGAACACGATTCGTATTAAAACACCGAAAGCTTTAAAGAATACCTATAATGTAAAGTACTCTTATGATATTAACAAATATACAGGAAAAGTAGAAGGAAAGCCTGCCTACGTTACTGTAAGACCATACAAACTGAATAAAAAGAAGAAGAAATCTTACGGAAATTGGAGCAGTAAATTTATATTAACGAAGTAATTAGGTTGGGTGAAAAATTTATTTAATAAAGTGAATGATATGAAAACGATAAGGGGGAAACAGGCGAGGAGAAAAATGCACTGTCAATGAAAACGGACCTAAATAGAAATATATGATGTGTTTTGCAATAAATTACCAAAGCATATATATAATTAGTGTTTGACTAAATATGACATAAATTGTAGTATAGTATAAAAACAAAAAGTAGGACAAAGCAATGAAAAAGGATAAAAAAGTGAATGAGAATGCGAATAGCAGAATCAATGAAGCATGGTTCGAAAAAATCGCATCGGGTGATAATCAGGCGTTTACTGAACTGTATTATGCCAGCTACAAAGAACTTTTTGGTTTTTTACTATCATTGACCAAAAACAAAGAAGACGCAGAGGATTTATTGCAAAATACATACATAAAAATCCGTAATGGCAGTCATTTATATAAAAAGCAGGGCACCCCTATGACATGGATGTGCGCCATAGCAAAAAATCAATATTTAGATTTTGTCAGAAAATATGGAAAAAACAGGGCTGCTGATTTTAGTGAAATGGAGAACTATGTTTCAGAAGGGATGGCTGGTATAAGCGATGATACTTCCGGGGTAGAAAACCGAATGATATTGGAATATGCTTTCAGTATTTTAGGCGAGCAGGAGAAAACCATTGTAATATTACATATGATTAATGGTTTAAAACATAGGGAAATTGCAGAACTGACCGGATTACCGTTATCTACAGTGTTATCGAAATACAATCGTTCACTGAAAAAAATGAAAGAAAATATTATGGATTAGGAGGTCATTATGCAGGAAAAAGATATTAGAGAAAAACTAAATCAGGAACTCGAGCAAATGGCTCCTGATATATTAGATAAGATTTTAAATACACCGATTGAGCCAATCAGCAGTGAAAAAGAGTTGTTTGGAAAAGAGAGACCTTTATTTAAGGACAAAAAGAACTGGGTTCAATATTTTAAGGTTCCGGCAATCGCAGCTTTGTCAGCCTGCTTTGTTGCTTTAATTATTCTTTTCTATCCAATGCTAGGTAATATGGACAGTGTCAATCAAAAAGTGGCATTTTCTATTGTAGTAGATGTCAATCCAAGTCTTTGTATTGATGTCAATAAAGATGGAAGTGTCAAAAAAATCAAGGCTGTAAACAAAGATGCAAAACAAATTGTCAACTATGTAAAAAGTGAAATGGATGAGGAAGACGATTATAAAGCAGCTTTGAATCTGGTTGTGAAAAACCTGAAAAAAGAAGGTTATCTTAAGAAAAAAAACAATGCAATGCTGATTTCCGCTGTTGGTACAGAGAATGATGATATAGCAGAGCCATTAAAGGAAGTAAAAAAAGAAACACATAAGGCTTTAAATGCTAGACATATCAAATGCAAAGCTGTGTACCAAAAAATAAAAGTGAATGATAAAATTAAGAAAATAGCTGAAAAGAATAATGTTTCCGTTGGCAAGGCTGTCTTATGCATGAAACTGGCAAAGAATGAAAAAGTCAGTGTTAATAAAATGTGCAGGAAAAACATAGATAAGCTGGTTCGCGAAATTGAAAAAAGTAATTATTCCATTATAGACAGCATTGTCATTATAGATACAGACGCAGAGCTGCCGGAAGAGGAAACTGCTTATATGAGTGAAACAGCAACATATGAAACAGAATATACGGAAATGACATCAGAAGCAGTAGAAACGGAAAATCCTTTAGAAACAATGGAAAGCCCGTCAGAACCTGCATTAGAGACAGGACAAACACCTGCAGAAAATAATACCACATATGCATACTAAAAAGATTGACATATGTGGCTGAATATATATTATTGATTCAGGTATTTTCCCTGAAAAATATCAAATTCTTTCAAATAATGATGAATATAATTTAATACATGTTTTTTGTTGGCGCTCCATTTTGGAGCTGTCAGCAACGATTTTGGACCATCTCCGGTGATTCGGTGAATAACAATATTTTCCGGAATGTTGCACAAACATTCTCCAATAATATTCGTATATTCTTCCAAAGTCAACACATGAAATTTATTTAAAAAATACTCCTTTTCCAAAGGGGTATTTTTTAATACATGCAGGAGTTGTAATTTGATGCCGGAAATAGGTTTTGAACAGACATATTTTACACTGGATATTATATCTTCTTTTGTTTCATAAGGCAGTCCGATAATCAGGTGAACAATAATATCGATATTTAAACTATTTAATTTTGAGACAGCACAATCAAATACTTCTAAAGAATATCCTCTATTGATATATCGGGCAGTATTTTCATGAATAGTCTGAAGTCCCAGTTCTATCCAGACAGGTTTTATATGATTTAATGTATCTAATAATTCTAACACTTCACCGGATAAGCAGTCGGGTCTGGTAGCAATAGATAATGCCACAATATCCGGATGATTTATGGCTTCTGTAAAGATTTTTTTAAGATAATCAATATCCCCATATGTATTTGTAAAAGACTGAAAATATGCAATATATTTCCCATTAGAAATTTTATTCGCAACCTTTGTTTTGGCAGTTTCTATCTGGTCTGTGATACTCAGACGACTGTCGCTTGCAAATTCTCCGGAACCTCCATTACTGCAGAAAATGCACCCTAAAGAACTGAGCGTGCCATCCCTGTTGGGACAGGACAGACCGGAGGATAAACTAAGTTTGTAGATTTTACAGCCATATTTTGTTTTTAAAAAATTGTTTAGTGAATTGTATCTCATACATGAAATTATAGCAGAAAATTATTATTTACAAAATATTAAAAATATATCCATAGAAACACAACAAAAAGAATGTATAAAGTTTACATGAAAAATGAAATCAATTGTTTAATAATCATTGTAGTGTTAGGGGTAATCTCATACAATGATATAAAATTTCAAAGAATCCCCAATTCGTTATTAATTATTTTAGGCATCATAGGAGTGGTATTGAGATGCTTTTTTAAAGATATGAATCTTTTTTTGGTATTATCAGACAGTTTACCGGTCAGCCTGATGATGTTTTTTATATTATTCTTTTCAAAAAAATCATTCGGAAGCGGGGATATTAAATTGATGATGGCATCCGGTATATTATTGGGGTATAGGAAAAATATGGAGGCGTTTGTAATTGCAATGCTACTTACCGTACTGATTGGAGGAATGCAAATCGTCAGAAAAAAGAAAAACCTAAAAGACAGTATTCCTTTAGGTCCAATGTTTAGCATAGGAATTATACTATGCTATATCGATGTTTATTTTTAAAATAGCGGAGACGAAGGGATTCGAACCCTTGTACCAGCATAAACTGGTAAACTGATTTCGAGTCAGCCCCGTTACGGCCACTTCGGTACGTCTCCATGTCCATAGAATTTATATCATATTTTAGTGTGGGTTTCAAGCAATTATATTAAAAGCAAGGAAACTCTTTGTGCTATTATCATTGACTACAAAGGTATTTTAGTCTAAAATATAAAAGATTATGAAAATTCGTCTATTATCGTGTGCCTACATGAAAGGAATAGATAAAGGAGGAGACTGTTATGGGAATGACTATGACTCAAAAAATTTTAGCAAAACATGCCGGATTAGACAGTGTGTCAGCAGGACAGTTAATTGAAGCTGATTTAGATTTAGTTTTAGGCAATGACGTTACTGCACCGGTAGCTATTAAAGAAATGCAGAAAATGGATGTGGATGGTGTATTTTGCAAGGATAAGATTGCATTAGTGCCAGACCATTTCACACCGAATAAAGATATTAAATCGGCAGAACTTTACAAGTGTGTAAAGGATTTTGCAGAAGAAAATAATATTACAAACTACTTTGAGACCGGCAGAGTGGGGATTGAACATGCACTTCTTCCGGAGAAAGGATTGGTAGTATCAGGAGATGTTGTAATTGGTGCTGATTCCCATACATGTACATATGGTGCTCTTGGAGCTTTTTCAACCGGTGTTGGCAGTACCGATATGGCTGCCGGCATGGCAACCGGAAAGGCGTGGTTTAAAGTACCTTCCGCGATTAAATTTAACTTAACGGGAAAGCCTGCAAAGTGGGTCAGCGGAAAAGATATTATTCTTCACATTATTGGTATGATTGGCGTAGATGGCGCCCTTTATCGTTCTATGGAGTTTATGGGCGATGGAGTACAGTATCTTTCCATGGATGACAGATTTTCCATGACCAATATGGCGATTGAGGCAGGTGGAAAGAATGGTATTTTTATTGTGGATGATTTGACACGCGAATATATGAAAGAACATTCTATAAAAGAATATACAGAGTATATGCCGGATGAAGACGCAGTGTATGATGAAGAATATACAATCGACTTGAGTAAATTACAACCGACGGTTGCATTTCCGCATCTTCCGGAAAATACAAAGACTATTGACAAGGTGGGAAATGTGAAAATTGATCAGGTGGTTATTGGCTCCTGTACAAATGGCAGAATTGAAGATATGAGAATTGCAGCAAAGGTTCTTGAGGGCAGGGAAGTTAAGAAAGGCGTCAGATGTATTATCTTTCCGGCTACGCAGGCTGTATATTTACAGTGTATTGAAGAAGGTCTTGCTTCGATATTTATCAAGGCAGGCTGCGCTCTTAGTACACCGACATGCGGACCTTGTCTTGGCGGGCATATGGGTATTCTTGCAAAAGGAGAGAGAGCCATTGCCACAACAAACAGAAACTTTGTAGGTCGTATGGGCGACCCTGAATCAGAAGTATACCTTGCCAGCCCGGCAGTTGCAGCAGCCAGTGCAGTAACAGGTAAGATTTCCGGACCGGATGAGTTAGGATTATAGGAGGTAAGATATGAAGGCAGAAGGAAGAGTATTTAAATTTGGAAGTAATGTAGATACAGATGTTATTATCCCAGCCAGATACCTTAATGTACCGGATGCAGCAGAGCTTGCAAAACATTGTATGGAAGATATTGATAAAGAGTTTGTAAACAAGGTTACAGATGGTGATATTATTGTTGCTGCTAAAAACTTTGGCTGTGGTTCCTCCAGAGAACATGCTCCCATTGCTATTAAGGCAGCGGGTGTGAGCTGTGTTATTGCGGAAACATTTGCAAGAATTTTTTATCGCAATGCAATTAATATCGGATTACCTATTATAGAATGTCCACAGGCAGCAAGAGAAATTGAGGAAGGCGACAGGATTGAAATCGATTTTGACAGCGGGAAAATTTACAATAAGACAAAAGGAACGGAATATCAGGGACAGGCATTTCCGGAATTTATGCAGAAAATTATCAGTAATGGTGGATTGATTAACTACATAAACAACTCAAAATAAAAACATTTTATGCGCAGCATATGGAAGTGTATAAGGAGAATATTATGAAAGAAATACTTTATAAAAGCACAAGGAGTGAAGCCGGATATTTAAAAGCATCAGAGGCAATTTTGAAAGGATTGGCAGATGATGGAGGGCTATTTGTTCCAACGGAAATCCCAAAACTTGATGTTACTGTCGAGGAGTTGTCGAAAATGACATATCAGCAGGCAGCATATGAGGTGATGAAATTATATTTGACAGATTTTACGGAAGAGGAGTTAAAGAACTGTATTAATAAAGCCTATGATTCCAAGTTTGACACAGAGGAGATTGCTCCACTGGCAGAAGTGGACGGCACATACTATTTGGAATTATTTCATGGCAAAACGATTGCGTTCAAAGATATGGCGTTATCCATACTGCCTCATCTTCTGACAACATCAGCAAAGAAAAACAATGTGAAAAATGAGATTGTTATTTTGACAGCTACTTCAGGGGATACCGGAAAGGCTGCCATGGCAGGATTTGCGGATGTCGAAGGAACAAGAATTATTGTATTTTATCCGCATGGAGGAGTCAGCCCGATACAGGAAAAGCAGATGGTTACACAGAAAGGGAATAACACATATGTTGTAGCCATAGAAGGAAACTTTGATCAGGCACAGAGTGGTGTTAAGGCAATTTTTGGAAATAAGGAACTGGCAAAAGAAATGGATGAAAAAGGATTTCAGTTTTCATCAGCCAACTCTATTAACATTGGTCGTCTTGTACCACAGATAGCTTATTATGTATATGCTTATGCAAAATTATATGCAGAGGGAAAACTTGCAAAAGACCAGAAGATAAATGTAGTAGTACCTACAGGAAACTTCGGTAATATTCTTGCAGCATATTATGCAAAAAACATGGGACTTCCAATAGGAAAGCTGATTTGTGCTTCCAATGAAAATAAAGTATTATTTGATTTCTTTCAATCCGGTGAATATGATAAGAACAGGGAATTTATTCTTACGACATCACCATCTATGGATATATTAATTTCCAGTAATCTTGAAAGATTAATTTACAGGATTGCCGGAAATGACGCGGCAAAAAACAAAGAGTTCATGACCAGTTTGGCAGCAAATGGTAAGTATACAATTACAGATGAGATGAAAGCGGAGCTTGCTGATTTTTATGGAAATTATGCTACAGAGGAAGAAACTGCTGCTGTCATTAAAGAGACATATGAAAAGACCGGTTATATCATGGATACACATACAGCAGTAGCCGCATGCACATACAAAAAATATGTAAATGAAACAGGAGATGATGCGGTAACTGTGATTGCTTCAACAGCGAGTCCGTTTAAATTTACAAGAAGCGTTATGAATGCCATTGACCCGAAATATGATAAATTAAGCGATTTTGAACTCGTGGATGAATTATCAAAAATAGGGAATGTAAAAGTTCCGAATGCAATCGAGGAAATCAGAAATGCAGAAGTCCGTCATAAGAGGTTAGTGAAAGCAGATGGCATGGAAGCGATTGTAAAGAAGATTTTATCCATATAATTGATGAAAAGAGAAAAGCCGGATATTTTGTCCGGGCTTTTTCTTTTCCTGTGGCTTATTCCGATAAAATTTGATATACTATATGCATTATTATTTTGCGGCAAAGGAGAAATAAAATGAACAACTTTTTTGGTATGCTTGCCAGAATGAAATATATTAACCGTTGGGGACTGATGCGCAACACAATCAATGAAAATATTGCCGAGCATAGTCTGGAAGTAGCAATTATTGCTCATGCTCTGGCTGTTATTGGAAATGTACGTTGCGGTAAGGAACTCAATGCAGAGCATATAGCCATGTTGGGAATGCTGCACGATATGACAGAAATTATTACCGGAGACCTTCCTACGCCGATTAAGTATTACGCACCGGAAATAAGAGATGCATATAAAAAAGTAGAACATATTGCTGCAAACCAGCTGTTATCGGAGATTCCCGAAGATATGAGGGATTCATACAAGGATATTTTAGTAGAAGAAGACACGGAAGAATGGAGATTTGTAAAGGCTGCGGACAAACTTTCTGCATATATTAAATGTATTCAGGAAGGAAATACGGGAAATACAGATTTCGAAAAAGCGGAAATTGCCACAAAAAAAACATTAGATGAGATGGAAATGGATGAGATTGACATATTTATTAAAGAATTTCTGCCTTCCTATACAATGACACTGGATGAAATTAATAAACTTGATTAGGAATTACCGGGAGATTAAATGAAAAAAGCAGTATTTATTGCAGAAAAACCGAGTGTTGCCGTAGAATTTGCAAAGGCATTAAAATTAAATACGACGAGAAAAGACGGATATATAGAAAGCGATAAGGTAATTGTAACATGGTGCGTAGGGCATCTTGTTACTATGAGTTATCCGGAAGTATATGATGAAAAATATAAGAAATGGAATCTTGGAGATTTACCTTTTATTCCAAAAGACTGGAAATATGAGGTGATTCCGGGAGTAAAAAAGCAGTTTGAAATTGTAAAAAGCATATTAAACCGTGATGATGTCGATACAATTTATGTTTGTACCGACTCCGGACGGGAAGGAGAATATATTTACCGACTGGTCGCACAGGAAGCAGGAGTAAAAGACAAGTCAGAAAAACGTGTGTGGATTGATTCCCAGACAGAGGAAGAAATATTAAGGGGAATCAGGGAGGCAAAAGATTTAAAGGAATATGATAACCTGTCTGATGCGGCGTATCTTCGAGCCAAAGAAGATTATTTAATGGGAATAAATTTTTCCAGGCTTTTGACATTAAAGTATGGAAACTCTATTCAAAACTATTTAAAAGATGGATGGAAATCGATTAATGTAGGTCGGGTAATGACGTGCGTCCTTGGTATGATTTGCAGTCGGGAACGGGAAATCAGAAGCTTTACAAAGACTGCATTTTATCGTGTTGTAGTGCAGGCAGATATTTCAGAACGATTGATCGATGCAGAGTGGAAGGCAGTAAAGGGCTCCAGATTTTATGAGTCCCCCTTGTTGTATAAAGAGAATGGATTTAAAGAAAAAACCACAGCCCGGGCATTAATCAAAGGATTAGAACAGCATGGAGAACAAACAGAGCAGCCTTATCCATTGGAAATGACGATAAAGTCTGTTACGATAAAAGATGAAAAAAAACAGCCGCCATTATTATATAATCTGGCGGAATTACAAAATGACTGTTCCCGGATGTTCAAAATCAGTCCGGATGAGACTTTAAATATCGTACAGCAGTTATATGAAGCAAAGTTATGTACTTATCCGAGAACAGATGCCAGAGTGCTGTCTACAGCAGTTTCAAAAGAGATACATAAAAATATCAGAGGACTGCAAAATTATGTTCCATGTGCCGGATTTGCAAAGAACATCATTGCAAATGGATTATATAACGGATTGGAGAAAACAAAATATGTAGATGACAAAAAAATTACGGATCACTATGCCATAATACCCACCGGACAGGGATTGGCAGGACTGGCAAAGCAGAAACCGATAAATCAAAAGGTGTATATGGCGATTGTCTGTCGTTTTTTAAGTATCTTTTATCCACCTGCCATATATAAGAAAGCCATGCTGACAGGTGTAATGCCTGCCACATATTCTGATGGAATTACGACTACAGAGCAGTTTTCATCTAATTTTAAAATTCTTGTTCAAAAAGGTTATTTTGAAATTGCAGGGGTACCGAAAGATAAAAAAAATAATAACACAGCTGCCAAAACGAAAAACAGTAAAAATAATGATAATGAAAATAATGAAATTCAATATAGTGAAAATATAGAGCAAAGTCTTGATGAAGAATTTATGAATTTGTTGTATAATATGAAAAAGGGGGATAAAATTCCGGTAACTGCATGTAATATAAAAGAGGGGGAGACCACCCCGCCAAAAAGATATACATCAGGTTCTTTAATACTTGCCATGGAAAATGCAGGTCAGCTCATTGAAGATGAAGATTTGAGGGCACAGATAAAAGGCAGCGGCATAGGAACCAGTGCTACAAGAGCTGAAATTATTAAAAAACTTACGAACATTAAATATATTGCCCTGAACAAAAAGACACAGGTGATAACACCAACACAGTTAGGAGAAATGATATTCGGAGTCGTTCACGGCTCAATTAAGTCACTGCTGAATCCGGAGTTGACTGCCAGCTGGGAACTGGGACTGACTCAGGTGGCAGAAGGACAGATTACAGCAGATGAATACATGGAAAAACTAAATGCGTTTATTAAAGGAAGGTTTGATAATGTTATCCATCTGAATAACGCAGGAGAAATGAGCCGCTACTACAATTATGTAGCGCAGTTTTATAAGAAAAAAGGAAAAAAAGCATAAATTCAATTTATATTATTATTTATAGGAGGAAAATATAATGTGTGGTATTGTAGGCTATGTGGGAGAGAGAGACTGTACGGATGTACTGCTGAACGCATTATCAAAACTGGAATACAGGGGATATGATTCAGCCGGTATTGCAGTTTTTGAAAACGGAAAAATTCTTGTTGAAAAATCTAAAGGGGAATTACAGAATCTTCGAGACAAAATAAGTGAAAATCATAAACCGGACGGTCATTGCGGTATCGGACATACCAGATGGGCGACTCATGGAGAACCATCTGATATTAACTCTCATCCGCATGGAAGCAGAAGAGTAACTATAGTACACAATGGAATTATAGAAAACTACAAAGATATTAAAAAATTTCTGATAGGGAAGGGATACTCTTTCGAAAGCGAGACGGATACGGAAACGGTAGCAAAATTACTGGATTTTTATTATGATGGAGACCCGGTTGACGCCATAATCAAGGCATTAAAAGACATCAGAGGCGCTTATGCCCTTGGTATTATGTTTAGAGAATTTCCAAACAAAATTTTTGCAGTGAGAAAAGATAGTCCTCTGATTATTGGTGTTGGAGAGGAAGAAAACTTCATTGCTTCCGACGTTCCGGCTATTTTGCAGTACACCAAAAACTATTATCTGTTAGAAGAAAATGAAATTGCCACAATTAAGGCTGACAGAGTAGAATTCTGTAATGTTCACAGACAGGAAATTGTAAAAGAAATAAAAGTTTCTGATCTTGATATGGATGCTGCGGAAAAAGGAGGATATGAGCATTTTATGCTGAAAGAAATCCATGAGCAGCCGACAGCAGTCAAGACTACTATTGCACCAAGGATTGTAGATGGAATGCCAAATCTTTCAGAATGCGGGATTACAGAAGAAAGTTTAAAGCATATCAGAAAAATCTTTATCGTGGCATGTGGTACGGCAATGCATGCAGGCATGGTAGGAAAATATGTGATAGAAAAACTGGCAAGATGTGAGGTTACTGTAGATATTGCATCAGAATTTCGTTATAGAGATCCGATTGTCACACCGGATGATTTGGTTATTGTTATTTCGCAGTCCGGTGAGACGGCAGATACAAAGGCAGCTCTTCATTTAGCCCATGAAAAAGGAGCAAATGTACTGGCGGTTGTCAATGTGAAAGGCTCATCCATTGCCAGAGAGGCAGATATGGTTATTTACACCCATGCAGGTCCGGAGATTTCCGTAGCTTCAACAAAAGCATTTTCTGTCCAAATGGCAGTTATGTATCTGTTTGCTTTTGAAATGGCATATGCAAAAGGTTGTATCAGCAAGGAAGAATGTATGAGGCTGACAGCAGAACTGGAAAAAATTCCTGAAGTAATTGAGGAAACAATGCAATGCTCCGACAGATGTCAGTATGTAGCCAGTAAGTTAGTCACAACACCTAGTTTATTATATATTGGACGCGGACTTGATTATACATTGAGCATGGAAGGTTCCTTGAAATTAAAAGAAATATCATATATTCATTCGGAAAGTTATGCTGCCGGAGAACTAAAGCATGGAACAATTTCTTTGGTAACTGAAGAAATGCCGGTTATTAGTGTGGCAACACAGGAAGCCTTATTAGAAAAAATGGTAAGTAACATTGTGGAAGTAAAGTCAAGAGGCGCATTTACCATTACTGTATGTAAAAAAGGAACCGAGTTTAATGAAGGTGTTATGGATGAAGTGATAGAGGTACCGGTTCTTGAAGATATTTTAATGCCAATGATAGCAGTAGTACCACTTCAGTTAGTAGCATATTATACAACAGTATTAAAAGGATTGAATGTAGATAAACCAAGAAATCTTGCAAAATCCGTAACGGTTGAATAGTTTACGCTGATTGTAAAAGAAGGAGATTTCATATGTATACAATTAAAGACATGTATGATTTAAATGAAACGATTGCAGCAGAGCTTTTTGAAGGGAAGACTTACCCATGGGAGGTTTTGGCAGATATTGGAGACTTTATTTTGAAGTTAGGAAATACATTGTCGTTAGACGAATTTGAACATCCGGCAGATGATATTTGGATTCATAAGTCGGTGACAGTTGCCAAGACTGCCACACTGAATGGTCCTTTAATTATCGATGCAGGTACAGAAGTAAGACCCGGAGCGTTTGTCAGAGGAAAGGTTATTGTTGGAAAGAACTGCGTGGTAGGAAACTCCACAGAACTAAAAAATGTTGTTTTGTTTAATACGGTTCAGGTACCACATTATAATTATGTTGGAGACAGTATTTTAGGTACGCATTCCCATATGGGAGCAGGTTCCATTACATCTAATGTGAAATCCGATAAAACTCTGGTAGTCGTCAAGAATGGAGATGAACATATTGCGACAGGGTTAAAAAAGTTCGGGGCAATGTTAGGAGATTATGTGGAAGTAGGATGTAATTCCGTCTTGAATCCGGGAACGGTTATTGGGAGACATTGTAATATTTATCCATTATCCAGTGTTCGTGGAGTAATCGCAGAGAATAGTATATTTAAGGGTAAAGATGATATAGTAGAAAAAAATATTAAAAACGGTTGAGATTGACATTACAAAAGGGTTCGTTTATAATTCACTGTGGAGTTGCTGACCGGTATTCTTTAGGAGACGGGTTCATCAATTTGACGATATTAGAGAAAAGAGGTAGAGGAAATGGCAACAATTGATTTAAGCAGATATGGCATTACAGGTGTGAATGAAATCATTCATAATCCTTCCTATGAACAGTTATTTGAAGATGAGACAAATCCGGCATTAGAAGGTTATGAAAAAGGACAGATAACGGAACTTGACACAGTAAACGTTATGACTGGTATTTATACCGGACGTTCACCGAAAGATAAATTTATCGTTGAAGACGAAAATTCTAAAAAGACAGTTTGGTGGACTTCAGAGGAGTATCCAAATGATAATCATCCGGCATCACAAGAGGCTTGGGAAGCATGCAAAAAATTAGCAGTTGAAGAACTTTCCGGCAAAAAGCTGTATGTTGTAGATGCGTTTTGTGGAGCAAATAAAGATACACGTATGGCTGTAAGATTTATTATGGAAGTAGCATGGCAGGCGCATTTTGTAAAGAACATGTTTATTGTTCCAACAGATGAAGAGCTTGAAAACTTTGAGCCTGACTTTATTGTATATAATGCTTCAAAGGCAAAAGTTGAGAATTACAAGGAACTTGGTTTAAATTCAGAAACAGCAGTTTTATTTAATATTACAAGCCGTGAACAGGTTATTTTGAACACATGGTATGGTGGAGAAATGAAGAAGGGCATGTTCTCAATGATGAACTATTACCTTCCATTAAAGGGTATCGCATCTATGCATTGTTCAGCAAATACCGACATGGACGGAAAGAATACAGCTATTTTCTTCGGTTTGTCCGGAACAGGTAAGACAACTCTTTCTACAGATCCGAAGAGATTACTGATTGGTGATGATGAGCATGGCTGGGATGATAACGGTGTATTCAACTTTGAAGGTGGATGTTACGCAAAGGTTATTAATCTGGATAAAGAATCTGAACCGGATATTTACAATGCAATTAAGCGTAATGCTCTTTTAGAAAATGTTACTGTTGATGCAGATGGAAAGATTGATTTTGATGATAAGAGCGTAACAGAAAACACACGTGTTTCTTATCCGATTAATCATATTGAAAATATTGTTCGTCCGGTATCCACAGCGCCGGCTGCAAAAGATGTTATTTTCTTATCAGCAGATGCATTTGGTGTATTACCACCGGTATCTATCCTGACACCGGAGCAGACACAATACTATTTCCTGTCCGGATTTACAGCAAAACTTGCAGGTACAGAGCGTGGAATTACGGAACCTACACCAACATTTTCCGCATGCTTTGGTCAGGCATTTTTAGAGCTTCATCCAACAAAATATGCTGAAGAACTTGTAAAAAGAATGGAACAGAATGGAGCAAAGGCTTATTTAGTAAATACAGGATGGAACGGAACCGGAAAGCGTATCTCTATTAAAGATACACGAGGAATTATTGATGCCATTTTAAGTGGTGATATTAATAATGCACCGACAAAGAAGATTCCTATGTTTAACTTTGAAGTTCCGACAGAACTTCCGGGTGTTGATTCTGCAATTCTTGATCCACGTGATACATATGCAGATGTATCAGAATGGGAAGCAAAAGCAAAAGATCTTGCCGAGAGATTCAATAAGAATTTTGTGAAATATACAGGTAATGAAGCAGGTAAAGCACTTGTTACTGCCGGTCCGCAAATATAGGTAGAATATTAACGAAAAATCACAGAATTTGCCTATTGAAAATTATTGCAAAACTATGTCTGATAGATTATAATAAAAGTGCCTGAAGTGTTAAGGAACCTGTTAATTTTGAACCTACAGTTTGATGAAAGGGATTCCTATATTTCTAAAGGGATGTCAAGCCTCATTTTAGTGGAAAACAGTAACTTTAGATGCGGTTGCCCACCTGGCTTGTGCTAGGACTCAAAACACAGGACGACACCTCAGGTATACATAAGAAGAAAACGCAGCATTGTTATATGTTGCGTTCTTTTTATGTTAGGGGAAACTTGCATGAAATCAATAGATTATTTCATACAGAAGATGAATATACTATATAAGTATAGGCAGGTGAAGAGAAATGAAAAAAATATTGATGGCTCTATCTTGTATTATCGCGTTAAGTGTTTCTATATTAAATTATAGCTGTCAGGAGGCAATTATAAAGATAAAAAAATTAGAGGATAAGGGAACGAAAACCGCACTTACAGCAAATGCGAAACCGAAAAACGAAAAAAATATTCAACAAAATAAAAAAACTCATCAGAAAAAATATGTCAATATTGTTATTATGAGTAATGATTACCAATCTATTTATCATGGTAATTTAGAAATAAAAAGTGAAAATATAGATATATATTATGGAAAAAATTATAGAAATAAAACAAATGCGAAACATGTAAACATAGGCAGTAAAAGCCGATATTTTAATAAGAGTCATGTATTGAAAATCAGCTCAAAAAAAAGAATGCGTCTGGTTGGACATAATATTGAGAATGCATCTCCTACATACTCTGGTGTATTTTATGTATATAAAACCGCGAAGGGGCTGGTTCTTGTTAATCACGTTGAACTGGAAGAATACATTGCAGGAGTAATCTCCAGTGAGATGGGAGAAGAGGCACCGATAGAGGCGTTAAAAGCACAGGCAGTTTGTGCAAGAACATATATTTTAAAATCAAAGGCAAAAGAATACAGAAAGTATAATGCTGTCGCAGATGATAGTACAGAATTTCAGGTATACAATAGGATCAGAGCAGGAGAAAAATGCTATAAAGCAGCTTCTGAAACGTCAGGAATTGTTATGAAATATAAAGGCAGACTGATTAATGCATATTACTTTTCTACTTCCTGTGGATATACTACAGATTATAAAATATGGGGAAAAGATAAGAAAATCTATTTAAAAGGAGAAAATATTACAAAGACAAAAGCACAGAATTTAATGTCACATAATACGTTTAAAAAGTTTATTATGAGTTGTCCAAAAGCATATGAAAGTAGCTATCCTTTTTTCCGATGGGAAACAAAACTGACTTCTGAACAAATTGTAAACAGTATTTATGCTCTGACCGGAAGTAATATAGGAAAAGTAAAACAAATTGAAATCAATTCGCGTGGCGTAGGGGGAATTGCATCACAGATTACTGTATATGGAAGTGAAAAACAAATAATTATGAATAAGCAAAATGACATAAGAAAGGCATTGTGTTCCGTATATGCGAAAATCCAGCTGAATAATGGAGAAAACAGAACCGGATTGGATATGCTTCCCAGTGCTTTTATTTATATAGAAAAACAGAGCAATGGTTTTAAAATATATGGCGGAGGTTTTGGGCATGGAAGCGGAATGAGCCAGAATGCTGCAATCGAACTGGCAAAAGAAAAGAAGACATTTGATAATATATTAAAAAGATTTTACGATAAAGTACAGCTTACGGAATTGTAACTTTATTTTTCAGAAATATTGCGTGATTGAAAAAACTTTGCCTCTGTTTCCGGGTAAAGTTTTTTATTTATTTCAGCGCCGATAAAGAAAATGTAGATACAAAAGTAAATCCAAAGCATCATGATGATAACAGCTGTTAAACTTCCATACATATAAGACATATTGGAAAAATTATCAATATAGATAGAAAAAACATAAGAGAAAACCAACCAGCCAAGAGAACTAAACATAGCTCCGGGGATTGTTTTGCGAACCGTAGATAATTTAAAATTTGCAATTTTGTAGATGATACTGAAAAATATAGAAAGTATCAGGAAAGAAACCAAGTATCTTAAAATTAAAGTGAACACACTGATTTCTTTTAAAAAAGGTAAAAAAGAAATCAGAAATTTGAAAATGCTGTTGCCAAATACCAGCAAAACCATAGTGATAATAATTGCGAATACAAATAAAATAGTATACAGCATAGAAATAAATCTGGACACAAAATAATTTCTGTTTAGATGAATTTTGCTGATTTCATACAAACCAAACATGAGCGATAGAACACCTTTTGAAGCAGACCATATTGCCATAATAGCTGTAATGGAAATGATTGTGCCGGAGACATGTGTATATAATTCTTTGATAATTTGGATAAGAAGAGGTTTCACTGTTTCAGGTGCATATATATTTAACATTTGAATAATGGAGTCAGAGCTTATGTTTGTCATACCAATAATATTTAAAAAAAGCAGCAAAAAAGGAAAGATTGACAAAATAATAAAGAATGAAGCCTGGGCAGTATAAATTCCTACACGGTCTCTGGTCATTCTGATACAAAAATCATATATTTTTAATATGAATGTCATTAATCTTTTTTTCATAGCTGATACTCCAATATTTCTTTAAAGTATAGTATATGGGGGTTATGTAATATTATATGTACGAATTATAACATTTTTTCCATAAACAAACAATAATTGAAATGAACGACAAATTGTACATTGTAATACCTGCATCCTGTCAGGAAAACTTGACATTTAGAATATAATTTTTTTTCTAAATTTTCCATTGACATAGTCTATATATTATGTTAATAATATACTGACTGCCTTTAATATCATAACGTTGAGTAATAATACATGAAAATGATGTTGCCATCGAAAAGTTATGATGTTGTCAGAAATGAATGCGTACAGGTTGTTCATCAGAAAGGAAAGAAAGGAAAAGATAAAATTATGAAAAAACATTATTTAACACCAACTGTAGAAATTACAAGATTTGAATTGAGAAGTGGCATCATGTGGGATATTCCTGTGGGCGGAGGAGACGACAACGATCCGCTTGATGAAGGAAGCCATCCAGATGTACAGGATATGGATTTATAATAAAGTGATGTCTTCGCATCAGGAAATTTATACCTATGCTATTTAGCAATTGGGAGTATAATAAGATTAAGAAAAGAAAGACGGATTATATACCAGTAGAAACAGGAGGTTTATTAAAATGAATAAAAAGCGTAAAACAAGAGTCATTGAGAAAAAACTCACAGCGATTCTATGTGCGATTATAATTTGTGTTACGGCAATATCATGGCCGGTAAATAGGGCAGGAGCGGCAGCAACGGCTGTTAAAAAGATTACGATACAGTTAGAAGAGGGATACACGCTGGTGGATGAAGACGGATACGATGTTACAGAGGTTCCAGATGAAAAAATGCCTGCAACAAATTATTCGTATACATATCAACAGTCAACAAAAACATTAGTTGTAGAATATCCTGACGAAGCGGAAGCATGGTCTAGTTCAAGTCTTACATTTTATGTTAAGGCAGAGGCAATGCCGAAAATTGATAGTCTTACAGGATATAAGAGGAATACCCTTTCCATACAGTCGGTGTCAAATACAGGTTATGAAGCTGACCCCAATTATAAAATTAGTATTAATTTGAGTCTGGGAACAGGTGATATTAGTTTCAATTTGAAAGCCGGAGTTGTTAAATATGATGTAGAGTATCCGTTTGATGGTGATGATTATACAATTACGGATGATAGGGGAGAGAGTCTTTCAGGAAAGACTGTTTCTTGTCCGGCAGGCGAGATTACATTTAAAGTAGCAATAACTCCCGGGAAAAATGTAGTTCCAGTAGTTATGATAAATAATAAAACCGTTTCAGAAGAGTCTTCTGACGGTGATGAGTATACATATAAATATAATGTAACAGGACCGACGACGATTACAGTATCAAGCAGAGAAAAGACATATAGCCTGACATTTCAAGAACCAGCTGAGAAGAATTATATAATTATTCCGGGAAGCAATATGTGGAGTCAGTCATCCATACCACATGGAGGAAATTATTCATTTTATGTCCTTCCCAATGAAAATGCAGAGCCTCCGGTAGTAACACTAGTGACATCAGATAAGGGGACTCTTAATAACCTCGGAAGTAATCAATATATGCTTTCAAATGTCACAGGAGATGTTACCATTAGCATTGTTGCGGGCGCTACCAAGCAGGTCAGAATTTTACATACGCAGACGGCAGGAGCGTCGTTTTATAAGAATGAAGAGTCAGAGGGCAGTTATAAAACACCGTTGGATGCATCGGTTCCTGTTGATTATGGAACATCACATAGCTTTGTTGTCGGCCCAGATGCCGGATATGAAATTACCGCAGTGTATGCGAATAATGAACCGTTTACGGTCGAAGATGGCAACCTGAAGTTGGTGAAAAAAGACGATTACTGGATTTGCACGATTAACAAAGTAACTGAAGCGATGAATATTACAGTCACAACCGTCAGGAAAAAGTATACTGTTGAAATAGAGTCGGGTGACAGTGGGGATGGATACGAGATTTTAAGTGATTTGAACACAACAGTAGAAGCGGGAACTCGTTATGAGTTTCATGTTAAATCAAAAACAGGTTATGGAGCACCAAGCGTTCAGTATACTGTCGATGATAAGGATCAGAAAACACTTAGTCCGGTCAATGAAGGAACATATATTATTCCATCTGTTAATGGAAATATTAAAATAACAGTTACATCAGGCGAAAAAAATACATACGGAGTAACATTCATACCTCAAACCGGTGTCACATATAAGACTCAAAATGGTGATGAGACTATTACAGGAGTCAAAAGCGTGAGCCATGGGGACAGTATTTCCTTCAAAATAGATCTTGATTCGCCATATTCCAACAGCAAAGTACAGGTATTGGTAGATGGTGTAGAGATACAAGATAAAGATGGTGTCTATACCGTTGATAATGTTACGTCTAACCGCCAGATAACGGTAAACGGAGTTTCAATCAACACATATGAAGTTACTTTACCGCATGATACCGGATATAGCTGTACAACGACAGGTACAACAAATAGCATTGCACATGGAACGACATTCAGGTTCCGTGTGGTTGCGGATACCGGATACCGTATAACAAAAGTAGAGAAAATAGTTTCGCAGCAATCAGAAAACTTGAGGGCTGAGTCTTCAGGAACAGACTATTCGTTCGTAGTGACGGGGGACACGACCATTAAAGTTACAGTAGAGAAAATTCCGGTTGAAATTACTATCGAGGATGAAACGAACGATCATGCAGATGTAGTAAATGTTTCAGAAGGACCGGTAAATTACGGCGATACTTATCAGTTTAATATAAAGACAGATTTGGGATATCGCGTGAAACAGGTCGATGTTAATGATACACCGATATCTGCTAATGCAAGAGGCATTTACACGATACAATCAGTAACCAGCATGAAATTAAACATTCACGTAACAGTTGAATTGATAAACATTACATTGAATTACAGCAGTAATAAATATGCAGGTAAATTAAATGCGATTGATTTGAAGAAAATCAATATTGAAAGTGTGGAATCGGGTAAGATTGAACTTCCAAATCCTAATAAAGATAGTAAGGTATGGGCATTTGAAGGATGGACCTGCAGTAGTATTGATAATGGTGAGAAATTAGAAGAAATCACAAAGGCACAGGTGGAAGAATTATTAAAAGGACAGACTGAAGACATTGCAATTGATTTAAGTGCAAACTGGGTAAAGGCCTTTGATAAGCTGGTTTCAAGCATACCGACAGAAGGAAACTGGTCTCAGAAGGATATGAGTGACGGAAGACATACCGTAAGTTTTAAGACAAGTGTGAAGTTTGATGAGGCAATAGAACAAGTTGTAGACAGTATAGATGAAGACGATCAGGTTACGATTGATGCGGTTGGAGTCATATATTCTTCAAATCCATTTAAGACACATGACTACGAGCAAGATATTGTAAAAGCCTATGGACAGAATGCAAATCCATATATTATTGATGAGAGTACATATATTTATTATGTAAAGCTTGGAACATCGTTAAAGACAGCTGGTATAGAAAACTTAAACGACTTAAACATTCTTTTGACAAAGAAATCAGTAAATCCGGGCAAGAGATATAGCGCGGGTTGGATTCGGTTAAGTGCAGGCACAGAATATGTTTTGATTTACTGTGATACGCCGGCAGCATTAACAAACGGAGCCGGAAGTTCAGATAGTAATGACGGAAGCGTTTATAATGGGCCGTTTTGATTGTAAAAAGCCAACAGAGAAGGATTGTACATCAGGCAGTGCCAGCAGTGGAAGAGGTTTCGGAAAGTAAAACAATCGATACAGCATCTGACACTCTGGAAGTTTAGTTGCCGACACAATATGATATATAAAACGAAAATGGGGAAGCCATAGATAAAGGCTTCCCGTTTTTGCATTCGTTATGCAATGTGAAAAATTTTTTAGGAGGAAGATTGTATGAACGGTATCAAAAGATTCGTCACAGTGTTGTTCACAGTAGTTTTTGTGATTAGTATGTTACCAATTACTTCGACAGATGTTTCTGCAGCAAAAAATGTGAGACTGAATAAGAAAAAAATTATCTTGACGGTAGGAAAGAAAAAGACACTGAAGGTAAAAAATAAAGCAAAAGGTGTTCGGGTAAAATGGTCATCAAAGAATATGAAGGTTGCCAAAGTTTCAAAAAAAGGCGTTGTAAAGGCCCGAAGAGCCGGGAAGACAACCATTATTGCAAAAGTGGGGAAGAAAAAATTCAAATGTAAGGTTATTGTAAAGAAAAAGAAGAGCCCGACATCAAATCAGGCAGACCAAAAGCCAACGACACAGGCAACTGTTAAGCCCAATGATAAACCGGAAACATCTCCGACGGTAAAACCCGGCGAAATGCCAACAACAGAACCGTTAGAAACACCAACCCTTCCGAATGATTATACTTGTGATATTGAGAATGATTCGGAATATAATCATACACCAAAAAAAGGGGAACTGATTGTTTTAGAGTTGAATATAGAGATTACACCGATTGCGGAAATCAATTCCGTTATTATAGGAAGTCAGAAATATTATGTAGAGCAGATAGAAGAAAGCCGTTACCGTGTGACAGTTCCGGCACCGGAAAGTGCGGGCAGTCAGGAGATAATCATTACCGGAATTGTGCTGGATAATGGCAGACAGATTCCGACAGACTACAGAGTAAAGGTTGACGTGCTAAAGGAAACACCGGTATTAGGAGATGAGATTGAGACCGGGCTTTCAGATTCGAAAATAACAGTAGCGTTTGTAATACAAGATATGGATAGCACACTGAAAACGATGACAGCATATCTGACGGATGATGAAGGCAATCCGATTGCAGAAAAAGAAATTGAGAGCGGTAAGAATACCGTAGAATTTGATATCGGTGAGGCAGGAGATTACAAAGTAAAAGTAGAGTATCAATACGACCTTGGAGTTGGCGGGATTGTTACAGAAACGAAGCAGTACAATCAGATTATCCGTGTGCCAATCAAAGCGACCATTGCAGATTGTACCATTACGGATGCAAATGGGGAAGAGGTATACTATGTAAATAAAGGTCAGAAATTAACGGCAACTTATACGATTCAGGCAAATACAAAAGAAAAAATCAGTTATATTACAGTCAATTCAATTAAGATTCCTACAACAGCCGGGAAAATGGACAACGTTTATACTGTAAGTTTCCCTGCACCAACAGAAGCAGGAAAGAAAGAGATTAAAGTTTCCAGCGTAGAATTCGTGCAAAGTGGTGATGTTGAAGTGACTGATGTTACGAAAATCGAAGTGTTGAAATCTGTCATTCCAACCATAGATGACGTCTCCATAGTCAGTGTACTTGACTCAACGATTTTTGCGTTTGTCGTAAGTGATAAAGAGGAGACATTTGTGAACGGAAGAGTGACAATTACGAAGGAAAATGGAGAAACGGTTCAGGAAATTACTTTTGGCAAAATTTCCAATACAGCATTCAAGCTTGATATGAGCAAAATCGAAGAGAATGTAAAATATAATGTACAGATTGATATAACATATGACTTCGATGAAGATAAGACAGATGCACTTAATCGGCATACAACTGTTTATACGGATTCGTTTAAAGTAAGTTAATAGATTCCTTGGTTGACACTGATTTTTTTCTATGCTAAAATATTTTCATTGTGAAAAGGCGATGAATGTGCATAGTAGAGCATGACTATTCCTTCAGAGAGAAAAACGCACTGGCTGGAAAGTTTTTCAGGTAACGGTAATGTATCGAATTTCCCACAGGAGCCGCATTAGTGAAATAATAGTAGTTAATGACGTTTTATGCGCGTTATGCATAACAAGAGTTCACAAATTCGTGAGAATTAGGGTGGTACCGCGGAATTAGATTTTTCGTCCCTGCATCATTAGATGCAGGGATTTTTGCTATTTATATAAATGTGGTTTGACAATTATTTATGGTAAAAATAAAGAAGAAAGGATAAGCATTATGAAAGAAAGACTACAGGCAATTAAAGAAGAGGCAATTACAAAAATTAAAAATGCTGAGGATATGGACATTCTTAACGAAATCCGGGTAGAAATCCTTGGGAAAAAAGGTCAGCTTACTGAAGTATTAAAAGGTATGAAAGACGTGGCACCGGAGGAAAGACCAAAGGTAGGTCAGTTAGTCAATGATACAAGAAAAGCCATTGAAGAAAAGATGGAAGAAGTAAGGGAAAAACTTGCGGCAAAGGCAAGAGAAGCAAAGCTGAAAGCAGAGGTGATTGATGTAACACTTCCTGCGAAGAAAAATAAAGTCGGTCATAAACATCCAAACACACTGGCGCTGGAAGAATTAGAGCGTATCTTTGTTGGCATGGGATATGAAGTGGTAGAAGGTCCGGAGGTAGAGTTTGATTACTATAATTTTGAAGCTTTGAATATTCCGGCGAACCATCCGGCAAAAGATGAGCAGGATACATTCTATATTAATAAAAATATTGTGTTGAGAACCCAGACTTCATCTGTTCAGGCAAGAGTTATGGAAAATACCAAGCCGCCGATTCGAATTGTATCACCGGGCAGAGTGTTCCGGTCAGATCAGGTGGATGCAACACATTCGCCGTCTTTCCATCAGATTGAGGGGCTTGTAATTGATAGAAATGTTACAATGGCAGATTTGAAGGGAACATTGGAACAGTTTGCAAAAGAATTATTTGGAAAGGATACACAGATTAAATTCAGACCACATCACTTTCCATTTACAGAGCCAAGTGCAGAAGTAGACGTTACCTGCTTTAAATGTGGTGGAAAAGGATGCAGATTCTGTAAGGGTGAAGGCTGGATTGAAATTCTTGGATGCGGTATGGTTCATCCTCATGTTCTTGAAATGAGTGGAATAGATCCAAATGAATATCAGGGATTTGCTTTTGGAGTCGGACTGGAAAGAATTGCATTATTGAAATATGAAATAGATGATATGAGATTATTATATGAGAATGATGACCGTTTCTTAAACCAGTTCTAGCAGGTTTTCAGATTATATATGGTAGATTTGAAAGGAGAATGAATAGATGAATACACCATTATCATGGATTAAAGCATATGTTCCTGAACTTGAATGTACGGATCAGGAATACATGGATGCAATGACATTATCCGGTACAAAGTGCGAAGGGTTTGAGCGTTTGGACGCAGACCTTGACAAAATTGTTGTAGGACAGATTGAAAAAATAGAAAAGCATCCGGACGCAGATAAATTGGTTGTCTGTCAGGTAAATATTGGAACAGAGATAATACAGATTGTAACCGGAGCACCAAACGTAGAAGAAGGACAGAAAGTACCTGTAGTTTTAGACGGAGGTAAAGTGGCAGGAGGTCATGATGGTTCTAAAAAAGCGGGTGGAATTAAAATAAAAAAAGGAAAATTACGTGGAATAGAGTCCAATGGTATGATGTGCTCGATTGAGGAATTAGGTTCCACAAGAGATTTTTATCCTGAAGCACCGGAAGATGGAATTTATATTTTTGATGACAGCGTGGAAGTAGGTGCGGATGCTATTGAAGTATTGGGGCTGCACGAGACTGTATTTGAATATGAGATAACATCTAACAGAGTGGACTGCTACAGCGTGATTGGTATTGCCAGAGAAGCAGCCGCAACCTTTAGAAAACCATTTATAGCACCTGAAGTAAAGGCAGTTGGAACAGCAGGCGATGTCAATGATTATATTTCCGTAGAGGTACAGGACCCTGAACTTTGTCCGAGATATTGTGCAAAAGTTGTAAGAAACGTAAAGATTGCACCATCACCGGAATGGATGCAGCGAAGGCTTTCCGCCTGTGGTATCAGACCTATTAATAATCTGGTAGATATTACAAATTATGTTATGGAAGAGTTTGGACAGCCGATGCATGCATATGACCTTTCTACAATTACGGATAATAAAATTATTGTTCGACGTGCGCAGGATGGAGAAAAGTTTGTAACCCTCGATGGACAAACGAGGGAATTGGACCACGATATGCTTATGATTTGCGATGGTGAAAAGGCTGTTGGTCTTGCAGGTATCATGGGTGGTGAAAATTCCATGATAACAGATGATGTGCATGATATGCTGTTTGAAGCAGCGTGTTTTGATGGAACCAATATCCGCCTTTCATCAAAAAGGGCAGGGCTTAGGACAGATGCTTCCGGCAAGTTTGAAAAAGGTCTTGACCCAAATAATGCTGAAGCGGCAATCAATAGAGCATGTCAGTTAATTGAAGAGTTAGGCGCCGGAGAAGTAGTAGAAGGTATCGTTGATGTATATCCGGAGAAAAATAAGGAGAAAACCATTCCTTTTGATCCGGATTATGTAAATAATTTAATTGGACTGAACTTGACGGAAGAGGAGATGGTTTCTTATTTCCCTGCATTAGAACTGAAATACGATGCAGACACGAAAACTATTACAGTACCTACCTTCCGGCAGGATTTACTTGGAATGTGTGATATTGCAGAGGAAATTACCAGATTTTACGGATATGATAAGATTCCGACAACACTTCCGAGTGGAGAGGCAACAACAGGAAAACTATCTGATAAATTAAAAATTGACGAGATTGCCAGAAGTGTTGCACTGTATTGTGGATTCTCCCAGGGAATGACGTATTCCTTCGAAAGTCCGAAGGTATTTGACAAACTGTTATTACCGCCGGATAGTGAATTGAGAAAAACAGTAGAAATTTCAAATCCTTTAGGGGAAGATTTCAGTGTGATGCGAACTACGTCCCTTAACGGTATATTAACGTCCCTTGCTACTAACTATAATAGGAGAAATAAGGACGTAAGACTTTTTGAAATGGGTAACATATATCTTCCAAAGGAAGTTCCTATCACAGACCTTCCGGATGAGAGAATGCAGTTTACACTTGGTTTCTACGGGGATGGAGATTTCTTTACCATGAAAGGCGTCGTTGAGGAATTTTTAGGTCAGGTAGGAATGAATAAGAAGATCCGGTATGATGCAAAAGCAGGAAAACCGTTTTTACATCCGGGACGTCAGGCAGACATTGTGTATAAAAATACAGTGATTGGATATTTGGGAGAGGTACATCCTAGTGTCTGCGAAAATTATGATATGAAGACGCGGGTTTATGTAGCTGTTATTGATATGCCTTACATCTATAAAATGGCTGATTTTGATAAAAAATACGTTGGAATTGCGAAATTTCCTGCTGTATCAAGAGACATCTCTATGGTGGCTCCAAAAGAAATACTGGTGGGACAGATTGAGCAGATTATTGAGCAGCGTGGAGGTAAAATTCTTGAGAGTTATCAACTGTTTGATATTTATGAAGGCGACCAGATTGAAGAGGGCTTTAAGTCTGTTGCTTACAATATTATATTCCGGGCAAAAGACAGAACCCTTGAAGAAAGTGATGTTGCAGGTGCAATGAAAAAAATCCTGAATGGGCTGGAGGAATTGGGTATTCAGCTTCGGGGATAGGGTATTTACTATCATTTTATATTTGAAAAATGAGAGAGAAGCGACAGATAATAGTTTCTCTCTCATTTCTGTTCTACTAAAACAGGGAGTGAAAGGAGATTAGATTTTCATGAAGTTTGTGATACAGAGGGTAACGGAAGCGTCTGTAACTGTAGAAAATGAAATCGTTGGAAAGATTGGAAAAGGGTTTCTTGTTCTGATTGGGGTCTCGGAAACAGATACGAGAGAAATTGCAGATAAAATGATCAAAAAACTCTGTAATATGCGCATTTTTGATGATAAAAACGGAAAGACGAATCTGGGGCTTTCTGATGTAAACGGTCAGCTTCTTTTGATTTCCCAGTTTACCCTCTATGCCGATTGTAAAAAAGGAAACAGACCGTCTTTTACGAAAGCAGGAGCGCCGGATATGGCAGATAAGATGTATGAATATATTATTGAACAGTGCAGGAGACAGGTTCCGGTGACTGAACGGGGAGTTTTCGGCGCTGATATGAAAGTGCAGTTAGTGAATGATGGACCGTTTACCATTGTGCTGGATAGCGAAGCGTTGTAATAGCTTGTAAAACCGGTTGAATGAAAAATACAGTAGGAAATTTAGAAAAGGATTTTGATTATGAAACAACAAATGAGTCTGCATGATTATTATTATGAACTGCCGGAAGCACTGATTGCACAGGATCCGTTGAAAGATAGAAGCAGTTCCAGATTAATGGTGTTGGATAAAAAAACAGGTAATACCGAACATCATATATTTAAAGATATTATTGACTATTTAAATAAAGGTGACTGCCTTGTAATTAATGATACAAAAGTTCTGCCGGCAAGACTTTATGGAAGTAAAGTGGGAACTGATGCAAGGATTGAGGTGCTTCTTCTGAAACGCCGTGAAAATGATATTTGGGAAACTTTGGTAAAACCCGGAAAGAAATGCAAAATAGGAACAGTCATTAATTTTGGCGAAGGGCTTTTAACAGGTGAAGTTGTAGATATTGTAGAGGAAGGAAACAGACTGATACAATTCAAATATCAGGGAATTTTTGAAGAAGTACTGGATCAACTAGGTGAAATGCCGTTACCACCATATATCACTCATAAATTAAAGGATAAAAACAGGTATCAGACGGTCTACGCCAAGTACGAGGGATCAGCTGCCGCACCAACAGCAGGGCTTCATTTTACCAAAGAATTGTTAGATGAGATAGAAAAAAAAGGTGTAAAAATAGCTCATGTTACGTTACATGTAGGGTTGGGAACATTCCGTCCGGTCAAGGTGGAAAATATTCTGGAGCATCATATGCATTCGGAATTTTACATGGTAGACACAAAGGATGCAGAGATGATAAATCAATGTCGTGCCAATGGTGGAAGGATTATTGCTGTTGGAACTACCAGTACGCGAACACTTGAGACGGTTACCGATGAAAAGGGTATAGTTCATCCGGGAAGTGGCTGGACCCAGATATTTATTTATCCGGGTTATCAGTTTAAAGCAATCGATTGTCTGATTACAAATTTTCATTTACCGGAGTCTACATTACTGATGCTGGTATCAGCATTAGCAGGAAGAGAAAATGTTTTACAGGCATATGATGAGGCAGTGAAAGAAAAATACAGATTTTTTAGTTTTGGCGATGCAATGTTTATACAGTAAAGGTGTGAAAAGACTATGGAAAAATATATTGTAAAAAAAGTGACGGAAAAAAAGAATATTAATGTGGAGGTTCCGGGTTCCAAAAGTATTACCAACAGAGCGTTAATGCTGGCGGCAATGTCTAATGGAAGCTGTAAACTAAAAGGGGTATTATTCAGTGATGATTCCAGAGCCTTTTTAGATTGCCTGGACCGGCTGGGATTTCAGCTTGATATTGACGAAGAAAGAAAACAGGTGACAATAAAAGGAGAAAACGGTTGTATTCCAAATCCCCATGCGACAATCAATGTGCGTAGTGCAGGGACTGCCGCAAGATTTATGACGGTACTTCTTGCAGTATGTGGTGGTGATTATGTTTTAGAATCATCCGAACAGATGAAAAAACGTCCGATGAGTCGTCTTTTGGAGAGTTTACGGGAGAAAGGCGTAATTATTCATTGTCTGGAGCAGGAAGGTCATTTTCCTTTTGAGATTCATTCAAAGGGAATAAAACAGCCCGATATTAGTATTGATACCACGGACAGCAGTCAATATGCCAGCGCCCTGCTGCTTGCCGGCGCTGTAAATGGATTAAATATTACACTTACAGGTTCCAGAATTAATGGAGCATATATTAAGATTACCTTACGAATGTTAGAACAGTTTGGAATAAAGTATGTAGAAATAGAAAACGCAAAAGAAAAAACAGGGGAAGAATTAAAGAAATATGTAATTAAAAAGCAGTGTTTTTCCAAAAAGGAATATAAAATTGAACCGGATATGTCCGCTGCATGTTATTTTTATGCGATGGCGTTATTACTGGGGGTTAAAAGTAAAGTGAAAGGAATCCATCTGGATTCCATGCAGGGAGATGTAAAATTTTTATACATACTTAAACAGTTAGGATGCATATTAAGAGAAGAGGCAGATGCGGTAGAGATAGATGCCACAGGAATAAAATCTTATCATGGCATCGAGCTGGATATGTCAGATTTTTCCGATCAGGCTTTGACAATGGCAGTTGTTGCCGCCTTTGCAGAAACTCCAACAAAGATTTTAAATATTGCTCATATCAGAAAACAGGAATCAGACAGGGTGCAGGTAATGGCAGATGAACTAAAAAAGATAGGATGCTGGACAGAAATTATAGAAGAAAACAATATGACAAATGTTTTGATTGTTCCTCAAACATTACATGGTGCAGAAATTGATACATATGAGGATCACCGTGTGGCTATGAGCTTTGCCATGGCAGGGTTAAAACTGGAAGGTGTTGTTATTAATAATCCAATGTGCTGCAGAAAGACATTTGAGACTTATTTTGAGGTTCTTGACAGCATTTATTAGAATTGAAAAGAATTCCATATTATGGTAAAATTAATTGAATATGCATTAGGAGATTAAATTATGATAATAAAAAGGATATTTAAACGGATTTATTTCAGTGTTATAAAAAGTAAACTGGGGAGAAAATTAAGGAGTTCCTTAAAACCGGAAATAAAAATATATATTGAAAATAATAATATCGTAATGGAAACTCCTGCTAAATTTCATAATCCATGGACATTTGTAGAAACTCAAAATAATAAAAAAACGAAAAGCAAAGAAGGAAAGGTATATTTGCCTCTAAACAATGCCTCCCTGACTATGCTCAGAAATAAGAATTTTAAACTTCTGGTGGAGGGGTATTCCATTACAGCCACTTTTGAAGGAGAAGAATTTGATTTTGAGATTGGAGAGCATTTTGTAAAAGTAAATGATAAAAAATATAGTACAGCCGATGCAGAATATGCGTTGGTTGCTTTTGATGTGGTGGATAACAGTCTGCGGATTGATTTCCATATGTTTTGTTCGAACAAAGAAAATCGGGATGACAAGAAAAGACTTCTGTTTGTCAATAATAAATATGAGATTATAAAATCTTTTGAGATTTCAAGTGACAGAGTGGAAGTTAATGATATATATACTCTTTTTGAAGAAAACGGAGAAATGCAGATACTCTTGTTAAAAGAAGACTGTTATATTCCTATTGTCACAAAAAATATATCAGACCAAACAATAACAATCCGGGAGGATTTATCCAGACTGTATATTGCAGAGCCTGATAATTGTTATATCTTTGAACCGGGAAAACTGAAAGTAAAAATACAGGAATTGAAACCAAAATATAAATATATCGACAAGATTTCATACGAGGCAAGCGAAAATAAATTACTGATTAATCTGAATGAAAACTATAAAAAATGCAGTGAATTTATATTATATATTAAAGATTTAAAGACCAATGAAAGAGAGAAAGTTGTGTCAATACCTACGGATACTCAAGTCGTGATAGAAAATGTAAACAGCCTTCTGGATCGGGAGATTAATCTGATTGACAGATTTTTATTAGAATTTGAGATATACGGAAAGAATGGAAATAAACTGGAAACAAACTGGATTAAGATTATACAGCCAAAAACCAGAGCGGCAGAGGATTATATTTTAAGTGAAGCGTACGGCAATGTACTCACTTTCTTTGATCGGCAGATATTATTGATTTGTAACAAAGACAATCATTATTTATACAATGAAAAATATGATTTTGATTTGGCAACAAACACGTTCACATCAGACTGTGACGTATCGGAAAAAGATGGGAAAATCATACTTGACATACAGGTTTATTCGCTGTTGTCAAAGATTAAAAAATATACATTGTATGTTACGGATAATTATGCAAAGAACAATTTTGTCCTTCATGAAAAAACATTTGACAGAGCAGATAGAACCATAACTGACAGTATTATAATTGATATGGACAAATTGCATGAAAATATGTACTACAATGCCCGTTTAAATTTCCGATTGGGTATTCAATATGTCGGTGGTTATAAAGAGACAGGATTTCTGGTAAAAAAGAATGCTGATTATTCTACAAAAGAAAGATACCTTTATACGTGCTATATGCCCGAAGATATGGTTACATCTTTCTATCTTGGAATCAATCAGTATAATCTAAATGCATGGCATACATCAGTGGATGAATACGAGAAGGGAATTAAATTCCAGACAGGTCGGGAAAAATATTTTGAGACGCTCAAAAATGAAGAAGCAGATGATCATTTGATATTCTTCGAGGCAAATCTTGGAAAAAATTATACGGGAAATCCGAAATATTTATATGAATATATGATTTCCAATCCAAAATATTCTGATTTTAAATTTGTATGGGCATACCCTGATGTAGACAGTAAACGTATTCCGGGAAATCCGATTCTGGTAGAGAGAGGAACTTCTGAATACTTTTACTATCTGGCAAAAGCAAAATATTGGGTGAATAACATTCTCTTCCCGGTAAAACAAAAGAGGCAGGAGACAGTTTATCTGCAGACATGGCATGGTACTCCACTGAAAAAACTGGGATTTGATATTGAGTGCGAGGGACCGGAAAAACAGGCATTTGGAAATCTTTATCAGGAAAGTCAGAACTGGGATTATTTTTTGGCGGACAATGATTATGGTGCGGACAAGCTGGTAAATGCTTTTCGATTTAAAAAGACTTTAATCAAGGAAGGGTATCCGATTAACGATATTTTTTATAAAGACGAATTAAAAAATAAGGCAAAGGACAGATTATTTGCACAGTATCCTGCAATTCGAGGAAAAAAAGTGATTGTTTATGCACCTACGTGGAGAGATTTGCAGGGAGACTATGTGAGAGGGTATGATTTTGAGCTTCCGTTTGATATTGAAGAGTTGTATCAAAAATTCAGCGGGGAGTATGTTCTGCTTGTAAAACTGCATCACTTAATTGCTGACAGTTTGGAGATAGATAGCAGGTATAAAGATTTTTTACTAAATGTCAGTGGGGAAGAAGATGTTATGGAGTTACTTTGCATTGCGGATATTCTCATTACTGATTATTCCAGCGTATTCTATGATTTTGCCAGCGCAAAGAAACCGATATTGTTCTATGCGTATGATTTGGAAGAATACATCAATGAAACCCGAGGTCTCTATGTTGGAATGGATACATTACCTGGTCCGATTCTTCAGAATAATGACAGCCTGATTGAGGCGATAGAAAATATTGAACAATATGATTATGAACATTCTAAAAAGTTACGTGAGTTTTGCGACAGTATGTCAAAATACTGTAACGGACATTCTTGCGAGAAGGTTTTGGATATTGTTTTGAAAGAGGATAAAGATGATTAATGTTTTAGTATTTCCATGTGGTTCAGAGATTGGATTAGAGGTGCATAATGCATTAAAGTTTGACAAACATATTAATTTATATGGATTGAGTTCTGTTTCTTCTCATGGAAGAATGGTGTATAAAAACTATATACAGGGAATCTCTTTTATTACCGCTGATACTTTTATGGAAGAATTAAATGCTGTTATACAAGAGAAGCATATAGATGTGTTAATCCCCGCATATGATGATGTGATTCTTTATCTGTCAGAACACAGAGAAGAGATAAAATGTAAAATTGCCACCTCCGAAAAAGAGGCGTGCGACATGGCACGTTCTAAAAAGAAAACATATGAAAAACTGGCAGGAGAATGGTATATACCAAAGACATATCACATTGATGAAATAACTGAAAATGACCTGCCGCTGTTTGCAAAGCCTGATATTGGACAGGGCTCGCAGGGAATTATGAAAATAAACACAATGGATGACCTTGAATTTCTCCGAAAGAAGGCAGATGAATATGTAATTTCTGAATTATTGCCTGGAGATGAATATACGATTGACTGCTTTACCGACAGCCGGGGAGAATTGATTGCTGCTTCGATGCGTCAGAGAAAACGTATTAAAACCGGCATCAGTGTACATTCCGTCACGGTGAAACTGCCGGATGAAGTAAAGCAGATTGCTGAAAGCATTAACAAAAAAGTATCGTTGAATGGAGTGTGGTTTTTCCAAGTAAAACTTGATGCAAAAGGACATTTCAAATTGCTGGAAATGGCGCCGCGTGTTGCCGGAAGCATGTCTACCAGCCGTGTCAGGGGATTTAACTACATTCTAAATACAGTATACCAGCTGATGGGCTATCAGGTTAAGGCGATACCAAATCTGTTAAACCATGCGGAAGTTGACAGGGCTTTTTCTAATAAGTATATATTAGATATTGACTACAATTATGTATATATTGATTTTGATGATACTGTAACGTATAAAGATACGGTCAACACAGAGGTAATCGCGTTTATTTATCAGTGTTTGAATAAAAACAAAAAAATTGAGTTACTGACAAGACATGCAAAAGATATAGAACAGTCATTACAAAAATATCATATTGATAAATCCCTTTTCCACAACATTATTCACATTAAGGATAATACATTGAAAAGTGATTACATTAAACATAAAGATGCTATATTTATTGATGATTCATTCAGAGAAAGATATGATGTGTCAAAGAAATGCGGCATACCGGTTTTTGATTTGGATTGCGTGACAGCACTCATGGACTGGAGGTATTAGCGATGGAAAAAATATTTGTTACCAGACCTGCGTTGCCTGAATATGAGGAATATATAGAAGAGATAAAATCTATTTGGGAGACAAAACACATAACAAACTTTGGACCAAAGTATCAGAAGTTTAAGAAAGTAATCAAAGAAAAATATAATTACCAGCATATTGATTTACAGTGCAACGGACATATGATGCTGCAGAATCTTTTATCCTGCATAGAGCCGGGGAAAATCATAACAACACCGTTTACGTTTGTTTCAACTACATTGGCAATACTGAATTCGGGTCATAAGCCGGTATTCTGTGACATTAACAGGAAAGATTATAATATTGATGCGGATAAAATCGAAGAATTAATTACTCCTGATACTGTTGCGATTGTTCCGGTGCATGTATACGGTTCTCCCTGTGATGTGAAAAAAATACAGGATATTGCTGACAGACATCACTTGAAAGTTATTTATGATGCGGCGCATGCCTTTGGAGTCAGGGTTCAAGGGGAAGATATTGGAACTTACGGCGATGCATCTATGTTCAGTTTTCATGGTACGAAAGTATTTAATTCTATTGAAGGCGGAATGGCAGTATTACAGTCCGAAGAGATGCTTAAAGAAGTTGTGGCGCGTTCCAATTTTGGTATATCAGATGCGCTTACAGTATACAATGGCGTCAATTCAAAAATGAATGAATTTTCCGCTTCCATGGGAATTGTTAATTTGCGACATATAGATGATAATATTAAGAAAAGAAGAAAAATTTCCGAGATATATGATGATGAATTAAAGGATATTTCCTCTCTGATATTGCTGCAAAGACGGGATGATGTAGAATACAATTATGGTTATTATCCGGTGTTTGTCAGTGACAGTAAATTTTCAGCTGATGGATTGATGAAATATATGGAACAGGCGGGAATCTACTCAAGAAGATATTTTTATCCGGCAACGAATGACATGCCATTGTTCCAAGATTATAATACAACCCCGATTGCAAAGGAAGTATCTCAAAATATATTATGTCTTCCAATGTATGCTGATTTAACAGAAAATCAGGCATTAGATATATGTAGTAGAATAAAGGAGTATTTTCAGAATGGAAAATAAAGTGACTCTTTCTGTAGTAGTGTTAAGTTATAATAATGAACAATACCTTGAGGATTGTCTCAGTTCTATTGAAAAGCAGGAAATTGATTCCTATGAAGTGCTGATTGTGGATGATTCCAGTACGGATAATTCCGTATCGGTTATCAAAGAATTTATAAAGGATAAGCCACAATTTCATCTCATTGAAAAGCCTAATTCCGGAGGAGCTATTTCTTCACAGATAGGTATTGCAAAAGCGAAGGGTAAATATCTGGCATTGGTTGATTCAGATGATGTTGTTGCTGACGGCGCCTACAAAAAGCTGATTGCAAGGATAGAGCAGGATGGTTCTGATTTTGCATCGGGACTGCCAATGAAGCTTACCAATGCGTTTATGAACACATACCTGATTGCACCACATGAAAATAATGTATTTGTGGAAGATAAGGTTTTGACTACGGATGAGGAAAAAGAGTCTTTTACGAATCAGGTGTTTTATTGGAATGCTGTATACAGAATGGATTTCATCAGGGAAAATCAAATTGAAATGCCAGCCAATCTTCTGATAGCGGACAGAATATTCGTATATAAGGCAGCAATGCGTGCAAAAAAAATCAGTGTGCTTACAGATGTCGTGTATTTTTGGCGAAAAAAGACCAATGATGAAAAAATATCACTTACGGACCAGACAGCAGAATTTCCTATGATTTCGGACAGATGTGATTCCTTTCAGTCACAGATAAAGTTGAGCATTCAGGAATTTAAAAAGAGCATGCAGTATAATAAAGCAATATGGGAGCATAGTTTTATCAGATTGTATTATCCGCTGTATACGATTGCAGATCCGGAGAACACGGAAAATGACTATGAGGATTTCAAGAAAGTGTGTCATAGATACCGTTGCTATCTGATGCAGTACAAGGCTTTTTTTGTACATTTAATTGCAAATTCCGATATTCCGGTATTGACAAAATACATCACAGAGAGAATTTTTGCAAAACGATACAGACAGATTTATGATTTTATTAAAAATGAACTTACGTTTAAGGATATAAATGTAAAAAAATTAGACCCATATGTATATAATTCAGTTTTAAGAAATAATAATGTTTTGTCCGTGAAGGGATTATCGGAGGATAGTGGAAGAATTTATGTAGATTTTCAGATTTTGGTTGGATTAGAGGAAAAAGAAGCAATTTCGGTGGAAAAAGTGTTCACTTATAATAGATATTTCAGCCAGAAGAGAACTTATTTATCATATGATGCAGAAGAGAGAAGGGCGGATATAACAGATTTGCCGTACTCTACATATGTGTTAAATACGATATGTATCCGGGACGGCAAAAAAACATACTACACACCAAGAATTATGGAAAAATTGTCAAAGGTCACCACTATGACAGTGGGAGATAAAATCATTACATTTAATTCCAGATATTCTATTTTGACCATTCAAAAGAAAAACAGATTTACACTATTGCAGTCAGGCTCTAAATATCTTTTGGGAATTAACGATCCGGAGGATGTAAAAGATATATTTTTCTTTAATATTAAAGATAATAAACGCTATGCCATTGCAAAAGAGGGAGATTTTTATGTATTTGAGACAGATAAACTTCCTTCCGGCGCAAACCTTATGATATATCAGAATAAAGAGGGACTTTATACTACTGTGAGAAAACAGGAAATGACAAACAGTATTTTGGATAAAGATTTCCGGGACAGAATTCTTATTAGCGATAGAATAGAAATTGAGGTGGAATAATATGAAAGGAATTATTTTAGCAGGTGGAAGCGGAACAAGACTTTATCCGCTGACGAGTGTTACAAGTAAACAGCTGCTGCCGATATATGATAAGCCGATGATTTATTATCCCTTATCAACACTGATGCTTGCCGGAATCCGGGATATTCTTATAATATCCACACCACAGGATTTGCCTAATTTTAAAAATCTTTTGGGAGACGGAAGCAGATTTGGCATTCATCTTTGCTATAAGGAACAGCCTTCTCCGGATGGATTGGCACAGGCATTTATACTTGGAGAAGAATTTATCGGAGATGACAGCTGCGCCATGATTCTGGGAGACAATATTTTTTATGGTCATGGTCTGGTGAAACGTTTAAAAAAAGCATATGAAAATACGGGAAGAGCGACAATATTCGGCTATTTGGTAGATGATCCTGAAAGATTTGGAATTGTGGAGTTTGATGATAATTTAAAGGTTGTGTCGTTAGAAGAAAAACCAAAAAATCCAAAATCAAATTTTGCAATAACAGGTTTGTATTTTTATGATAATCATGTAGTTGAAAAGGCAAAAAAGGTAAAACCAAGTGCCAGAGGAGAGCTGGAAATAACAGATTTAAATAAGATGTATTTGGAAGAAAACCTTTTGGATGTCGAACTTTTAGGACGGGGTTTTGCATGGCTTGATACAGGAACCATGGAATCTCTGTTGGATGCGGCAACTTTTGTAAAGCAGATAGAGAGTATTCAGGGAATTATTATCTCCGCACCGGAGGAAATTGCTTTTAACAATGGGTGGATAGATAATGATGAATTACAAAAGGCTATTGATAACTACGGAAAATCACCTTATGGGCATCATCTAAAAAAAGTTTTGGAAAGATATACGTTTTAAAAATAAAGAGTTCCCCGGGGGAACTCTCATATGAGGTGCGGATTTGCAAGTATAACTGCTTTTTCGCACCTCTGTATTTTTTGGAGTACTTTATCATTATATCCATATAATCTGCACTAATGCTTAAAAATCTTATATCTGTGGCGTTCCAGCTGCTCTACAGCCTTATTGGCTGAAGCCTCATCATAGAATGAAATTTTTAACACACCTTCTTCATGTTCACGGTTATGAATAATACCAATATTTTTAATACTGACACTATTTGTGGCTAAAATTGTAGCAATGGTAGCTATAGCGCCGGATTCATCAATAATATCGCAAAAAATACTATAACTTTTTTGTATAATACTGTTATTATGTTCTTCCAGATTATCACGATAATCACGACTTTCAGCTATCATATTATTAATAGCCTGCCCATTCTTTATATCCAGTTCCTTTTGTAATTTTTTTAAATCTTCAATGTATAATCCAAGTATTTCGCTGATATTAACATTGTTTGTCATACAAATCTGTTCCCACATTTCAGGGGAAGAAGAGGCAATTCGTGTAATATCTTTAAATCCGCCGGCAGCAATCGTCTTCATGTATTCTGCCTTACTGTCATTGTGTTTTACTAAATTTACAAGACTGGAAGCAATAAGATGCGGCAGGTGACTGATTGCAGCAACTACGCGGTCATGCTCCTGATATGAAATTCGAATAGGAATTGCACCAATATCACTCACTATTTTTGTATATTCTTCAACATATTTATCAGCTACGGTATCCGTAGGAGTAATCGCATAGTAGGCATTTTCTAAAAGTCTGTCATTGGAATATTCATAACTGGTTTTTTCAGAACCTGCCATTGGATGACCGCCAATAAAATTAGATTCCATATTTAAGGCAGAAACAGCCTCATGAATATTATTTTTTACACTTCCTACATCTGTAATTATACAATCTTCTTTTATAATTTCTTTTAAAATTTTTAAATATTTTATATTATGTTCTACCGGTGTACAAAGAAAAATATAATCACACTCGTGAAATGTTTTGTCCACCTGTTCTACGGCAATGTTGGCGGTGCCATCGTTCATAGCCATAACACGTGGTTTGGCACCTCTATTATAGACAATAATTTTGCAGCCGGGGTACACTCGGCGCAGCGTTTTTGCCACAGAACCACCGATAAGACCGATTCCTACAAAACCATAAGTTAATTTGTCTGGATTTCTCATAAATATTCTCCTAATTTTTAAATAAAAAAGATAGATTTTCAAATATAAATCCTATTTAACTTCAACACGTTAAAGTTTAACGCTTTAAAGTTAAATGGTCAAGAGATAAGTGATAAATATCTCCCTTTGTTAAAAAAATAACCTTTCTTGTATTGGAATATTATATGGAGTAAAATATATACATATAGTGTGAGCGAAGGCACATCGGATATTACAATTTACCACCGGAGAAAGTGGTGCAATATAAATTATAAGGAGGTATATGATATGAATGTTTATAAAACATCGGATATCAGAAACGTTGTATTTCTCGGTCATGGAGGGGCGGGAAAGACTACACTTGCAGAAGCAGTGGCATTTGCTACAGGTGCAATTTCCAGAAAAGGATGCATAGAAGACGGTAACACAATTTCTGACTATGATAAGGAAGAGATTAACAGAAAGTTTTCCATCAGCGCATCGGTTATACCGGTTGAATGGAACGGTTTAAAGATTAATATATTGGATGCACCGGGATATTTTGACTTTGTAGGACAGATGGAAGATGCCATGAGTGTAGCAGACGCAGCTGTTATTGTCGTAAATGGCAAGGCAGGTGTAGAGGTTGGTACGATTAAGGCGTGGGAGATTTGTGAAAGGAGAAAGATTCCCCGTATTTTTTTCGTTACAAATATGGATGATCCTAATGCCAAGTATATGGATACTGTAGAACAGCTAAAGGAAACATTTGGAAAGAAAATTGCGCCATTTCATTTACCGATTATGGATGGAGAAAAATTAACCGGATATGTGAATGTTGTAAAAATGAGCGGACGTAAATTTATGGATAACGCCGGAAATTATGAAGAGATGGATATTCCGGAGTCCGTGACTGCAGATCTGGAACCGGTTCGGGAACAGTTGATGGAAGCTGTTGCAGAGTCCGATGAAGAGTTAATGGATAAGTATTTTTCGGGTGAAGAATTTACATATCAGGAAATTTCACAGGCATTAAGAAAAAGTGTCATAAGCTGTGATATTGTTCCGGTTCAGATTGGATCCGGCGTGAGCTGTCAGGGAGTAAACAGCTTCCTTCAAACATGTGAAAAATATTTTCCATCAGCAGATAAAGCTGAAGTTCTAAAAAAAGCTACCAATGTTGATACCGGAGAAGAGGTTGCTGCAGATTTTGATTATGCAAAGCCGGTGTCAGCTTATGTTTTTAAGACAATTATGGATCCTTTTGTCGGCAAATATTCATTGGTTAAGGTTCGTACAGGCATATTGAAAGCTGGAGATACCGTATATAATGCCACAAAGAATGTTGAGGAAAAATTAAATAAGTTATATGTTATGCGTGGAAAAAATGTTATTGAGGTTTCAGAATTATATTCCGGAGACATTGGTGCTATTGGCAAGTTAGCCAGTACCAGAACGGGAGACACACTCTCTACACGCAAGTGGCCTATTGAATATCATCCGACAACGATGTCAAAGCCTTATACATATATGGCATATCGCCCTGTCAATAAGGGAGATGAAGATAAAATTGCACAGGCACTTACCAAGTTATGTATTGAGGACCTGACTTTAAAATCCGTGATTGATGATGAAAATAAGCAATCATTACTTTATGGAATCGGAGAACAGCAGATACAGATTGCTGTTTCAAAACTGGAAGACAGATATAAGGTAAAAGTGGAACTGGAAAAACCAAAGATTGCTTTTAGAGAGACGATACGAAAGAAAGCCCAGGTGCAGGGAAAGCATAAAAAACAATCCGGAGGACACGGGCAGTACGGTGATGTTATTATGGAATTTGAACCTTCCGGTGATTTATCAAAACCATATGTATTTGAAGAAAAAATTTTTGGTGGTGCAGTACCGCGTAATTTCTTTCCTGCAGTAGAAAAAGGTCTGCAGGAGTGTGTGAAGTCAGGACCACTGGCAGGCTATCCGGTAGTTGGCGTCAAAGCTACATTAATTGACGGTTCATATCATCCGGTTGATTCTTCCGAGATGGCATTTAAGATGGCGACAATACTGGCATTTAAAAAAGGATTTATGGAAGCAAGTCCGATATTGTTAGAGCCTATTGCAATGCTCACAGTAACTGCTCCGGATAAATATTCGGGAGACATTATGGGCGATCTGAACAAGAGACGTGGTCGGATATTAAATATGACTCCTGAAGATGGAAAACAGGTGATTGAAGCGGAAGTTCCAATGCTTGAATTATACGGCTATTCCACATCTCTTCGTTCTATCACGGGAGGAAGCGCTGATTTTGAATATGTGGTTTCAAGATATGAGCAGGCTCCGCCGGATGTACAGGCAGCACAGGTGGATGAAAAAAATAAATAAAGCCGGTGAATAAAAATTATGTTGACATTGTAAATTGAGTGCGTTAAACTATTTAAAGAATAGTTAAACCGTTGATCAAGAGTAAGTAGTTGACTGGGATGTTTTTCAGAGAGTTGTCGGGTGGTGTGAGACAACAAACAAACGGCAATGAATGGACTTGAGAGGGCAGCTTGAATATTGCAGTCGGTTGCGCTGTGGTGAGTAGATGCTGACGGATACCTACCGTTAAAGAGGTAAGCATATGATGGTATGCTATGAGTGAATGTGTTATACATTAATTTGGGTGGCACCGCAGAAGTTTATAATAGCTTTTGTCCCTTTATTTGAAGGGGACAAAAGCTTTTTTTATTATTTTTAATGTATATGATAGCAAAAATAGCCTGCCAGAGAAGAAGGAGGATATATGGAGACAAAGAGTTTTGAAGAAATTGAAGGATTTTTAGATGATTACAGTATGATTCCTATTTGCAGGGAAATTTATGCGGATGTAATTACACCAATTACACTTTTAAGAAAAATGGAAGCGTGTGGAAAGAACTTTTTCCTGCTGGAGAGCGTAGAAGGTGGAGAAAAGTGGGCGAGATTTTCATTTCTCGGATATGAGCCGGTACTTCATATTACCTGTAAAGATGGAAGGGTGACACAAAAGAGCGGAGAGATTGAAACAACTGTAACCATGGATCCCATGGAAGGATTAAGAGAACAGTTAGAAAAATATAAATCTCCAAAGATTCAGGGAATGCCATCCTTTACAGGAGGATTTGTCGGGTATTTCGGGTATGAGATGATTGGTTATGCCGAGCCTAAACTAAAGATTAAGGCAAGTGATGTAGATGACTATCATCTGATGTTATTTGATAAAATTATTGCTTTTGATCATTACAGGCAAAAAATCATGATTATTGCCAACATGAAAGCAAAAGATGGAAAGCAGGGATATAATGCGGCAATGCTGGAAATCGAAAAAATGATTGCATTAATTCAGGAACAGGAACAGATACCGGAAAATCATGTGACAGAAAATGTAGAATTTACATGCAATGTTTCCAAAGAAGAGTATTGTGAAATGGTTGAAAAAACAAAACGGTATATCAAAGAAGGAGATATTTTTCAGGGAGTTATTTCCAGAAGATTTGAGGCTGACTATAAGGGAAGCCTGATGAGTGCTTACCGGGTTCTTAGGACGACGAATCCTTCTCCGTATATGTATTTTATTCAGTCGGAAGATATGCAGATAGCCGGAGCCTCACCGGAAACAATGGTTAAGCTGGTTGACGGAAAACTTACGACATTTCCTGTAGCAGGTACAAGACCAAGAGGCAAGACGGATGAGCAGGATAAGGAATTAGAAGCAGGTCTGCTAAAGGATGAAAAAGAACTGGCAGAGCACAATATGTTAGTGGATTTGGCAAGGAATGACATTGGAAGAATTGCTGAATATGGCAGCGTATATGTTCAGGACTATATGAAGATTCACAGATTTTCCAAGGTAATGCATATAGCATCAACTGTCTGTGGAAAACTGCGGGGAGATAAGGATAGCTGTGATACTGTATCAGCACTGCTTCCGGCAGGAACATTATCCGGAGCTCCAAAATTCAGAGCCTGCGAGATTATAGATGAATTAGAGAAAGAACCAAGAGGTGTATATGGCGGTGCTATCGGATATATTGATTTGTCCGGAAATTTAGATGTCTGTATTGCTATCAGAACCGCTGTAAAGAAGGGAGATAAGGTATTTGTTCAAGCCGGCGCAGGAATTGTGGCAGACAGTGTTCCGGAAAATGAATATATGGAATGCGCCCACAAAGCCGGAGCAGTGATGGATGCAATTAAGCGAGGAAACGAGGTGAATCAATAATGGTATTGCTAATTGATAATTATGATAGTTTTTCATATAACCTTGTACAGTTGGTCGGGGAGTTGTCAGATGGAGATGTGATGGTAGTGAGAAATGATGAGTATACCATAGAGGAGATTAGAAAATTAAATCCCTCCCACATTATATTATCTCCCGGTCCCGGAAAACCAAAAGATGCGGGAATATGTGAAGAAGTTGTGAGTAAATTAAAAGGAGAATATCCAATTCTTGGTGTCTGTCTGGGACATCAGAGCATATGTGAAGTGTTTGGAGCAGAAGTAACCTATGCAAAAAAATTGATGCACGGAAAACAGAGTGAGATAACCATATTAGAGGATGTGCCGATTTTTCAGGGTCTGAACCAAACGTTTCAAGGGGCAAGATACCATTCCCTGTCAGCAAACCCGGATACTATTCCGGAAGAATTAAAAGTCATAGCGATTGACAAAAAAGATCATGAGATTATGGCTGTAAAACACAGGGATTATGATATATATGGTTTACAATTTCATCCGGAGTCCGTATTAACGCCGGATGGAAAGAAAATTGTTGCAAATTTTTTAAAATAAAGAAATAAATATGAGGAGGTATTTTAAAATGATTAAAGAAGCTATTGGAAAATTAGTAGAGGGACAGAATCTGACTTTTGACGAGGCAAAAACTGTTATGAATGAAATTATGAGTGGGGAAACATCAGATACACTGATTAGTGCATATCTGGTGGCTCTTAGAATGAAGGGTGAGACGATTGATGAAATTTCAGGTTCTGCCCAAGGGATGAGCGATAATGGACTGAAGCTGAAACATGATATGGATGTTTTGGAGATTGTTGGTACCGGAGGAGACAAGGCAAATACTTTTAATATTTCAACTACATCTGCTTTTGTGGCAGTTGCTGCGGGCTGTAAGATAGCAAAGCATGGGAACAGAGGCGTATCCAGTAAATCCGGTGCGGCAGATGTATTGGAAGCATTGGGGGCAGACATTACAATATCACCGGAAAAAAGTAAGGAAATACTGGAAAAAATAGGATTCTGCTTTTTATTTGCACAGAAATATCATACAGCAATGCGTTTTGTGGGACCGGTAAGAGGTGCGCTTGGTATTCGTACGGTATTTAATATACTTGGACCTTTAACCAATCCGGCAGATGCAAAAAGCGATATTATCGGCGTGTATGAGGAAAGTCTGGTTGAGCCGGTTGCCCAGGTGTTAATAAAACTTGGGGTAAAAAAAGGTATGGTTGTTTTCGGACAGGATACAATGGATGAGATTACACCGAGTGCAAAAACAACAGTCTGTGAAATTAAAGATGGAAAAACACGTCTATATGAAATCAATCCGGAAGATTATGGAATTGCGATTTGTAAAAAATCAGACTTGGAAGGTGGAGACGGAGCCGAAAATGCTCAAATCACAAAAGATATTTTAAGTGGAAAATTACAGGGAGCAAAGAGAGACGCAGTATTGCTTAATGCCGGTGCCTGCATTTATATTCAGAGAGAGAACATTTCATACGCAGATGCAATTGATGTGGCAAGAGAGATGATTGACAGCGGGGCGGCATTGAAGAAACTGGAAGAATATATTGGAGCAACAAATAACTAGATGATTTGTACAGCCGACAGGCAGAAATGTTTTGTTCATGATATATTTATCAAAGATAGGAGCAGGAAAATGATTTTAGATAAATTAGTAGAAGCCACTAAAATAAGAGTGGAAAAGGAAAAACAACAGATACCATTGGAGGCTGTCAAACAACAGGCTGTGAATATGCCAAAAGGTGATTTTTCATTTGAAAAAGCCATTGCAAAGGAAGATATTAGTTTTATATGCGAGGTCAAAAAGGCTTCTCCATCCAAAGGAATTATTGCAGAAGATTTTCCTTATGTACAGATTGCAAAAGATTATGAAAGGGCTGGTGCCGATTGTATTTCTGTATTAACGGAACCTGATTATTTTAAAGGGGATAAGAAATATCTGAAAGAAATCAGTGAAAATGTATCTGTGCCTTTAATCCGAAAGGATTTTGTTATTGATGAATATATGATTTATGATGCAAAAATACACGGTGCATCCTGCATTCTTTTAATTTGTTCCATTTTGAATCAGGAAACTATAGAAGAATATATCAAAATATGCGATAATTTAGGGATGTCTGCTTTAGTAGAAGCGCATGATGAAGAAGAAATACAAAAAGCAGTTAAATCCGGCGCCAGAATGATTGGCGTCAATAATCGTGACTTGAAAACATTTCATGTGGATATTGGCAATAGCGAGCGGTTGAGGAAGCTGGTTCCTGATAACATTTTATTTATTGCAGAAAGTGGGATCCAAACCAATGAGGATATAAAGCGACTGCGGAAAGCTCATGTAAATGGAGTCCTGATTGGGGAAACTTTTATGAGAGCAGAAAATAAAAAAGAAATGTTACAGGAGTTAAGCCGGTAAAATAATAAAACAGAACAAAGAATTTGAAAGAAAAGAAAGGAAATAAAAATGAGCAAAGGGAGATTTGGTATACATGGCGGTCAATATGTTCCGGAAACGCTGATGACAGCTGTAAACGAATTGGAGGAAGCATATAATCATTACAAAAATGACCCGGAATTCAACAAAGAATTACAGGAATTATTTAATAATTATGCAGGAAGACCTTCCCTTCTGTATTATGCAGAAAAGATGACCAAAGATTTAGGGGGAGCGAAAATATACTTAAAGAGAGAAGACTTAAATCATACCGGTTCCCATAAAATCAACAATGTTTTAGGTCAGATTCTTTTGGCAAAGAAGATGGGAAAGACAAGAGTTATCGCAGAGACCGGAGCAGGTCAGCATGGTGTGGCAACCGCTACAGGGGCTGCTCTGATGGATATGGAATGTGAGATATATATGGGAAAAGAGGATTGCGAACGTCAGGCTCTTAATGTTTTCCGAATGGAATTGCTGGGGGCAAAAGTTCATCCGGTCACCAGTGGAACAATGACGCTGAAAGATGCTGTCAATGAAGCAATGCGGGAATGGACGAACCGTATGGATGATACACTTTACGTGTTAGGTTCCGTTATGGGACCACACCCGTTTCCTACGATTGTCAGAGATTTTCAGAGTGTAATCAGCCGGGAAATAAAAGAGCAGATTATGGAGGCAGAAGGAAAACTGCCGGATGCAGTTATTGCATGTGTAGGCGGCGGTTCCAATGCTATGGGTGCATTTTATCATTTTATTGAAGATAAAGAGGTTGCTTTAATTGGCTGTGAAGCTGCCGGTCTTGGCGTAGATAATCCAAAGAATGCAGCAACCATTGCCAATGGAACAGAAGGAATCTTTCATGGAATGAAGTCATTATTCTGTCAGAATGATGACGGACAGATAGCGCCGGTTTATTCTATTTCTGCCGGATTAGATTATCCGGGAATTGGTCCGGAGCATGCAAATCTGCATGATACAGGCAGAGCCACATATGTTCCGATTACAGATGTGGAAGCAGTGGAAGCATTTGAATATTTATCAAGAGTTGAGGGAATTATTCCTGCAATTGAAAGTTCCCATGCCATTGCATATGCCATGAAATATGCACCTACACTGGATAAGGATAAAGTAATTGTAATTAATGTTTCAGGACGTGGAGACAAAGATGTTGCTGCAATAGCGAGATATAGAGGAGTAGAAATATATGAGTAAAGTAAGTGATGCGTTTAAGAATGGAAAAGCGTTTATAGCCTTTGTAACAGGGGGAGATCCTGATTTAGAGACGACAAAGAAGTTAATCGTAGAAATGGAAAAGAATGGTGCGGATTTAATTGAAATCGGAATCCCTTTTTCAGATCCTATTGCGGAAGGTCCGGTTATTCAGGAAGCTGACCTTAGGGCATTGAAGGCAGGCTGTACAACAGATAAATTATTTGATACCATAAAAGAATTAAAAGGTATTGTAAACATACCACTGGTATTTATGACCTATGTAAATGTTATTTATCGTTATGGTTCAGAAAAATTTATGAATCGGTGTGTAGAATGTGGTATATCAGGAGTGATTGTTCCTGATTGTCCATTTGAGGAAAGGGATGAGCTTGCTCCATATTGCGATAAGACCGGTGTGGATTTGATTCCGTTGATTGCTCCTACATCAGAAAAAAGAATTACAGAAATAGCGCAATCTGCACAGGGTTTTGTATATGTGGTATCGTCTCTGGGAGTGACAGGAATCAGACAGAAAATCACAACGGATTTAGGCGCAATGACAAAGCTGGTAAAAGAGGCAACAGATGTGCCATGCGCTATTGGATTTGGTATTGCCAAGCCGGAACAGGCAGCAAATGTATGCCGGTATGCTGACGGGGCGATTGTGGGAAGTGCTATTGTTAAAATCGTAGCTGAATATGGCAGGGAATCTGTTCCATATGTAGGTGCATATGTCAAAAGCATGAAAGACGCAATAAGGTAATATCAGCGATGCCGGAGAAAACTGCGAAAAGTGGACCATGAATATGAATGGATAACACGGAGGAGGCAGATGGTTAAAGGATTAATTTTTGACGTGGATGGAACTATTCTGGATTCTATGTCTATATGGATGAATGCCGGAGAGCATTATTTGAATAGTCTGGGGATTGAAATTGATTATGATCTGGCAAGTATCATGTTTGAGCAGACAATGTTGGAAACCGCACAATATTTGAGAGAACGTCATGGTATTGAGCAATCAGATAAGGAAATTATTGATGGCATCAATGCCATGGTGTATACGTTTTATGCCAGAGATGCCATGCCAAAAGAAGGTGTGCTGGATTTTATCAAAGAGGCATATAGAAAAGGGATTCCCATGACAGTGGCTACAGCTACAGACAAGCCGATGATTGAGGCGGCATTTCGCAGATTAGGACTCCATAAATATTTTAAAAAAATCTATACAGCCAGCGAAGTGGGCAGCGGAAAAGACAAGCCGGAGATATTTTATCGGGCAATGAGAGCCATGGGAAGTGATACAAAGACAACCTATTTGCTTGATGATGCATTTTATTCATTAAACACAGCTCACAATGAAGGAATCGGCACCATAGGAGTATATGATTTCTCGGCTGAATGTGATACAGAAAAAATAAAATCTATTGTTGATATATATATTGAGGATTGGAGTAAGAACAAACCGGATATTTTATAACGGTCCGTTTAACTGCCGGATAGTACATAGCTGAACTGTTATTTTATTTCAGAAATATAAAGGATGCCACCTTGAAAAATGCATACAATGTTGTATAATAAACTGGTATGCATAGGGTTAAGGTGGTTTTTGTAAGTTTCCTTGCAAACTTTTTTCTGTGAAAAACAGTGGGGTAGCAAATTGGATATAAAAAAGATTATCACGAGTAAAAAATTTAAAAATATTGCAATTACAGTTATTGAAATATTGGTTGTAGCCGGTATTATTTTTGGTGGTCTTATGCTGATTCAAAATAAGGTTACAAAAGAGGCAGATAAAACTGCCGGCAATAGCGGTAAGGGTGTAAAACAGTCAGAAAAAAAAGAAAATGAGAAATCTGACAGGTATTATATAGAAGTAAATAAAAGATTAAACGCAGTAATTGTTTATCAGTATTCAAAGGATAAAAAATCAAAAGAACCAATCAAAGTTTTAAGATGCTGTTTAGGGGAAAATCTGCCGAAAGGAAAATTTAAAACAGGAAAAAAATATTTATGGCTGGATATATATCAGGGCTGGCATAAGTATAATACCGGACTGGGCAGAGGCGTATGGATACATTCTTCTATCTATAGAGAAAAATATGATTATTGTCTTTCAAAGGCATCTTACAAATCACTGGGAAATGCTGCTGCATATGGAAAAAGCATACTTTTATCTGCAAAAGACGCAGCATGGGTATATAGTCATTGCAAAGAAGGCACCGAAGTGGTGATTGTAAAAGGAAAAAAACAGGGTGTATTACCTATGTCGCCGGATTCTTTTGTATCATTATATAAATATTGTGGTTGGGATCCGACAGACCCGGATAAGAATAATCCATACAAAAAGATTAAGAATGGCAGTGTTGTAAAAGGTCTGAATACTATTACAGTAGAAAGAGGTCATAAGCCAGATTATTTAGGAAATATTATCGCCTTAAATCAAAAAGGAAAAGTTATTACAGGAAAATTAAAATATAATACAATAGATTATTCCAAGGTTGGAACTTATCAGATAAAATATAGATATAAGGCAAAAAACGGTACAAAATATAAAATTACGCAGAAAATAAAAATCGTGGATACGACTCCGCCAAAAGTCAGCTGCAGTAAATCTCTTTTTACGCTTGAAGTAAAGAGTGCTCATCCAAATGACATTAATATAGAAAAAAATGTCAAAGCTATTGTGGATATGGTAAAGAGCAGTGTCACTACGGATGAAAGTGTTGTTGATACGGAAGTATATACAATAGAAAAAGAACAATTACGCATAGATGAAAAGGCTGTAGTAGTGGTCAAAGCAAAAGACCCATACGGAAATATCGGTTCCTGTCAGGTGATGTGTGAATTAAAGGTCAAAGAAGAGACCACAAAATCGAAGGAAGAGAAGACAAAGCCTGCGGCAAAGAAACCGGCAAAAACGGTTAAGAAAAAAACATTAAAGAAGAAAGCAGCAAAAAAGAAAACATCAAAAAAGAAAACAGAAAAAAATAAAAACTAATTCATATACATTTTAGGAGGAAATAATTATGGCAATACCTTATAATCATAAGGAAATTGAAAAAAAATGGCGTCATAACTGGGACATAAATCCTATTAACGCTGACAAGTCAAAACCAAAATATTACTGTCTGGATATGTTTCCTTATCCATCCGGTTCCGGACTGCATGTAGGACATTGGAGAGGATATGTAATCAGTGATGTTTGGAGCAGATATAAGATGCTTCACGGTTATCACATAATTCATCCGATGGGCTGGGATGCATTTGGTCTTCCGGCAGAAAATTATGCTATTAAAATGAAGACGCATCCATCTATTTCTACTGCAGAGAATGTTAAAAATATCAAGAGACAGATTAATGAAATTTCTGCACTTTATGATTGGGATATGGAAGTGAATACAACAGATCCTGATTACTATAAATGGACCCAATGGATTTTTGTTCAAATGTTTAAAAAAGGTCTTGCTTATCAGAAAGAGATGCCGATTAACTGGTGCCCTTCCTGTAAGACAGGTCTTGCAAATGAGGAAGTTGTAAACGGCTGCTGTGAAAGATGCGGCGCTGAAGTTACAAAGAAAAATTTAAAACAATGGATGTTAAAAATCACTGCGTATGCGGAAAGACTACTGTCGGATTTGGATAAGTTAGACTGGCCTGAAAAAGTAAAGAAGATGCAGACAGACTGGATTGGCAAGTCCTATGGTGCAGAAGTCGATTTTAAAGTGGAAAATACGGATAATGCAATTACTGTTTACACAACCAGACCGGATACACTTTACGGAGCTACTTTTATGGTGCTTGCCCCGGAACATGCCATGGCAAAAAGTCTGGCTACGCCGGAACAGAAAGATGCAGTAGAAGAATATATTAAGATGGCGGCGAACAAGTCGTCGGTAGACAGACTGCAGGGAAAGGAAAAGACGGGTGTATTTACAGGCAGCTATGCCATAAATCCGTTAAATGGAGCAAAAGTACCTATCTGGCTATCAGATTATGTATTAGCAGATTATGGCACAGGTGCTATCATGTGTGTACCTGCCCATGATGATAGAGATTTCGAGTTTGCAAAGAAATTTGATATTCCTATTATTCAGGTTATTGCAAAAGATGGAAAAGAAATTGAAAATATGACGGAAGCCTACACAGAGGCTGCAGGAACGATGATTAATTCCGGTGAGTGGAATGGCATGGAGTCAGCAGTTCTTAAAAAAGAGGCTCCACATATCATTGAAAAAAAGGGATTTGGTAAGGCTACGGTTAACTACAAGCTACGTGATTGGGTATTTTCAAGACAAAGGTATTGGGGAGAACCGATTCCGATTGTACATTGTCCGGACTGTGGACCTGTTCCGGTACCGGAAGACCAGTTGCCGTTATTGCTGCCGGATGTAGATTCCTATGAGCCTACAGGTACCGGTGAATCACCGCTGGCGGCAATTGAGGAGTGGGTAAATACTACATGCCCTTGTTGTGGAAAACCGGCAAAGCGTGAAACGAATACAATGCCGCAGTGGGCTGGCTCGTCATGGTACTTTTTAAGATACGTGGACAATAAAAATGATAAGGAACTTGTCTCAAAGCAGAAAGCACATGATAATTTACCGGTTGATATGTATATCGGCGGTGTGGAGCATGCTGTACTTCATTTGCTTTATTCAAGATTTTATACAAAATTCTTATATGACATCGGCGTGGTTGATTTTGAAGAACCATTTACGAAGCTGTTTAATCAGGGAATGATTACCGGAAAAAACGGTATTAAAATGAGTAAGTCAAAAGGAAATGTTGTTTCACCGGATGATCTGGTAAGAGATTATGGATGTGATTCCCTGAGAATATATGAAATGTTTGTGGGACCGCCTGAACTTGATTCTGAATGGGATGAGCGTGGAATTGATGGCGTATACCGGTTTATTACAAAATTCTGGAAACTGGCGGTGGACAGTATTGAAAAAGATATTAAGCCGACAAAAGAAATGATTAAGACACGTCATCAGATGATTGACACGATTACAAGACGTCTGGAGGACTTTAGTCTGAATACAGTTGTTTCTGGATTTATGGAATTTAACAATAAATTCAATGAAATTGCAAAGAAAGAGGGAGGAGTAGATAAAGAAACAATACAGGTCTTTACAACACTTCTTGCGCCTTTTGCACCGCATATTGCGGAAGAGCTTTGGGAAAGGCTGGGAAATGCAGGCAGTGTATTTGAAAATAATACATGGCCGACAGCAGACAAAGAACTGATGAAGGATGATGAAATAGAGATTCCTGTCCAGATAAATGGAAAGACAAAAGGAGTTATCCGTGTACCTGTGGACGTTTCAAAAGAAAATGCCATCACAGCAGGAAAAGAAGCAATTGCAGACAAATTAACAGGTAACATTGTGAAAGAAATATATGTACCTGGAAAAATTATTAATATTGTTATGAAATAATTATTATTGAAGTGGGTTCAGGTAATATTCCGAACCCACTTTATTTATTATCGTGTTCGTTTTTTTGATATTGAATTTACAATTTGTCTTATCATATCAATTCTTTTGATTTCTTCCGGCGACATGTTTTCTTTTAAAACATTTAAAATTAAATCTGTTTCTGCATTGGAAAAATTAATTCCCTTTTTCCCTGCCATATTTGCCTGCTGAATAAAGTATGTAAGCATTTGCTTTGGCTCCATACCTTTTGCACCTTCGATTATTTTTGTTAAAATTTCAAGTTTTTCATTGGAAATCCCATTTAATACCGGGTCATCCATCCATTTATTATTACTCATATTCATTAAATCCTTCCTCATAGTTTATTGGCGATGAATTTATATCATCATTTTCACCAAAGGGGCTGCTCGTATTTCCATTAAAAGCAGACCCCATAAATGCATTCATCATATCTTCATTCATATCCATATCATTCATTGATTCCATCATTTCCATCATGCTTTTCATATTTTCAAAAGTTTCCCGGGTTTCATCTCCCATAAAATCCATAATGTCTTCCATCAGGTTTTCCATTCCCTTATGCTTGTCAGCATTCATGGCAGCAATCGTTTCATTGCTGTTTATCATGGCAGCATTCTGTAATTCGATAAATTTAATGAACATTCCAAGATACGTTCCGATAGGATTGTCAATGTAAGGGATTACAGCCTTAACCAACTGCATGGTCGGGGTAGTTACCATAGAATCAAATTTTGTTTGTTTCATTTGGTTTTTGTCCATCAGGCTGTAACCCTCCATTAACAATAATGCATCTGCGGTTAATTAAGTCTATGCCTAAAAATAAACTTAAATGCTAATACACAGGAGCAAAATTAAAAAATTAATATTGCTCACATAATACCGGTACAACATATTTGTCAGCAGACATTGCAGGTCATACTCATAAAAATCAGCGTTATCAACTAGCAGCCGCAACCGCAACCGTTACCGTTTCCACCAAAGAATGATGAACCGTTTCCACAGCCACAGCAGCTTAATAAGATGAACAACCAGATGATTGTTGAACAACAATCATTTCCGCCAAACAAACCGCTGTTTCCACAACCATTACCGTTTCCACCACAGAATAAAAGAATAAGAATAAGGAATAAACAGTTATTGTTTCCTCCTTCACAACCGCATCCACAGTTTGTTGCTGCTAAATCACTCATGTTTAATCTCCCTAATATTTTACTTACACTAAATAATATGAGACATGGCATGTCTTGTTTACAAAATATTTTAAACAGCAATAAATAAAGGCATATACTAAAGTGATAGCAATAATTAATCATTTGTTTATAAAGATTGGATTTTGATAAGAAATACAGATTTTTACAAGGGAATCAATTATATATTAGGGGGAAATCATGCGAAAGGTAAGAGCAGATTTGGGAATAGACAGAATACACGCAAGAGGAATTACCGGAGAAGGAACTGTGGTCGCAGTTTTGGACAGTGGAGTAAGCAGTCATCCGGATTTAAATAATAAAATTGTTTATTTTAAGGATTTTATTCATGGCAGGACATATCCTTATGATGATGAAGGTCATGGAACTCATGTGGCAGGAATTATCTGTGGAAGTGGGAGAATGTCGAATCAATTAATGAAAGGAGTGGCGCCGGGGGCGCAAATCATTTCCCTGAAAGTGTTAAATGAAAAAGGAATGGGAAGAGAGAATGATGTAATAGAGGGAATGCACTGGATTGTCGACCATGGAAAAGAGTATGGAGTCAGAATAGTAAATATTTCTTTTGGAACGTTGGGAAATAATAAAAAGGAAAATAAAAGATTGCTCGATGAAGTGGAACTGCTCTGGGACATGGGGTATGTTGTGGTGGCGGCAGCCGGAAATAACGGACCGGGACCCAGCTCCATATCTACCCCCGGGGACTGCAAAAAAATTATTACAGTTGGTGCGGATAACGACAATTTTAAAATGATTGTAAACGGAAAGATTACTTTTCATTATTCCGGAAGAGGTCCGACAAAGCAGTGTATTTTAAAACCGGATATTGTTGCACCTGCCAATGGTATTTTCAGTTGCTGCAATCTGTGGCAAAAGAAATATTTTTATGTTGCAAAAAGTGGAACGTCTATGGCAACTCCCATTGTTACAGGCGCAGTTTGCCTTATGCTGTCTCAAAACAGTTATTTGTCTAATGTAGAATGTAAAAAAATCTTAAAAGAGACGGCAGATGATTTGAAAATGGACCGAAATCGGCAGGGCTGGGGAAAAGTTAATATAAATAGAGCATTATTATATTAAAATTATAAAAAGTTAAAACGATTTTATTTACTTTATCAGAAAATTTAGTTATAATCTACGAGGATACTACAGGTTTATTTTTAGGAGGATACAAAATGGAAAAGATTAAAATGACGACCCCATTGGTGGAAATGGACGGAGACGAGATGACAAGGATTCTTTGGAAATTAATTAAAGATGAACTGTTATTGCCATTTGTAGATTTAAAGACTGAATATTATGATTTAGGATTAAATTACAGAAATGAAACAAACGACCAGGTAACATTTGATTCTGCGGAAGCTACAAAGAAATATGGTGTAGCTGTAAAGTGTGCAACAATCACCCCGAATGCTGCAAGAATGCCTGAATACAATTTAAAAGAAATGTGGAAAAGCCCGAATGGAACAATTCGTGCAATTCTTGATGGTACAGTATTCAGAGCTCCAATTATCGTAAAAGGAATTGAGCCATATGTTCAGAACTGGAAAAAGCCAATTACAATAGCAAGACATGCATACGGTGACGTATATAAGGGAGTAGAAATGAAAATACCGGCTGCAGGTAAGGCTGAATTGGTATATACAAATGAATCCGGAGAGGAAACAAGAGAACTGATTCATAATTTTGAAGGAGCAGGAATTATTCAGGGAATACATAACTTAAATGATTCCATTGAGAGTTTTGCAAGAAGCTGCTTCAATTTTGCTCTTGATACAAAACAGGATTTATGGTTTGCCACGAAGGATACTATTTCAAAGAAATATGATCATACATTTAAAGATATATTTAATGATATTTTTGAGGCAGAATATAAAGAGAAGTTTGATGCCGCCGGCATTGAATATTTCTATACTCTGATTGATGATGCGGTTGCCCGTGTTATGAGATCAGAGGGAGGATATATCTGGGCATGTAAGAACTATGACGGTGATGTTATGTCAGATATGGTTGCTACAGCTTTTGGTTCTCTTTCCATGATGTCATCTGTACTTGTTTCACCGAAGGGATACTACGAATATGAGGCAGCCCATGGTACTGTACAGAGACATTATTACAAGTATCTGAAAGGAGAAGAAACATCAACCAATCCGATTGCAACAATTTTTGCATGGACAGGCGCATTGAGAAAGAGAGGCGAGCTTGATAATCTTCCGGATTTGCAAGCATTTGCGGATAAGCTTGAAAAGGCATGTATAGACACGATTGAAAATGGTGAAATGACAGGCGATTTATATCTTATTTCAACACTGGAAAATAAGAAAAAATTAAATACACAGGATTTTATCTTGGCTGTTAGAAAGACTTTAGAAAGTTTATTATAAATTGCCTATTTATGTGAAATAACAAAAAAATACTAAAATTTAAATGAGAGCGTGTTTCTGACGCTCTCATTTTATCATTCAAAATCAGAGATAAGTTTTTTATGAAAATGGAGACAGGTGTATAATATGAAAGAAAATCTAAAAAAGATGATAAGTTATTACAAACCCTATAAAGGAGTCTTTTTTGCCGATATGTTTTTTGCCATTATGGCATCAGCCATTGCATTAGTGATTCCTTTGGTGGTCAGATATGTAACTTCTACCGTAATATATATGGATAAGGAGAGTGCCATAGAGAGTCTGATGGTTATTGCTGTTATTGTTGCCACCCTTATTTTAGTACAGTGTTATTGCAATTACTATATCTCATATTATGGGCATGTAATGGGAGCGAAAATGGAATATGACATGAGAGCAGAGATATTTTCCCATTTTCAGAAAATGCCGTTTTCGTTTTTTGATGACCAGAAAGTGGGACAGTTAATGTCCAGAATTACTTCTGATTTGTTTGACATAACGGAATTATTACATCATGGCCCGGAAAATTTGACAATCTCTTTTATTAAAATTATCGGTGCGTTGGCAATTCTTTTAAGCATTAATGTGAAATTAGCTGTTGCAGCGTTTGTTTTGATACCCGTTATGATATTGTATGCTTATTTTTTTAACAAAAAGATGAAGCGTGCATTTCGAATGAACCGGGTGAAAATTGCAGAAATCAATGAGCAGATAGAAGACAATCTTTCAGGCATCCGCGTAGTAAAATCATTTGCCAATGAGGAAATAGAAAATCAGAAATTTAAAATTGGAAATGATGGGTTTTTGTCTGCCAAAAAGAACAGTTATAAATATATGGGTGGGTATCATTCAGGACTGACGGCATTTACTACAATGATTAATCTGATTGTAATCATTTCGGGTGGAGTCATGATTACAAAAAATATGGTTAATATTACTGATTTACTGACATTTCTATTATATATTAATATTTTTACTGAACCGGTGAAGACATTAATTGATTTTACAGAACAGTTTCAGAACGGATATTCCGGATATGAAAGGTTTCGACAGATTCTTATGTTAAAACCCGAAATAAAAGATAAAGAAAATGCAAGAGATATAGGAAAAGTAAAAGGAAACATTGTATTCGAAGATGTCTCTTTTCGTTATCATGACAATGCGCATAGAGTGTTAAAGCATATTTATTTGAGTATCCATGCAGGCTCATACATTGCATTGGTCGGCTCTTCCGGAGCAGGAAAAACTACTTTATGCAATTTGATTCCAAGATTTTATGAGGTATCCGGTGGAAAAATATTAATTGACGGGCAGGATATTCGGGATGTTAAGTTGAAATCGCTTCGTGATAATATCGGCATGGTACAACAGGATGTATATCTTTTTGCCGGTACCATTTATGACAATATTAAATATGGAAGACCTGATGCAACCAGAGATGAAGTAATCAAGGCGGCAAAGGAAGCCAACGCATATAATTTTATTATGGAGCTTCCCAATGGATTTGATACAGATATTGGACAGCGGGGAATAAAGCTGTCCGGTGGACAGAAACAAAGATTATCTATCGCAAGAGTTTTTTTGAAAAATCCACCGATTTTAATTTTTGATGAAGCTACATCAGCACTGGATAATGAAAGCGAAAAAATTGTACAGGAATCCATGGAAAAACTGGCGAAAAACAGAACGACATTGGTTATTGCGCACAGATTATCAACGATTCGAAATGCGGAAAGAATTCTTGTTCTTACAGACAGAGGAATCGAAGAAGAGGGAACACACGCACAACTAATGGAAAAACATGGAATTTATTATGATTTGTACAAAATGACAGAAGTATAAATAATATTTTTTTTAAGATAAATTGTATATTAGATTTTATATTAACCTTATAAATTTTCTTTAGATGGAAATAATAAAAAGGAATTAAAATATTTTCTAAAAAATTTATAAGGAGAAATAAAATGAAAATAGGCATTTTAACCAGTGGCGGCGACTGTCAGGCTCTCAATGCGGCAATGTATGGTCTGGTAAAAGGATTGTATAAAAAGTCGAAAAATAAGGTGGAAATATATGGAATTAAAGACGGTTATACAGGATTAATTGAAGGAAATTCTGCCAAAATGAATCTTTCCGATTTCGAATATATCTTAAAGCAGGGCGGAACCATTCTTGGCTCTTCCAGACAGCCTTTTAAAAAAATAAATGATGAATATAAAAATGGAAAAACAAAAGTCGGGTGTATGGTAGAAAATTATAAAGGGATGGGGTTAGATTGTCTTGTTATTTTAGGAGGTAACGGTTCCCATAAAACAGCGAATCTTTTAAGTGAAAAAGGACTTCATATCATTACGCTGCCAAAAACTATTGACAATGATATTTTTGGAACAGATATGACTTTTGGGTTCTCATCAGCGATAGACAGAGCAACAGAATATATGGATAATTTAAAGTCCACTGCTGTGTCCCATAATCGGATTTTTATTGTTGAGGTTATGGGGAACAAAGCGGGCTGGCTTACTATTAACGCAGGAATAGCAACAGGAGCGGATGTGATTTTAATACCGGAAATACCATACGACATAAAAAAAGTGAAAGACCATATCAACAAAAAGTTTAGTCAGGGAAAAAGAGGAATTATTGTTGCAGCTGCTGAAGGAATACTGACTTTGGAAGAGAATAAATTATCAAAAAAGGCTTTTATAGAAAAACGACAGAAAGAAGAAATATCAGATTCGGCACAAAATCTGGAAAAACAATTAAAGGACCAGATGGATGCAGAAGTCAGAACATCTGTTATTGGACATATTCAAAGAGGAGGAAATCCCAGCGCTTATGACCGGATTCTTGCATCCAGACTGGGAGTAGAGGCTGCAAAGTTAATTTGTAAAAAACAGTTTGGATATATGATGGCAATTCAAAATGGAAAAATTAATAAATGTTTGTTAAAGGATATTGCGGGAAAGAAAAAAATTATAGATACGGAGGATGAGATATTAAATCAGGCGGAAATGCTTGATATATGTTTGGGAAGGTAGGATAGGTGAAAGTTAGTAAATGTTATGATAACAGGGAGTTGTCCTGGCTGAAATTTAATAAAAGGGTTTTGCAGTTGGCAGGAGATAAGAATACACCGTTATGTGAGCGTCTGTCTTTTGCAAACATATTTTCCAGTAATCTGGATGAATTCTATATGGTTCGGGTAGGTTCTCTCTATGATCAGACTTTTTTACAAAAAATAAAAAAAGATAATAAGACCGGAATGACTGCCAGAGAACAGCTGACCTGTATATTTGCCGAGACAAAAAAACTGTTAAAAGAAAAGGACAAAATATATGAAAAACTAATGTGCGAGGTCAGCAAAAACGGAGTGAATATCGTTACTTTTAAAGAAGTGAATAAAGAAGATTGCAAATATCTTGAAAGATACTATAAGCGTTCTATCAAGCCTTTATTATCACCGCAGGTCATTGGGAAAAAAAGTCCGTTTCCATTTTTAAATAATAAAGAAATATATGCAGTGGCTGTTCTGCAGACAAAAAATACGGAAAAACTTTGTATTGTGCCTTGCAGTAACGGAGTTTTTGAGAGGCTGATACCTATTCCGTCTGATAAAAATAAATATATGCTGGTAGAAGAGTTAATATTATATTTTATGTCAGATATATTTGATAAATATACAATTAAAAGTAAATCACTTATTAGAATTATCCGAAATGCAGACATTGATATTGACGAGGATTTTTATGACAATGGAAGCAGTTACAGAGAATCCATGGAAACTCTTTTAAAAGTAAGAAAAAAATTATCTCCGGTAAAAATGGACTATTATCGTCCTTTAGATGAAAAAGTTATTAAAGCCCTATGCAGGGAATTAGAATTGAAAAAAGAGCAGATTTTTCTTTCAGAATCACCGTTAGAGCTATCATTTGCAGATAAAATAAAAGATGTTTTAAGAGATAAAAAAGAATTATTCTATCCGAGAATGATTCCCCGAATATCTCCTAATATCAGAGAAGCGGCATCAATGATTCAGGAAATTGAAAAAAAAGACATACTGCTCAGTTATCCTTATGATAGTATGTATCCTTTTATAAGGCTGCTAAAGGAAGCAGGAACTGATCAAAGGGTTGTATCAATTAAAATGACATTGTACAGAGTAGCAAAAAATTCCAGAATTGTAGAGACATTAATAGAAGCCGCTGAAAATGGAAAAGAAGTAGTGGTCATGGTAGAATTAAAAGCCAGATTTGATGAAAAGAACAACCTTGAATGGTCCAGACGGATGGAGGATGCAGGATGCCGTATTATCTATGGCATTGATTTTGTAAAGGTACACTCAAAAATATGTTTGATTTCTTATAGTGATAATGGGGAAGTAAAGCATATTTGCCAGATTGGCACAGGAAATTATAACGAAAAAACTGCGAAATTTTATACAGATTTGTCGTTGATGACGGCAAACATTGACATTGCAAAAGAAGTGGCAGAAACTTTTAATAAAATCTGTATGGAACAGTTTGTAGAAAAGACCGGACATTTACTCGTAGCACCCCGGTCATTGCAAAACAAAATATTAAATATGATTGATGAAGAAATAATAAAAGTAAAATATGGAAAAAGGGGATACATAGGATTAAAAATGAATTCCCTGACAGATAAAACTATTATAGATAAATTAATAGAAGCATCCAAATCCGGAGTCAGAATTGATATGGTAATACGTGGCATATGCTGTTTAGTGGCTGGTGTAAAAGGAGAGACAGAAAATATTACAGTGAGAAGTATTGTCGGAAGATATTTAGAGCATTCCCGTATTTATATTTTTGGAGAGAAGCCGGAGGATAAAATATATATTTCTTCTGCTGATTTTATGACCAGAAATACTTTAAGACGGGTAGAGGTAGCAGCTCCAATCTATGATGAGAGCATAAAAGAAAAAATAAGAAAGTTGTTTGACAGTTTGCGGAAAGATAATGTAAATGCACTAGAAATGAATGCCGACGGTGAATATACCAAGGTAGAATGTTATGATGAAAAAATAAATAGTCAGGAGCAGTAAAAAAGTCCCTAGTTAGCAGAAGCTGCATCCGCATTAGCGGATGCAGCTTCTGTGTTTTCCTGCTACATTTATAATTTACATATATTAGTACTTTATAATCTTATATAGATATGTAATATATTTTCATTTGTCATGAACTTCTCAAGAATTTACATATATATTTGTCTTGTTTTGTAAAAAATATATGTAATACATTATCACTTGTCATGAATTTCCCAAGAAATTACATATATATTTGTCTTGTTTGTAAAAGATATATGTAATACATTCTCACCCATCATGAATTTTCCAAGAATTTACATATATATTTGGCTTGTTTTGCAAACAATATATGTAATTGATTCTCACCTATCATGGATTTTCCCAAGATTTTACACATATATCTGGCAGCTTGACAAAAACTTTTTATTCTCCCTTAATAATTGTTCCAACTTTTTTCCTAATTCCGGCTTTTGCTTTGTTAAGATTGGTAATAATGGCAGTTCTTCCTTTGCCTGCAAGAACAAAGGAGAGAGATGCGTCAATCTTTGGAAGTGAAGTAACCGGATCAAAATATCCGTTTGCAATTAACTTTTCTGCTTCATCTGTTGAAATCTCTTTTAATTCTTCAGTAACACCATCTTTTTCAATGGTAAGATAATCGCTTGAGGTAAGAATCATAAGCGTAGAAGCATCCAACATATCAGCAAGTTTGGCTGCAGTATAGTCTTTTTCAATAATACCGCTGGCGCCTTTTAATCCGGTGCGCTGTTCCAATACCGGAATACCACCGCCGCCGGCTGCAATAACTAATTGATGTGCATCAACTAATGCTTTAATGGCATCAATTTCATAAATATCGACAGGTTTAGGGCTGGCAATAATTCTTCTATAACCATCCTCACCCTCCTCATATTCTACATAATTTCCCTTTTTCTTTTCATTGTCGGCTTCTTCTTTTGTCATTAATCTGCCAATTACTTTTGAAGGGGAATTAAAAGCCCGGTCAAAAGGATCAACCCTTACCTGAGTAATAATTGTGCTGACCGGTTTATAGATGCCGCGGGATAAAAGTTCTGTTCTGATGGCATTTTGCAAATCAAAACCAATATAACCCTGACTCATTGCACCGCAAATGGACATGGGAGCGACAGTTCTATCCTTGTCCAGTCTGGAATATTCGGTCATAGCTGTCTGAATCATTCCAACCTGTGGTCCATTACTGTGTGTAATAATTACTTCATATTTTGACTCAACTAAATCTGCAATGGCTTTTGCCGCTGCTTTGACACGTTCATGCTGTTTTGGAAAAGACTCACTAAAGGCATTTCTTCCAAGCGCAACAACTATTTTTTTATTTTCCATAATTCTGTCTCCTTGCTAAAAACATATTTCTAGTATAAGATAAAATGTCATAAAATACAATAATATTCCTCTATAATTGGTCTGATAATGCTTCCCATTCCTGCATGCAATCATCCAGCTTTTCGTTGATTTCGCTTTGTTCTTTGCTGATTTCATTTAATTTCGCAGAATTAGTGGCAATTTCAGGGTCTGCAATCAATTCATCCAGTTCCTTTAACCGTTTCTCATGTTTTCTGATTATTTCCTCAACTTTTAAAATATCATTCTTTAATTTTCTTATTCTTGCGGCTTCGGCTTTTCTTTCCAGATAATCCTGTTTATTAGAGGAAACAGCCTTTGTTTCTTTTTCTTTTATCGTTTCCGGCGCAAAAACAGCAGTAAGTTCTTCCTTTTTTTCTTCATAATAATCATAATTTCCAAGATAATTAATTAGCTTTGTATTGGTTAATTCTAAAATACGGTGGGCAGTCTGATTAATAAAATATCTGTCGTGGGAAACATAAAGAACCGTTCCGGTGTAGTTGTTGATGGCATTTTCCAATATTTCCTTTGACGTCATGTCAAGATGATTGGTAGGTTCGTCAAGGATAATCAGATTTGCTTCAGATAACATTAGTTTTGCAAGAGATAATCTTCCTTTTTCGCCTCCACTTAAATCAGACACCCGTTTAAAAACGTCATCTTCAGTAAACATAAATGCAGCTAAAGTATTTCGGATTTTTGTGTTTGTCATATCCGGATATGTATCTGAAATCTCCTGAAATAAAGTGTTTTCATCGGAAAGGTTGTGGTGTTCCTGATCATAATATCCAATATGCACATTGCAGCCCAGTTGAATTGTTCCGGTGTCGGCTTCCACCAAATCATTTATTATCTTTAAAATGGTTGTTTTTCCTGTTCCATTATCACCAATTAAGGCAACATGCTCTCCACGCTTTATTTCAAAGTTTAAATCCGTAAAAAGTGTATTATCGTAGGATTTACTTAAATTTTTAACGGATAAGACGTCTTTTCCACTGACAATATTGGGTTGTAATGTAATAGTCATGCTATCTTCAAAGACTGTCGGCTTATCAATGTAATCCATTTTTTGGAGTTTTTTCTCACGGCTTTCCGCGCGCTTGTAAAATTTTTCCTGTTTGTAAGAGCGAAGTTTTGCAATTACCTCCTCCTGATGTTTGATTTCGCTTTGCTGTTTTAAGTAAAGATTCATCTGTGCTTCGCGCATTTCTTGTTTTTTGGCGGCAAAAGCAGAATAGTTGCCATGATATACATGACATTTGTGATTTTCAACCTCAATGATTTTTGTGACAATTTTGTCAAGAAAATACCGGTCATGAGCAATAATTAACACAGCACCATGATAGTTTAGCAAGTAAGTTTCCAGCCATTTAATAGAATTTAAATCAAGGTGGTTCGTAGGCTCATCCAACATAATAATATCCGGTTTTTCCAATAACAGCTTGCATAAAGCTACACGGGTTTTCTGTCCGCCGGACAGTGTTCCGACCTGTTTGGTAAAATCTTCTTCCGTAAAACCGAGTCCTTTGATTACGCCTTCAATTTCACTTTTATAAGAATAACCATTTAATAATTGAAAGTGATGCTCCAGATTGGTGTATGTTTCCATTAATTCAGACAAAGCATCACCTTCCATATGGGACATCTGTTTTTCGTAGGCTACCAGACGGGACTCCATATCAATCAAATCCTTTTTCACGGATTTTACCTCATCATAAATAGAATTATGGGAACTTAAATCCTGATACTGCGCCAAATAGCCGATAGATTTGTCTTTTCCTATGATTACAGTTCCCTCGTCTGCATTTACTTCCTCCATAATGATTTTCATTATAGTTGATTTTCCCGCACCGTTATTGCCTACAATGGCAGCTTTTTCGTTCTCATTGATAAAAAAGGAACAATCGTTAAGTATTGTGTCCGTACCGTATGATTTGCTTATATGGTTACATGAAAGAATCATGAGTTTTCTCCTTGATTTCAAGTTTAAAAATGTAAATAATTTCCGTTCATTAGTTTATCATAAAATTACAAAGTTTGAAACAGTATAAAGTTTGATAAATATTTGACAATCTATTGAATTATACTTATAATTAAACTAATATAATGATAGGAGTCGGCAATGAATAAGATTTCAAAAGCAGTGGTATCAAGACTGCCAAGGTACTATAGATATTTAGATGAATTAAGAGTGCAGAAGATAGAGCGTATATCATCAAAAGAGTTAAGCCAAATGATGAATGTTACGGCGTCGCAGATTCGTCAGGATTTGAATAATTTTGGGGGATTTGGACAACAGGGATATGGTTATAATGTCCAGTATCTTTATGACGAAATTGGAAAACTGTTAGGGCTGGATGTCTGTCATAAGATGGTAATTGTAGGCGCCGGTAATTTGGGGCAGGCGATTGCTAATTATGGAAACTTTAAAAACAGGGGATTTGAGATTACAGCGCTGTTTGACAGTAATCCGGATTTAATCGGGAAGAAAACATTAAATGCAGAGATAATGGATATAAAATATTTGTATGATTATGTAAAAGCAAACAATGTAGAAATTGTTGCATTGACATTGCCAAAAGAACCTGCCAGAAAAATTGCTGAACAATTAGTTGAATGTGGCGTAAAGGCATTTTGGAATTTTGCGCATACAGATTTAAAATTTTCTAATGATATTATTGTAGAAAATGTTCATTTATCAGAGAGCCTTATGAAATTGACCTATAGGATTTCTGAAAAAAATAATAATATTGAATCATAGTAAGGAGGCGCTAATGAAGTATATTCTTACAGGAAAGCAGATGAAGGATACAGACAGACATACCATTGATAACATTGGCATTCCGGGCATTGTATTAATGGAAAGAGCAGCGTTAAGTGTTGCTTCTCTTATAATGAAAAATGAATCAAAGAGTCAATCTGTCCTTGTTGTTTGCGGTGTAGGAAACAATGGCGCTGATGGATTAGCAGTATGCAGGATGTTACACCTGAATGGGTATAGCACCTGTATTTGTGTTTTAGGGGACAGAAATAAATCTTCAGAGGATTTTAAAATCCAATATCATATTATCGAAAACCTTGGGATTCAGATTGTTTCTAAAGTGCAGCCGGCAGATATTATTGTAGACGCCATATTTGGCGTTGGTTTATCCAGAGAGATTTCAGGCAAATATAAGGATACTATTGAAGAAATAAATAATGCCAGAGCCAAAAAATACGCTGTAGATATTCCATCAGGTATTGATGCTGATACAGGAAAGGTTTTAGGAGTGGCAGTGAAAGCGCACGATACGGTTACCTTCGGATACCATAAGGTTGGAACAGTATTATACCCGGGAGCCGATTATTGCGGCAGAGTTACGGTAGCTGATATTGGTTTTGCAGAAGACTTAAATTCAGATAATAAGATAAGTTATATCGAGAAGAAGGATTTAGGAACTGTTCCGAAAAGAAAGAATTATTCTAATAAAGGCACTTATGGCAAGGTGTTAATTATTGCCGGAAGCAGAGATATTTCGGGAGCCGCTGTATTATCAGCCCTCGCGGCGTTCAAGACCGGTGCAGGGATGGTGAGAGTATTCACCCATGAAAATAACAGAGGAATTATTGGAAGATTGATACCGGAGGCAATGGTGAATACCTATAATACAGACCATTTTGATATGAAATCCCTCGAAGCGTGTATAAACTGGTGTAATGTTATTGCAGTTGGTCCCGGAATGGGAACAGGAGATATTCAGGCAAAAATCGTAGAAAAAGTCTTGGACGCCAAGCTGCCGACAGTGCTGGATGCGGATGGGATTAATACCATTTCCAGAAGAAATGAAATAAAAAAGAAACTGCATAATAAAGTTATTATGACACCGCATCTTGGAGAAATGAGTAGGTTTATGGCAGTTTCCGTTGAAGAAATTGCCGATGAATTAATCAAATATGCCGGCATTGTAAATTACAAATATGGTGTTTCTGTCGTGTTGAAAGATGCACGGACTGTTATTGTAAATCATAACGGGACGTATATTAATCTGACCGGAAATAGCGGAATGGCTACAGCCGGCAGCGGAGATGTCCTAACAGGTATTATAGCTGCTCTTTTAGGACTTCAGACAGGAGTAGATAACAGCGCAGTGCTTGGACCATTTATACATGGATTGGCTGGAGATTTGGCTGCCAAAGAATATACAAAGGAAAGTATGATGGCAGGAGATATTATAAAAAAGATTTCAGAAGCATTGAAGCAGTAAATATGTTGAAATCGCAGTGAAGACTGTTAAATTAATATATTGAAAGGAAAGTCAGGGCAACTAACAGATTGGTAAAAGAAATGGAATTGGATAAGTATTTTCGGGGATACGCAGTTATTGATTTGGATAAAATCCACAGAAATGTTGAGCGTATGAAGCAAAAATTGAATCAGGACACAGGAATTATTGCTGTGATTAAAACAGACGGATATGGACATGGAGCTGTGCCAATCGCGAAGGTCTTGGATGACATTTGTTATGGGTTTGCAGTAGCCACAGCTTATGAAGGGCATAATCTTAGAAGACACGGAGTTACAAAACCTCTTTTTATCTTGGGGTATACAGATTATAGTACATATGAAATGGTGATAAAGGACAAAATGATTCCGGCTGTTTTTAAAAAAGAGGATGCAAAAAGGCTTTCGGACGTGGCTGTGGAATTGGATATGCCAGCAGATATTAACATAGCAATAGATACGGGAATGAGCAGAATCGGATATATTCCCGGGAAAGATGCAACGGATGAAATAGTAAGTATCAGCAAAATGCCTAATATTAATATAAAATCCATCTTTACCCATTTTGCAAAGGCAGACTACAAAGATAAATCATCAGCCCAAAAGCAGCAAAAAGAATTTGAGGCATATATAAATCAACTAGAAAATGCAGGGGTTCATATTCCTATATACCAGTGTGCCAATAGTGCTGCTATGATGGAAATGCCGCAGGCATCCATGACGCTTGCCAGAGCAGGAATTTCCATGTATGGACTTTACCCATCAGAGGAAATGGACCATGATGCTATGAAATTGGAGCAGGCAATGGATATTTATACGCATGTCGTCTATGTAAAAGAGATTAAGGCAGGCAGAGGAATTAGTTATGGGCATACTTTTGTGGCAGAAAAAGACATGAAAATTGCCACGATTCCTGTAGGATATGGAGATGGATATCCTAGAAACCTCAGCAATAAAGGCTGGGTTCTGATTAAAGGCAAAAGGGCGAATATTGTCGGACGAGTCTGTATGGACCAATTTATGGTGGATGTAACGGGAATGGATGTACAGACAGGAGACAAAGTCACTTTGGCAGGAAGGGATGGTAAAGAAGAAATATTAATTGATGATCTGGCAGTTCTTGCCGGGACATTTAATTATGAGTTTGTGTGTGACCTTGGAAAAAGAATCCCCAGAGTTTATATTAAAAATGGAAAAATTGTGGGAACGAAGGATTACTATGAAGATGCATATCAGATAAATATTTAATCCGTTATTGAATACACATTCCAAAAAGTGGAATACTATAGATATTATAAAACAAATTGGAGTGTGAAAATGATAATTAGACGAGGAGACATATATTATGCTGATTTAAGACCGGTAATCGGTTCAGAGCAGGGAGGAATAAGACCTGTACTCATCATTCAGAATGACACGGGAAACCGTCATAGTCCCACAGTAATCGTGGCAGCCATCACCAGCCGGATGACAAAGGCAAAACTTCCGACACATATTAAAATCGATAAAGATAAATGTGATATTATTAAAGATTCCGTTATTCTGCTGGAACAATTACGAACAATAGACAAACAACGTTTAAAAGATAAAGTTTGTCATTTGGATGATGAAATGCTGAAAAATGTAGATAAAGCACTTTGCATAAGCTTAGAACTGGATACATAAGGCATGTGAAGTTGACTATTAAAATATAAAATGATACACTAAAAGTCGCGTAAATAGAAGAAATTACAAAGGAGTGATATTCTATGTCAGGACATTCAAAATTTGCTAATATTAAACATAAGAAAGAAAAGAACGATGCAGCAAAAGGAAAACTTTTTACAATTATCGGAAAAGAAATTGCAGTGGCAGTAAAAGAGGGAGGACCGGATCCGGATAATAATAGCAAACTTCGTGATGTTATTGCCAAAGCCAAAGCCAATAACATGCCAAATGATACCATTGAAAGAGGAATTAAGAAGGCGGCAGGAAATGCAAGTGCAATTAATTACGAAACAGTAAGATATGAGGGTTATGGTCCGAATGGAACAGCAATTATTGTAGATGCATTAACAGATAATAGAAACAGAACAGCTGCCAATGTCAGAAACTGCTTTACAAAAGGCGGCGGCAATGTCGGAGCACAGGGATGTGTTTCTTACATGTTCGATGAAAAAGGACAGATTATCATTGATAAAGAAGAATGTGAAATGGATGCAGACGAACTGATGATGGCTGCGTTGGATGCAGGTGCCGAGGATTTTTCGGAGGAAGAAGACAGCTTTGAAGTTCTAACAGCTCCGTCAGATTTCAGCACTGTCCGTGAAATATTAGAAAATGCAGGGGTAACGATGGCGCAGGCAGAAATCACAATGATTCCGCAAAACTATGTAGAATTAACGGATGAAGAGTCTGTGAAAAAGATGAATATTATTATCGACAGATTAGATGAAGATGAGGATGTACAGCAGGTTTATCATAATTGGGATGAATAGGACTGAGTATTAATGAACACAGTATTATTTGATTTAGATGGAACATTGCTTCCTATGGATATGAAGGAATTCATAGATACATATATATTTCTATTGAGCAACCGGTTAGAGTCTGTAGGATATGATGCAAAAAAGATTATTGCCGGTATATGGATAGGACAAAAGGCAATGCTAGAAAACAATGGAATGATTACCAATGAAGATTGTTTTTGGAAAGCCTTTGAAAATTATATGACCAACGGCAACGGAAGAATGGAAAGAAAAGCGAAGAGAAAACTTGAGAAAGAAATGACAAGGTTTTATCAGGAAGACTTTGGGGTGACAAGATATATTACGCATCCGTTGGATACAGTTAGTGAATGTATAAATATATTAAAAGAGAAAGGCTATCAGATGGTTGTTGCTACCAACCCTCTCTTTCCGGAAATTGCTACATATGAACGTATATCCTGGGCGGGACTTTACAGCAGTGATTTTTCCCTGATTACAACCTATGAAAATTCATGCTTTTCAAAACCCAATTTAAAATATTACAAACATCTTTTAAAAACACTGGATAAAGATCCGGAAGACTGCTTAATGGTTGGGAATGATGTAAAAGAGGATATGTGTGCAAAAGAAATAGGAATTGATGTATTTTTATTGGAAGGATATGTCATCAATGATATTGAAGTGGATATATCTAAATTAAAAAGGGGAAATTGGAATGTTTTTAAAGAATATGTTTCTAATTTGCCAAGAATTAATTAAGAAATAAAATAATAAAAAGATAACCCATATACATTTTAGAATTTTTGTTTTAAAATATATATGGGTTTTTATATGGCTTATGTTGCATTAATATATAAAAAGATTATTCTGAACAAATATTTATGAGGGAAATACGATGAAAAATACTATGGAAAAGCTGGAAAGGTTAAAAGAATATTTAAAATCGCTTGAAAATGTGGCAGTAGCGTTTTCCGGTGGAGTAGATTCCACTTTTCTTCTCTATACAGCACATAATGTTTTGGGAGAAAAAGCGGTTGCAATCACATTGTTGTCTGATATTTTTTCAAAAACTGAAATAAGTGCTGCAAAGGATTTTTGTGAAAAGAAGGGTATCCGGCATCTGATTTGCGAAATGAATCCTTTGTGTATTGATGGATTTGCTGATAATCCTCCAAACAGATGCTATATTTGTAAAAAAGCACTGTTTTCACAAATGATTCAACTGGCGCATGAAAATAATATTACGAATATTGCTGATGGTTCAAATATGGATGATATGGCAGATTACAGACCCGGTATGAAGGCAGTCACGGAATTAAAGATTCTTCGTCCGCTGCAGACAGCAGGTCTTACCAAACAGGAAATCCGGGAATTATCTAAAACTTTTGGATTAAGCACATGGGATAAACCAAGTAAAGCATGTCTGGCATCCAGATTTGCCTATGGAGAAAAAATTACATCTGAAAAATTGTCCATGGTGGAAAGAGCAGAACAGATATTAACAGATTTGGGCTATCTGCAATCAAGAGTAAGGGTTCATGGAACTATTGCAAGAATTGAAATATTACCGGAACAGATTATTGATTTTGTCACAAAAAACAAGAATAGTGTTTATCAAAAATTAAAAGAAATTGGATTTTCCTATGTAACTTTAGATTTGCAGGGCTATCGGATGGGAAGTATGAATGAGATGCTGTTAAACGATTATGAAAAATAAAAGTGGAGTAAAGTGTGAATATGAACGTGAGAAAGTTGTTGGAAAATGTGGCTGCGGGAAATGTAAGTGTTGAACAGGCTGTGCTGGAACTAAAAAAAGAGCCTTTTGAAGATTTGGGATTTGCAAAGCCGGATTATCACAGGGCAATCAGACAGGGGATAGCCGAGGTCATTTACGGTGAAGGCAAGACACAGAAGCAAATAAAAGAAATTGTAGAAAAATTTATGGAAAATGGTCAGAAAAACGTTTTAATCACCCGCATGAAAAAGGAAGCTGCAAAATTCGTGTCTGAAAAACTAACGGATAGGGGAATACCTTTTCAGTACGAACCATTGAGTAGAATAGGAATTGCAGGTGAAATACCAGAGGCAGACGGACTGGGGGAAATTGCTGTTGTAACCGGCGGAACCAGTGATATGCCTGTAGCAGAAGAAGCAGCCCTTACAGCAGAAGCGTTGGGGAATCAGGTTGTCAGGATTTATGATGTGGGTGTGGCAGGACTTCACAGACTGTTGTCACATGCCCAGACATTGATGGAGGCAAAAGTAGTGATTGCCATTGCGGGAATGGAAGGCGCTCTTGCCAGTGTAGTAGGAGGATTGGTAGAATGTCCTGTCATTGCTGTTCCTACCAGTGTGGGATATGGTGCGGCATTTGAAGGATTATCAGCTCTATTGTCTATGTTAAATTCCTGCGCCAGTGGTGTCAGTGTTGTAAATATTGACAATGGATTTGGCGCCGGATATATGGCAAGTTTAATCAATCATATTTCATAGAAATATATCTGAATTGAAAATGCATGGATTATAAATTTATTATGGTTAGAGGTGTTAAATGAAAACATTATATTTAGAATGTAATATGGGTGCAGCCGGAGACATGTTGATGTCAGCTCTAATGGAATTACATAAGAATCCGCAGGAGTTCATTCAGCGGTTTAATCATCTGGGCATTCCAAAGGTAAAGATAGTCCGGGGAAAAAGCGAAAAATGTGGAATTTGCGGTACGCACATGAGAGTAACTGTAGATGGCGTAGAGGAAGAAAGCCACCAGATGCATCTGCATCATCTGCCACATTCACATGAGCATCACAGTCTGCATCATATTGAGCATTTAATTGCAGATTTAGATATAAACGAAGACGTAAAAAAAGATGCGATTGGAGTGTATACATTGATAGCAGAGGCAGAAAGCCATGTTCATGGGAAACCGGTATCAGACATTCATTTTCATGAAGTAGGGACAATGGATGCAGTGGCTGATGTTGTCGCTGTCTGTATGCTGCTGCACGAGCTGAATATTCAAAGAATCGTTTCATCTCCTGTAAATGTAGGAAGAGGTCAGGTAAAATGTGCCCATGGTATTCTTCCGGTTCCTGCACCGGCCACATCATTTATTTTGAAGGATGTGCCGATTTACAGTGGAAACATAGAAGGAGAATTGTGTACCCCTACCGGAGCAGCACTGTTAAAATATTTTGTGGAATCTTTTGATTCCATGCCGGTTATGAAGGTAAATAAAATAGGTTATGGCATGGGAAGCAAAGATTTTCCGGTGGCAAATTGTGTAAGAGCCATGCTTGGAGAAACGGAAAGCCGGACGGAGGATATTGTAGAATTATGCTGCAATCTGGATGATATTACCCCGGAAAGTATAGGGTATGTAACAGAACTTTTAATGAAAGAGGGGGCATTGGACGTTTACACCACATCGGTATTGATGAAAAAAAATCGTCCGGGATTTGTGTTGACATGTATGTGCAAAAAAGAGGATAAAGAAAAATTTCTAAAACAGATATTTAAACATACAACTACATTAGGAATCAGAGAATATATCTGTAACCGATATACTCTGGAAAGGAATGTTAAAGAGGCAGATGTCAGTTATGGTACAGTAAGAATTAAAGAATCGAAGGGTTATGGAGTGGAAAAACAAAAAATAGAGTATGAAGATTTGGTCAAAATAGCAGACAGTCAGGATATGTCCATAGAAGAAGTCCGAGAAAAAATAAATCAGGAAATTTTTAAGCTATAATGAGGCGCCATCTGATATAGGTGGCGCCTTGTATATTTATTGATTGTTTTCATATATGTTCTGATAAATCTGTTCTGTAAATTCCGCAATTAATGCTTCATCCGCGTTTTCAAACCGGTGCATCAATTTATCTTTTATCTTATCAGCACGATTGAAATATAATAGTTCTTCAGGTTGGGAGAGGTCCAGACCTTCATCTAACATATTTTTTGTTATGTTCTCTTTAGACCATACAAGAAGCTCATCAATTAATTTATTCTCTTCATCTGCGTCAATCTTTACCTGTTTTGCATGCATGAAAGAAACAATACCGGATATGATGAATATAATAAAAATTCCACCCATAACAGAATCAAAAAGCCACGCAGTGGATGAATTGAGGGGCAAAGGAATAATATCTGTGACAACTAAAATCAAAAGAAACATTCCTATCATGCCGACAGTCAGCATTGTCAGGGCAGAAGAAACAATATCGGCATATTTGTCCGATAGCCTGACAAAGGATGGTACTTCATTGTTTGTATATTCGTATAAATTCTCACTGAATGATTCAGACTGCTGTTCATTTGTAATATTTTCATTTTTATTTTCCATAAACAATCTCCTTATCTAAAGAATAACTGATTTTATTATATACCATTAAATAATCTTTCACAAGACAATAGATTTTTATGATATAATTTCATTTATGAAGATTACAGTATTAGCAGTGGGAAAAATAAAAGAAAAATTTTATCTACAGGCAGTTGAAGAGTACGCAAAAAGATTATCCAGATATTGTAAATTGGAAATTGTTCAGGTAGCTGACGAAAAGACAAGCGAAAACAGTACAGAGGCGGAAATAAATTGCATTAAAGAAAAGGAGGCAGAGAGAATCTTAAAACATATATCAGATAACGCCTATGTGATTACTCTGGAAATTCAGGGCAAGATGCTTGACTCTGTAGAACTGTCCCGAAAAATCGATTCACTGGGGATTTCAGGTATCAGCCATATTGTTTTTGTTATTGGCGGTTCATTGGGACTCCATTCGTCCGTGTCGGATAGAGCTGATTTCAAGCTCAGTTTTTCAAAGATGACCTATCCGCATCAGCTGATGCGGGTAATTCTGTTAGAGCAGATATATCGGAGTTATCGGATTATCAATCATGAACCATATCATAAATAAACGTGGTGAGTTTTCGTGTCATTTGACAGATACAGTACAGTAGCGTATACTGTATTTATTAGAACATTAGGAGGAAAAGTCTATGATACAACAGAGAAACGTTGCGGTGTGCATTATTTTATCCATTGTTACGTGTGGAATTTATGGAATTTACTGGTTTATAGTATTAACTGATGATGCAAATGCCGTATCTATGTCAGCAGGCAGTAATACATCAGGTGGTGTTGCGTTTCTGCTGAGTCTGATTACGTGTGGAATTTATGGTCTTTATTGGATGTACAAACAGGGAGAAAAGATTGATCAGGCAAAACAACAGAAAAATATCCCTTCAAGTAATTCAGGAATTCTTTATTTGATTCTTGCAGTGGTTGGTTTAAGTATTATTTCTTATGCATTAATGCAGAATGAATTAAATAAACTTGCTTAAATATGAGAGAACGTTTTTTTAAGGTAGTAAAATATTTTGGAATTATTTTAGTAACAGGATTAATATATGCCGGGGTCTGTGTTTTTACAGGCTTCGGCATTCCTTGTGTTTATCGTGAGATAACAGGATTAAAATGTCCGGGATGTGGTCTTACCCATATGATAATTGATTTATTGCGTTTGGATTTCCATAGTGCTTTTCTAGAAAATCAGTTTGTGTTTTTAATTGCTCCGGTGATTCTGGCAGCAGTGCTGTGGCATGTTTTTCAATATGTGAGAACCGGAGAAGTAAAATTAAAAAAATTTGAAAATATCACTTGTTATGTATTTATTGTACTGGCAGTTATATGGGGAATTGTGAGAAATATATAATAATTGAATCTTGACTTTATAAGAAAACGCTGCGGTAGTATTAAAGAAAAAGGTATGATATAAGGCATTGGCAGGATGTTTGCCACTGCTTTATATCATATCTTTTTTTGTTTCAAATATAAAATTATGTATTCTCATAGTAAAAATCAGATAAATGAAGTGTAAACATTAATCTTGAAAAGAATATTTATATTCATATAGGAATAATTATAAAAAATATGAAAGGGGGAATGAAGGTTTGGATATATCATTTATAAAAGAATATGTACCAATGTATGTGGAAGCCGCAAAACTGACCATATGTATTGCAATAGAGGGAATTATTCTTTCGTTAATTATTGGATTTGTCTGTTCGATAATTCAGTATTATAAAATACCTGTGTTAAAGAAAATTATAACTGTATATATTGAACTTTCACGAAATACACCCCTTTTGGTTCAACTGTTTTTATTGTATTTTGGGCTTCCAAAGGCAGGAATAAAGCTCGAGTCAGTAACCTGTGCCATTATCGGATTAACGTTTCTTGGAGGAAGCTATATGGCGGAAGCATTTCGAAGTGGTCTGGAATCCATCGAAAAAATCCAATTAGAATCAGGGCTTTGCATTGGGTTAAACCGCTGGCAGGTTATGCGGACTGTAATATTTCCGCAGGCATTATCCATATCTGTTCCGGCATTGTGCGCTAACATTATTTTTTTAATGAAAGAGACGTCTGTTTTCAGTGTTGTGGCATTAGCGGATTTGATGTATGTGGCAAAGGACCTGATTGGGTTATATTACAATACCGATGAAGCATTGATGATGTTGGTAGCTTCATACTTAATTCTTTTGCTGCCAATATCAATTATTGCTGCTGTACTGGAAAGGAGGCTGCGATATGCAGGATTTGGGAATTAAAGTATTATTTATGGGGGAAAACTTCAAAAGACTTCTTGAGGGACTGTGGGTTACGGTTTCCATATCTCTTTTAGCAGTTGTACTTTCCATTATTTTAGGGATTTTCTTTGGAATGATAATGACTATGAAAAATCAGGTAATAAGAGTGGTATCAAAGATTTATCTTGAATTTATCCGGATTATGCCACAGTTAGTCTTGTTGTTTTTGGTCTATTTCGGACTTACAAAATCCTTCGGAATTAATCTTTCCGGAGAAGTTTCAGCAGTTATTGTTTTTACAATGTGGGGAACAGCGGAGATGGGAGATTTAGTAAGAGGCGCATTGATTTCTATTCCGAGGCACCAATATGAAAGTGGCGCGGCGCTGGGATTAGATAAAAAACAGATTTACAGATATATAATTATTCCTCAAACATTAAGGAGACTGATTCCTCTGGCAATTAACCTGACCACCAGAATGATTAAAACAACATCTTTAATTGTTTTAATTGGTGTTGTGGAGGTGTTGAAAGTGGCACAGCAGATTATCGAGGCAAACAGATACACGGTTCCTGATTCGGCATTATGGATTTATGCAACAATATTTTTTCTATACTTCCTTATATGCTGGCCTATTTCATTGCTGGCAAAGAAATTAGAGAAAGTCTGGGAGAATTGAGGTGATATAGTTTGAGTAAAGGAGAAAAATTGCTGGAGATACGAAAATTGGTTAAAGATTACGGAAATGGAGCGGTATTAAACGGTGTTTCTCTGAATGTACATAAAGGAGAAGTTATCGTAATCATCGGTCCATCCGGATGCGGTAAGAGTACATTTCTACGATGTATTAACGGACTGGAACAAATTCAGTCCGGGGAAATATTGCTGGATGGGGAGGTTATTACCGGCAATAAAACAAATTGGAAGAACGTGAGGCAGAAAGTAGGAATGGTCTTTCAAAGCTATGATTTGTTTCCTCATATGACGGTTATGGATAATATAATGCTTGGACCGGTAAAAGCTCAAAAAAGAGAAAAACAGGAAGTAAAAAATGAAGCTGAAGAATTATTAGAGCGAATAGGGCTTTTGGAAAAAAAGAATGTGTATCCAAGGGAACTTTCCGGCGGTCAAAAACAGAGAGTGGCTATTGCAAGAGCTTTGATAATGCATCCTAAAATTATGTTGTTTGATGAAGTGACAGCAGCCCTAGACCCGGAGATGGTAAGAGAAGTTCTGGATGTTATGCTTGAATTGGCAGGCAAGGGTGCAACAATGTTGATTGTCACCCATGAAATGCAGTTTGCAAGGGCAGTTGCAGATAAAATAATATTTTTGGATGAAGGAAAGATTGTCGAAGAAAATACCCCTGATGATTTTTTCAGACAGCCAAAGACAGAGAGAGCAGGAAAATTTTTGAATACTTTCAAATTTGAATTTAAAGAAGAAAGAGGAAAGGGAGAAAAATGAAAAAATTAAATAAGGTTTTTGGTGTATTCTTTGTATTTGTATTTACTGTGACAGCGTTGACAGGATGTGGTTTTAATAAAAAGAAGTCGGTAAATGGTGACAGGATTTATCGGACTGTAGATGAAATTAAAAAAAGCGGAACAGTAAAAATTGGTGTGTTCAGCGACAAAAATCCATTTGGTTATGTAGATGAAAATGGTAAATACCGTGGATATGACGTCTATTTTGCACAGCGTATAGCAAAAGATCTGGGTGTAGATGTCAGATATGTCGTTACGGATCCTGCAAGCCGTGTTGAGTATTTAGAATCCGGTAAAGTTGATATTATTCTTGCAAATTTCACAGTGACAGATGAAAGGGCAGAAAAGGTAGATTTTGCTCTTCCGTATATGAAGGTTGCCCTTGGTGTTGTTTCTCCGGATAAAGCCTTAATTAAGTCTCCGGATGATTTAAAGGGGAAAACATTAATTGTTGCAAAAGGTACAACGGCAGAAACTTATTTTTCCGAAAACTATCCGGATATAAAATTATTAAAGTTTGATCAGTATACGGAAGCCTACAATGCACTGCTTGATGGGAGAGGAGATGCATTTTCAACGGATAATACGGAAGTTCTTGCATGGGCAATTCAAAATAAAGGATTTACAGTGGGTATTGAATCCCTTGGAAATGTTGATACCATTGCGCCGGCAGTAACAAAGGGAAATACTACCCTGCTGCTATGGATAAACAATGAAATTAAAAAACTGGCAGAGGAACAGTTTTTCCACAAAGATTATAAAGAAACATTAGAGCCGGTATATGGCACGGAAGTAGATATTGACAGTCTTGTGGTAGAAGGCGGAGTGATTAAGTAAAAGCTTATTATAAATAAATATTCAAAAACTATTCAAAAAAATGCTTATTTAATTGAAATAAGCATTTTTTTCATGTATAATATCTGCAAGTTTCTGTATAAAAGATAGGAGTTATTCATGTATACCGAAAAATTAAAATATGATGATATATTAAAGGCAAAAGAGCGATTGTCAAAGTATATAAGTGATACTCCTTTAGAAAAATCGATTTATTTGAGCAAAGAAAAAAATGTCTTTTTGAAACTGGAGTGTCAGCAGCCCATTAAGGCATTTAAAATCCGGGGAGCATTAAATAAAATCTTATTGTTATCTGAAACAGACAAGGATAAAGATAGGAGGATTGCCGCTATTTCATCAGGCAATCACGGCATTGCAGTTGCTTACGCAACGCAAATGCTTCATATGAGACCGGCTACCATTATTGTTCCCCAAAATACACCTGATAGTAAAATTGAAAAGATAAAAGCATATGGCGGAAAAGTCCTGATGATGGGAAATTGTTTTGATGATGCTTATGCGCAGGGAATGGAGTATATTAATCAGAATAATTATACATATATAGACGGATGGGATGAAGATAAGGACGTTTATGCAGGTCAGGGAACTGTGGGCATGGAAATCATGCGGCAGAATCCGGATATTGATACTATTATTCTTCCCATAGGCGGTGGCGGGCTTTGTACCAGCACAGCGCTTGCGGTAAAAATGATTCGTCCTGATGTTGAAATCATCGGTGTATATTCGGAAAGTTGTCCGGCATGGATAAAATCCGTTCAGGAAAATCAGTTATACCATGAGTATCCCAGTGAGGAGTCTATCTGCGAAGCAATGGTAGGTGGTATTGGAAAACTCTCTTACTCTATGCGGGAACTGGTAGATGATTCACTTGAAGTAAAGGAAAGCGTTGTCAGAGATGCAATGGCACATGCCATACTCAATGAAAAAATTGTGGCAGAGGCAGCCGGCGCTGTGCCAATAGCTGCATTTATGCAGTATGAACAGCAATTCCGTGGAAAAAATATTGCATTGGTTATTAGCGGAGGAAATGCAAATAATCATATTTTAAGGGAAGTATTACATCGGTAAATATGTGTGAAGGCATATTATTATAAAAGAAAGGAAGTCTAAAAGACAAAGGTAAAAAGTTATGAAAAAATTTTTTGGAAAACTGATGGCAGTTGCACTTGTTGTAACTATGATGTGCGGACTTGCTGCCTGTGGCAGCAATAAGGACGCAAAGACGGAGGAAACTAAAAAAATATCTAAAATTGTTCTTGGAACATCAGCAGATTATCCTCCATTTGAGTTTATCATTTTAGATGAAAACAAGAAACAGCAGTATGCAGGTATTGATATTTCACTGGCAAAACAGATTGCAAAAGATATGGATGCCAAACTTGAAATTTCAAATATGAATTTTGACAGTCTGATGGCAGCGCTTCAAAAGGGTGAAGTAGATATGGTTATCTCTGCTGTGGAAAAAGACGGAAAGAGAGAAAAAGTAGTTGATTTTTCTGATGCGTATTATACCGACTTACCTCCGATGGTATTGGTAAAAGCTGATAAAAAGGATACATATAAGGATGCAGATTCTTTAGCAGGAAAGACAATTGCAGCGCAATCGGGAACTACAAAGGCAGATATTGTAAATAAAGATTTTAAGAAATCAAAACTTTTAGCGCTTACAAGTGTTAACGATATTGTAAACAGTCTGGCGTATAATAAGTGTGATGCCGCTATTTTAGATGGAGCGGTTGCACAGCAGTATGCGCAGGAAAATGATGATATGGAAATAGCAGATATTAAATTAGGTGAGGCAGCTCCATATCGTGTTGCTGTTCAGAAAGGTGACCCGAAGGGAATCCTTAAAGCGATTAATAAGTCAATTAAAAATGCTGTAGATAGCAAATTAGTTGATCAGTGGATTAAAGATGCTGATGCAAAAGCAGATAAAGCAGTAGAATAATTTATCAGTGAAGTAAAAGGAGATTTGTTATGTCGCCAACCAGTTTTTTTAATTTTACATTTTTACCGGAATATTACACAATGTTTATACAGGGAGTGATGTACACCTTATTGTTGTCTGTATGTGCAGTTCTGCTTGCTATTATTCCTGCCATGCTTTTGGCAGTGCTTCGGTTAAGCAAAATAAAATTTATTAAATTTTTATCAGGACTTTACATTGACATATTTCGCTCCACACCATTATTGGTACAGTTATCGTTGATATATTTTGGTATTTTTACTTATATCAAACTTCCCTCGATACAGATATTGGGGTTTGTGAATGTATCTATGTTTATTCCGGGGGTATTGGCGCTGGCGCTTAACAGTTCTGCATATGTAGCAGAGATATTCCGAGCGGGAATTTTAGCTGTGGATGCAGGGCAGACTGAGGCTGCAAGAAGTCTTGGTCTGTCATCTTCAGCAGCAATGTTTAAAGTAGTTTTGCCACAGGCTGTAAAAAATGTTCTGCCGGCATTGGCAAATGAAGTAATTACAATGGTAAAAGAGTCTTCTATCTGTTCTATGCTTGGCATGATGGAACTCATGTGGGCTGCAAAAACAGTAGCGGCAACAACCTACATTACTATCGGACCATATGTTGTGGCTGCACTTATTTATTTCTGTATTAATTATCCTGCCAGCAAGGCAATCGAGGCAGTAGAAAGGAGAATGAGACGTGGCGACAAACGATAATATGATTTCGGTAGTAGATGTGGGAAAAGAGTATAATCATGGTAAAGTAAAAGCACTTAATCATTGCAGTATAGACATAAAAAAAGGAGAGGTTGTAGCTGTTATCGGACCGTCCGGCTCGGGAAAATCCACACTTTTGAGAAGCCTAAATATGTTGGAGCCGGTGACATACGGTGCAATTTACTTTGAGGGAGTAAATCTGGCTGATAAGAAAGTGGATATTGACCTTCATCGAAGAAAAATGGGAATGGTATTCCAACACTTTAATTTATTTCCCCATAAAACAGTGATACAGAATATAACAATGGCTCCGGTTCATTTAAAATTAAAGACAAAAGAAGAAGCAGAAGCGGAAGCCATGAAATTGCTGGAACGTATCGGACTGGCAGATAAGCGAGACGAGTATCCTAATATGCTCTCCGGCGGACAAAAACAGAGAATTGCCATTGTAAGGGCATTGGCAATGAATCCGGATGTTATGCTGTTTGATGAACCAACATCAGCACTTGACCCGGAAATGGTTGGGGAAGTGCTTGATTTGATTAGGGATTTAGCAAATGAAGGAATGACAATGGTTATTGTGACCCATGAGATGGGATTCGCCAAAGAAGTGGCAAGCAGAGTTGTTTTTATGGCAGACGGAGCAATATTGGAGGATAGTAATCCAAAGGATTTATTTGAAAACCCACAGGATGGACGCTTGAAAGAATTTTTATCCAAAGTGTTGTAGGTGCTATAATGAAATAATAGTGTGCAATCTATCCGCTATATAAATAAAAAAGATTTTAATTCGTAAACCCTGCATCCGCTAATGCGGATGCAGGGTTCTGTTTTTTCATATTTAATAATCTTATTCATCAATTTTTCCGTTTCTGTAAACTCCAAGCAGATCGTATAAATCATTGATTTCCGTTTGTATGTTTTTGCCATTATCGGTATGCTTTACCATTATTCTGTAGTTTTCCGTTTCAACATTTTCCGAGCTTGAAAGAATATCCCTATTTTCTTTCATAGCATTCTCTATACTTTCAAACGGTTGATGAGCCTTAATTCGAAGCCCGTGGGAATTGTATATAAGCGTATATCCTGCGATTCCTGTTTTTTCGTGATAATCTCTGCAAAAACCTCCGTCAATAACGATAAGTTTTCCGTTTGCTCTTATGGGCTGTTCCCCTCTTGCTGTCAAAACCGGTGTATGTCCGTTTACAATATGAGAAGAAGGAGAATACATATCAAATTCACGCAAAATCATATTGCATATTCTTTCCATATGATAAAATCGGTAATAGGAATCTGTTTCCTCCTCCCATGCGGATTGGTCGTCTATAAAGCGGCGTTCAAAACTTTTGATTGTCCTCCCGCATAAAGGTGATTTTTTCCCACACCATAAATACCACATAAAATCAATATCTTCTATGTTTTTATCATTTCCGAAATATGCACGTCTTGCAATTTTTTCGGCAACATCAAAATATGCTCTTCCTTTATATACTTTTCCAAAAAGCTTTATTCCAAAAAAATTCCCGTTTTCATCAAGAGGAACACAGCCATGATAAAGTAAATTTCCGTTAAAGCATTTATACATACTGCCCTTATCAAACAGGAATGTAATATGTCGTTTCAGTCTGCTGCTGTTTATAAATGACTCCTTCAGTTCATCAATTATTTCCTTTTCATCGTCCGTCAATTCATAAGGGGAATTTTTGTCAATAGTCGGAAAATCCGTATTGTTCAGCCTATACTTTTTTCCTTCCGATATTACCGTACCGTTTTCCGTATCAATTTTGTCAAGCAGAAGTCTGTCGTTCATTTCATATTCGGGACGTCTTAATATAATCTGACCTTCTAACTTAAATTGTATAACAGATATGGCTTTCATTGCTGCGTTCATAGGGTCGGCTGATTTATATTTATTTTCAGCAAAAAGCGTGAGTTTTCTCAAACTTATTCCGTATCCGCTTTCGAGTATACGCACTGTCCTATATTTTATACAGTTGTAGACAACATTGGCAACACAGGCTTCATTTCCTGCCGCGGCTCCCATCCATAACATATCATGGTTTCCCCATTGAATATCAAGGGAATGATATTCGATAAGCAGATCAAGTATTTTATCCGCATCTGATCCTCTGTCGAAAATATCCCCGACTATATGTAAATGGTCAACAGCAAGCCGCTTTATAAGCCCCGCAAGTGCAACAATAAAATCATCTGCACCTATACTTATGATAGTATCAAGTATTTTACGGTGATATAAAACCTGATTATCGTCCTCGTCTTTTTGTGCATGAAGTAATTCGTCTATAATATAGGCGTAATCTTTCGGCATCGCTTTACGCACTTTAGAGCGTGTATATTTTGATGATAAAATTCCCGCAATTTTTATCATTCGATTTATGATAATTCTGTAACGGTCGGAACTTATTCCCCTCTCTTTTTTTATCAGATTTAATTTTTCATGCGGATAATAAATTATAGTGCAAATTTCCTCTCTTTCACTTTCGGATATTGTGTCACTGTAAAGCATATCAACCTTTTCCTTTATAACACCAGAACAGTTATTTAAAATATGGCAAAAAGCTTCATACTCACCGTGTATATCACTCATAAAATGTTCTGTTCCTTTCGGAAGATTAAGAATAGCGGTAAGATTAATTATTTCTCTTGAAACAGAACTTACCGTCGGGTATTTCTCGGAAAGTAATTTCAGATATTTAATGTTGTCCATAATATTCCTCCAATCAAATGAGTATACTAAATAATATATTGATTAAATTTGATTATTTAATTATGTTATAAGCAATAAATATGAATAAATTATGAAATTTTTGATAAATTTGAAAATAATTGAATATTTATGCTTGACTTTGAAAGAGTTTGAACTATAATATAATCAGGAGGTGATTGAAAATGCTTACTTCAGAAAGACATCGAAGAATACTAAATTTATTGAACAGTCGTGGTTCAATTACGGTAACAGAGCTTTCGGAAATACTTAATACTTCAGAATCTACCGTTCGCCGTGATCTGAATACCCTTGACGATGCAGGACAGCTAAAAAAAGTATTTGGAGGTGCGGTTTCCGTAAAACCAACGGAAGGTGTTTCCGAACAGGCAGTCCCGACTCGTGAAATATTGATGCCCGATGAAAAAAGCAGTATAGCAAAATATGCTGCGACTTTGATTAACGATGAAGATTTCGTTTATATTGACGCTGGAACGACTACGGCACGAATGATAGATTTTATTGAAAATACAAAAGCTGTATTTGTCACAAACGGAATAATCCATGCGCAGAAACTCCTGGCAAAAGGACTTAACGCATATATCACAGCAGGCAGAATCAAAGCGGTAACAGCGGCAGTGATAGGGACTGAAAGTATAAAAAGCCTGTCAAATTATAATTTCACAAAGGCATTTATAGGAACAAACGGTATAGATATACAAGCGGGATTTACAACTCCCGATATTGAGGAAGGCATGATTAAGGAAAAAGCAGTAGAAAAAAGCTATCTTTCCTTTGTACTTGCTGACCACAGTAAATTCCGCAAAGTATTCCCTATTACATTTGCTCCTCTGAAAAAATGCTGTATCATAACCGACAAACTTCTTTGCGACGAATTTTCCGACAAAACCGTAATAAGGGAGGTGGCTCAATGATATACACAGTTACATTAAATCCTTCCATCGACTATACCGTCCGACTTGACAGCTTTATACCGGGAATTACAAACCGGACAATTTGTGAGGAATACCACATCGGAGGAAAGGGAATAAATGTATCCTGCATACTTTCCGAACTTGGCATTGAAAATAAAGCCATAGGTTTTACGGCAGGATTTACCGGAAAAGCTATCGAAGATGATTTGCATCTGAAGGGGATTCAAACTGATTTTATAAGACTAAAAGACGGTATTTCAAGAATAAATATTAAACTGAAAGCAAAAGAGGAAAGCGAAATCAATTGCCAGGGACCGAACATCAGTGAGGAAGAATTTGAAACACTTTTAAAAAAGACAGATATGATTGAGGACGGAGATACGATAGTTATTGCGGGTAGCATACCGAACACCCTTCCGCCAAATTCGTATGAAAAAATACTAAAAAGATTGGAAGGGCGCAATGTCCGCATCGTAATCGATGCCACCAAAAAGCTTCTTACAGATTCGCTGAAATACAGACCGTTTTTGATAAAACCGAATAAGCAGGAATTATCCGAAATATTCAATACTGATATAAAAAGCAATAGTGACATCGAAAAATATGTATGCGAATTAAAAAGAATGGGAGCAAGAAACGTCATAGTTTCTCTCGGCAGCGACGGTGCGGTATTATTCGATGAAACAGGACACAAATACAAATCCGGTGTAATTGACAAAAAGGTAATAAGTACTGTCGGTTCCGGTGACTCAATGGTAGCAGGTTTTATTGCAGGATATGAACAAACAAATGATTATTCTTATGCATTTATGCTTGGCACAGCCTGCGGAAATGCAACTGCCTTTTCAAGAGGACTTGCCACAAGAGAAAAAATCAACGAAATACTGAATTTACTCAATTCAAAATAATTTTAAGGAGGGTTAATTATGAGAATTACAGATCTTTTAAGCAAACAAAGCATTGAAATCGGAGTGTCAGTAAAAGACAAAGCGTCGGCTATCGAAAGCCTTATTTCACTGCACAGCAAAAGCGGTAATTTGAATGACATAGCCGCTTACCGTGAGGGAATTATTAAAAGAGAGGAAATGGGTACAACGGCAATCGGCATGGGAATTGCGATTCCCCACGCTAAAAGCAGTTCGGTAAAAAAACCTTCGCTTGCCGCTATAACTGTGCCTGACGGCGTAGATTACGATGCTCCTGATGGGGAAAAGTGTGAACTTTTATTTATGATTGCAGCAACCACGGACGGCGATGTCCATCTTGAAGTTCTTGCAAGGCTGATGCAGATGCTGATGGACGAGGAATTTACAGCAAAATTGAAAAAGGCAAAAACTTCGGAAGAATTTCTTAAACTTATTGATGAAAAGGAAAGTGAAAAATACCCTGAAGAAAACAAAGAGAAAAATGCCGAAACTTCAGACAGCACGTTTAGAGTTCTCGCTGTAACAGCTTGTCCTACGGGAATAGCTCATACCTATATGGCTGCAGAGGCTCTTGAAAAAGCAGGAGAAAAAATGGGCATAACAATTAAAGTTGAAACGAATGGTTCAGGCGGAGCAAAAAATGTACTGACGGCTCAAGAAATCGCAGAATGTGACGGAATTATTATTGCAGCGGATAAAAGTGTGGAAACTGCGAGATTTGATGGAAAACCCGTTTATACAACCAAGGTTGCGGATGGGATAAATAAACCTGAAGAATTAATCAACATAATCGTCGATAAAAAAGCACCTGTTTTTCACTCAAATCAAAAAGCCAATGAGTCTGCTCCGAACAATAACGATGAAAGTATTGGAAGAAAAATTTATAAGCACCTTATGAATGGTGTATCCCATATGCTGCCATTTGTCGTTGCAGGAGGAATATTTATAGCAATAGCTTTTCTTATAGATTCGGCAAACGGAGTTGAAGCAGCCGGGAACAAGGCATTCGGCACGGTAACGCCTGCGGCAGCATGGTTTAAAAGCATAGGCGGATATGCGTTTAACTTTATGCTCCCGATACTTTCAGGATTTATTGCTATGTCCATTGCCGACCGCCCTGGTATTCTTGTAGGAATTGTCGGAGGACTTCTTGCCTCAAACGGCTCCACATTCACCGACCCTGCCGCGGCTGAAACCGTACCATCCGGATTTTTAGGGGCGTTACTTGCCGGATTTCTTGCCGGTTATATCATGAAGTGTTTTGAAAGGCTTTGCGATAAGATGCCTTCTGCTCTTGAGGGTATCAAACCGGTTCTTATTTACCCGCTATCAGGTCTTGGAATTGTCGGAGTAATGATGTGTGCAGTAAATCCAATAATGGGTATTATAAATACAGGTCTTAATAATGGTCTTACTTGGCTTAGCGATAATAATTTTGGAATACTTCTCGGTTGTATTCTCGGTGCGATGATGTCGATAGATATGGGAGGACCGTTTAATAAAGCCGCTTATGTATTCGGAACGGGTATGCTTACAACTGCAGCATCTGTCACAGATCCTAACGTTCAACAGGTGTGCTGGCAGATAATGGCATCTGTAATGATAGGCGGTATGGTTCCACCGATAGTTATCGCACTTTCAACAACATTCTTTAAAAACAGATGGTCTGCTGATGAGAGAAAGAGCGGTATTGTCAATTATATTATGGGGCTTTCGTTTGTAACCGAAGGTGCGATTCCCTACGCCGCTTCATATCCGCTGAAGGTAATTCCTGCATGTGCATTGGGTGCCGCTGTTGCAGGAGGTCTTTCATGGCTCTTCGGTTGTACCCTTATGGCTCCGCACGGAGGAATTTTCGTAATTGCAACAATAGGAAATCCTCTGATGTACTTCGTATCCTTAATTATAGGATCTGTTGTGGGAATGTTTCTTTTAGCAATTCTCAAACGCCCGAAAAAAGAACTTAATGAAATATAAAAAATGATTTTCTTCATTTTCAATAATTAAATCAAAAGGAGTAATTATTATGATCACGAAAAAATTTACAATCTCAAACGCTCAAGGTTTTCATATGCGTCCAGCCTCGTTATTTTCCGCGGCTATGGGAAAATATCCATGCAATGTAACGATAAATTTCAACGGCAACAACTACAATGCCAAAAGCACGCTTAATTTAATGGCAGCCTGTATGAAGTGCGGAAGTGAGATAGAACTTATATGCGACGGCGAGGGCGAAAACGAAGCACTTTCAGAAGCCGGCAGTCTTATTGAAAGCGGCTTTGGAGAATAAACGACCATTTGCTTTGTAAAAATAAATAGGAGGTGATAAATATGCTCAAAGGAACAGGTGTTTCAGACGGTATTGGAATAGGAAAGATACTTGTTATTGAAGAAAGTTCACTTGAATATACACCTAAAAAAGTGACTGATATTAAGAGCGAAAAAGAACGTCTTAACAGCGCTGTCGAGCATTTCTGCCAGAATGCGCAAAAACAGGCTGATGCACTTAAGGTAACCGCAGGTGAAGCAGATGCGGAAATTATACTTGGTCATATCAGTATAGTAAAAGATCCGTATCTTATCGGCGAAATAGAAAAGCTCATAAATGACGGACATTGTGCCGAAGCTGCATTTGAAAAAATCTGCGATATGTTTATAAATATTTTCTCATCAGCAGATGATGAATTGACGAAACAAAGAGCCGCCGATATTCGTGACATAAAGACGGGTGTCATGAAAATCCTTCTCGGAATTGAGGAGGTAAATATAGGCGATGCTCCAAAGGATACGATACTTGCCGTCAAAGAGCTTACCCCGTCAATGGTTGCAGGAATAAATCGGGAGAACATAGCAGGAATTATTACGGAGATGGGCGGTACGACTTCACATAGTGCAATTCTTGCAAGAATTTTGGAAATACCTGCCGTTATGGGCGTTCCCGATTTGTTAAATGTTTTAAAAAACGGAGATACCGTCATAATTGATGGAAATAAGGGAGAAGTATTGGATTTTCCCGACAATGCACAACTTGAACACTATAATGCAAAACGTGAACAGTTAATGCGTGAGAAAAAAGCGCTTGAAAGCTTCCGAGGTAAAGCCACAATTTCTGCCGACGGAGAAATATATCAGCTTGTTTGTAATATAGGTGAGCCTGACGATGCGGCACAAGCTGTTAAATTTGACGGCGAGGGCGTAGGTCTTTTCAGAACAGAGTTTTTGTTTATGAATAAAACCTCATTACCTACCGAGGAGGAACAGTTCAAGGCTTATAAAAAAGCAGCTCTTATATTAAAAGGAAAGCCGCTTGTCATAAGAACGCTCGATATAGGCGGAGATAAGGACATTCCCTATATGGGACTGAAAAAAGAAGCCAATCCTTTTATGGGATTTCGTGCAATAAGATATTGCCTTAAAAATCGTGATATTTTTAAAACTCAATTAAGAGCTGTATTGAGAGCAAGTTCATTCGGCAATATTAGTGTTATGTTTCCCCTTATCACCTGTATTGAAGAATTCAGGGAAGGAAAAGCATTGATTGAAGAGGTAAAATCAGAGCTTAAATCAAGCGGTACGGATTTTGATGAAAACATAAAGGTTGGTATAATGGTCGAAACCGCATCTGCGGCTGTTATTGCAGATATACTTGCCAAAGAAGCAGATTTTTTCAGTATAGGAACAAATGATCTTACAGGATACACTATGTCATGTGACAGGGGCAACACTGATGTTTCTTATCTGTACAGTGTGTTTCAGCCGAGTGTGTTAAGAATGATAAAACATATAATAAAATGTGCAAGGGACAATAATATACCGGTTGGTATGTGCGGAGAGGCTGCTTCCGATCCGATGATGATTCCCCTGCTTATATCATACGGACTTACCGAGTTTAGCGTTTCACCTCCGTCCGTATTAAAAGTAAGAAAATGTATTTCAAGTTGGACCAAACAAAAAGCAGATAGAGTTACGGAAAAAGTGGCGGAGCTTGATACCGAACAGTCGGTACATGATTATTTAAAAACCGTTATTTAGATGTACTTTTGGCAATCGGTTAAAAAAATTGCAACGCCCTGTACATCGGTTAATACAGTTTCAATAAAATAAAACCTTGTATCATTCGGGAAAATGAATAACCCGTATGATACAAGGTTTTATTTTAAATGGAAACGGCTATGTATTTATTTCTTAAAAATGTATGCAAATCTGTACCGCAGGTTACTGACAGTATGAAATACGATTTTTTTGATATTCCTTCCGCCCATTATAATTCACTAACGAGGAACGTATTTGGTAGTGAGGAATTTTACATACTGTACCAAAGACGACCTTTACATGAATATGTAATATATTTTCACCAGCTATGGATTTGCCGAGAATTTACATATATATCTAGCTTGCATTGTAAAAAATATATGTAATTGATTCTCACTGATTATGAATTTTCCAAGAATTTACATATATATCTGGCTTCTTTTGTAAAAAATATATGTAATTCATTCTTACCGATTATGGATATTTCAAGAATTTACATATATATTTGGCTTGTTTTGTAAATAATATATGTAATTCATTCTCACTCATCATGGATTTGCCATAATTTATTTATCCCGGTTAGGACCATAATACATTTTGCCATTTTTTAATTTTTTTCCTTTGATTTGGTACAATTCACTGACTGTAACAAGTTCAAATCCCTTTTTCTTCAATGTAGGAAGCGCCTTGATAAAACCGTCAACAGAAGTAGAGTGAATATCATGTAATAATATGATTTCTCCATCATGGGAATGACTTAATATGTATTTAGAAACATATTTTGTATTTCTGTGTTTCCAGTCTTCAGTATCCACCGACCAGTATATCATTGGTACGCCTGCATTCTTGGATACATTTTTATTAAAGTTTCCATATGGTGGTCTTAAAAGAGTTGGATATTCACCAATAATTTTTTTGCTCTCTTTTTTTGTTTTTGATATTTCACTTTTTACTGCGGATTTTGAAAGTGTATTTAAATTTTTATGATCCCATGTATGGCTTCCGATTTCCATTCCAAGGTCAAATGCACGTTTTAATTCTTTTTTGTATGTATTTAGTCTGTTTCCCAGAACAAAGAATGTTGCTTTACTGTGATATTTATTCAAAGAGGTTAATAATTTGTCTGTATAATTGCCGGGACCATCATCAAACGTAAAAGCAATATATTTTGTTTTTTTGACAGTTACTTTTACTTTTGCCATTTTGTTTGTATATTTTGATTTTACTTTGATATATGTTGTTCCGTTTTTCTTACCCTTTACAGTGCCGTTTTTAACAGTTGCAATTTTATTATTCATACTGCTCCATGTAACCGGCTCGTTGGCATATTTTGTTGATTTCCCATAAGTAATTACAGGCTTAATAATTCTGGTATCTTTTTTTCCTAATTGAATATGGGAAGTTTTTATTTTAATAGAGGTTACTTTATTGTAGGGTTCGCGCACTGTTATTTTACATCTGGCTTTGACATTTCCGGATTTGCTGGAACATATAATGTATGTTTTTCCCGCTTTTTTTGCCCGGATAATTCCGGTTTTGCTTATTGTAGCAATATTTGTGTCTTTACTTTTCCATTCATACAGTTCATTTTCCAAATCTGTGTTTTTTCCATATGTAATCACTGCCTTGATAGCAGTTTTTTTACCCTTTGTAATACTGATAGATTTTTGCGCCAAAGTAATTTTTGTAATTGGATTATACTGTAAATTATTTGGTGTATCGGCTGTCGGGGCTTCGCTGGCATTTAAGCTGTGCTGATTACAGGAAGCCGCAATACATACGCCACAGATAAATATAATGAATGTGTGAAATAATGTAAAAATAAGTTTATTTTTTTTCATATCAAGAACCTTCTTTTTCTTATAAATTACTTTACATAACTATTTTAATTTTACTGTAATCATAAAAAAAAGTAAATAGAATATTATTTTTTTGAACACATATATTTTCATAAAGAGAGGTGGAGCATGAAGAGTGTATTGGATTATTTCAACGAAAGAATAAGACAAGCTGTAGCACAGTATAAAGAATGTGACATTTATGAAATCAGGATGCGTATTAACGAACCACTTGTTATAAACACATCATTTGGCGAACAGATGATTATGAACTGTGTTGTATGTGAAAGAGATATTAAAGACAGTTTTAACAGAGCGACGGAATACTCCGCATATGCGTATGAGGAAAATCTGATAGAGGGATATATTACAGTGCCCGGAGGACATAGAATTGGTGTGGGCGGGTATATGACTCTGCAAAGTGATAAATCAATGGCTGTAAAAAATATCAGATTTTTAAATTTCAGAGTAAGACATTTTATTGATGGATGCAGCAATAAAATAATGGAACAGTTAGGAGAGAAAGAATTGGAAAATATTCTGATTATTTCTCCGCCCGCACTTGGAAAGACCACACTTTTAAGAGATATGATAAGAAATATTAGTAATAAATATCAGGGGACAAGCATATGTGTTATAGATGAAAGAAACGAAATAGGCGGATGTTATAAGGGAGTTCCAACGATAGATCTGGGTATGCGGACAGATGTAATAAGTAATTGTTCTAAAGCGGAAGGAATTATAATGGCAATCCGCGCTATGGCTCCCACAATTATCGCTGTGGATGAAATTGGCGGTGATGCTGACAAAAACGCATTGGAATATGCGGATATAAGCGGTGTAAAAGTTATAGCTACAATACATGGAAAAAATATAAAAGATGTGAGGGAAAAACTAGGAGAAAAAATGTTTTCTATGTTTGCAACAAAAATTATCATAAAAGGAATAGGTGAATACATATGTTGTTAAAAATAATAGGAATTACTGTTCTGATTATCACCGGAACGCTGATGGGATTTTCTCTGTGTGAGGATTACATAGAACGGATTCACTGTCTGGAATGTCTGAAAAAGGCATTACTCATATTGAGGGGAGAAATTAAGCATAATAATTCAAGTATTTGCGAAGCATTAGAAAATATTGATGTGGGCAGCAAAAATGTAATGAAATTTTTCAGGGGAGTTGTCAGGGAATATAAATATAAAAAAATTTCCTTGCGGGAGGCATGGGATAATAGTGTGACAGATTATTTGAAAAAAGAATCATGCTTAAATAAAGAGGAAATAAAAATTATCAAGGATTTTGGAAGAAATTTGGGAATTACGGACAGAGAAACACAGTTAAAAAATATTGACGAGTGTGTAAAAGAAATAGAAGTATCTGTAGCAGGTTTGAAAAAGGAAAAAAAAGAAAAGTGTAAGTTATATAAAACGCTTGGAATATTATCAGGATTGTTTATTTCTATAATATTCTTATAAAGGTAGAAGGTATATATTGATGGAAATTAATTTGATATTTAAGATTGCAGCGGTAGGAATTATTGTTTCTGTGGTAAGTCAGATACTAAAACATAGTGGAAGGGAGGAACAGGCATTTCTTACAAGTCTGGCAGGGCTGATATTAGTGCTGATGTGGATTGTTCCTTACATATATGATTTGTTTCAAACAATTCAAAAATTGTTTGAATTGTAAGAGGTGGATATGATTGCTATTGGAATTGTAAGTATTGCGGTCGTGTTGCTGGCAATACAGTTTAAATCAATAAAACCGGAGTATAGTATTTTTATTTCTGTGGCAGGATGCATATTTATTTTTATTTTTATTTTGGCAAAGATGAAAGATATTATTTCATTGCTGGACAGGCTGTCGGATTTAACATCTGTAAGCAGGGAATATGTAAAAATACTATTAAAAATTACAGGAATCACTTTTATTTCGGAAATTGCATCTGATATTTCCAAAGATTGCGGATACACAGCGGTGTCAAATCAGGTCCAGATATTTGGAAAAATAACTGTTCTGGTGATTAGCCTTCCGGTATTTACGGAATTGATTTCCAAGATTGGAGGGCTGTTATCGTAAATTAATATGAAAAAAATAATAATTATTTTAGTTTTATTTATTTGTTTTTATCCTGAAACATATGTTTATGGGGCAGAAGAAAATGAGATTGTATCTATAGATGATTTTGATTTTAGTGAAAGCGGACAGGTACTCAAAGAGGCGGGATATGATGATTTTAATGTAAAAAATATCATAAATAAAATTATTACGGGAGATTTTTATAGTGTATTTAAATCGTGCTTGAACATTATTTATCGTAAAACAATTGGAGATGTCAGTTTTATCTATCATGTATTAGGAAATCTGGTTTTAGTTGCTGTATTATCGGCTTTTTTTACCAATTTTGCAAGTGTTTTTTCGCAGGACAATGTCTCTGAAACTGCATTTTACATATGTTATTTAGTGGCAATAACATTGATGATAACGTTGTTTGATAGTTTTTGTGTGATTGCAGGCGACTTTATTAAACTGCTTATGAGTTTTATGTATGGTATCACGCCAACATATTTTTTGTCTGTTGCGCTTGTAGGACAAGTAAGTGCGGCAGGCTTTTATCAGCTGACTCTTGTTATAATTTCAGTTTCAGAATTTGTTTTTTTACATGTGATTATACCGTTAATAAAAATATATGTTGCTGTTAGTATCGTCAACAATATATCAAAAGAAGATTTTTTATCCAGAACTGCACATGTAATTAAAAATCTGGTTGATTTTCTGACAAAATTATTTGTCGGGATTGTTACCGGATTGAATGTGATTCAGGCATTGGTACTTCCATCTATTGACGGGGTAAAAAATACTACGTTAAGAAAATTTGTAGGTACACTGCCGGTAGTCGGTGATGGAGCAGATGCAATGTCAAGCATCGTTTTGGGTTCATTTCATTTAATAAAAAATACGATTGGTGGATTTGCTATTATTGCAATTATTGTATTATGTATGGTTCCTTTTTTAAAAATTCAGATATATTCTTTTTCTGTGCAGATTGCTGCGGCTTTCATACAGCCGATATCGGATAAGAGAATCACCGATAGCCTTAGTTCAGTATCAGTGGGAACCAAAATGCTTTCGAGAATTATTATCAGCGGGGGAATTTTGTTTGTAATCAGTATTGCAATCATATGCATGACTACCGGAAGGAGTTAGTATGGAGTTTATATATAGTTATGTAAAAAATATTTGTGTGTTTATGTTGGTTATCACATTGATATTAAATATTTTTCCGGATAAACAGTATAAAAAATATATTAAATTAATTGCCGGACTTTTATTAATCATTTCAACAATATCTCCCCTGGTCAATTATGGCAAAAAACGTATTGATGTTACAAATATTATTGACAGATATTATTCAAAGGAGATAACTATGGATTCTGATATTAGTGACAGTGTAAAAGAATTACAGACAAAGGTTTATGAAAGGGTAAGTAAAATCAATGAGCAGACAACCACTGAATCTGAAAAAAATGAATAATATAAGAAAAATTGGAAAAGAAAAGCTCATTCTCTTGGCATTGGCAGGAATATTATTGATTGGCTCTTCATATTTTGAAAGTGTAGGACATGATAAAAAAGAGGAACCAACAACAGAAAATAATGAAAATTCAACACAGTATGAAAACACAATAAGAGAAGAAATTAAAAAAATGATAGAAGGTATTCATGGAATTTCAGATGTTGAGGTAATGGTAACTTTTCAATCCGGAAGGGAAAAAGTTTTACAGGAAGATAGTGATAACAGCACGAATGAAAAAGGAGATACAACAGTCAAAAAAACTACGGTTATCTTAAATCAGAACGGAGGGGATTACCCCTATGTTATTAAGGAGATTTACCCAAAGATAGAAGGTGTAGCAATAACAGCTTCAGGAGAGCGGCTGACAAATAAGAGTGCGGAAATTGTCAATATGGTTGCTGCATTGTTTGATATTCCTGTGCATAAAATATCTGTAATAAATAAAAAGTAGGGGGAAAGAATGAGAAAATTATTCAAAAAAAATCAGTTTGTAGTTACATTTTTAGCTGTATTAATTGCAGTGGCAGGCTATCTCAATTATACCAATAATCTTGAAAAAAAAGAGGAGGCAAAGCAGGTAGACAATAATACATATGAGTCTGTATATAATGATGATAACCTGTTGACAAGTAATAAGGACATAGAAAGTCTAGATGGAGAAGAGGAGACAGAAGAACCGGGAGAGGCAGTTCTTACCAATGGAACAAGCCTTAGTTCTTATATGGTTCAGGCAAAACTGAACAGAGAGCAGACACGCTCAAAAAACAAGGAGACATTACTCGAAGTCATCAATAATAAAGACGCTACTTCAAAAGAAAAAAAGAGCGCAGTAAAATCTATGGTAAAATTAACAAAAAATAGCGAGATTGAAAATAATATTGAGACTTTATTAAAGGCAAAAGGATTTAGCGATCTTATTGTTACAATCAATGACGGGCAGGCTGATGTAGTAATTTCCGGCAGTGAGATCAGTGATGATAAAAGAGCGCAAATTGAGAATGTAATAAAAAGAAAAACAAAGTTAAATGCGGATGATATTACCATCACTCCTGCAAAATAAAAAAAGTGCATTGCAAAATATTTTGATAATATTTGGCAGTGCATTTTTTTAATTCATTAAGTTATTATTAAACAATGTTAGAGAGTTTTCATATGTTTCTTTATTGCGTCAATACTTTCAGGACTGATGACATGTTCAATACGACATGCATCCTGCGTAGCTGTATCTTCTGAAACGCCTAATTTAATAAAAAATTCAGTAAGTAACTGATGACGTTCATAAATCATTTCGGCAATTTTTTTCCCCCGGTCTGTTAAATAGATGAATCCTGTATCTGTTACAGTAATTAGCTTTTTTTCTCTAAGGTGTTTCATTGCAATACTGACGCTGGATTTTTTAAAACCTAATTCATTTGCAACATCTACCGAGCGGACTACCGGAAGCCGGGTGCTTAATATGAGAATGGTTTCTAAATACATTTCTGAAGATTCGTTCGTTTTCATATGTAAACTCCTTACATTAATCATAAATTAAGTATAGCAAAAACTGAATGATATTTCAATTTGTGTATATTTATCTGTATTATAAAATATTTAGTAAAAAAAATGTACAATACAACCAAAAAAAATAAAAAGCAGACAGAGTTATTGACAACTAATATTAGTTAGTATATACTAACTAATAGATAATCTTATTAATTGACATAAAGAGGAAAGAATCATGCCTTTAACAATGCTAAATCCCGGAGAAGAAAATACAATAAAAAAGGTCGGCGGCAAAGAAAAAACAAAAAGATTTTTGGAAAATCTTGGTTTTGTTGCAGGCGTAACAGTGACAGTAGTGTCGGTTATAGAGGGTAATGTTATTGTAAATGTAAAAGATACGAGAATTGCTATTGGAAAGGATATGGCAAATAAGATTATGGTTTAAATAAAAAAGAAGGGAGTTTGTGTAATGACATTACGTGAAGCAAAGATTGGAACGACTGTTAAAGTAAAAAAACTTAACGGTACGGGTCCTGTAAAAAGACGTATTATGGATATGGGAATTACAAAAGGTACAGATGTTTATGTAAGAAAAGTTGCACCGCTTGGTGACCCCGTTGAAGTAACTGTCAGGGGATATGAGTTGTCTTTAAGAAAAGCTGACGCGGAAATGATTGAGATTGAATAAATTTTTTTTTGCTACATAGTTAGATAAAACTAACTCATGATAGCTGGTACAAACTAAAATTATCTGATGGAAAAGAGAGGAAAAGAAATGGAAATAAAAATTGCATTAGCCGGCAATCCTAATAGTGGAAAAACAACGTTATTTAATGCACTTACAGGCTCGAATCAGTTTGTCGGTAACTGGCCGGGGGTAACAGTAGAAAAGAAAGAAGGTAAACTTAAAGGGTATAAGGATGTAAAATTAATGGATTTACCCGGTATATATTCGTTATCCCCATATACGTTGGAAGAAGTAGTAGCAAGAAATTATCTTATCAACGATATTCCGGATGCGATTATCAACATTGTGGATGGTACAAATATTGAAAGAAATTTATATTTGTCTACACAGCTTATGGAGCTTGGAATTCCGGTTATTATGGCTGTAAACATGATGGATATTGTTGAAAAGAATAATGACAAAATACATATAAAAAAATTAAGCCAGAAACTCGGATGTGAAGTTGTCGAGATTTCAGCTTTAAAAGGGAAAGGAATAAAGGAACTGGCTGTCAAAGCAGTGGAACTTGCAAAAAATAAAAAAGAAAACGAGATTTTTCATGGATTTAGCGATAATGTGGAGCGTGTGATAAAGGAAACAGAAGAAAAAATCGGCTCTGATATTTTGAAAAGCCAGAAACGTTTTTTTGCTATTAAACTGTTGGAAAAGGATGAAAAAATCCTCGAGAATATGAAAGTTGTTCCAAATGTAAGTGAACAGATTAAAATATTAGAAGAGGATTTTGATGATGACACGGAGAGTATTATTACAAATGAACGCTACGAGTATATCTCATCTATTATTAAAGAATGTTATGTGAAGGGAACGGCTGAAAAACTGACTACATCAGACAAAATTGATAAGGTCGTAACGAACAGATGGCTGGCGCTTCCGATTTTTGCAGTTGTTATGTTTATTGTATATTATGTATCCGTAACAACAGTGGGTGCAGTTGTAACGGATTGGACAAATGATATTCTGTTTGGTGAAATCATTCCTCCTGTAATTGAAAATGGACTTGCGGCGCTTCATTGTGCAGATTGGTTACAAAGTCTGATTCTGGATGGTGTTGTAGCCGGTGTTGGTGCAGTTATCGGATTTGTTCCACAAATGCTGGTATTGTTTATGTTTCTTGCTTTTTTAGAGGCATGTGGATATATGGCGAGAGTAGCGTTTATCATGGATAGGATTTTTAGAAGATTTGGTCTTTCAGGAAAATCATTTATTCCTATGTTGATTGCCAGTGGATGCGGTGTTCCCGGTGTAATGGCGTCACGTACCATTGAAAATGACAGAGATAGAAAGATGACCATCATGACAACAACTTTTGTTCCGTGTGGAGCGAAACTTCCAATCATAGCACTGATAGCGGGAGCTTTGTTTGATGGGGCATGGTGGGTTGCACCAAGTGCTTATTTTGTAGGAATTGCAGCTATTATTGTTTCCGGTATTATTTTAAAGAAAACAAAAATTTTTGCAGGTGAACCGGCACCTTTTGTTATGGAACTTCCGGCGTATCATTTACCTACAATAGGAAATGTACTTCGAAGCATGTGGGAGAGAGGCTGGTCATTTATTAAAAAAGCTGGTACAATTATCTTACTTTCGACCATTCTGCTTTGGTTCTTAATGAATTTTGGATGGGTAGATGGGCACTTTGGAATGTTGAATATGGAAACGCAGTTAAACGACAGTATTCTTGCAAAAATAGGAGGCATTATTGCGCCAATCTTTAAACCGCTTGGCTGGGGAAATTGGAAAATGGCAGTTGCTGCGGTGACGGGACTGATCGCAAAGGAAAATGTTGTTAGTACATTTGGCATGCTATTTGGATTTGGTTCAGAAATTGCAGAGGACGGTGCAGAAGTATGGGGAAGCCTTGCAGGCAGTTTATCGGCGCTTGCAGCTTATTCCTTCTTAATATTTAATTTACTTTGTGCTCCATGTTTTGCAGCCATGGGCGCAATTAAGAGAGAAATGAACAATGCAAAATGGTTTTGGCTTGCAATCGGGTACCAGTGTCTGTTAGCTTATGTTACAGGTCTTGTCGTATATCAGATTGGCATGCTTTTGATGAAAATGACATTCGGAGTATGGACAGTCATTGCGTTGTTCGTATTGATTGGGTTTATATATTTATTATTCAGACCATATGATAAAAAATATTGATATAAAATATTGATATAAAATATAATAGATATTTTATTCTTTCGGATGTGAAAATCACAAGGAGGTAGATTTTTATGAAGGGTGCAATAGGAACATTTATTGTTTTAGTTATATTTGTAATGATTGTCTGTCTTGTAATAAGGAGTATGATAAGAGACAAAAAAAATGGAAAATCACTTTCATGTGGTGGAGATTGCAGTAAATGCAAAGGATGTAATTAAGGCGAGGAAATCCTCGCCTTTTTAATATAAAAAATATTTATATTGTTTGTTTTCAGGTATGAAAATTATTTTAGTTTTATTTTTGCAAATTTTGACCTTGAACTGTTACATTTTGTATTAGAATACACGGATACAATTTTATAATAGAATGTGTGTCCCTTTTTCCGGTTCTTATCTGTATATTTTGCTGATTTTACTGTCGCAATTTTCTTATATGAAGAGTAGTCCTTTCTTCTTCTATACACATAATATTTAACAGCATTTGGATTCTTTTTCCATGTCACTTTAATGTTAGAATATTTTTTCCCTTTTGTGGCGCCACCCGCTTTTACAGCTTTTACTTTGGTAGGGGTTACAAGTAAGACCCGCACATCTCTTGATAATGTGATTCCACTGTCAGTAGTGGCAGTAATTGTGGTTGTACCAAGTTTTTTTGCAGTAATTTTTCCATTTTCATCCACAGAAACAATGGAAGGATTTTTGCTTATCCATGTAATTGTGTCAGTTGTGTCACTTGGAGAAATTGTAGTAGTATAGGTTTGTGTTTCCTTTTTATGTAGTTTTAACAGACCTTCTGCTATTGTTAATGAAGTTGACGGCTGTATCACGTCTACATTGCAAAATGCTGTCAGACCACTGTCTGTATAAGCTTTTACCATCGTTGAGCCGTTTTCAATTCCTGTGATTGTACCTGTTTTACTGTTGACACTAATAATTTCATCATTTGTAGATGAATATATAACAGTATCAGTATAGTTTTCCATTACAGGATTATCAGGAGTATATTTTAGGGTAGAACTGATGGACTGGCTTGTACCTTTTTTTAAACGGATGGAACGTTTAGATAATAGTAAAACCGCATCAGAAATATTTTGTAATTTTACCGCATCTTCCGCATTCAGCGAGTTTATTACATTTTTGGTGTCATATGAACTGCCCGGTAAAAATTGGTTTTTGTATGCGGATTTTCCGGATATGGTCTGATAAAGCGTACAGGCAGTCAGATAGCTTCCAGCCAATGTAGGATGCAGATTGTCCGAATTGTATAATGAAATTTCAGGATATTCATTGATACAACGGGAGTAATTTAATCCTGCGGGAGCTACTGCACAATCAAAAAGACCACCCAAAGAATAATAAAATTTATTCATGTAATATTGAAGTGTATCATGATCATAAAAAATAGAAGTATCATTAATAACAAAATCACGTCCCATGTAATCTCCCTGTGGAGCATAAAGAATGGTTTCTGCACCGGAGTTATGAATGAGCTGCTGCAGTGTTGTAATAGCTTCTTTTGTAGACTTTTGATCTTCCATCAGCGTTACACGCTGTTCCTGCAATATAACATAATCCCATTTTTCAGAATTTAATGTATTTACAATTATTGTGTTATAGGCATTGCCGGTAGTAGCATACTGTGAAAGTTTATAATTTGATGCAGTAATAGACTGTACCTGATAGTTCATGCCATCTGCTTTTGCCAGTCCCTCCACTATCAATGGCATATCATTGTAATAAGTCTGACTGTTTCCAATAAATAAAATTTTAACCGGTGTCGGTTCATCTGCTTTTGTAATTGTGCCGGTACTGATAATACCTATAAGCATCAAAAAAGATAGCAGAAGTATTTTGTTTAAATGCTTCATAGCAACCTCCCAATGAATTCTTAATCATTACACATATATAACAAAAATTTTAGATGAAAAAATGATGTAAAAGTGATAGAAAAAATTGGTATTCTCTTAAGGAGAGGTATAATAAATTATATTTATAAGAGAGTGGGGAGAATAAGAATTTGTTAATAGTTGTAAAAAAAAGGCATTAATGGTATACTAACTGTAGTTTATTGCTCTTTTAGAGTGTATAGGAGGTATTAAAATGGATACTGTGAGAAATACTTATAAAATATATGACAATTCGGAATTGGGAGATGTGAATATTAGTGATGATGTGTTAGCTGTTATTTCAGCAATGGCGGCATTGGAAGTTGATGGCGTCATAGGAATGGCGGGTAATATTACTTCGGAGATTGTCGCAAAACTTGGCATGAAAAAACTATCGAAAGGTGTCCGGGTGGATGTGGATGAGAACAATGTCATGATTGATGTATCGATTATACTTCGAATGAATGAAAACATTATTAATATTTCAAAGAAAGTTCAGGACAAGATTAAATCTACCGTAGAAAACATGACTGGTCTTAATGTCGCTAATGTAAATGTCAACATTTCAAATGTTTTATCAAAGTAAAATGATTCAATTAGGGGTGTCTGTAAGGACACCCTTTTTGAGCATAATAGATTAATTGGAGGAATGATGAACAGAGTTAAAATCAGAGAATATGTTTTCAAACTTTTATTTTGTAATGAATTTCATAGTGCAGAGGATATGCCGCAACAGTATAGATTATTTTTGGAAAACCTGAATGAAGCCGATGAAGATGACAGAAAATATATTATAGAAAAAGTTACGGATATTGCCGGTAGATTAGATTCTATTGACAAAAAAATAAATAATGTATCTGTGGGGTGGAAGACAGACAGAATGTCAAAGACAGATTTGACGATTATCAGATTAGCATATTATGAAATGAAAATAGATGATGATATTCCCCAAAAAGTGGCAATCGATCAGGCAGTAGAATTGGCTAAAAAATACGGAAGTGATGAATCACCATCTTTTATTAATGGAATATTAGCAAAATTATTTTAGGAGACAGATTATGGCATCTGTATACACGGTTGGTCAGATTAACACATATATTAAGCAAATGTTTTGTCAGGATTTTGTCCTGTCCAATCTTTGTGTAAAAGGTGAAATCAGTAATTGCACATATCACTCATCGGGACATATTTATTTTACATTAAAAGATAAGACCGGTGTGATTTCTGCTGTTATGTTTAAGGGAAATAGAGGCGGACTGGATTTTACACTGGAAGAAGGACAAAATGTGTTGGTAACCGGCTATATCAATGTGTATGAGCAAAATGGGAAATATCAGCTTTATGCCAGAGAAATTTCTCTGGAAGGTTCAGGACTACTGTATCAGAGATTTGAACAACTGAAAAACCAGCTGGAGGAAATGGGATTGTTTGATGCAATGTATAAAAAGCCCATTCCAAAATACTCATTAAAAATAGGCATTTGCACAGCAAAAACCGGAGCTGCGATTCAAGATATTATAAATATTACAACAAGGCGTAATCCATATGTACAGCTTTATCTATATTCCAGTCTGGTTCAGGGAGCTGAGGCTGCCGCAGATATTGTAAATGGTATCCGTTATCTTGACAGCATGAATCTCGATGTAATTATTGTCGGAAGAGGCGGCGGTTCGATTGAGGATTTGTGGGCATTTAATGAAGAAATCGTTGCACGGGCTATTTTTGACTGTAACACACCGATTATTTCAGCAGTCGGGCATGAAGTAGATACGACGATTGCGGATTTTGTGGCAGATATGAGGGCACCGACGCCTTCGGCAGCGGCAGAATTGGCAGTTTTTGATTACAATGAATTTCAGGTGAATATATCTCATTATCATCAACTGCTGTTATCGGAGATGAAAAAGAATATTGATAAAAAAAGAGATGCTGTCAGGTATTATGATGCAAAATTAAATGTATGCAATCCTATAAATCAATTACAGAATAAAAAACAATATTTAGACGATTTGCATACAAGACTGGAAGAGGCATTGAATAATATACGAAAAGAAAGGAAACATTCTCTGGCAATATATTCTGAAAAACTGAACGGATTGTCTCCGTTGAACAGAATCTCAAAAGGTTTCGCTTATGTAACTGATTCTGCAGGAATTCCGGTAAAAACAGTGGAGCAGGTAAAAAAGGATGATAAGATTGCATTAATTGTAAAGGATGGACAGATAAGTGCCAAAGTCTGTACAGTGACAAAGGGAGGATACCATGGAAAGTAAGAAGACAATTGAAGAAAATTTTGAAGAAATAGAAACGATTATCAAAAACATGCAGGATGAAAATATTACTTTGGATAAATCCTTTGAATTGTATCATCAGGGGTTAAACCTTGTAAAAGACTGTAATTCCCAGATTGATAAAATTGAAAAACAGATAAAAATAATAAATGAGGAGCAGAGTTGAGAGTAATATGCTTGATTTTGATATAGAATTAAAAGAAAAAACAAAATATGTTGAAGAAAAGATATATGAGTTTCTTCCAAAAGAAGAAGGAAAACAAAAAATTGTATTAGAAGCAATGAACTACAGTGTGACGGCAGGCGGAAAGAGACTGCGCCCTTTGCTCATGCTCGAAACTGCCGCTATCTTTTGTAAGGATAACAGGAATGTTTTTCCTTTTATGGCAGCAATTGAGATGATTCATACTTACTCGCTGGTGCATGATGATCTGCCGGCTATGGATAATGATGAATTCCGGAGAGGAAAAAAGACAACACATGCTGAATATGGTGAGAATCTGGGAATTTTAGCAGGAGATGCTTTGCTGAATATGGCATATGAAATTATGAGTGATGCCATATTAAAAGATGAAAATCCATACAATGCGGCAAAAGCGATGCATGTAATTGCAAAGAAAGCCGGAGTATATGGAATGGTTGGGGGACAGACGGTCGATATTATTACTGAAGGACAGAATATAAATCTGGATACCATTTTATATATTCATAATTTAAAGACAGCAGCCCTCATTGAAGCCTCTATGATGGCAGGAGCAATACTGGGCGGCGCCGGCGATGAAGAAACACGGATGATTGAAAAAATTGCAAAAAATATTGGAATAGCTTTTCAGATTCAGGATGATATTTTAGATATTACCAGCACTACGGAAATATTAGGAAAACCTGTATTGAGTGATGAAAAGAATCATAAGACAACTTATGTTTCTATATGCGGAATAGAAAATTCTAAAGAAAATGTCAGAAAATACTCAAATGAAGCAATAGAGATGCTGGGCAAATTTGAAAATCAAAATGAGTTTTTAAAACAGTTGGTTTTAAAGTTAGTCAACAGAGAAAAATAAACTTATGAAATAAACAAAAGACAAAAATACATCTGCTTGAATCATCAGGAGTATAATATGGGACAAATCTTACAATTAATTAATAAAGAAAATGACATAAAAAAAATTGATAAAGCACAATATTGTGAACTGGCAGAGGAGATAAGAGAATTTCTTTTAGAAAAGATAAGCAGAACCGGCGGGCATCTGGCTTCTAATTTAGGAACGGTTGAGCTGACCATTGCACTGCATCATGTATTAGATTTACCAAAAGATAAAATAGTCTGGGATGTAGGACACCAGTCATATACGCATAAAATTCTAACCGGAAGAAAAGACTGTTTTGATAAACTTCGTCAGATTGACGGATTAAGTGGTTTTCCAAAGCGGCATGAAAGTATTTGTGATTGTTTTGATACAGGGCACAGTTCAACATCTATTTCGGCTGCCCTCGGTATTGCTATGGCAAATCAGCTGGAAAAGAAGAAGGATAAAGTTGTAGCGGTTATCGGCGACGGCGCGTTAACCGGCGGAATGGCGCTGGAAGCACTGAATAACGTGGCGGCATTAAAAAGAAATTTTGTTATTATACTAAATGATAATAATATGTCTATTTCCGAAAATGTTGGAAGTATGTCGAATTACTTAAGCAAATTACGTGTTGGTGAACACTACAATGACTTTAAAGAAGATGTGGAAAACCACCTTAGCAAAATTCCCAAAATCGGACAAAAATTAGTTAAAAAAGTAAAAAGAACAAAAGATAATTTAAAAAATTTTCTGATTCCCGGCGGACTGTTTGACGATTTGGGAATCACATATATCGGTCCAATTGACGGGCATGATATTGATGGAATGATAGATATTTTTAATAATGCTTTGAAAATAGATCATCCGATTGTGATACATGTAAAAACGATAAAGGGCAAAGGCTACTCTTTTGCAGAAAATAATCCGTCAAAGTATCATGGAATTGGAAAATTTGATATTGAAACAGGAGAAGAATCAACCCGGAAGAATCAGCCGAATATTATGTCTTATACAGAAGTTTTTTCACGGGAGTTGGTAAAGCTTGCGAAAAATAACAAAAAAATTGTGGCAGTTACAGCGGCCATGCCGGATGGAACGGGATTGTCAAGATTTCAGAAAAATTATCCTGACCGTTTTTTTGATGTAGGTATTGCAGAAGAACATGCGGTAACTTTTGCAGCAGGAATGGCTGCATCAGGATATAAACCGTTTATATCTATATATTCTTCCTTCTTTCAGAGAGCATATGACCAGATATTACATGATGTATGTTTGCAGAATTTACCGGTGGTTATGATTGTAGACAGGGCAGGATTGGTTGGACAGGACGGAGAGACTCATCAGGGGATATTTGATATATCATTTATGTCTGCCATGCCGAATATTACGATAATTGCGCCAAAAGATACGAAAGAATTAATTGAAGCAATGAAATTTGCCGTGGATTTTCAGGGACCGCTTGTAATCAGGTTTCCAAGAGGAAATGCATATGTCAGTGAAAATACGGATGATGAGGAATTTAAGACGAAAAAAAGTCCTTTCATCAAAAAGGGCAAAGACATTGCTGTTATTACTGTCGGCAACATGTTCGAAGAAACACAAAAAGCATTGGAGCTTCTTGAAAAAGAACGTGTCTTTCCTACGCTTGTGAATGCGAGATTTATTAAACCAATCGATTGCCGGATGATAGAAAAAATAGCAGAAGAACATAAAGCGATTGTAGTGGTAGAAGAGGCAATTAAAAAAGGCGGCTATGGAGAAAGTGTCGAAACATATGTCCATGAGAAAGGATTAAATACAACAGTGCATACAATGGCTATAGATGACCGGTTTGTAGAGCAGGGGCAGATTAGTGATTTAAGAGAACGGTTGGGCATTAGTTATAGACATATATATGAAAAGGTACTGGAATTAACAAAATGAAAGAAAGATTAGACGTTCTGCTTGTGAAAAGAGGTCTGGCACCGTCCAGAGAAAAAGCAAAAGCAATTATCATGAGCGGTATTGTTTTTGTAGAAAATCAAAAAGAAGATAAGGCAGGAACCTTTTTTGATGAAAAGGTAAACATTGAGGTAAGAGGAAAAACGTTGAAATATGTCAGCCGTGGCGGATTAAAATTAGAAAAAGCCATGAAAAATTTTGACATAAAACTGGACAAAAAAGTTTGTATGGATGTCGGCGCTTCTACCGGAGGATTTACAGATTGCATGCTTCAAAATGGAGCGGTCAAGGTGTATTCTGTAGATGTCGGACATGGGCAGCTTGCATGGAAATTACTTCAGGATGAGCGGGTTGTCTGTATGGACAGAACCAATATCCGTTATATCACTCTGGAAGATGTTAAAGATGTTATTGATTTTGCATCCATTGATGTATCTTTTATATCCCTGATAAAAGTTTTGCTGCCGGTGAAACAGCTGCTGGATATTAACGGGCAAATTGTCTGTTTAATAAAACCGCAATTTGAAGCAGGCAGAGAAAACGTAGGGAAAAAAGGTGTTGTCCGGGATAAAAAGGTTCACATTCAGGTTATAGAAACCGTGATTCAGTTTGCAAAAAGTATCGGATTTGATATTTTAAATTTAGATTTTTCTCCGGTTAAAGGTCCGGAAGGGAATATTGAATATTTATTACATTTACAAAACACGTGCAATGAGGAAGGAAAAGAAAAAGTTACTATATCTGCAGCGCAGGTAGTGGAAAATTCGCATTTTACGTTAGACAAGTAGAGGTAGAAAATGAAAAATTTTTGTGTGATTACGAATAATTATAAAGACAAAAAATTAAAAACAGCCCATACTATTTTTGATTATATACAGCGTCATGGGGGAAATTGCCGTATCATTGAAAATGTAGATGCACAAACCGGAGACTTTAAAATCTTATCTCCCAATGACCTTCCGACAGATACAGAATGTGTTATTAGTATCGGTGGAGATGGAACTTTATTACATGCTGCAAAAGAGCTGATTGATTTGGATGCAGTTTTTATAGGCGTCAACAAGGGTAATCTTGGTTTTCTGGCTGAAATATCTCCGGATAAAATTGATTTTGCCATAGATAAACTGATGAATGACCGCTTTCATGTCGAATCGAGAATGATGCTGAAAGGAGAAATCGTCAGAAGTGGTGAACTTGTATATTCATCTGTTGTTTTAAATGATATTGTAATACATAGGGGAGATGAACTGGCGATAACCGATTATGATGTATTTGTAAATGGCGACCTGCTTGGCTCTTATCAGGCGGACGGTATTATATTATCTACACCTACAGGGTCTACTGCATATAACTTATCTGCCGGAGGACCGGTTGCAAGACCGGATTCCCATATGATTATGTTGACACCGATATGTCCGCATACTTTGGCAAACCGAAGCCTGATTTTATCAAGAAACGACAAAATAGAAGTAGAGATTGGACAATGCAGAGTGCCGAATGAAGAAAGAAGAAAGGCAGCATTCGATGGCGATGGAATCTTTCATATTATATCGGGAGACAGGATTTATATCAGTGAAGCAGAAAAAGCCACAAAAATAGCAAAAATAGATGAAGGAAGTTTCTTACAGGCAATTAAAGACAAGCTGAATTAAATGGAGTTATTATGAAAGCAAAAAGGCAAAGAAAAATTATAGAGTTAATATCGGAAAATAATATAGAAACCCAGGAAGAACTGGCAAAAATGCTTATGGACAGCGGATTTTGTGTAACGCAGGCTACTGTGTCAAGAGATATTAGGGAATTAAATCTCCTAAAAACATCTACAGGTACCGGCGGACAGAGATATGTGGTTCCAACCACGACTACCATAACAAATGACAGTAAATATATGAGAGTATTAAATGATGGTATTTTGTCTATGGAATGTGCTGAAAATATGCTGGTTATTAAAACGGTATCGGGTATGGCGATGGCAGTGGGCGCAGCTGTGGATGCCATGAATATTAAGCAGGTATTGGGATGTATTGCCGGTGATGATACAATTATGTGCGTAATACGCAATACAAAAGATGCAGTTAAAGTGAAAAACATGATAAGCAACATGATTATTTAAAGGAAAAATATGGAGAGAAGCACAAGAAGGAGGAAATATGCTGACGAATTTACATGTAAAAAATCTTGCATTAATTAAAGAAGTTGATGTAGATTTTCCGAATGGACTGATTGTGCTGACAGGTGAGACCGGAGCAGGAAAATCATTAATTTTAGGCTCTGTAAATATTGCTCTCGGTAACAAAGTTTCAAAAGATATTATTAGAACAGGGGAGGAGTATTCTCTTGTTGAGCTGACATTTTCAGTTAATGATGAAATAATAAAAAAAATAAAAGAGATGGATATTTTTACGGAAGCAGACAATACTGTCACTGTAACAAGAAAAATATTAGAAGGCAGAAGTGTATCAAAAATTAACGGTGAAACTGTCAATGTAAATGTTTTGAAAAAAGTTATGGGAATGCTGCTTGATATTCACGGTCAACATGACCATCAGTCATTGCTTTATCCGCAAAATCATTTAAAAATACTGGATAAATATGCAAAAAATAACATCCTACAGGAAAAAAATGAATTAAAAGAGCTTTATGGAAAATATATTGAACTGCAAAAGAAATTACAAAGCTATGACATGGATGAAGCAAAAAGAACCAGAGAAATAGAATTCACCCAATATGAAGTGGATGAAATCAATCTGGCGGATTTAAAAAAAGAGGAAGACGTCCAGATAGAAAAAATATTTAGAAAGTTATCCAATTGTCAGGATATATCCACATCACTTGCAGAAATGTATCAGTATTTAAGCTATGAGTCAGAACATGGCGCAGGAACTCTTATCGGGCGGGCAATCTCGAGTATGAACGGGATAAAGGAATTAGATGAGAAAATAGAACAATTTAAGGAAACCCTTTATGATATTGATGCCCTGTGCAGAGAATTGACCGGTAATCTGGTCGAATACAGCAGAAGCCTTGATTATGATCCTGCCTATATAAAGGAAATTGAGGAGAGATTAGACACAATTAATCATTTGAAATTAAAATACGGAAGAACAATAGAAGATATATGGGAATACAGGGATAATAAGCAAATATATTTAGACAGATTAAAAAATTATAATTATGAAATAGAAAAGATAAAATCCCAATTAAATCAAATAGAAAATCAAATGAAAATGATTTGTGAAAAAATATCAGAAAAACGTAAAAAAGCAGCTTTGGAGTTAGAAAAACTGGTAACAGATGCACTGATTGATTTGAATTTTCTATCGGTTGAATTTAAAATTGACATCACAAAAAAGGAAAATATGACTGATAACGGATGGGATAATGTTGAATTTATGATTTCTACGAATCCCGGAGAACCTTTAAAAGCGTTGACGAAGGTAGCTTCCGGTGGAGAACTTTCCCGTATAATGTTGGCAATCAAGTCCATACTAGCTGAAGAAGACGAAATAGAAACTCTTATTTTTGATGAGATTGATACGGGAATAAGTGGAAGAACAGCCAGCAAGGTTGCTGAAAAACTGGCAAAAATCAGCAAAAATCATCAGGTTATATGTATCTCTCATCTGGCACAAATAGCGGCAATGGCAGATTATCATTATTTAATAGAAAAAAAATCAGAAAAAAATACCACGATTACAGGTATTTGCCAGTTAGACAGAGAACAGTCTGTCAAGGAACTTGTCCGTATGAATGGTGATGGAACAGTAACCAGTGCGGCAATTTCCCATGCTGTTGAATTGAAAGATATGGCAGATAGGACAAAAAGTAACTTGGTTTAAACAATTGTTTTTTGGAATATTAAGAAGGAGGTTAAAAATCTTCCTTCTTTTTTTGTGAATAAATAGTAATAAAAAAAAGACAGGATAATAAAATATAATTTGTGGGGGTATGGAAATGAGAAAAACTTATCGTAATTGTTTAATTGTATCTATATTAATGGCATTGTTGGTGATTGTCGTGTCGGGTATTTTATATGTAAATAATCATCTGCCAAATACAATTTTTGTAAATTCCAATCAAATAACTAAATACGATTTTTCCATTCCGGTATCTCTCGATGTAAATAATGAACAAAATATTAATCTTTCAGGAAAAAATAATATTTATTCCGGTGAAAAAGGAGATTATCAGGGAAAATACAAATTGTTTGGACTTTTTTCATTAAAAAAAGCAAAGGTAAAAGTAATCGACAAAACGTATGTATACCCGGTTGGTTTGCCAATTGGTCTATATTTGAAAACACAAGGGGTAATGATAATTGATTCCGGAAAAATTAAGGATAAAAACGAAAATCTGGTTTCTCCGGCAGAAGGCAAAGTGTTTTCAGGAGAATATATTGTAAAATTTAACAACGTACGAATCAGTAATAAAGCCCAGCTTTTATATTTAATTAGCGAAAATAAAAATAAACAGGTTTCTTTAACAATTAAATCAGAAGTAGGAATCAGAACGACGGTGATTCAGCCTGTGGAAGCAAAAAATGGTGAATATATGTTGGGTATCTGGGTAAGGGATGATTCCCAGGGAATCGGAAGTATGTCCTTTATTTATGGAGATATGTATTATGCTCTGGGACATGGAATCAGCGATATTGATACAGGAATGCTTTTATCCTCTCACAAAGGTACCATTTATAATGCTAATATATGGGGCGTAAAAAAAGGAAAAAAAGGCGTACCCGGAGGCTTATGTGGAAGTATAGAGTATAATAAGGAAAATATTATTGGAAATATATTGTCGAATAATAATTGCGGAATAAACGGAAAAATTAAAAAGCCGATTTACAAACAATACAAAATTAAGAAAATGGAAATGGCGCTAAATAATGAAATAACAAAAGGGAAGGCGAAAATACAGTTTATTATTAATGATAAAGTTCATCTTTATGATATTGACATTGTAGAAATAAATAAGAATAATAAAGAGAAAAATATGATTATAAAAATTGTTGACAAAGAACTGCTTGAAAAAACAAATGGTATTGTACAGGGAATGAGCGGATGTCCTATCATTCAAAATAATAAGGTGGTTGGGGCTGTCACACATGTTATGGTAAATGATCCGACAAAGGGATATGGTATTTTTGCAGAAAATATGATATTAGGATATTAAAATTTCTATATTAATAAGTCGAATTTTGTAGTATAATGTATTTATTATATTAATAGAAAGATTTTCATTGGAAGCATAAGGAGGAAATTATGGCAAAAAATAATGCAGAATTAGTATTTCAAATTGAAGATATGATAAAGAAATACAATAAAAAGCCGGAAAAGAAAATAAAAAAGAAAGATATTGTTGATATTTTCCAAAAGGCAGATGTAATTATGGCTATGCGTACCAGTTTTGAAGACGCAGAAATTTTTGGAGAGACCATTGAAGGTACAGCTTTAAAACCGGATATTGTTAAGGATGGCGGAAGAGCCAGATTATTACCGGTGTTTACTTCTTATGAACAGATACCGAGAGACTACATGGAAAATTTTTCTTTTATAAAAGTACCTGCTTCATATGCATATAACTTTATGAATGAATGTGAAAATCTTAATGGTATGGTTTTAAATCCGTTTACAGAGTATAATCTGGAGTTGAGAAAGAAGCGTACCACAGCAAAAGCGGTGTCATCAGCTACCAAACATTATAAAAAAGATGTAAATAGTGATGCTCCGGAAGCAATTATTATTTATAATAATAAAAAATATGAAATTAACAAGACTCCGTTTACCATTGGAAGAGGAAATGCAAATATAGAAATCCCACAGACTTACATATCAAAAATACATGTTGTTATTTCATGTAAGGACGGAAAATACAGGATTGCGGACTATGATTCTACCAATGGAACAAAAATAAACGGTACTTTATTAAAACCAAAAGTATATTACGAATTAAGAGATGGTTACAGAATTGAGTTAGCAGAAAAAGAAGAAATGGTTGTATATATCAATTAAAAAATATTGACTTTTTTTTCTTTTTTTCGACTTTAATTTTTTCGATTGTTGAAAGAATAAACCATTTTATGTAATGTGTTTTTTGATATGTAAACCGATTTGTCGAAAAATAGGTTTTTATGCGATTTGTTTAAGTTGAACATCTTGGGGGAACGAACTATAATCTTCTATGTCAAAAGAATTCAAACAGTACTGTATTTTGACAAAACAGGAGGAAAGATGAATAGAACTATTACAAATCGTGGCGTGAATATTAGCAATAATTATAATAATAGCTCAAATATTATTAATGTAGCTATTGTAGATGATAATGAAAAAATAATCGAAAATATCAGTGATGCACTGACAAAAGATTCGTCCATTAAAATTGTTGGAAAAGCAAAAAATGGAGAAGAAGCATATGATTTAATTCGAAAAACAAATCCGGATGTTGTTATTTTGGATTTAATAATGCCAAAAATGGACGGATTATCTTTGATGAATAAAATACATAATGACGGCGCATTAATCCGGGCTCCTTTTTTCATCATTACATCAGCAATCAGTAATGAAAGTGTTATTCAGGATGCGTTTGGTTTCGGGGCAGGTTATTATATGCTGAAGCCTTTTGAAACAGACATGATAATTGATAGAGTAAAAGGGGTAAAATCTTATAATAAACGAATACCGGAAAATAAAAAGTTTATAGATGCAGGAGAAAACCGACAGCAGTTTATGGATAGAAATATCGAAAGCGATGTTACAGCCATTATACATGACGTCGGAGTGCCGGCACATATTAAAGGTTACCAATATTTAAGAGAAGCTATTATTATGTCGGTAAATGATACAGAAATGCTCAATTCCATTACAAAAATCTTATACCCTACCATTGCAAAGAAGTTTCAGACTACTTCCAGCAGAGTGGAAAGAGCTATAAGACATGCCATAGAGGTTGCATGGAACAGGGGACGAATGGATACCATTGATGAACTGTTTGGTTATACTATCAATGCAGAGAAAGGTAAGCCGACAAATTCAGAATTTATTGCTCTGATTGCCGATAAAATCCGGCTGGAGTATAAATGTAGATAAATAAAAATACATATGAAATGAATCTGGAGGAAAAAATATGAAGAAAATTTTATTTGCAGCATCAGAATGTGTACCGTTTATTAAAACAGGGGGATTAGCAGATGTTGTTGGTTCGTTGCCAAAATGTTTTGATAAGGAAGAGTATGATGTCAGAGTCATCATTCCAAAATATATGTGTATGGATGAAAAATGGAAAAATCAAATGAACTATGTAAATCATTTTTATATGGATTTATGTTGGAGAAGACAGTATGTAGGTATTTTGGAAATGGAATATGAGGGAGTAAAATTTTACTTCATTGACAATGAATATTATTTTGCAGGACCTAAACCATACAGCGATATTCGGTATGATTTGGAAAAATTTGCTTTTTTCTCAAGGGCGGTTTTGTCAGCGCTGCCGATTATTGATTTCAGACCTGACATTATTCACTGCCATGACTGGCAGACAGGTTTGATACCGGTATATTTAAAGGATAGTTTTTCCTACGGAGACTTTTATCGCGGAATTAAATCCATTATGACAATCCATAACCTGAAATTTCAGGGAGTTTGGGATGTTGAGACAATTAAGGATATTGCAGGACTTTCCGATTACTATTTCACATCAGATAAATTAAAAGATTATGATGACGGTAATTATTTAAAAGGTGGTATTGTTTACGCAGATATGGTTACTACAGTTAGTGATACATATGCGGAAGAAATTAAGACTCCATTTTACGGTGAAGGACTGGACGGTTTGATGCGGGCAAGGTCTAATTGCCTGCGGGGAATCGTAAATGGTATTGATTACGATGAATATAACCCGGCTACAGACAAATTCATATCAAATAATTTTTCGAAAGAAAACTTCAGAAAAGAGAAAGTAAAGAACAAAACAGCACTACAAAAGGAACTGGGATTAGAAGTCAATCCAAAGAAGATGATGATAGGTTTAGTTAGCCGTCTGACAGATCAAAAAGGTTTGGACCTGATAGCTTATGTTATGGATGAAATGTGTCAGGATGCATTGCAGTTTGTAATTCTTGGAACCGGCGAAGAGCGATATGAAAATATGTTCAGGCATTTTGATTGGAAATATGGCAAAGATGTATCTGCCAATATATATTATTCAGAAGAATTATCGCACAAAATATATGCGGCATGTGATGCCTTTCTTATGCCATCGCTCTTTGAACCATGTGGTTTGAGCCAGCTGATGAGTTTAAGGTATGGTACACTCCCGATTGTCCGTGAAACAGGCGGATTAAAGGATACAGTACAGCCGTACAATGAATATGAAAATACTGGTACAGGATTTTCATTCAGCAATTATAATGCGCATGAAATGATGGGAACAGTCAGATATGCGGAACATGTATATTATGATAAAAAACGTGACTGGAACAAAATGATAGAAAGGGCAATGGATGTTGACTTCTCATGGAAGGCATCTGCAGATAAATATCAGCAGTTATATAATGACTTGCTTGGATAGAGATAAGGAAATTATGTCTGTTGAAAAAATTTCTTAAATAAATAAACGGTTGAGATTAAAAAATCAATCTCAACCGTTTTATTATGTTTTACAGATGAATATCCGGATTATCACAACATTTTATATTCGAAATATCGGGACTTGCTATCATGGAATAATTTGTATGATATATTACAAATCCGGGCATGGCGCCGGCAACCTTTTTTATATGTTTTTTTTGTACATAGTCTATTTCTACTTTATCCTGATTTGACGCTTTAGAATAGTGGGCGGCTAATCTTGCTGCCTCTTCAAATGTAGAATCCGGAAGCTCTTTATTCTTTGCTTTCACAATTACATGAGAGCCGGGAAATGATTTGCTGTGGAACCACCAATCGTTTCCGGTTGCAATTTTAAAGGTCAGTTCTTCGTTTTGTATATTGTTTTTTCCTACATACATATCAAATCCATCTGAAGAAACATAATGCAAAGGTTTGCTTTTTTCTGTATTTTTTTTGTTTTTTCCGGAATATTTTTTCTTGATATATCCTGTTTCAATCAGTTCTGTGCTTATTGCCTTCAAATCTTCTTCGCTCGTTGCAATATCGATAGAAACATTAATTGATTCCAGATATTCTATGGAATTTTTTGTTTCTTTAATAATGTTGATTAATGCTTCATATGTCCGCTTTAGTTTGGCATATTTGTCAAAAAATTTTTTTGCATTATCAATCGGAGAAAGTGTTGTATCTAATGGAATTTTCACCGGATTTCCTGTATAGAAATCAATGGTTTCAAATTCTTTTGCTCCGGGTTTAATAGAATATCCATAGGTTGTCAGCAAATCCCCATATACCTTGTATTTTTCTTTTTTTTCAGTATCTTTTAACTGCTTTAACTGTATATTGTATTTTTTCATATCCCGCTCCAATGCAGTAGAGACAATTTTTCTTAAATCCAATGATTTTTGTCTCATGCGGGTATAATGATTTCTTTTGGAGTAGTATGCTTCCAAAAGTTTACTGATGCTGTCATAATATATTGCTGTACAATCAGAGTAGGTCGCAAGGAAAAAGGCAGAAAATTCTTCCGGTTTTCCGTTTTTTTCGTATATTACAGGTGAAAATGAATTATTTTTTGTACGGTTTATTAACTGATAAAAATTCATCCAGATAATATTTTGATTTCCCGGTTCCAAAGTATTTGCAGGGATAGAAGAGTCGAATTTCGTTTCATAACAGATATTTTCTGCAATTGTAGGGCTTATACCGGTAAAAGAAGAATAAATAGCTTTTGCAAGGGGCATTGATTTTGAAAAAACAATATTCATAAATTCACTTTTTTCTACAGTAAGCGGATCCTTTTTTTTCATTGTGTCCGGAATAAAATATTCTTTTCCGGGCAAAACCTGGCGGACGGAACTCATAATGGAGTTGACATGTTTGATACTATCTAAAATTACATTTCCATCTACAAAAATAATATTGCTGTGTTTGCCCATAAGTTCAGCTATCAGATGTTTTGTCTGAATATCTCCCAGTTCGTCTAAATGCTGTATTTCAAAATCAATAATTCGCTCCAGTCCCGGCTGGGTAATAGAAATAATACGACCATTATTTATATGTTTTCGCAATAACATACAAAAATTTGGGGCAGTAAGAGGAGCAGTCTTATTTGTATCTGTTAAATATACCAACGGAAGACTTGCATTGGCACTAATTAACAGACGGTATTGTTTTTTTTCAACTTTAATTGTAAGCATGAGTTCATCAGATTCGGTTTGGGCGATTTTAGATAAACGACCATTTTTCAATTTTGTATTTAATTCAGCTACTAGGGCTGAAACAGTTATTCCGTCAAAAGCCATGATAATCTTCCTTAATATGTTAAAATCTTTACCATACAAGTTCAGCCAACAGCTCAAAAACTTTACAGTTTTTTTCGCTGTGATGGCTCACCATATGATATAAGATATACACGGCAAGAAACCTGCAAGCAGCTACTTACCGTATATATCTTATATCGCATGGCTGAACTTGTTACATTGTATTATTATTTAATGGGTAAGTCAACCTTGACGGTATGTTTTATATGAATTATAATAAGATGGACTGTGGATAATTTTGTTTCACTAGGAGGCAAATATGCTTAAAAGTATGACAGGATTCGGCAGATATGAGGTTTCATCGGGTGATAGAAAAGTTACTGTTGAAATAAAATCTGTGAATCATAGATATTTGGAAGTGGGGATTAAATTACCAAGAAAACTTAATTTTCTGGAAAGTACTGTAAGAAACGAAATGAGAAGGTACGTTGACAGAGGAAAAGTGGATGTATTTATAACATACGAGAATCTTGGAGAAGGCGACACCTGTATTCGCTATAATTCCATGCTGGCAAAAGAATACTATGAATGTTACAAACAGATAAGTAAAGAACTTGGTTTGGAAAATGACATGAAAGCCAGCCATATTATGCGAAGTCCTGATGTTGTTACAATAGAAAACGGACAGGATGATGAGGAAATCATAGAAAGTCTTGTGATTAGAGCGATTGACGGAGCGGTAGAAAAACTGATTGAGACAAGAATTGAGGAGGGCGAAAGGTTAAAGACTGATTTACTTGAAAAACTCGATTCCATGATTGAAAATGTTTCTTTTATTAAAATGAAATCGCCTGTAATTGTAGCAGAGTATAGAGAAAAGATAACAGGGAAAATACATGAGCTGTTGGAAGATGCACAAATTGATGAAGCCAGAATAGCACAGGAAGTTACAATTTTTTCAGATAAGATTTGTATTGACGAGGAATTAGTCAGATTGGACAGCCATATTAAAGCTATGAGGGATGACTTGATAAAAGGCGGCACGATTGGAAGAAGGCTTGACTTTATTGCACAGGAGATGAATCGGGAAGCAAACACTACCCTGTCAAAAACAACAGATGCAGAAATTTCAGAAAGAGCAATTCTCTTAAAAACTGACATTGAAAAAATTAGAGAACAGATTCAGAATATTGAATAATAAAGAGTGAAGATTTATGAAAAAAGGTAAATTATTAGTTATATCAGGGTTTTCAGGAGTAGGAAAGGGTACGGTCACTAATTATTTAATGGAGCATAATGATAAATACAGATTTTCAGTTTCCGTAACGACTAGAGAACCACGTGAGAATGAAATTCCCGGCGTACATTATCATTTTATAACAAATGAAGAGTTTGAAAAAATGATAAAGGAAAACAAGCTGTTAGAGTATGCGGGATATGTCGACCACTATTATGGTACTCCAAGGGATTTTGTGGAAGAGAGCCTTGAAAATGGGAATGATGTTATATTAGAAATTGAAACCAAAGGGGCGCTGCAGGTTAAGGCAAATAAACCGGATGCAATTTTGATTTTTATATTACCACCTAGTGCTGCAGAATTAAAAAAAAGACTGGTGGGACGTCAGACAGAATCGGAAGATGTGATTATTGAGAGGTTAAAGAAAGCAGCACAAGAGACAGAAAATATTGAAAAATATGATTATTATGTTTTAAACGATGAAGTTGACAAATGTGCAATGCATATTGAAAATATAAAGAATAACAACCATCCTGCTTCACTTGGTATGGATTTTGTTAATCAAATTAAGAGCGAAGTTTTAGAATTCGCGAAAGGAGAGTAATAATGTTACACCCATCATATTCAGATTTAATGGAAGTGGCAAACAGCGCAGTGGAAGATGGCGAACAACCGGTAGTTCAGAGTAGATATTCCATTGTAATGGCTACTTCAAAGAGAGCGAGACAAATTATATCCGGCGACCAGCCTCTGCTGAACAAGGAGACGGAAGGTATGAAACCTTTGTCGATTGCTGTGGAAGAGTTATGTGAATCTAAAATTAGAATTTTAGGTGAGGATGAAGAATAAAGTGTCTGTCGGCACTTTTTTCTTATGTAATAATAGATAAAATCAGGGAGTCATTTTGAAGGTACTGTTTATTTCATTAGGATGTGATAAAAATTTAGTGGATTCTGAACATATGTCAGGGATTTTATCAAATGCCGGATATGAGTTTACGGATGATGAAAGAGAAGCAGATATTATTATAATTAATAGCTGCTGTTTTATCCATGACGCCAAAGAAGAAAGTATTCAAACGATTTTCGAAATGGCAAGATATAAAGAAGAGGGAAGATGTAAGGTTTTAGTTTTAGCAGGATGCCTTGCGCAAAGATATTATAAAGAAATTAAAACAGAAATTCCTGAAATAGATATTTGCATAGGTACAACAGCGATTGAAAGTATTGCAGAGACTATAGATGATTATCTGGCTCATAAAAATAAAATACAGGTAATTGATAATATTGATAAACTCTCCGGAGTAAATGCACCCAGAAATTTATCAAGCATGGGAAGTTTTGCTTATCTCAAAATTGCAGAAGGATGTGATAAGCATTGTACATATTGCATTATACCTAAAATCAGAGGAAGTTATCGAAGTGTGGAAATGAAAACGCTTATCAAAGAGGCAGAAGAACTGGCAGAGCGTGGCGTTAAGGAATTAATTTTAGTCGCACAGGAAACAACCATGTATGGGATTGATCTTTATGGAAAAAAGTCCCTGCATATTCTTCTGAAAGAGTTGGCAAAAATAGAAGGGATTCACTGGATAAGGCTTCTATATTGCTATCCGGAGGAAATATATGATGAATTAATAGATACCATTGCAGAAGAAAAAAAGATTTGTCATTATATGGATATTCCGATTCAACATGCGAGTGATAAAATATTGAAGTGCATGGGAAGAAAAACAAATAATGAGCAATTAAAGAAAATAATTAGAAAATTAAGAAAGAAAATTCCGGATATTATTTTGCGTACTACATTAATTACCGGTTTTCCGGGTGAAACAAAGGAAGACCACCAAATATTGATGGATTTTATAGACGAGATGGAGTTTGACCGGTTGGGGGTTTTTACATATTCTCTTGAAGAAAATACTCCGGCAGAAAAAATGCCAAATCAGATAGATGAGGAGACAAAAATTGCCAGAAAAAATGATATAATGGAACTTCAACAGGAAATTGTATTTGATTTATCAGAAAAATATGTAGGAAAGACTTACATTGCAATGATTGAAGGAAAAATATCCGGCGAGCATGCATATCTGGCAAGAACATATATGGATTGCCCGGGAGTGGATAGCAACATATTTGTTATTACAGATGAGGAATTAATAACCGGTGATTTTGTGAAAGTAATAGTTACCGGAACCAATGATTATGACTTGATTGGCGAAATAGCTGACTAGTAGTTAGGAGGAAAGATGAATTTACCAAACAGACTTACAATTTTCAGAGTATTTTGTATACCGGCATTTGTAGCGATGATGCTTATTACAGCGATTCCTTACAATTATTACATAGCTGTTCTGATTTTTATTTTAGCAAGTTTAACGGATTTGCTCGATGGAAAGATTGCCAGAAAATATAATCTTGTTACGAATTTTGGAAAGTTTATGGACCCATTGGCAGATAAGCTGTTAGTGAGTGCCGCATTGATATGTTTAAGTCCGGCTATGATTCCTGCATGGATTGTAATTATAATTATAAGCAGAGAATTGTTTATCAGTGGATTTAGAATTTTAGCCGCAGACCAGGGTATTGTTCTGGCTGCAGGATGGTGGGGAAAGTTTAAAACAGCTTTCTCCATGGTGATGATTGTTGTGCTCATTATTAATACGCCGTTAAAAAATGAAATATTGGATATTATAGGATGGGCGTTAATCTGGATATCTCTTATATTGACAATTATTTCTATGATTGAGTATGTGTACAAGAATATCGAGGTACTAAAAAACTAATTTTCAGGAGGAGAAAAATATGTCAGCATACAAGGAAATGGGAGAAGAAGAGCTTAAAAAGGAACTGCAACTTTTAGAAGAAGAATATAAGAAAATATGTCAGGATAATATTAGTCTTGATATGTCAAGAGGAAAACCGGGAACAGACCAGCTGGAGCTTTCCATGGGAATGCTTGATGTGTTAAACAGCAAATCTGATATGATTTCTTCAGACGGATTTGATTGTAGAAATTATGGAGTATTAGATGGTATTCCGGAATCTAAAAAGATGATGGCGGCTATTATGGGGACATCGCCGGAAAATGTTATTGTCTATGGAAATGCAAGTTTGAATATTATGTACGATTCAATTTCAAGGTCTTTTACGCACGGTGTGTTAGGAAATACACCTTGGTGTAAGCTGGAAAAGGTAAAATGGCTCTGTCCTGTTCCGGGATATGACAGACATTTTGCAATTACCGAACATTTTGGTATAGAAATGATTAATGTTCCGATGGATGATAATGGTCCGGATATGGATATGGTAGAAAAGCTGGTGTCGGAAGATGAGACAATTAAAGGTATTTGGTGTGTTCCAAAATATTCAAACCCGACAGGAATTTCCTATTCCGATGAAGTGGTAAGAAGAATGGCAAAATTACAGCCAAAAGCTAAAGATTTTAGAATTTATTGGGATAATGCCTATGCGGTGCATCATTTATATGAGGAAAATCAGGATGAAATTCTTGATATTATTTCTGAATGTGAAAAAGCAGGAAATCCTGACATGGTATATGAATTTGCTTCAACATCAAAGATTACATTTTCCGGTGCAGGTGTAGCAGCGATGGCTACATCCAAAGCAAATATTGATTCGATCAAAAAACAGATGACCATTCAGACAATCGGTTATGATAAAATAAACCAGATAAGGCATGTCAAGTTTTTCAATGATTTTGATGAGATCAAAGCACATATGATGAAACATGCAGAGAAAATGAGACCTAAATTCAAGGCAGTGCTGGATATGCTGGAAGCAGAATTAAAGCCGACCGGAATCGGAAAGTGGACAAATCCACGAGGCGGATATTTTATTTCATTAGATATTACAGAAGGGTGTGCAAAAAAAGTCGTGGATATGTGTAAAGCAGCCGGTATGGTTTTGACAAACGCCGGAGCAACATTTCCTTATGGAAAAGATCCGGAAGATAAAAATATCCGGATTGCACCATCTTATGCGACACCGGAGGAGTTGACAAAAGCAAGTAGAATTTTAGTTGTTTGTGTTAAAATTGCAACCCTGCAAAAAATGCTGGGTAAATAATAAAACCGATAAACTGTCACGGATAAAAAGCTGTTTATAACTACAATGATGTGACAGCATTACAGAAAAATTACATAATTCATATTGAATAAAAGAAGTGATTAATAAAAATTATATTTAGATTTATTAATCCTTCTTTTTTATAATGAGAAAATTAATATCTAAACAATGATTATCGTGCAATGTATCCTCAATTTAAAAGTGTTGCATATTGAATGAATAAATAATATAATAGATAGCATAAAATAATTGTTGACACAAACACAGGAATGTATTATTATAACAGTAAACGAACATAAGTTCGAATGGAAAGGGAAATATTATGAATAAAGAAGAAAAATTAAAAGCATTAGATGCGGCAATATCTCAAATTGAAAAACAGCACGGTAAGGGTGCGATTATGAAATTAGGAGATTCCGGTAAAAAAATAAATGTAGAAACCATTCCTACCGGCTCATTGAGTCTGGATCTGGCTCTTGGAATCGGCGGTATTCCAAAAGGCAGAGTAGTAGAAATATACGGACCCGAGTCCAGTGGTAAGACCACGGTAGCATTACATATGATAGCTGAAACACAGAAAAGGGGCGGTGTGGCAGGATTTATTGATGCAGAGCATGCATTAGATCCGGTTTATGCAAAAGCAATAGGTGTGGATATTGATAATTTATATATTGCACAGCCTGATTATGGCGAGCAGGCATTGGAAATTACAGAAACGATGGTTCGCTCCGGCGCAGTCGATATTATCATTGTCGATTCAGTTGCAGCATTGGTCCCAAAAGCTGAAATTGATGGAGATATGGGAGATTCTCATATGGGACAGCATGCCAGACTGATGTCGCAGGCATTGAGAAAACTCACAGGTATTATGAACAAGACAGGTTGTACAGTTGTATTTATCAATCAGTTAAGAGAAAAGATAGGTGTAATGTTTGGCAACCCGGAGACAACCACAGGTGGACGTGCATTAAAATTTTATGCTTCTGTCAGACTTGATGTAAGAAGAATTGAAACATTGAAAACAGGGGGAGAGATGGTTGGCAACAGGGCAAGAGTAAAGGTTGTCAAAAATAAGGTTGCACCGCCTTTTAAAGAAGCGGAATTTGATATTATGTTTGGAAAAGGTATTTCTAAAGAGGGCGACATACTCGATTTGGCAGCAAATTGCGGCGTGGTTATCAAGAGTGGTTCATGGTATGCCTATAATGGAGAAAAGATTGGGCAGGGGCGTGAAAATGCCAAAAAGTATTTTATAGAAAATCCTGCAATTATGGAAGATGTAGAGGCAAAAGTCAGGGAATTTTATCTTCCGAAAGATGAAGAAAATCCAGATGAATCACAGGAAAATATAAAGGAATAATATGTATACTGTAAGAAAATTAGAGCAACAAGGCAACAGATGGCATATTTTTTTGGACAATAACGTTGACTTTCTGCTATACAAGGGTGAAGTAAAAAAACTAAATATACAGGAAGGTGCCTGTATCAATGAAAATCAATATCAGTTAATTCATGAAATTCTATATAAAAGAGCCCGTGAAAGGGCTCTTTATATTCTGGATCATTCATATAAGACAGAAAAACAAATCACAGATAAATTAAAATCAGGTTTTTATCCGACAGATGTGATTCAAAAAGTCATAGAATATTTGTCAGAATATGATTTAATTAATGATTATAGATATGCCATGCTCTATATCGAATATAAAGCATCCTCAAAGTCCGGGCGGCAGATTGTACAGGATCTGTTATTAAAAGGAATATCAAAATCAATGATTAATAAAGCTCTGGAGGAGACAGGTTTTTCCGATGAATCTTCTTTAAGGAAAGTTATTGAAAAAAGAGTATCAAAATATGATTTAAGTGATAAAAAAGATTTGGAAAAATTATACAGGTATTTACTGGGAAAAGGTTATGCCTATGATGATGTAAAAAGAGTAGTGATGGATTACCTGATTTAATACAATATGTTTGATATTTATTTTGGAAAATACACAATATATAGTAAAAAATTTATTATTGATGATAGCTTTACTTGACATAATATTATTATTCAAGTAGAATATATATGTTGTATTGTACAATGAAAATTTAATAAGGAGGTGCTCCTGTGAGTGAAACTACTTGGATTATCATATGTGTTGTGATAGCTATAGTATTTTCTATAATTTCTGCTTTTATCGCAGTAGCTGTAAGAAAAGCGTCTGTCGAGAAAAAAATTGGAACAGCAGATGAAAAAGCACGTCAGATTATTGATGATGCCATTAAAACTGCTGAATCAAAGAAAAAAGAAGCTCTTTTAGAAGCAAAAGAAGAAAATTTAAAGACTAAAAATGAGCTGGATAAAGAAATTAAAGAACGAAGAGCTGAAGTACAACGCTATGAAAAGCGGGTTCTTAACAAGGAAGAAGCAGTAGAAAAGAAGTCGGAAAGCCTTGATAAGAAGGAGAACAGTCTTAAAGCCAAAGAAGAAGAATTGGATAAGACAAAGGCAAAAGTAGATAAATTAAGTGAACAGCGCGTACAGGAACTTGAAAGAATCTCTGGATTAACCTCCGAACAAGCAAAAGAATATTTATTAAAAACTGTTGAAGAAGAAATTAAAATTGAAACTGCTAAATTAATTAAAGAGTTGGAAAATCAGGCAAAAGAAGATGCTGATAAAAAAGCAAAAGAATATGTTGTTAATGCAATTCAGAAATGTGCAACAGACCATGTTTCTGAAACAACAATTTCAGTAGTTTCATTACCTAATGATGAAATGAAAGGTCGAATAATTGGTAGAGAGGGAAGAAATATTAGAACTCTTGAATCGCTTACAGGTGTTGATTTGATTATTGATGATACACCGGAGGCAGTTGTTTTATCTGGATTTGATCCTATTAGGCGAGAGGTGGCACGTATAGCCCTTGAAAAACTTATTGTTGATGGACGTATCCAGCCGACACGAATTGAAGAAATGGTTAACAAAGCGCAAAAAGAGGTGCAAACCATGATCCGCGAGGAAGGCGAGTCGGCAACACTGGAAGTCGGTGTACATGGAATTCATCCGGAACTTGTTAAACTTCTGGGTAAAATGAAGTTTAGAACAAGTTATGGACAAAATGCATTAAAGCATTCTATAGAAGTGGCACATTTATCAGGATTATTGGCATCCGAGCTTGGTTTAGACGTAAGACTTGCCAAGCGGGCAGGTTTGCTGCATGATATTGGTAAAGCGGTTGATCACGAAATGGAAGGAACACATATACAGTTAGGTGTTGATTTATGTAGAAAATATAAAGAATCAGCTACTGTTATCAATGCTGTTGAGGCTCATCATGGTGATGTAGAACCTGAAACATTGATTGCATGTATTGTTCAAGCTGCTGATGCTATTTCAGCCGCCAGACCAGGTGCGAGACGTGAAACACTTGAAACATATACAAATAGATTAAAACAGTTAGAAGATATAACAAACTCATACGAGGGCGTTGAAAAATCTTTTGCTATTCAGGCAGGTAGAGAGGTTCGAGTTATGGTTATTCCTGAAAAGATTACTGATGCCGATATGGTATTAATGGCTAGAGATATTTCAAAACAGATTGAATCTGAATTAGAATATCCGGGTCAGATAAAAGTAAATGTAATAAGGGAATCAAGAGCTATAGATTACGCAAAATAAAATCTACGATAATTTATAAGAAATGTATAATAAAGAGGTATAGCGATAGAATTCGTTTCGTATATTCTATTACTATATCTCTTTTATTATGTAATGTTTTAACAATGCAGTAAATTTATAAAAGGAGATGTATGGTGCATTGCTTATTGTGCATACAATGTGTTATACTAAAAACGGAGGTAGCATTATGGCAAAATTAGGTTTTATCGGCATGGGGAATATGGGATATGCCTTGTTAAAAGGCATAAAATCTGTTTATAGAAATGATATTATTTTCCATAGAAATAATAGAGAAAAAATGTTGGAATTGGCAAAGGCAGAAGATATAACATATGCTGACAACAATAGAACGGTTGTTGAACATGCAAAATATATTATACTCGCCATTAAACCGCAGATGTTTGATGTTGTATTGGAAGAAATAAGACCTGTAATTACAAAGGAGCATATTATTATTTCTCTTGCACCGGGAATAACGCTGGAACAGCTGAAAGAAAAAATAGGAGAAGGAAGGGCTGTGAGAACAATGCCGAATACTCCAGCTATGGTTGGAGAAGGTATGACAGGAATTGCCTTGGATGAAAAAATTTTTCAAAGAGAAGAAATAGATATTATAGAAAAAATATTTGAAAGTGTAGGAAAGATCAAAATTGTTCCGGAAACATTGATTGATTCTGTTGTATGTGCCAGTGGAAGCTCTCCGGCATATGTATTTATGTTTATCGAAGCTTTGGCGGACAGTGTTGTCAAGTGTGGTATGAAAAGAGATGATGCTTATGAATTTGTGGCACAGACTGTTTTAGGCTCCGCAAAATTAATGTTAGACACAAAAAAACATCCGGGAGAATTGAAGGATATGGTATGTTCTCCCGGAGGAACGACAATTACAGCGGTGGAAGAATTGGAACGAAATGGATTTAGAAAGTCCATTTTTGCAGCTACAGAGGCATGTTTTCATAAATGTAAAGGAATAATTTAGGGAGAGACAATGGAACCATTTAAAAGAATCAATAGAGATATAGTTTACGAGGGAGCAATTTTACAGTTTTGTGAGGATGAAATAATCACACCAAAAGGAAATAAGGTAAAATGGGATTATTTAAAACATAAAGGGGCTGCCGCTGTTATCCCTGTGCTGGATGATGGACGAATTCTTATGGTACGGCAATGGAGAAATGCAATAGACAGATTTGCATTGGAAATTCCGGCAGGAGGAAAAGATTCTGTTGATGAGCCTACAATTCAGTGCGCCGCAAGAGAATTAGAAGAAGAAACAGGTTACCACTCTGACCGCTTGGAATTTTTGCAGACGATTGTGCCGGCGATTGCTTATTCGGGAGAAACAATTGATGTTTATGTTGCCTTTAATTTAGAAAAGACAAAACGGCATCTTGACCCGGATGAAGATATTGAACTCGAGCTGTTTCAAGTGGAGGAGCTGATACAGATGATTGTTAATAATGAAATTAATGATTCAAAAACGGTATCTTCCATTTTAACTTATTATCATAAATACTGTATGAAATAATATAATATAAAAACAGTATTATGAGGAACCTATGAAATTTAAGGCATTATGGACAAACTATAAAATCTATGGAATTATTATCGGCATTGTATTGGGAACGATTGTATATAATATAATTTCCATAGATTTTTCTTATCTTGAAATAGATAGTGTGAAAACATTTGATTTTATTGACTCATATATATTTTTACTAATAAGTTGTTTGAGATTTTACATATTAACATTGTTAGTGTCGCTGACAAAAATCAGAGATAAAATTTATGCAATTTTACTTGGAATGGAATCCTTTAAATTATCGGGTGCAGTCGTTGTTTTTGTAAAATCGCATAATATCATATGTTTTAGCGGTATCATCGATTCTTTATTAAAAATTATTATTTTATATATTTTCTTAAAAAACGACAAGCCGCTTCTCAATAAAATATTTGCATTTATAGTTATGGTTTTAGGAACTTTAGCTGAAAATTTTTTAATATTTTTTTTATAAAATAAATTACTAGATGTTGTATATATAAAAAAATCATATAAATATATATTGTAGATTTTTTATGTAACTCTATTTTTAGCGAAAATAAAGATAAAAAATTCGTTTGATTTTCTGTTAAAACATTTATATAATAAAAGTTATAACTCTTAAAGAAGAGTTTATTTAGGAAAGAGTGGAAAGAATATTTTCACTCTTCCGTTTATGACCTTATGGAAATTTTATGATTCCATATGCTCATCGGGAGATAAAAATGCAAAAATTAATTGAAGAATTCATTTTACAATTACATAATGAAAAGAATACTTCAAGCAATACGGAAATTTCTTACAGAAGAGATCTAAACAAACTTTACGATTATTTAATCACAAAAAATTCTCAAGTGGACATAACATCTGTTTCAAAGGAAAATCTGGAAGAGTATATTGCACATTTAAACAAAATCGGAAGAGCTCCGACAACAATTTCCAGAAGCATAGCATCTATGAAAGCCTTTTTTGGTTTTTATTGCAAAAAAAATGTTATTGATGTCAATCCGGCAATCACTTTAAAATCACCTAAAATAGTAAAGAAAACACCAGAAACTCTGACCGTGAAGGAAGTAGACGCGTTGCTGAAACAGCCATCAAAAAATACTCCAAAAGAGTTGCGTGATAAGTCTATGTTAGAGTTATTATATGCTACCGGAATGCGTGTGACAGAGCTTATAACATTGAGAATAGATGATGTTAACATAAAATTAGAATATATTGTCTGTCATGACAGAAAAAAAGACAGAATTATTCCTTTTGGCTCGGAGGCAAAAAAGGCTTTGGTTGCCTATTTGAAAAATGGCAGAGAATACCTGCTTGGGGAAAACAAGACAAGCAATGTATTATATCCAAATTGTTCCGGTGGAAAAATGAGCAGACAGGGATTTTGGAAATTGATTAAATCATATGGGAAAAAAGCCGGCATTAAGTCAGAATTGACGCCTCACACTTTGAGGCATTCTTTTGCCTCTCATCTGGTTGAAAATGGGGCAGATTTAAAATCAGTTCAGGAAATGTTAGGACATTCTGATATTTCAACAACACAGATATATATGACGCCGGGAAATAAACGAATTAGGGAAGCATATGAAAAAGCTCATCCGAAAGCATAAAAAAAGTGAAAGTGATAATACAACACCTTCACTTTTTTTTATTATATTTATGCCTCTTCTGCAATAGTAAACAGTAATTTCTCCGTATCTGTCCATCCAAGACATGGATCTGTAATTGATTTACCGTAGCAATGTCCGTCTACAGGCTGATTGCCTCCTTCAATGTAGCTTTCAATCATAAGACCTTTCACGAAACCTTTCAAATCTGAAGAATGTTTACGGTTATGCATAATTTCTTTTGCAATACGAATCTGCTCCATATACTGTTTGTTGGAATTGGAATGATTGCAGTCAACAACCAATGCCGGATTAGCAAATTTCTTTTTCATATACATGTCATATAAATTAACCATGTCTTCATAATGGTAGTTTGGAATACACTGCCCATATTGATTGACAGCGCCTCTTAAAATGGCGTGAGATAAATCATTACCGTCTGTCTGTACTTCCCACCCTCTGTAAAGGAAAGTGTGGGATGATTGTGCAGCTTCAATGGAATTTAACATAATTGATAAATCTCCGCTGGTAGGGTTCTTCATGCCTACCGGAGTATTCATGCCACTGGCTGTTAAACGGTGCTGTTGATTTTCTACGGATCTTGCGCCCACTGCGACATAAGAAAGGCAATCTGAAAAATATCTTGCATTTTCCGGATAAAGCATTTCATCTGCAATGGCAAAACCGGTATCTTCCATAATTTTAATAAACATCTGTCGGATAGTTATCAGCCCCTGCAGCAAATCAGGTTTTTTCTCCGGGTCAGGCTGATGCAGCATGCCTTTATAACCTTTACCGGTTGTTCGGGGTTTGTTGGTGTATACCCTTGGAATAATAAGGAGTTTATCCTTTACCTGTTCTTGGACTTTTGCCAGTCTTTGTACATAATCCTCTACAGCTTCCTGATTGTCAGCAGAACAAGGACCTATAATCACGGCAAATTTATTACTTTTGCCTGTGAAAATATCCCTGATTGCTGCGTCATTCATATTTTTTTGCTCTTCAACCGCCTCTGGAACAGGATACATTGTCTTGATTTCCAAAGGGGTAGGTAATTTTCTAAAAAATGTACTTCCCATAATGTTCTCCTCAATTCATAAATAATTGCATGATTTTTATGCTAAAATAAAGTATATCACAAAAAAAGGATAATTCAACAATTTAAAGTGCGAAAATATTAAAACAAAGAAATATAAAGTTCATACAATTTTCAAAATTCATAGGCTTGCAAAAAAATGAAATTGTTGTATCATTGTGAAGAGAAAGAAAGATATATAAGGAAACTTATATCATTGAATGCTGTTGGGAGGCAGAAATGGCAGAAAAAATAAAAAAAATATGCAACAGGATAAAAAGTATACTGATAAAGATAAAAAATACTACAAAATCAAAATATAAATTTATCAGAGCATTTTTTAAAGAAACATATAACAAACATATTATATATTTGTATGTTACAACAGCCATTTTGTTAAATCTTATCATTGAAATGATGGCAAGAGGCTCTTTTATAAAAGGAATTTATTTTCTTATTAGTTCCCCTTATGTATTCCTGTGCAATGCGGTTATTATCTTGATGACCTTATCAATTACTTTATTAATGTACAGAAGATTATGGGGGCTTTGCCTGATTTCTACAATCTGGATGCTGGTGGGCATTACGAATGCAATCCTGCTATCTAACAGAGTTACTCCTTTTACAGCTACAGATATGATGCTGGTTGACAGCGCTCTGGGTGTAATGGGAAAATATTTTTCCACATTTCAAATCGTATTTGTTATTATCGGTCTGACATTGGCTATTGCTTTGCTTGTGCTCTTATTTTTTAAGGCACCGAAAGTAAACCATAAAATTAAATATTTAAGAAATATTATTGCGATTATAATTATATGGGCTGTAGGACTGGGCTCTATTAACCTTGGAGTAGGGGCAGAACTGATGTCAATGAAGTTTGGGGAACTTAGGGTTTCCTACTATGACTATGGTTTTGTATATTGTTTTACCAATAGTCTGATAAACACAGGTATTCAAAAACCGAACGGTTATTCAGGAGAAACGGTAGAAAAAATTGTAAAGAAAGATAATAAGAAAAAAATAAGCAAAGCAAAAAAGAAACCTAATATTATTTTCTTACAGTTGGAATCTTTTTTTGACATGAATCATTTAAAAAATGTGAAAATGTCGAAGAATCCTGTGCCTAATTTTGAAAGATTAATGAAAAAATATCCAAGCGGTTATCTGAATGTTCCGATTGTCGGAGCCGGAACCGTAAATACGGAATTTGAAGTGATGACAGGTATTAATCTGGATTACTTTGGACCGGGCGAATATCCGTTTAAAACAAAGCTGGTTGATACAACCTGTGAGAGTATATGCTTTAATCTGAAAGAATATGGATATAACTGTCATGCAATTCATAACAACACTGCTACATTTTATGGGCGAAATGTTGTATTTTCCAATCTGGGATATGATACCTTTACCACGATAGAGAATATGTATATTGAAGATTTTACTCCAATGGGCTGGGCAAAAGATTATTATCTGACCGAATATATTATGGACGCCTTAAAATCAACAAAAAAACAGGACTTTGTATATACAATTTCTGTTCAAGGCCATGGTAGTTATCCTTCAGATGGAAATTACAAATATCCAATTAAAGTAAAGGGTGTAGAAGACGATGGCGTAAAAAATCAGTATCAATATTATGCTATGCAGACCAATGAAATGGACCGTTTTATTGGTAAGCTGACAAAAGCACTGAAAAAATTTGACGAAGATACAATATTAGTTATGTATGGTGATCATTTGCCAAGTTTTGGATTGAGCGGTGAAGATTTAAGTAACGGTGATGTATACCAGACGCAGTATGTTATATGGTCTAATTTTGATAATGATTATTATACAGATGAAAATATAGAAGCCTATCAGCTGGAGCCTAAAATATTAGGTGGTCTTAATATGAATGCCGGGGATATTAACAAATATACCCAGACTCATAAAGGAGAGGATAAGGAGACATACGATGAGGGCTTGAAAAACCTGGCTTATGACTTACTATATGGTGATAAATATGCAACAGATGGCGAAAATCCGTATAAAGCCACAGACCTTAAATTTGGTTTGGAAGAAGTCAAGTTAAGCTCTGTAACTCCTATGTATGATGAAACAGGTACAGTATATTTATATGGCAGTCATTTTACAAAATATAGCAAAGTATATGTCAATGGAGAAAAGCAGGCGACAGAATATGTTGATCCGAATACTTTGACAATGGTGTGTCCGGAACTGAAAGCCGGAGATAAAATATCCGTTTATCAGCAAAATTCAGATGACCATGTCTTGACCAAAACGAAACCATATAGTTTTGATGATGATGAACTGCAGCCACAAACAAAAAATAAGAAGAAAAAAAAGAAAAAATAGCATATATGATTTAAAACTCCATTACAATATATAAAGGTGTAATGGAGTTTTATTTTATGAAAAAAATTTTAGCATTTATCATATGTATTTCTATGTTGTTCAGTGTTCCGACTTATGCAGAAGAGGAAACAACAAATACGGAACAGACAAATCAGGTGGGAAAAGCCAAATCTTCTGTTTTGATGGAGGCGTCATCAGGGACAATCATAAAAGCCAGCAATGAAAATGAAAAATTAAGTCCGGCGAGTATTACCAAAATCATGACAATGATTATTATTTTTGATGCAATACATAGTGGAAAAATAAAGTTGACAGATATGGCTACAACAAGTGCGCATGCAAAGAGTATGGGCGGTTCCCAGGTCTTTTTGGAAGAGGGGGAACAACAGAGTGTAGAGACACTTATTAAGTGTATAATTATTGCATCCGGAAATGACGCTTCTGTTACTATGGCTGAACATATTGCCGGTTCAGAAGAAGAATTTGTAAAGAGAATGAATGAAAGAGCAAAAGGCTTGGGAATGACCAATACACATTTTGAAGACTGCTGCGGATTAACGGATTCTGACAATCATTATACTACTGCAAAAGATGTGGCAATTATGTCAAGAGAACTGATAACAAAATATCCGGAAGTGTTTAAGTATTCAACTATATGGATGGAGCCTATCATTCATAAAACAGCTAAAGGTGAAAGTGAGTTTATGCTATCTAATACAAATAAGCTGTTGAAAACTAATCAATATGTAAAAGGTTTAAAGACAGGCAGCACATCCAAAGCAAAATATTGCGTCTCGACAGTTGCAGAAAAGGATGGGGTGAAATTGATTGCCGTTATCATGGCAGCACCGGATTACAAAGCAAGATTTTCGCTGGCAGAAGAGTTGATTAATTATGGTTTTTCTAATTGTAAAGTATATAATGATCAGACAAATTATAACAAAAGCATCAAAATTCTTGGCGGCAAAAAAGATAAGATTAAGATTAGATATAGGGGATATTCTTATGTAGATACCACGGGAAGTGATTTAAGTAAAATAAAAAAAGAAATTACCATGAAAAAGAATATTAGCGCTCCAATTAAAAAAGGAGATGTGGTTGGAAAGATAGAGTATACATTGGATAATAAAATCATTGGAGAAAACTTTCTTGAAGCAGAGGAAAGTGTGAAAGAAGCGGATTATCTTTATACATTAGGAAAGATGTTCCGGCTGTTTTTACAAATTACATAACTTGAAAAAAAAGAGTATTTATAAAATTTATGCACTGTTATTAATTAAAAAATATGATATTCTTAATAGGAGTATTATGTTTTGATGGATGAAATCAAAACATATTTTTGAGGAGGAATATAATGAAACAAATGAAAAGAGTGCTTGCAGTATTATTAACATTGGCATTAATCATTACAATGATGCCATCGTTACAGACAACTGTATATGCAAAACGCAAAATGAGGCTTAATAAGAAAAAAGTTACATTATATGTAGGGAAAAAAGTTAAGCTAAAAGTAAAGAATAAAACTGTTCAAAAGAAAGTAAAATGGAAATCTACCAATAAAAAAGTAGCAACTGTAACAAAAAAAGGCAGGGTAAAAGCAAAAAGACCGGGTAGAGCTAAAATTGTTGCAAAAATTGGAAAGAAAAAATTAAAATGTAGAATTATTGTTAAAAGGAAGAAAGTTCCTGAAACCACAAAACCATCGGTAACAGACAGACCGAATGAGACAACAAAACCGTCTTTGACAACCAAGCCAAATGTGCCGCAGACCACTGCTGAACAGCAAACGCCGGTAAAGCCGGTACAGACAACAGCCAAGCCAACGCAGACAACAGCCAAGCCAACGCAGACGACAGCAAAGCCAACGCAGACGACGGCAAAGCCAACGCAGACAACGGCAAAGCCGGTACAGCCGACATCACCGCAGATTACGGATGAAAATAAACCTGCCCCAAAAGAAGTATTTGGTCAAAAGATTTTATCTACAAATGGTTTAGAGGTTACTTTTACATGGGGAAGCGATGATGAAATAGTGAATAGTGGACAGAAATTTAATATTTATTATGATGGTACGCTGGGAGAGCAGGGAATTGCAGCCGGTGTAGTAACGCATGCATTTCCTACGGAAGGAGAGCATACAATCACCATTAAAGGTTATTTGAATGGAAAAGAAAGTGCAGGCGTAGAGCTTAAAGTTGAGCTGAAGAAGAGCGACTCTGGTCAGGAAACCGCATGGGTAGCAATTATGGGTGAACCTGCAGATACATATTACTATGATAAATCCACAATGAAATTACAGGAAATTGTAAATATCCAGCAGCCGGATTGGGCAGAGCAAAAGGGCATATATATGAATGTTCCTTCACAAATTAGTGAGGTGACATTAAATGGAGTGTCTGCCGGTTCCGATATGGTAAAAATAAACGGAGCAGGTGTATTGGTTTATTTAACTGCACTGACAAAAGAAATTAATGAAATAAAAATTACGCATGCTTTGGGAACGGGATATGTTAAGATAAAGAATGCATCGAAATCGTCCGGAGAACAGCCTACAGTACCACAGACTTCGACAACAAAGCAGACACCGGTACAGCCTGAAACACCAAAGCAGACGCCGACCCCAACCACAACCACAAAGCCGCAAGAGCAGACCACAAAACCAAGCGTTGTATTTACAACAGACAGCAGCATTGAAAAGCCATTTGGATTGGTTTTAGAACAGGGTGCCACAGGCTATGTTAAGGTTACTTGGGGACGTGGAAAAATAGACTGCTACAATGTGTACGTTGATGGGGAAAGAAGGCGTACAGGTGTGGCTTGCGCAAGCTACATGCTTCCGGTTTATTTTGAAGGAACACATACAATAGCTGTTACCACTGTAGTAGGCACAAAAGAGTCAGAGAAATATGAGGGGACAATTTATATTTCCGGTATAGGCGAGAAAGAGACGGAGCCTGAAACCTGTCCGGAAGAATTAAAACCACAGCTTATGAATGACGTTCCGATGAAGGAAGATAAAATTGTAATTGAGTTAAATAACAAGACCAATGGACAATATAGAGATGACCAGATTTATTGGTGTATTGTAGGAAATAATTCAAATAATGAGCTTTGCTATTTAGATAAAGATGGTAATATGATACGGGCTTCAGAAAGTTTGAATACAGTATCGGTAGGCGGCAGTCATTATGCAAATATATATCATTCATTGGCAGAGGCTGATTATGTTTATGCACCGACTATTCGTTCAGGCAGAATGTATATTAGTTATGGAAAACCGGTTTATCTGAAATTTATAGGTTCTACCGGATACGCAGGTCCTGACTTGAATAATCCTAGCGATGTAAATGCCAATACTTTATTTGAATTTGCAGAGTTCACAATCGAAGGAAAAAATTATTGGGGAAATACTACCCGTGTAGATTATTTCTGTTTCCCAATGATTACCCGTCTTGTGGGAAATTTAACATATGGAGGATATGATAAAGTAGTAGGTGATATTGGAACGAGAGATGAAATCTTCCGTGCGTTCACCAACGAAGCGCCTGCACCATTTAAAACCCTCGTGAAAGAGGATAGAATTATTGCACCATGTAAAGCATCATTTAATACCGGAAAAGAATATGGTAATTATTTTGATGGTTATATTAATGAATTTTGGACAAAGTATGCAAGTGAAGAATTAAAATTCACCACTGAGTTAGGAAAGTTTACCGGAAAAGTTGTAGGAGACCAGATGCAGTTTACAAGAGAGGGAGATGCAACGGTATATCATGTAGGTAAGCCAACCACGCAGGATGTTTTAGAAGGAAAAGGCGCATTTGACTATGGAAATAGCGTGGAGAAGGCTATTGAAGCACAGTTGTGTGCGGCATTTAACAGAGGCGTGGCAACAGAACCAGATAAATACTACAAAATCAGTGAATATTACAAGGGAAGTATATATAATTTCTATGCAGGATTCTTCCATAAACATTCTGTTCTGGGATTAGCTTATGGATTCTGTTATGATGATGTAAATGATCAGAGTACATTATTACAGTATAATAATTCTGACGCTTTAGTTATTGATTTAAAATGGTAAAATATCATAAGGTTATTCTTTGATAATTAAGTAGAGCGCCACGTTATAAAAAGATAAAAAGGATATTATTCTGAAGACAGAAGTCAGAATAGTATCCTTTTTTTACAGAAAAATTTATGGTTTCAAGATATTAAGATGCAGATAAATATGTGAAATATATTGAAAAAAAAGCAGTTTTTTTGTAGAATGAATTATTGTAGTAAAGAAATGGAGTGATTATGGAATTAGAAGTAAAACTGCAGGCTTTTGAAGGCCCTTTGGACCTTCTGCTGCATTTGATTGAAAAAAATAAAGTAGATATTTATGATATTCCTATCGTAGAAATTACAGAGCAGTATTTAGACTATGTCAGTAAGATGCCGAAAGATAATTTAGACCTTGCCAGCGAATTTCTGGTTATGGCAGCCACTTTGATTGATATCAAGAGCAGGATGCTTCTTCCAAAGGAAATAGATGAAAATGGTGAAGAAATAGACCCAAGGGCAGAATTGGTAGAAAAACTGATTGAGTATAAAATATATAAGTACGCTGCTGTTGAACTGCGTGACATGCAGGTGTATGCAGGAAAATCCATGTACAAAGAACCGACTGTTCCGGAAGAGGTGCGTAAATACGAACAGCCTGTGGATTTAGATAATTTGCTGGCAGATGTGGATTTATCAAAATTAAATGAAATTTTTCAAATGGTCTTGAAACGTCAGGTTGACAAAATTGACCCTGTGAGAAGTAAATTTGGTAAGATAGAGATGGAGGAAGTCAGTCTTCCGGAGAAGATTGAATTTGTTTCCACGACAATCAAAAAACGGAAAAAATGCAGTTTCCGGCAGTTGTTGGAACAGTCAAAAAGTAAGGTGGAAGTGATTGTATCATTTTTGGCAGTATTAGAATTAATAAAAGTAGGAGAGATTGAGGTACGCCAGGATAAAACTTTTGGTGATATATACATAGACTCAATAGAATAGAGGTATTATGGAAAATAATTATAAAGCACAAATCGAAGCAATTCTTTTTACTATGGGTGAATCTGTTGAAATAAACAGAATTGCAAATGCTTTAGAGATAAAACCGGGTCAGGTAAAAAAAATAGTAAAAGAAATGCAACAGGAACTTGAAGCGGAAGGAAGAGGCATTAAAATTATAGAATTAGAAAATGCCTATCAGATGTGCAGCAAGCCTGAAATGTATGAAACTTTGATTAAAATTGCAAAACAGCCAAAACGTCAGGTGTTGACGGATGTTCTTATGGAAACACTTTCTATTATTGCGTATAAGCAGCCAATTACAAAATCAGAAATCGAGAGAATCCGCGGGGTAAAATCTGATTTTGCAGTGAATAAGCTGGTAGAGTATATGCTGGTGGAAGAAGTAGGACGTATGGATACTCCGGGGAGACCTCTTTTGTTTGGAACGACAGAGGAATTTTTAAGAAGATTTGGCATAGAATCTTCTGAACATCTGCCAGTGATTACTCCAGATATGATTGAGGAATTTAAACATGAGGCAGAGGATGAAGTCACTCTAAAATCCAACGATTAATATTTATATGGTAATGGAAAGCGATTATTAAAAGTGAGATTTGATTTAATGGTAAAGATTGACTCAATTTTAATAATCGCTTTTTTAGTATTATCTATGTAATTAATTCATATATTTTATAGATTAATTTTTCGGGGTTCTTATGAAAAAACTTATTATTCATATTGTATGTCTGATATTTGTTTTAACTTTTACATTCTCTGTATCAGGAGAAGAAAAAAAAGAAATCAGCGACAGTGATTTGATTTCCAAATCTGCCGTTATTATTGATGCAGAAACAGGGCGGATACTATTCGGGAAAAATCAACAACAAAAAATGGCTATGGCAAGTACAACGAAAATTATGACATGTATCGTAGCTTTAGAAAACAGTAAAATGAATCAGGTCGTGGAAGTCTCATCAAAAGCTGCCGGCATGCCGAAAGTACATATGAATATTAAAAAAGGGGAAAAATATTATATGAAAGATCTGCTGTATGCCATGATGTTGGAATCCTACAATGATGTGGCAGTGGCAGTGGCAGAAGGTGTAGCAGGAAGTGTGGAAGAATTTGCCAAAATGATGAACGAAAAGGCAAGGATGATTGGAGCAGTGAACACGAATTTTGTGACACCAAACGGACTGGATGCGAAAGAACATTATTCTACTGCTTATGATATGGCACTAATTGGGGCATATGCTATAAAAAATAAGGACTTTCTTGAAATAACGAATACAAAAACATATCATTTGACTGATGTCGAAAATAAAAGAAATATTCAGGTAGGCAATAAAGATGCTTTTCTTACAATGGATAACAGTGCAATCGGAATTAAAACAGGGTTTACCGGAAATGCGGGTTATTGCTTTGTAGGAGCAGTAAAAAGTAAAGGCAGGGTATTTGTCAGCTGTGTGCTTGCATGTGGTTGGCCTCCAAATAAGTCTTATAAATGGAAAGATACAATGTGCCTGATGAATTATGGAAAAGAAAATTATAACTATAAAAATCTTTTGAAAAAAAATAAAATTATAAATATAAATACAGAACGGGGAACAAAACAAAAGATTAAGGCATACATTCAGGGAAGCAGCAAATATTTAATAAATAATAAAGAAAACTATCATTTTAAAACCAAAATTCATTATAATTTTCCTATAGAAAAAAAAGATAAAATAGGAACAGTAGATATATATATTAATAATAAAAAAATTCAAACCAGAAATATTATAGCGCAGGAAAATGTAGAAGAATATAATTTTAAGTATTGCCTTAATAAAGTTTTTAACTGCTTTATTCTACAGTAAAGGATTGCTCTATCTTGTAATAATTACTTTATTTATAGAACCAGATGTGGTATATTTATACCGAATATTTATACAAAATATCTTTATTTCTTAAAGACAGTGATTAAGGAGGATATGATATATGGAGTTTACAAAAATGGAAGGTTGTGGGAACGATTACATATATGTGAACGGATTTACCAATAAAATTGATAATCCCAATAAATTATCGGAATTTATCAGCAACAGACACTTCGGAATAGGCTCCGATGGATTAATTATTATCAATCCTTCAGATAAAGCAGACTTTCGTATGAATATGTATAATGCCGATGGATCCGAAGGGAAAATGTGCGGTAATGGAATCCGGTGTGTGGCAAAGTATGTATATGATAATAAGATGACGGATAAGACCGTAATCACAGTAGAGACTTTATCAGGAATTAAGACATTAGTTTTGAATATAGAAAACGATACTGTTCAGACTGTCCGTGTGGATATGGGAGCTCCGATAACAGAGGCAAAAGAGATTCCTGTAATTTCAGACAAAAAGACAGTGATTGATGAGGCAGTTTTAATCGATGATAAAGAATATAAAATCACCTGTGTGTCCATGGGAAATCCTCATGCAGTTATCTTTGTTGATGATACGGATCATCTGGATATAGAACATATTGGTCCACAATTTGAAAATCATCCGATGTTTCCTGATAAAATTAATACGGAATTTATCCAGATTATTGATAGGAATACAATCAAAATGCGCGTATGGGAACGGGGCTCGGGAGAAACAATGGCTTGCGGAACCGGTGCCTGCGCCAGTGTTGTTGCCTGTGTATTGAATGGGCTTACAGATTGCAGAGTCACTGTGAAACTTTTAGGTGGTGATCTGTTTATTGAATATAATGAAGAAGAAAATACAGTATATATGACTGGTCCGGCTAGAGTTTCCTTTACAGGAAATATAGAAGTATAAAAAGACCGGATTGAGCTTTAAACAGAAAGTGTGAATGTATGACTCTAAAACAATTATTAGAAAAAGTGAACTATACAGTATTATCAGGAAATGACAGTATTGAAATCAATCATTTACAAAATGATTCCCGAAAAGTTGAAAAAGGGGATGTTTTTGTCTGTATAAAAGGTGCAGGGTTTGACGGACATGATTTTGTAAATGACGTCTATGTAAAAGGTGCCGCTGCTGTAGTCGTAATGGAGGAAGTAGCCGCTCCCGATGCATTGACTGTAATAAAAGTAAAGGATACAAGATATGCTTTAGCCTGTATGTCTGCCGCCTATTTTGACTATCCGGCAGAAAAGATTATGACAATTGGCATTACCGGTACCAAAGGTAAGACTACTACTACATATATGGTTCGTCAGGTATTAGAACAGGTGGGTATCAAAACCGGATTAATTGGAACCATAGAGACAATTATAGGTGATGAGGTGATTCCGGCAAAAAATACAACACCTGAATCTTATGTTGTTCAGGAGACATTTGCGAAAATGGTTGAAGCAGGATGCAAATGCGTGGTGATGGAGGTTTCTTCTCAAGGGCTCATGCTGCACAGAGTATCAGGATTTACATTTGATTATGGTATTTTTACAAATATTGAACCGGATCATATCGGACCAAATGAGCATAAAAATTTTGAGGAATACCTGAAATGTAAAAGTATGTTATTAAAACAGTGTAAACATGGAATAATTAATATGGATGCAGACCATATTGATGAAATTTTGGATGGGCATACTTGTAATATTGAAACATATGGTGTTAATGGCGATTATGATTTTAAGGCATCAGATATTCGCCTATTTACGAAACCGGGATGTTTGTGTGTTTCATATAACTTAACCGGTAAGATGAATTTTCCTGTAGAAATTCATGTTCCGGGAAATTTCAGCGTTTATAATTCCTTATGTGCCATCGCAATATGCAGTCATTTTACAGATAATACAGAAGTCATTCGACAGGCATTGCTGGAAGTAAAGGTAAAAGGAAGAGTGGAAATTATACCAATTTCTCACAGATTCACATTGATGATTGACTATGCCCACAATGCCATGAGCCTGGAAAGCCTGCTTACCAGTTTAAAGGAATATAAGCCCAAACGTTTAGTTACAGTGTTTGGATGTGGTGGAAACCGTTCCAGAGACAGAAGGTTTGAGATGGGAGAGGTCTCCTCCAGACTTGCTGATTTCAGCATTATCACATCAGATAATCCAAGATTTGAGGAACCAATGGATATTATTCAAGATATTCTGGTTGGAGTGGCTAAGGCAGATGGGGAATATATTACAATTCCTGATAGAAAAGATGCTATCCGCTATTCCATTCTGAATGCACAGGACGGCGATGTTATTGTTCTGGCAGGAAAAGGCCATGAGGATTATCAGGAAATAAAAGGCGTGAAATATCCAATGGATGAGCGTGTTTTAATCAATGAAATTATTAATGAAGATGAAGTAAAAGCAGTATTATAACAAATGAAAGAGAGAAATAATTATGTGTGGAATTTGTGGCTTTATAGGAGAGGTAAAAGACAGTAAGACCGTACTTAAAAAAATGATGGATAAAATAGCCCACAGGGGTCCTGATGATGAGGGAATGTATGTAGATGGTTATGCGGCTATAGGACACAGACGGCTTAGTATTATTGATTTAAGTCATGGTGCCCAGCCGATGTATAACGAGACGGGAGAAATTGCCATTGTATTTAATGGTGAAATTTATAACCACTTGGATATTAGAAAAGAACTGATAGAAAAAGGACATGTTTTCTCAAATGAATCGGATACAGAGTGTCTGATTCACGCATATGAAGAGTATGGGACAGAGATGTTAGCCAAACTTCGCGGGATGTTTTCTTTTGTTTTATGGGACAGTAAAAACAAGACAATGTTTGGCGCACGTGATCATTTTGGAATTAAACCTTTTTATTATTCACAAGTGAATGGTACGTTTGTTTTTGCATCTGAAATAAAAGCTATTTTAGAGTTTCCGGGATTTGAAAAAAAAGTAAATATAGCCGCTTTGGAGCAGTATTTAAGTTTCCAGTATTCTGTTTTGCCGGAATCTTTCTTTCAGGGAGTATATAAACTTCCAGCAGGTCATTATATGATTTTAAAAGATGGAAAATTAGAAATTGAGCGATATTTTGATCCAATGATGGAACCTCAAGAGAGCGGCGATTTAGAACAGACAGTCAGCGAGATAGAGGAAGTGGTTCACGATACGGTGGATGCCCATATGATTGCTGATGTAGAGGTTGGTTCGCTGCTATCCAGTGGTGTTGATTCCAGTTATGTTGTTTCAGAATTTCCGGGAGAGAAGACATTTACAGTAGGTTTTTTGGATAAACAGAGTAAATATAATGAAATCAGATATGCAGAGGGATTAGTAGAAGAATTAAAAAAGAAAAACTTCAGTAAAAATATTGACAGTGATGAATATTTTGATTCGATTGCTACTGTTATGTATTATATGGATGAACCTTTGGCAGATCCTTCCTGTATTGCCCTTTACTTTGTAGACCAGCTTGCCGCAGAGCAGATTAAAGTAGTTCTTTCCGGTGAAGGAGCAGATGAATTTTTTGGCGGTTATAATATATACCACGAGCCTTTGTCTTTAAAAGGCTATCAAAAGATTCCAAAATGTATCCGAAAAGGACTGGCAAAGATTGCCGCTATTATGCCGGATGTAAAAGGCAGGGACTTTATTATCCGGGGAAGTAAAAGCGTAGAGGAACGTTTTATTGGAAATGCAAATATGTTTTCTGTGAAGGACAGGGAAAAGCTCTTAAAAACAGAGCTTACACATATGAGTCCGCAGGAGGTAGTTTCTACCACATATGCCAAAGTGAAACATCTCAATGATATTGCCAAAATGCAGTATATTGATACAAATTTCTGGCTGCAGGGAGATATTCTCCTGAAAGCAGATAAAATGAGTATGGCACATTGTCTGGAATCAAGGGTACCTTTTCTTGATGTAGAGGTATTTAAATATGCAAAGACATTGCCAATTGAGTTTAGATGCAATGAGGAAGCTACAAAGAGAGCTTTTCGGATTGCGGCAAAAAGGCATATTCCGGAGAAGACAGCAAATAAAAAGAAATTAGGATTTCCGGTACCAATCAGGGTATGGTTAAAAGAAGACAAATATTATAATAAAGTAATGAAAACCTTGACTTCTGATGCTGCAAAACAGTTTTTCAATACAGATATTTTAGTAAAGCTCATGGAGCAGCACAGAGCAGGAAAAGCCGATAACAGCAGACGTATCTGGACGGTATATGTATTTCTTGTCTGGTATCATGTATACTTTGAGACAGAAGATTTTAAACCAATCAACAGTGAATGGATTAAAAATAGAATAAAAACTGCATAAGACAATAACTTTTTCCATATAAAGGCTTGATATTTGAAAAAAAAAGCGTTAATCTATATAAGGCGAAAAAGTGGTTGTTTTTGCAAGCACAAGTAAAGCCAATGGTGGTGAGAACACTGCCAATGGCTTTTACTATGTAAACTTTATTAATATATAGTAATGGAGGAGACTGATTATGAGTACATCAGCTAAAACTTCAGCAAGAGCGAGAATTGATTCTCTTCTTGATGAAAACAGTTTTGTTGAAATAGGTGCGTTAGTTACAGCCAGAAGCACTGATTTTAACATAAAGGCTATTGATACTCCATCTGATGGTGTTATTACCGGATATGGATTAATTAATGGCAGATTAGTTTATGTATTTAGCCAGGATTCATCAGTGCTTGGTGGTTCCGTTGGCGAAATGCATGCTAAAAAAATTGCAAATATTTATGATATGGCATTGAAAATGGGTGCACCTGTTATCGGATTGGTAGACAGCAGTGGTTTAAGATTACAGGAATCTGTAGACGGGCTTGAGGCATTTGGCAGCATTTATATGAAACAGACAGAAGCTGCAGGAGTCGTTCCTACAGTGACAGCCATATTTGGAAATTGCGGCGGCGCTTTAAGTATTATGGCAAATCTTTCTGATTTTACATTTATGGAAAGCGAAAATGCTGCTTTGTTTGTGAATTCCCCAAATTCAATAAATGAAAACCGAAAGGAAGTATGTGACACTGCATCTGCAAAGTTCCAGAGCGAGGAAGCTGGAAATGTAGACTTTGTAGGGACAGAAACAGAAATTATTTCCGGTATTATTAATCTTGTTTCAATTTTGCCTTCCAATTATGAAGATGAAGCTGTAGCTGATTGTACAGATGATTTGAATAGAGCGGCAACAGGATTTGAATCCGGATTAGAGGATACAAAACTTGCATTGACAAGCATCTCCGATGATAGTTTTGTCGTGGAAGTGAAAAGCGCATATGCACCGGAGATGCTTACAGCTTTTATTAAGTTAAATGGAGCAACTGTAGGTGTTGTAGCGAACAGGACAAAAGTATATGATGACGATATGTCAGTCGTTGCAGAATATGAGCCAAAACTTACAGCAAAGGGATGCGATAAAGCGGCAGAATTTGTATACTTCTGTGATGATTTTTCAATTCCTGTTTTGACATTGACGAATGTAAAAGGATTTAAAACATGTAAATGTCAGGAAAAATGTGGTGCTGCAAAAACAGCAAAATTAACCTTTGCTTTTGCTAATGCCACAGTTCCAAAGGTCAATGTATTAATTGGTGATGCATTCGGCAGTGCCTATATTACAATGAATAGTAAATCAATAGGCGCCGATATGGTATTTGCCCTTCCAACTGCAAAGATTGGAATGATGGAAGCCGGCAGCGCTGTTAAAATTATGTATGCAGAAGAGATTGAAAAAGATTCCGGCATAATTGCCGAAAAGACAGCAGAATATGAAGCATTACAGGGAAATATAACAAAAGCTGCATCAAGAGGATATGTCGATAGTATTGTTCAGCCAATTGACGTTCGAAAATATGTCATTGGTGCATTTGAAATGTTATACACAAAAAGACAGTAGGAGGATAATATGAAGATTATGAAAAGATTGCGTTTAGTAATTTCTCTTGCTTCATTAATTGTGTGTTTTTTGTTCTCCGGTGTTAGTGTCTTTGCTGAACAATCCCTTGATTTAGGCGATGCATCATTGCAGGAAGAAACTACTTTATCGGAAGAAGACCAGCAGACTTATGCGAATGGAAAAATCACCATGGCACAAATAAAGGAGTTTTTTAATACTTATATCACGCAGGGTGTGGCTCAGTTGGGCGAGTGCTCAAAAGAGGAACTTGACTATATTGCGCAGCAAAATAGTGCCCAGACAGATATGTTTGAAAACTTTGCAAAGATTGTCGGTGATGAACCATGCGGAGAATACAAAAACTTTGACAAAATAGAGGTTACAGAGCAGAAAGACGGAACAGTTGATGCGGTAACAATGCTGCATTATTCAAAAAGAGATTTGAAGATGACCATGCATATAACTTTGTTTCATCAATTAGGTGCTGTTCCGACATCAGTTGAATTTAGTTTGCCGGATTCCGGAGAGGAAAGTTTTTCGGCAAAAATGTCTGCAGCCCTTTCAAACACCGTGATGGGTATGGGAACTGTATTTGCTGTATTGATATTTATCAGCTTAATTATATTCTGTTTTCAATTAATTCCTAAAATTACGGAAGCAAAAGAAAAGCGTAAAAAAAGTATAGCAGATAAAAGTGTTACGGATAATGTAATAGAAAATAAATCTGAACTTTCTGAAACGGAAAACCTTACAGATGATTTGGAACTGGTGGCAGTAATCGCATCAGCCATTGCGGCAAGCGAAAACACATCAACAGACAGTTTTGTTGTCAGATCAATTAGAAGAAGATAGATTACTTATATTTTAGGAGGAAATAAAATGAAGAGTTATACAATAACAGTGAATGGAAATGTATATGATGTTACTGTAGAAGAAAAAGGCGGCACACCGGCTGCACCGGTAAAACCGGCGGCACCAAAAGCGCCTGCAGCGGCAAGTGCACCGGCGCCAACCGCAGGCGGCAGCGAAGGAAGTATCAAAGTCACAGCGCCAATGCCGGGTAAGGTTTTATCCATTCGTGTAAATTCCGGTGAGACAGTAAAAAAAGGTGACACAATTTTAGTATTTGAAGCTATGAAAATGGAAAATTCAGTCGTTGCTCCGCAAGACGGAACAGTAGCAAGTATAGCTTTTGGCGTGGGTGATTCATTTGAAGCTGGCGCAGTCATCGCAACATTAGACTAATTATATGAATTAGAACTGGAGGTAACAAATGAACATCTTAGATACATTGGAAAATCTAGTCAATCAAACAGCATTTTTCCAGCTTACCGTAGGAAACTATATTATGATTGTCGTTGCCTGTATTTTCCTTTATCTGGCAATTAAAAAAGAATATGAGCCATTGCTTTTAGTTCCAATTGCTTTTGGTATGTTATTAGTTAATATGTATCCGGATATTATAAAAGCTCCTGTCGGAGATGAAGCAGGCGGATTATTACATTATTTTTATATCTTGGATGAATATAGTATTCTGCCATCGCTGATTTTCATGGGTGTAGGAGCAATGACGGATTTTGGTCCGCTGATTGCCAATCCGAAAAGCTTTTTACTGGGTGCTGCGGCACAGTTTGGTATTTATTCGGCATACTTTTTGGCAATATTTATGGGATTTGGGGGAAAGGCAGCTGCTGCCATATCCATTATTGGTGGTGCAGACGGTCCGACATCCATATTCCTTGCAGGTAAATTAGGACAGACTGATTTGCTGGGTCCGATTGCAGTGGCAGCATACTCATATATGGCGTTAGTGCCAATTATTCAACCGCCAATTATGAAATTATTAACAACAGAAAAGGAAAGAAAAATCAAAATGGAACAGCTCAGACCTGTTTCCAAATTAGAGAAAATTTTATTCCCTATTCTTGTTACAATCGTTGTAGTTATGATTTTGCCTACTACTGCACCACTTGTTGGTATGCTGATGCTGGGTAACTTATTTAGAGAGTCAGGTGTAGTAAAACAATTAACAGATACAGCTAGTAATGCGCTTATGTATATTGTTGTTATTTTACTTGGTACAAGTGTTGGCGCGACAACTTCCGCAGAAGCATTCCTAAATATCAGTACAATTAAGATTGTTGTGTTAGGTTTGGTTGCTTTTACAGTTGGAACAGCGGCAGGAGTATTATTTGGCAAGTTAATGTGTATTGTTACAAAAGGAAAAGTTAATCCTTTGATTGGTTCAGCAGGAGTATCAGCTGTGCCAATGGCAGCGAGAGTTTCACAGAAGGTAGGAGCTGAAGCTGACCCGACAAACTTCCTTTTAATGCATGCTATGGGACCAAACGTTGCCGGTGTTATCGGTACTGCGGTAGCAGCCGGAACATTTATGGCTATATTTGGCATTAATTAAACTATTTGAAACATAACAATTATTGGAGGAAAAGAAAAATGGCAGAAAAAAGACCGGTAAAGATTACTGAAACAATACTTCGTGATGCACATCAGTCATTGATTGCAACTAGAATGCCTACAGAAGAAATGCTTCCTATTATCGATACAATGGATAAGGTTGGATACCATTCTGTAGAATGTTGGGGCGGAGCAACTTTTGATGCTTCACTTAGATTTTTAAAAGAAGATCCATGGGAAAGATTAAGAAAGTTAAGAGATGGATTTAAAAATACAAAACTGCAGATGCTCTTTCGTGGGCAGAATATTTTAGGATACAGTCATTATTCTGATGATGTTGTTGAATATTTTGTTCAGAAATCTATTGCCAATGGTATTGACATTATTAGAATTTTTGATTGCTTAAATGATTTAAGAAACCTGGAAACAGCAGTTAAAGCGGCAAATAAGGAAAAGGGGCATGCCCAGGTTGCTCTTTCCTATACGTTAGGAGAAGCGTATACTCTGGATTATTGGAAAGAGACAGCAAAGAAGATTGAAGATATGGGAGCAGATTCACTTTGTATTAAAGATATGGCAGGACTTCTGACACCATATCGTGCAACAGAATTAGTGCAGGCATTAAAAGAGGGAACGGACCTTCCAATAGACATTCATACACATTATACATCCGGTGTAGGAGCAATGACATATATGAAGGCTGTAGAGTCCGGCTGTGATATTATTGATACAGCGATTTCGCCATTCTCCATGGGAACATCCCAACCGGCAACGGAAGTTATGGTGGAAACCTTCAAAGATACTCCTTATGATACCGGTTTAGATCAAAAACTGTTGAAAAAAATTGCAGATTATTTTAAACCTTATAGAGAAAAATGCCTGGAGAATGGATTATTAAATCCAAAAGTTATGGGTGTGGATATTAACACACTTTTATATCAGGTTCCGGGAGGAATGCTTTCCAATATGGTTTCCCAGCTTAACGAAATGGGGGCAGAAGATAAATTGGATGAGGTATTACAGGAAATTCCAAGGGTCCGTAAAGATTTTGGTGAACCGCCATTGGTTACACCATCCAGCCAGATTGTAGGAACTCAAGCTGTATTAAATGTTGTTATGGGTGAAAGATATAAGATGGTCAATCAGCAGGCAAAAGACCTGCTTGCAGGAAAATATGGGCAGACAGTAAAGCCTTTTAATAGCGAAGTGCAAAAGAAAGCCATTGGAGATGAAGAGGCAATTACGTGCAGACCGGCAGATTTGATTGAACCATCTCTGGATAAGTTTGAAAAAGAATGTGCGCAGTGGAAAAAACAGGATGAGGATGTATTGACATACGCTCTATTTCCACAAGTAGCAAAGGAATTTTTTGAATATCGCGAGGCACAGCAGACAAAGGTTGACCCAAGTATTGCTGATAAAGAAAACGGAGCATATCCGGTATAGGAATGAAAACAGTTTTGCTATGAAAGATAAGATATATGCGTCATATAGTCTGTAAACAGATATTTTGATGCATATATCTTATCTTATATGGCGATAATTTCTTTGATTCACAATGTTATGATAAAGTCAGGTATGTTTATGAGTAAAGTTTTGATAATTGGCGGCGGCGCAGCCGGAATGATGGCTGGCATTGCTGCGGCATATAATGGCAACGAAGTTCACATTTTTGAGAAAAATGAAAAACTGGGGAAAAAGCTGTTTATTACCGGAAAAGGAAGATGTAATATAACCAACGCTTCCGATATAGAAAATCACTTTGCCAATATACTTCGCAATGAGAAGTTCTTATATAGTGCGTATCATGCTCTTAATAGCACAGATGTGTGTCATATGATAGAAAGCGTTGGTGTTCAGACAAAAATAGAAAGAGGTAACAGAGTTTTTCCTTCCAGCGATAAGTCATCGGACGTAATATGGGCATTTGAAAAAATGCTGAAAGATGCGGGAGTCTTTGTTCATTATAATTCAGAAATCGTAAAAGTGAAAAATGAGAATAATCATATCTGCCTGACAGATAAAAATAACAGAAGAATAATCGGCGATAAATGTATTATTGCGACAGGGGGACTTTCTTATCCGTCCACAGGCTCAACAGGAGACGGATATAAATTTGCAGAAGAATTAGGACATGAGATTAAGCCGACATATCCATCTTTGGTGCCTTTTAATATAAAGGAAGAGTTGTGTAAGCAGTTGCAGGGTCTGTCCCTGAAAAATGTCAAATTATCTATTGTAGATGAAAAGAAAAAGGAATATTATTCGGAGCAGGGAGAAATGCTGTTTACTCATTTTGGTATCAGTGGACCATTGGTGCTGTCCGCAAGCTGCTATATTTGTGATAAAATAAAAGAACACAAATTTACGGCATATATTGATTTAAAACCTGCTCTGGATGCAGATACTTTGGATAAAAGGATATTGAAGGATTTTCAGAAAAATATAAATAAAAATATAAATCATGCCTTGGATAAACTGCTGCCAAGAAAAATGATTATGCCAATCCTCGAACTTGCGCAAATCAATCCATATAAAAAAGTGCATGAAATTACAAAGGAAGAAAGAGATAAATTGGTGAATGTCTTAAAAAAAATGCCGCTTCATATTTCCGGAGTGAGAAGTTATAATGAGGCTATAATAACAAGAGGCGGTATATCGGTAAAAGATATTAATCCAAAAACCATGGAATCAAAATTGTACCCTGATATATATTTTGCAGGTGAGGTGTTAGATCTTGATGCAAAAACGGGAGGATACAATTTACAGATTGCATGGAGTACAGGGTATCTGGCAGGAAACAGTATATATTAATTTTGTTACCAATTTCAAAAAATGTCAATTTGTTAAAAATGGAGGAGATTATGTTTAATATTGCGATTGATGGACCGGCTGGCGCCGGAAAAAGCACGATAGCAAAAATTGTTGCAAAGGAATTAGGATTTATTTATGTAGATACAGGAGCTATGTACAGGACATTGGCGTTAGCCTGTTATAGAGAAAATATTAAACCAGAGGAAGAAGAAAAAGTAGTAGAAAAATGTAATTCAGTAGAGGTTACATTGGGCTATGAAGATGGAATTCAGAAGGTGTATTTAAACGGAAAAGATGTCAGTACAAAAATCAGACAGGAGGTCATTGGGAATATGACCAGTTCTATTGCTGTATATCCACCGGTTAGAAAGATTTTGGTTGCTATCCAACAGGATTTGGCAAAGAAAAATAATGTTGTGATGGACGGCAGAGATATTGGAACAGCAGTTCTTCCCGATGCAGATTTAAAAATATATTTGACGGCAAGTACCAGAACAAGAGCAGAGAGAAGATACAAAGAATTAATTGAAAAAGGTGTGGATTGTAATATTGATGAAATAGAAAAAGATATAAAAGACAGAGATTACCGTGATATGAACCGGCAGGTTTCCCCACTGGTTCAGGCGGAAGATGCAGTTTTAATTGATTCATCTGATATGGATATAAATCAGGTGGTAGAAAAGATAAAAAGTCTTGTAAAAAAATAATGGAGAAATTATGGAAGTCATTGTTGCAAAAAGTGCAGGGTTCTGCTTTGGTGTAAAGCGTGCGGTTGAGAGTGTTTATGCTGAAATAAATAATAGCGAAAAACCTATCTATACTTATGGTCCTATTATTCACAATGAGCAGGTCGTAAAAGACTTGGAGGACAAAGGGGTAAAGGTAATAAACACGGAAAAAGAATTAGAAAAGTTAAGTAAGGGTACAATAATTATAAGGTCTCACGGTGTATCAAAAAAAATATACGATATTATTAAAAAACAAAATCTGCGAATGGTAGATGCAACCTGCCCGTTTGTAAAAAAAATACACAATATTGTGCGTAAGGAAAGCGAGGCAGGCAAAAAGATAATTATTATCGGAAATGATAATCATCCGGAAGTAGAAGGCATCAAAGGCTGGGTTTTGGGGGATGCCATTGTGATTCATTGTGAAGACGATATAAAAAAACTTAACTCCTTAAATACTTCAAGTTTTTGCATTGTTTCCCAAACGACATTTAACTACAATAAATTTAAATATTTAGTTGAAATTATAAATAAAAAGGGGTATGATATAAATGTTGTAAATACGATTTGCAATGCGACACACGTAAGACAGGTTGAAGCAAAAGAAATAGCATCCAGCGTTGATGCAATGATTGTTATCGGAGGAAAGAGTAGCTCGAATACTCAAAAGTTATACGATATATGTAAAAGTGAGTGTCATAACACTTATTATATACAGACTGTAGAGGACCTTGATTTGTGTAACGTCGAGTCATTGAATTCTATAGGTATTACAGCAGGGGCATCTACCCCAAAGAATATTATTGAGGAGGTCGTTCTTAATGTCAGAGATGAGTTTTGAACAAATGTTGGATGAATCCTTCAAGACCATTCACAACGGTGAAGTTCTTGAAGGAAAGGTAATCAGTGTAAGAGAGGACTATGCAGTACTTAATGTTGGATATAAGGCTGATGGTATTCTTACAAGAGATGAGTACTCAAACACACCGATAGATCTGACGACTGTAATTTCAGTAGGCGATGAACTGACAGTAAAGGTACTTAAAGTAAATGACGGCGATGGTCAGGTTGCTTTATCATACAAGAGACTTGCTGCAGAGAAAGCAAATGAGAGACTTAAAGAAGCTTTTGAAAATAAAGAAGTTTTAAAAGCACCAGTTGTACAGATTTTAAAAGGTGGTTTAAGTGTTGAAGTAGAAGGCGGAAGAGTATTTATACCGGCAAGCCTTGTGTCAGATGTTTTTGAAAGAAAATTAGACAAGTATTTAAATCAGGAAATTGAGTTTGTTATTACAGAATTTGATCCTAGAAAAAGGAGAATTATTGGCGACAGAAAACAGTTAGTTGTTGAAGAAAAAGAAGCAGCAAAGAAAGCGTTATTTGAGAAAATCGCAGTTGGTGATGTTGTTGAAGGCGTTGTTAAGAGTGTAGTTGACTTTGGTGCATTTATTGATATTGGTGGAGCAGATGGATTGTTACATATCTCAGAGATGTCTTGGGGTAGAGTGGGAAATCCAAGAAAACTATTCAAACCGGGTGACAAGGTAACAACATTTATTAAAGATATTAATGACGATAAAATCGCTTTGAGCTTAAAATTCGAAGATACAAATCCATGGGCGAATGCAAGTGAAAAATTTGCAGTTGGCGTCATTGTAACCGGTAAAGTTGCAAGAATGACTGATTTTGGCGCATTTGTTGAAATAGAACCGGGTGTTGATGCATTACTTCACGTTTCCCAGATTGCAAGACATCATGTCGAAAAACCGTCGGATGAATTAAAGATTGGTCAGGAAATTGAGGCGAAAATTGTTGATTTCAATGAAGCAGAAAACAAAATCAGCTTAAGCATGAAGATTTTACTTCCGGAAGAGGAGCCTGCTACAGAAGTTGAAGAAGTAACAGAGGAAAAAACGGAAGATGTGGCGGAAGAGACAGTTACTGAAGAGGCTGAAGAAGCAGAAGCAATAGAGGCTGATACAGAAGAAGCGGCAGAGGAAACAGTTGAAGAAGAGCCGAAAGAAGAGGCAGAAGATAATTCAGAAGAACAGGCAGAGGAAACTGATACAGAAGAGACAGAGAAATCTCCTGAAGAAGAAACAGAAGAACCTGCTGAAGAAAAAGAGAAATCAGTTGAAGAAGAGGCTGAATAATTAGGTTTATTTAAAAATAAAAAGCAAGCAATTTATTGCTTGCTTTTGCTTTATGCAGATTTGGAGAAAATATGAGGGTTATAGCAGGAAAAGCAAGACGGATACTTTTAAATACAATTCCGGGGAATGATACAAGACCAACAACAGACCGAATTAAGGAAACATTATTTAATATGATTCAGAATCAGTTATATAATATTAATTTTCTGGACCTGTTCAGCGGCAGCGGTGCGATAGCGATTGAAGCCCTTAGCCGCGGAGCAAAAAGCGCTGTTTTGATAGAAAAAAACAGAAATGCAGTGAATTGTATAAAAGATAACTTGAAAAAAACACATTTGGAAGAACAGGCAGTAGTGATTTGCGATGATGTTTTTTCAGCTTTAAAAAGGCTGGAAAAACATGAAATTTTTGATATTGTTTTTCTGGATCCACCATATAACAAAGAATTAGAAAAAAATGTGTTGATTTTTCTTACAAAATCTGATTTAATAAATGAAAATTCAACTATTATCGTTGAGGCTTCTTTAGAAACAGAATTTGACTATGTTAAAAAAATCGGTTTTGAGATTGTAAGAGAGAAATGTTACAAGACGAATAAACACATTTTTTTAAAATTAATTGGAGAATGATATGGCAAGAGCAATATATCCCGGGAGTTTTGACCCGGTAACATTAGGACATTTAGATATTATCAGGAGAGCATCAAAAATCGTTGACGAGCTTATTGTAAGTGTTTTAAATAATAATTCTAAATCTCCGTTGTTTTCTGTCGAAAAACGTGTTAAAATGTTAGAAGATGTGGTAAAAGATATACCTAATGTCAGGGTAATGTCTTTTGAGGGACTGCTAGTTGATTTTGCAAAAAGTGTTGATGCTCAAATTATAGTCAGAGGTTTGAGGGCTGTGACGGATTTTGAATATGAATTACAAATGTCACAGACGAATATGGTTTTAAATAGTAACATTGATACCATATTTTTTACAACCAGTTTGGAGTATGCTTATTTAAGCTCCAGTACTGTAAAAGAAGCAGCATACTTCGGGGCAGACATCAGCAGTTTCGTACCAGAGCCGGTTATAAAACAGGTTTATGATAAATTAAAGAAAAAGGAGAATAAAAATGAGTAGTAAGATTGAACAGATTATTACAGAGATAGAGGAATATATTGATAATTGTAAATTTCAGCCATTATCAACATCAAAGATTATTGTTAATAAAGATGACATTGATGAGCTGCTGGCAGAGTTAAGGCTTCGAACACCGGACGAAATCAGAAAATATCAGAAAATTATTGCAAATAAAGATGCAATTTTAAATGATGCAAAAGAGAGATCGGAATCTATGATAGCGGAAGCCACAGCACATATTAATCAATTAGTCAGTGAACATGAGATTATGCAGAAGGCTTACAGTGAAGCAAATCAGGTTTTAGAGCAGGCACAACAGCAGGCTCAGGATATTTTAAATAATGCAACATCTGAGGCAAATGATTTAAGAACCAGAGCAATGCAGTATACAGATGATATTTTGTCAAATGTTCAGAGTATTCTTTCTACCGGAATGGACAGTTTTGAAAATGCACAGAGTCAGATGATGACTGCTCTTAACAGTTCATTGAATGTAGTTGTTGAAAGCCGGAAGGAACTGAATGGTCAGGATGCAGTGGAAGAGCCATCGAATGAAGAAGGCGAAGATGATATTACTGTAGATTTGTTATAAGATAAGAGGATTCATAATATATTTATCAGTATAAAAGAAACAGGGGATTTAGACCTTGTTTCTTTTTGTTTTAGGAAATTTAATATACGAAAAAAATAAAAAACATAATTATAAATACAATCAATGATTCTAACTTGCCGATGAAATAGTATTTTATAAAAGATTTGTTCTTAAACTGTGAGATAGACTGCATTGTAATGGAAAGCCCGCCAAAAACACATGAAAAAAATAGAATAAATAATTGTAAAATTCCGTATGGAAGATGGGTGGAGGTATACTTACATCCACTTGTAATTTCCACAAGGGAAACAATAATGCATTTGTAAAAAGACGATATAGAAATACTGTGAATAAATTCTACCAAAACAGAGAAGCAAATCACATAGATGCATAAGTTGAGCATTGAAATCACTGATGAATATACAACATTAGATGAATTTTTATTCGGATTTTTAGGGCTTACAGGGGATATTTCCTGCAAATTTTTGCATTTTTTGAAAAATAATCGGTTTAATATGCCCACGATAATGGCAGGAAGATATATTAATGCTATGATTTCTTTTATGTTAATTGCTAACTCCATGTCTGCGGTTAAATTATTTAAGCAGTTATAGACAATATAGTTTAAAAGGAAAGATAGGCTGCAGTTATTGCAGAAGGTGCATAGATATTCTGCTTCATATGTATCTATCAGATTTCTTTCATATAAATCATTGATGGTTTTTGCACCCATGGGATAACCACCGGTAAAACCTATAAGCACGGCAAAACATCCATTTTTTGATATGTGGAAAATTCTTGAAAAAAAAGGATAAAAGAAATAGCTGATATATTGGCATAAATCATGTGCAATCATGTAATTTGTAAGCAGCATAAAAGGAAAAAGCGCAGGGATTACGGAATAAACAGATAATTCTATGCCTTTTTTTATTCCGGTTGTTACAATTTGAGGCTCTAATAATATAAAAACTGCGATAATAATACAAATAATAGATAATAAAATTTTTTTCATAAATGGTTTTTTTATTATATTATTTTTGGCATTTTTATTTTATTACTTTAATATAGGTTGAAATTCATGCGAAAATAAAATAAAATGTACAAGGAAGTTTTTAATTATGTTTGGTTAAAGTATCCGGTTTTAGAAATGAAAAAGAGATGCTTTGGCATATGACAACAGGTGAACAAATGAAATTATCATCCATCTCAAGTGGCAGTCAGGGAAATTGCATATTAGTTGAAAATGAAAATACAACGCTTTTAGTTGATGTTGGAATTAGCAAAAAAAAGGTTGAAGAGGGACTTTCCTGTTTCAATCGTAATCCGGAAGAAATTGATGGAATTCTTATTACCCATGAGCATATGGATCATATAAAGGGATTGGGAGTCTTTTTGAGAAAATATCATATTCCCGTATATGCTACGGAAAAAACGATAGATTATATCTTACATAAGTCAGATATGGGAAAAATTGATTCGGATTTGTTTTTTGTAATTGAAAAAAATAAGAGTTTTGATTTGAAAAATCTGAAAATACTGCCTCTGCCAATCAGCCATGATGCGCTAGATCCGGTATGTTTTCGTTTTGACGAAGATTCTACTGGCAATAAATCCTGTGCCATAGCAACTGATATTGGAGAGACGACAAAAGAATTAATTCTTTCATTACAGGAATTAGATGGAATCTTAATCGAATCGAATCATGATATTCGAATGCTGCAAATGAGTTCATATCCATATAATCTGAAACAAAGGATATGGGGGAATAAAGGGCATCTTTCCAATGAAGCATGTGGAAATTTTATTAATGAGATTATCAGCAGGAGATTAAAAAAAATTGTATTGGGGCATTTGAGTCAGGAGAATAATTATCCGGAACTGGCATTTCAGGCGGTTCGTAATGAAATAAATTTTGCAGGTCATAAGTTTTGCACGGATGATATTGATTTAAAAGTTGCAAGCAGAACAAAGCCTTCTTGCAATATTGAATTTTAATATTATATAAATAATCTTTAGGAGGATTTTATGAAGAAAACGATTATAACAGTTGTAGGAAAAGATACCGTAGGAATTATTGCCGCAGTATGTACATATCTAGCAGAAAATAAAGTTAACATTCTTGATATTTCACAGACAATTGTTCAGGAATATTTTAATATGATGATGATTGTTGACTGTAATAAAGCGGCAAAACCTGTTCATGAATTAGCAGATGATTTAGATAAGATTGGCGAAAAGATTGGTGTTAAAATAAAAATGCAGCATGAAGATATTTTTAACAGTATGCACAGAATTTAAGTATATATTGCTATTTGAAAGATAAGGTTGAAAGATTCTTTCAACCTTGTGTCTGCGTTTATGTAAAATGGGCAGACATGCAATTAGGAGGATAATATGATTAATAAATTTGAAGTTATCGAGACAAACAAAATGATTGATAATTATAATCTTGATGTAAGAACGATTACGCTGGGTATCAGCCTGATGGATTGCATCAGCAATGATTTAGAAACCTTAAATCAAAATATATACAATAAGATTAAAAGATTGGCTGAAAATCTTGTGCAGACAGGTGAGGATATTTCCAAAGAATATGGTATTCCTATTGTCAACAAAAGAATATCTGTTACGCCTATTGGTCTGGTGGGCGCAAGCGCCTGTAAATCTCCGGAAGATTTTGTTACGATTGCAAAAACATTGGACAAGGTAGCAAAAGAGGTCGGCGTCAATTTTCTTGGCGGATATAGTGCTCTGGTCAGCAAAGGAATGTCCCCTGCGGAGGAAAATCTGATTAAATCCATTCCGAAGGCTCTGGCATGTACAGAGCGTGTATGCAGTTCAGTCAATGTGGGTTCAACAAAAACCGGCATTAATATGGACGCAGTCAGATTGATGGGCAGGATTATCAAAGAGACAGCAGAAGAATCCAAAGAAGAGGACTCTCTTGGTTGTGCAAAACTGGTTGTATTTTGTAATGCACCGGATGATAACCCTTTTATGGCAGGTGCTTTTCATGGAGTGACAGAGGCAGATGCCATCATTAATGTAGGCGTTTCAGGACCGGGTGTGGTAAGACATGCATTAAAGAAAGTCAGAGGTGAAAATTTCGAAGTTCTTTGTGATACAATCAAGAAAACAGCTTTTAAGATAACCCGGGTTGGACAGTTAGTAGCAAAAGAAGCATCAAAGAGATTAAATGTTCCTTTTGGCATTATTGATTTGTCTCTTGCTCCTACACCGGCGATTGGTGACAGTGTTGCGGATATATTAGAGGAGATTGGATTAGAGAGAGCCGGAGCTCCCGGCACAACAGCAGCTCTTGCTATGTTAAACGACCAGGTGAAAAAGGGCGGCGTTATGGCTTCCTCTTATGTAGGAGGATTAAGTGGTGCATTTATTCCGGTATCAGAAGATCAGGGAATGATAGATGCGGTAAAAGAAGGTGCTCTTACGCTTGAAAAGTTAGAAGCTATGACGTGTGTATGTTCTGTAGGGCTTGATATGATTGCCATACCGGGAGATACGAAGGCAACAACAATTGCAGGTATTATTGCTGATGAATCAGCAATTGGCATGGTAAATCAGAAAACCACAGCGGTCAGAATTATCCCTGTTATTGGAAAAGGGGTTGGAGAAACAGTAGAATTTGGCGGTTTGCTGGGATATGCGCCAATTATGCCTGTAAACAGTTTCTCATGTGATTCTTTTGTAAATAGGACAGGAAGGATCCCTGCACCAATACATAGTTTTAAAAATTAAACAGTTTTTATAAGAAAATATTTTATTAGAAAAGCTGCATTTCAGAAAACTGCCGACAGTATAGAAAATAGGATGCCTGCATTAAATAGTGCATATACGGCGTTCAAATTCTGTTGGCAGTTTTTTGCCGTATTTGTTCATATAAGTCATCCGATACAGTGCGTCCGCTTTGATACTGACATCCATCATCATGCGGGTAACGCCATCAGTATTCTTATAAAAAGTTGAAAATTTGCTGACTATTTCCAGAGAACTTTTTTCTTTTATGATGGAGAGGATCTTGTTATTTTTTCTAAATCCTAAAATGCGGGCATAGTTTAGGTAATCATCGGCTATCAATGTATTCATATCATTTTGGGTGATATTCAATAAAATATGGGTAAGCGACCGTGATATGCCGGCATGGGTATAATTTTTTGCGTGTAATTCCTCTATAAAGGATTGGACATCTGTATAATCAGATTGCAGATTATGGATTCTGTTTGCCAAATCGTTTGAAATATCAGCATAATGAGAAAAATCATTATCCTGAATTAATTTATATCCCATAATTGTACTGAAATCATTCCATTCCATGTAATTACATTCCCGGTACAAATCGGTGCAATTTCCGGGAATAAATTTGGTGACGGCTGCATTGTTTTTCATTGCTTTGCGCATTCCGGTGGCAGAAGCAAATGTGCTTTCGGTTTTTTCAGAATTATATGAAGGACCAATCCGCTTAATTGCCAGAGGCTTCATGGAAGAATGAAATTTTTTTAATGCTTTTAAATACTCAATGGCTAAAATGTTGTTTGCCTGATTTACAATCTGGGCGACATCAGATTCATCAGAAATATTATTTTCATTACAGTAATCCGTCAATGCTTTTGCTCTGGCTTTGGGATATGAAAAACCATTTTTTAAATAAACAGATAGCATGTTTTTATAGTCTAAAGGTTCTGAAAAAAGAATGTTAGCAATCACAGGAAGTGATTTAATATTGTCTGTTTCACATCCAAAGCAGAGATAGTCGATACAGTTTAGCTTGTCTAACAGACGAACTGCTGCAAAGGCAAAAGTCTCGGCAGATGCAGTAGAGTACATGACCGGCAGTTCCAGCACGACATCAGCTCCGTTCATCAGGGCAGCTTCTGTCCGAATGGATTTATCAAAAAAAGCAGGTTCTCCTCTTTGAACAAAATTGCCGCTGCACACCACAACTACGTTGTCCACCTTCGTTATTCTCTTTGCCTTTTCAATCAGATATTTATGTCCATTATGAAATGGATTAAATTCTGCAATAATTCCAATTGTTTTCATAACAATACCTCTGAAAAATATTTTAACATTATTATGCCTTTGTTTCAAATTTTTTAGCTGTAATGAAATGTTTTTAGGTGTTGTTTAATAAAAATTGATATATTATAATAATAAATGGATTGAAAAATAATATACGAGGAGACGAGTTAGTATGAGTAGTTTTATTGAAGAATTAAAAGAAAAAGCCAGAACCAATAGAAAGACAATTATTTTGCCGGAAGGGATGGACAAGCGTACATATGAGGCGGCAGAACAGATTATCAGGGAAGATTTTGCAAATATCATTATTCTTGCTACGGAAGATGAGGTACAGGAATACGGAAGTGGATTTGATATTGCGGGTGCTGTTGTGATTGATCCCAGAAAGCATGAAAAAATAAAAGAATATGCCAATGATTTTTATCAGTTACGAAAAGCAAAAGGAATGACTGAAAGACAGGCATATGCAATGCTGGTCAGCGATTATATGTATTTTGCATGCATGATGGTCAATGCCGGTGATGCTGACGGCGTGGTGTCAGGGGCATGCCATTCATCAGCCAATACGTTAAGACCTTCTCTTCAGATTATAAAAACAAAGCCGGGAAGCAAACTGGTATCTGCCTTTTTTGTTATTTGTGTACCAAATAAGGAAATGGGCGCGAATGGCGTCTTTGTAATGGGAGATTGTGGATTGAATCAGAATCCTAATCCTGTACAGCTTGCAGATATTGCAGCAAGCAGTGCAGAATCTTTTGAATATCTTGTTGGAGAAAAAGCCAGAGTTGCCATGTTGTCTCATTCGTCACATGGAAGTGCTGCGCACAAAGACGTAGATAAAGTAGTGGAAGCTACAGCCATTGCAAAAAAAGAATATCCACAGTATTTAATCGATGGAGAACTTCAGACCGATGCTGCGCTGGTTCCGGAGATAGCAGAGTTTAAGGCTCCGGGCAGTCCGGTCGCAGGAAAGGCAAATGTTTTAGTTTTTCCTGATTTAGATGCAGGAAATATTGGGTATAAATTATTACAGAGGCTTGGTCTTGCGGAAGCCTATGGACCATTGTGTCAGGGAATTGCAAAACCTATTAATGATTTGTCCCGCGGCTGCAGCGCAAAGGATATTGTCGGCGTGGTAGCAATTACGGCAGTTCAGGCACAGATTCAATAATAATATATAAAAAACGAAAATATATATGATGAAAAAAGAGAGGTTCTATGGAAATTTTAGTTATTAATTGCGGAAGTTCGTCATTAAAGTTTCAATTCATTGATTCAGATAGTGAAAATGTTCTTGCAAAAGGTTTGTGTGAGAGAATTGGAATGGAAGGAAGCTCCATTACTTATGAAAGTATAAAATGTAAAAAAAATACAGAAAAGACAGCTATGCCTACGCATAATGAGGCGATAGCTGCTGTAATTAAGGCTTTGACAGATGAATGTACGGGTGTTATCAGTGATATGAGCAGGGTGCAGGCGGTTGGACATCGCGTGGTACATGGTGGAGAATATTTCTCAAAATCATCTATCGTTACAGAGGAGGTAATAAATAAGATTGAGGCATGTAATTATCTTGCACCTCTTCACAATCCGGCAAATATTATCGGTATTAAAGCCTGTATGGAAATTATGAAAGATACGCCAAATGTTGTTGTGTTTGACACAGCATTTCACCAGACAATGCCGGAAGAAGCATATCTTTATGGATTGCCTAGAAAATATTATGATGAGAACAAAATAAGACGATATGGTTTTCATGGCACATCACACAGTTTTGTTTCAAAAAGAGTGGCAGAAATTATGAACCGGCCACTAGAAGAAATAAAAACTATTGTCTGTCATTTAGGGAATGGGGCAAGTATTTGTGCTGTATCCGGCGGAAAATCAGTTGATACAAGTATGGGACTTACACCGTTAGCAGGCGTGATGATGGGAACCAGGTCAGGTGACATTGATCCCGGCATATTAGAGGTTATTGGTAATATTGAGCATAAAAATATTTCAGAAGTAATCAGTATATTGAATAAAGAATCAGGAATCGCAGGATTATCGGAAGTTTCCAGTGATTTTAGAGATATTTCAAAAGCCATTGACGATGGCAATCAGAATGCCGCTTCCGCATTTGACGCATATGTTCATTCTGTTGTGCGATTTGTAGGGGCTTATGTGGCAGTTATGAATGGCGTTGATGCCATTGTGTTTACTGCCGGTGTGGGTGAGAACAACAGCGCAGTAAGAGAAGCTGTATGCAGCCACTTGGAATATCTGGGAATTACACTGGATAAGGAGGCAAACAGCAGAAAAGGTGAAGAAGTTATGATTTCTACACTGGACTCCAAGGTAAAGGTCTACGTGGTGCCTACCAATGAAGAACTTGCTATTGCCAGAGAGACAGCCGGATTATTAAAATAAAACAGCTCAATTCCCGAAACGGTAATGGCAAAATATTAAGAGAGTGGCGCTTGACAAACATACAAGGGATATGTATAATTGTTTAGGTGTCTTTGAAGAAGGAATATTATGTTAATTGATTTATATGAACTTTTACAGGAAGAAGACGGTCAGAGAAACATTTGTCCTGCATTTGAAGCAAAGGAATTTAAGGTCAATAAAGAAGTATATCCGGTGAAAGGATATAATATAAGTTTTTCTTTTCATAATGATGGGAAAAAACATGTTTCTTTTAAATGTACAGGTGAAGTTACTTTACAAATCCCTTGTGACAGATGTCTGGAACCTGTAGATTATACAGTTAATATTGATTGTTTCAAAGATTTAGATTTAAATAAAACATCAGAAGAGAGGATTGCCGATTTAGACGAAGAACCATATCTGAATGGCACAAAATTTAATTCTGAAGTCTTTATTGCCAATGAAATTCTGGTTCATCTGCCTATGAAAGTTTTGTGCAGGACTGACTGCAAAGGAATTTGTAAAAGATGCGGTGCTAATCTCAATTTGGGAGCCTGTAAGTGCAAAGATACAGAACCAGGAACAGGAATGTCGAAAATATTAGATGTTTTTAATCAGTTTAAGGAGGTGTAACCATGTCTATCTGTCCAAAGAACAAATCTTCAAAGGGAAGAAGAGATAAGAGAAGAGCAAACTGGAAAATGTCAACTCCAAATCTTGTAAAATGCAGTAAGTGTGGAACATTAATGATGCCACATAGAGTATGCAAGGCATGTGGAAGCTACAATAAAAAAGAAATAGTTTCAGTTGACTAAACGAAAAGCATGCATTAACAGCTTTTTGTATCTGTTAGAATTATAAAAATAGGACTTTGTGATAACACAAAGTCCTATTTTTATATGTTATCTTGATTTTATATCCATTTTTTAGTATATTATCTTTATGTGTTAAGAAGAAAACAAATGAAATATTGTGTATTTTTTATAATGTTTTTTATGTTTTTCTTCTGGTCGTAAAAGACAAATCAGCACATATTGTACGAGGAGGACTTTTAGATGTCAAAGACGGTAATAGCATTAGACTGTATGGGTGGCGATAATGCGCCGGAAGAAATTGTAAAAGGCGCAGTATATGCAGCAAATGAAAATCAGGATATGCTGATTAAACTGGTTGGTAAAAAAAATTTAATTGAACATGAATTGGAAAAATATCCGGCTGATATGGACAAGTTGGAGATTGTTGATGCCACGGAAATTATTGAAACAGGAGAACCACCGGTAGCAGCTATTCGGAGGAAAAAGGATTCTTCACTGGTAAAATGTATGTATATGGTAAAAAAAGGTGAGGCAGACGCCATGGTTTCCGCAGGAAGTACGGGGGCGAATCTTGTAGGAGGACATGTTATTATCGGGAGAATCAAAGGAGTTGAGAGACCTCCGCTTGCACCATTAATTCCAACAGCAAACGGTGCGTCACTCTTAATAGATTGCGGAGCAAATGTTGATGCCAGAGCTTCTCATTTAGTACAATTTGCTAAAATGGGTTCTATATATATGGAAAATATTGTCGGAGTCAAAAATCCCAAAGTAGCTGTTGTAAATATCGGCGCCGAGAAAGAAAAAGGAAACGCTCTGGTAAAAGAGGCATATCCTTTACTTGAACAGTTAGAAGATATAAATTTTGTTGGTAATATTGAGGCAAGAGATATTCCAAAGGGAGACGTGGACGTAATTGTCTGTGATGCTTTTGTGGGAAATGTAATTCTTAAATTATATGAAGGTGTAGCAGATGTTCTAATTAAAAAAATTAAAGGGTCTATGATGAGTTCTTTGAAAACAAAAATTGGTGCACTGCTCATCAAAAAAAACTTAAAGAATACATTAAAAGGCTTTTCTTTGGAGGAACATGGCGGAGCACCTTTATTGGGATTAAATGGACTTTTAGTTAAAACGCATGGAAGTTCAAAGAGTACAGAAATTAAAAATTCTATTTTACAATGTGTAACATTTAATGAATTAAATATTAATAATAAATTTAAAGAGAAACTTTCATTGGAAAGTAAGGAGGATTAATTATGGAATTAGAGAGACTGATAAATGCAATCGCGGAGGTACTTGATTTAGATAAGAGTACAATTACGGCTGACAGTAAGTTTGCAGATGACCTTGGGGCGGATTCGCTGGATGTGCTGGAAATCATCATGGGAATTGAAGATGAGTTTGGAATTCAGGTACCTACGGACGAAGCAGAATCAATTGTTACCGTAGGCGATGCATATGAAAAGATAAAAAAGGCACTTTAATATAAGAAATATTGTAGTAAGACGAAAGCCCTAGTAATAGGGCTTTATGTTGCGTTAAAGAGATGCTTAAAAATAAGGTGGAAATATGAATAGTGATTTGTCTCAATTAGAAAAAAAAATCGGATATGCATTTCAAGATAGGGATTTACTGCTGAATGCATTAACACATACATCATTTGCCAATGAACATAAATCAAAAAAAATAAAAGATAATGAGAGGCTTGAGTTTTTGGGAGATGCTGTTCTTGAAATGGTTTCCAGTGAATTTTTGTATACGCAGATGAATCATATGCAGGAAGGCGATATGACAAAACTTCGCGCAAGTCTTGTATGTGAGCCTACATTGGCAATGGATGCCAGACAGATTGGACTGGATGAATTTATTTATCTGGGAAAAGGCGAGGAGGCTACCGGAGGAAGAAAAAGGGATTCTATTGTATCCGATGCGTTTGAAGCATTAATCGGAGCAATATTTCTAGACGGAGGAATCGAAAAAGTCAAGGAATTTATTTTGCAGTTTGCCCTGAATGATATTGAGCATAAACGTCTGTTTTATGATTCAAAAACAATATTACAGGAGCGAATAGATATGGTCAAACTGGGAAATCTTTCTTATGAGATTGTAGATGAGAGCGGTCCGGACCATAATAAAACTTACAAAGCAGTGGTAAAATTAGATGAAAGTGTCATTGGAGAGGGCATGGGACATACGAAGAAAGCTGCAGAGCAACAGGCGGCATACAGCGCCTTAAAACTGTTTAATCAGAGGAGTTAATATGTATTTAAAAAGCATTGAAATACACGGATTTAAATCATTTGCAAACAAAATTAAATTTGAATTTCATAATGGAATAACAGGAATTGTCGGACCGAATGGCTCCGGAAAAAGCAATGTTGCAGATGCAGTCAGATGGGTTCTTGGAGAACAGAAAATCAAACAGCTCAGAAGTTCTAAAATGGAAGATGTTATCTTTGCGGGAACAGAAAGCCGGAAGCCTATGGGCTATTCTTATGTTGCCATTACATTTGACAATTCCGATCATAAATTGAACATTGATTATAATGAAGTGACAGTTTCCCGAAGACTGTTCCGTTCCGGTGAAAGTGAATATATGATAAACGGTACCCAGGTGCGTTTAAAAGATGTGAATGAGTTATTCTATGATACCGGTATCGGTAAAGAGGGGTACTCCATTATTGGACAGGGACAGATTGATAAAATTTTAAGTGGTAAGCCAGAGGAAAGAAGAGAGCTTTTTGATGAGGCAGCCGGTATTGTCAAATACAAACGTCGTAAAAATGACGCCATGAAAAAACTAAATGACCAGAATCAGAATCTTGTCCGTGTAACGGATATTTTGGGAGAGCTGGAACGCCAGGTTATTCCGCTGGAAAAACAATGTATAAAGGCAAAAAAATATCTTGCACTGAAGGAAGATTTAAAAGTTAATGATGTAAACATGTTTCTAATAGAAATAGATGAAATCAGAATCCGATTATCGCAGATTGATGAAAAAATAGAGATTGCTTCATCTGACATGCAGATTGCGAATGATGAATTTGAAAAAATTAAGGCGGATTACACAAAATTAGAAGGTATCATTGAAGAAATCAATCATTCTATTGAAACAAAAACGGCAACGTTAAATGAGACTATATTAAATATTGAAAAATTCGAAGGTCAGATTAATGTTATCAAAGAACAGATTAATTCTGCAAAGAACAATGCATCTTATATTAATCAGAGAATTGGTTCCATTACAGAGGAAATTGAACAGCAGAATAAAGAACTCGATGTTTCAAATATAGAAAAAGAAGAAAATGAAAAACAGTTAAACGATATAATAGCATCGCAGGCAAAGCTTAATGAAGATATTGCAGAAAACAATGACGGTATTGCAGAACTGGAAAAGGAAATCGAAGAGGACAAGGCTGAAATCATTGAATTATTAAATGCAAAATCTGTTATTAAAACAAAGATTCAGCGCTGTGATACATTGCTTGAACAGATAAATATCCGTAAATCCCAGCTAAATCAAAAGTTAATTGATTTTCAGAGCCGAAAAGACGGACAGGAAAATGCCATCAAAGAATTAGAAACCCAGTTAGAAGATGTTATGAAAGAAATTGTTCAGGTACAGGCATCTTTGCAGGGATATAAAGATGATTTGGCAAATCTTCGTGTGAAAAACAGTCAGCTCACAAAGCAGTTAACGGCAAATCAGGAAAAATACCATAAATTAAAATCCAATCTGGAGGCATTAAGAAACATTACCGAAAGATATGAAGGCTATGGCAACAGTATCAAAAAGGTAATGGAATTAAAAGAAAACAAAAAAGGTATTATCGGCGTTATTGCAGATATTATAAAAGTCGATAAAAAATATGAAGTAGCTATTGAGACCGCTCTTGGAGGAAATATCCAAAATATTGTTACGGATACAGAGACAACAGCGAAAGAAACGATTGAATATTTAAAGAAAAATAAATTTGGAAGAGCCACATTTCTGCCACTTAGCAGTATGAGCAATAAGACAAATTTTAATGCGCCGGATGCATTGGAAGAAAAGGGTGTTATTGGTCTGGCAAGTGACCTGATTGACATAAAGAAAGAGTATGAAGGGGTAGCAAAATATCTTCTTGGAAGAATCATGGTCGTTGATACCATCGATCATGCCATTACGATTGAACGGAAATACCGCTACTCGGTGCGGATTGTTACCCTTGATGGTGAATATTTAAATGTGGGAGGTTCCATTTCCGGCGGAGCATTTAAAAACAACAGTAATCTTCTTGGCAGGAGACGAGAGATTGAAGAAATAGAAAAAACATTAATATCTCTGAAAAAAGAAAAAGAAGAACTTGACCGGAAGCTGGTAGACAATCGAAGTGAAATCAGTGTTATCAGCGAGGAAGAGGCAAAAATCAGCAAAGGCCTGCAGGAACAGATGATTATAAAAAATACTATCGAAGTAAATTTAAAGCAGGCAAACGACAGAAAAGACAGCATTATGCTGGAGTATCAGAGTTATACCCGCGAAAACGACAGTATGCAGGCAGAAATCAGTGATATTAACAAAAGTAATTCAGAGCTTAACAATGAGTTGTCGGGCACGGAAGACAGAAATACATTTCTGGAAAAAGAAGTTTCTGCTAAAACAAAGCAGTTAAATGAAATGAAAGAAAAGGTTGCAGCAAAACTCTCTTCTATGGAAGAGATAAACATTGATATTGCAAACTATAAACAAAAGCATGAATTTATCATAGAAAAGATAGAAAAAGCAGAAAAAGTTATTCAAACCCTGTCCGATGAACTGAATAACATAAAGAACAATTCCGAAGAGAATAATCAGGAGATTTCTGCCAGGTTAGAAGCGATTGAAAATCTGACAATGGAAACGGAAAAATCCCGTGAACTTATTAAACAGTTGAATAAAGAAATTGACGAGGCAAGACAGGAAAAAGAAAGTCAAAGCCGGGAGCATAAAGAATTCTTTGAAAAAAGGGAACAGCTGTCTGAAAAAATTTCCACTCTTGATAAGGAAGTATACCGATTAAGCAGTCAGAAGGAGGCACTGGAAGAAAAAAGCGAAAATAAAGAAGCATATATGTGGAATGAATATGAAATCACATACAGAAAAGCTGCTGAAATGAAGAATCCGGAAATTGGCAATAAGAGCGAAATAAAAGATAATATTACAAATATCAGAAGAGAAATGAAAGCTCTTGGCGAGGTAAATGTCAACTCGATTGAACAATTTAAGGAGATTAACGAGAGATACCTATTTATGAAGGAACAGCATGCGGACCTGATAGAAGCAAAAGAAAATCTTCTAAAAATTATAGATGAACTCGAAGTCGGGATGCGCAAGCAGTTTAAAGAAAAATTTGAGGAAATTAAAATTCAGTTTGATAAGGTGTTTAAGGAATTGTTTGGTGGCGGTAAAGGCACGATAGAACTGACAGATGCAGATGATATTTTGGATGCCGGAATAAATATTATTTCACAGCCGCCGGGCAAGAAATTGCAGAATATGATGCAGTTATCCGGTGGAGAAAAGGCATTGACAGCCATCAGCCTGTTGTTCGCCATACAGAATTTAAAACCTTCTCCATTCTGTCTGTTAGATGAAATTGAAGCGGCGCTGGATGGTTCTAATGTCATCAGGTTTGCTGAATATTTACATAAACTCACAGAGAATACACAGTTTATTGTAATCACCCACAGACGTGGAACTATGAACTGTGCCGACAGATTATACGGTATTACAATGCAGGAAAAAGGTATTTCAGCATTGGTTTCTGTAGATTTGCTGGAAAATGATTTAGACAAATAGGGATATATTAGATGGTAGAGGAATCTAATATATGATTAAAATATTGGGAGGAATTTTATGGCAGGAATTTTTTTCAAAAAGTTAGTTTCCGGTCTGTCCAAGACCAGAAATCATATAGTTTCCGGTTTGAATTCCATTTTTACAGGATTTTCTCATATAGATGAGGATTTTTATGATGAGCTTGAAGAAATCCTCATTATGAGCGATATTGGAGTTCATACTACAGAAGAAATCATAGATGATTTAAAGGAAAAAATAAAAGAAAATCATTTGAAAGAACCAATTGAATGTAAAGAGCTTTTAATCAGAAGTATTGAAAAACAGATGGATATTGGGGAAAATGCCTATGATTTTGAAAAGGAAAAGTCTGTTATACTCGTTATTGGCGTAAATGGTGTAGGGAAAACCACATCAATTGGAAAGTTAGCAAGCCAGTTTAAAGCCAATGGAAAGAAAGTTGTTTTAGCTGCCGCAGACACATTCCGGGCTGCTGCAGCTGAACAATTACGGGAGTGGGCAAACCGTTCCGGAGTGGATATTGTTTTCGGAAAAGAAGGGTCAGATCCCGGTTCTGTTTTGTTTGACGCTATATCGTCAGCCAAAAATAAAAACGCAGACATTTTACTTTGTGACACGGCAGGAAGACTTCATAATAAGAAAAATCTTATGGAAGAGTTAAAAAAACTGGACAGGATTATTACAAAGGAATATAGTGGAACAAGACGTGAAAACTTTATTGTATTGGATGCCACAACAGGTCAGAATGCTTTAGAGCAGGCGAAACAATTTCAGGAATGTGCAGATATAACAGGAGTTATTTTGACAAAAATGGACGGTTCGGCAAAGGGCGGCATTGCAATTGCAATTCAATCTGAACTTGGGATACCGGTAAAATATATCGGTGTCGGAGAACAGATTGATGATTTACAGAAATTTAATGCAAAAGAATTTGTGGAGGCATTGTTTAATGAGTGATATGTTAGATTTAAAAAAGTTTGAAGAAGCAAGTGAAATTGTGAAAAAAGTTACTTTAAATACAAATTTAATTTACAGTGACTATTTTAGCGAGCAGACGGGAAATCAGGTATATATTAAGCCGGAGAATATGCAGTTTACAGGAGCGTATAAGGTAAGAGGCTCTTACTATAAAATCAGTACTTTATCAGAAGAGGAAAGAGAGAGGGGGCTGATTACAGCTTCTGCAGGCAATCACGCGCAGGGGGTTGCCTATGCGGCAAAACTCTATGGCGTAAAAGCTGTTATTGTCATGCCAACCACAACACCGCTTATGAAGGTAAACCGCACAAAAAGTTATGGTGCAGATGTAATTTTATATGGTGATGTATATGATGATGCCTGTCAATATGCGTTAAATATGTCTATGAAGGAGGGATATACTTTTATTCATCCGTTTGACGATATTGATGTAGCTGCCGGACAGGGAAGTATTGCCATGGAAATTTTCAAAGAACTTCCGACAGTGAATTATATTCTGGTGCCTATTGGAGGCGGCGGGTTAGCTACCGGCGTCAGCACACTCGCCAAATTACTAAATCCAAGCATCAGGGTCATCGGTGTTGAACCGGAAAACGCCGCATGTATGAAAGCATCGCTGAAAGCAGGAAAAGTGGTTACCCTTCCAAGTGCGAATACAATAGCTGACGGAACAGCCGTCAAAACACCGGGAAAAAATATTTTTCCATATATCCAGAAAAATATCGATGAGATTATTACAATTAAGGATGATGAACTGATAGATGCTTTTCTTGATATGGTTGAAAATCATAAGCTTGTAGCAGAAAATTCAGGGCTGCTTACCGTGGCTGCATTGAAACATCTGAAGTGTAAAGACAAAAAGGTGGTTTCCATTATCAGTGGCGGAAATATGGATATTATTACAATGTCATCGATATTACAGCACGGATTAATCCAAAGAGGAAGAGTATTTACCGTTTCCGTACTGCTTCCTGATAAGCCGGGCGAATTGGTAAAGGTAGCAAATAATATTGCAAAACAGCAGGGCAATGTGATTAAACTCGAACACAATCAGTTTGTTTCCGTCAATAGAAATGCCGCTGTTGAATTAAAAGTAACAATGGAATGTTTCGGACATGATCATAAAAAGCAGATATTGGATGCATTAAATAGCGCCGGTTATAATCCGAGAGAGGAATTACCTAATTTGTAGGAGTAACAGATGTTAAAAACAATATCGAAGATAAATGATAAAAAAATAAATATTGCTGTAAAATATTCTATTATTTTTATTATTACGTTTCTATTAACTTTTGGATATTTTTTTGTAAATAAAAAATCCTTTGTATGGCATCTTGACGGATTGGTTCAGCATAATCTTGCATTGTCATATTATGGCTCATGGTTAAGAGAAATTGCAAAGAATATTTTTATTGAGCATTCTTTTGCAATTCCTATGTGGAATTTTGGAATTGGCTTTGGCGGAGATGTTATTACTACTTTAAATTATTATGTCTTGGGAGAACCGATTAATTTACTTTCTGCATTTGTCATGCCTGAATATACAGAATATCTTTATGGATTCTTAATTATATTAAGATTATATCTGTCAGGGCTGTTTTTTATATATTACTGCAAAATAATGAATAAAAACAATAATGGTGTCATTGTTGGAGCGATTGCCTATGTTTTTACTTCATATACTATGTTTGCCGCAGTACGTCATCCGTTTTTTGTGATTCCGATGATGTTTTTCCCGCTGCTGTTAACCGGTGTAGAAAAAATATTAAAAAACAGAAAACCATATCATTTCATTTTGATTATTGTATTAAGTGCAGTCAGCAATTTTTATTTTTTCTATATGATGGCTTTTCTGACAGTTATATATACAATTATCAGATGCGGTTATCTGTATAAAAAAGATATTAGAAAAATTATAAAAAAATTATTACAAATGCTGCTGTATGCTGTGATAGCAGTAATGATTTCGGCGCTTATCTTTTTACCGGTTGTTACATTTTTTTTGGGAGACAACAGGCATAGCGTAGGATATGATATCTCTTTCCTATATGATATAAAATACTATCAGGAGCTGTTTTCCAGCCTGATTTCCATGCAATCAAATAATACATGGACATTTATGGGTTACACACCGGTTGCTTTGCTTGGAATATTCTTTGCCTTTAAGAGAAAAAATATTCAACACTGTCTGTTTTTTGCGATAGGAATATTCATGCTTTGCATTCCGTTTATCGGCAGTTTTATGAATGGAATGTCATATATTTCAAATCGATGGCTGTGGGCATTTGCCTTATTATGTTCATTTTTGATTGTAGAATATTGGAACAATATTATCAGTATCAGCATAAAAAATGCTAAACCGATTTTATGTTTTCTTCTGGTATATTTTGCAGTTTTATTTTTCATGGAAAATGCAAGAAGTTTAAATGCAATGATAGAACTGATACTTCTTTTCTTATTGGTAACAGGACTTTTAATTTTAAATTATGATAAGAACAGGGGAAAGAAAGAGAAGGAATTGCTAACTGTATTAACAGTTGTAGCCGGTATTGCGGTTAATGCATATTTCCTATATTCTTTTACTCAAGAAAATTATGTTTCGGAGTTCATTGACAGCGGACAGGTATATAAAACTTATCAGCAATCGGAAAGTTATGATATAAAAAAGAAGGTAAAGGATGACAGTTTTTTCCGTTTTAGTTCATCCGGGAAAGATTATGACAGCACAGAAGACAGCAGTTATTATAAAATAACAAATCTGCCATTAGTGAATGATATAGAAGACAATGACATTCTTTTAGATTACTGCGACAATTCCTCTCTGCTTTTCGGAGTGAATGGAATAGGATTTTATTGGAGTCTGGGTAATTCCAACATTTCAGATTATCTGTTAAAGACTGAGGCGAGAGAGTATCCGACATTTATGTATCACGGGCTGGATGACCGGGCAGGATTACTTTCCTTATCCGGTGTAAAATATTATATTGCGGAAAAGAAAGATAAATTGGCAGTACCATATGGATTTAAAAAAATTGATACTTTCAATAAACCGGTTCCATATAAGTATGTTATAAAAGATAATGTATCCTATCCTGCAACTTATAATTTGTACGAGAATATATTTGATTTACCATTAGGATACACTTACGACAAATTTATATCCGAAAGTGAGATAGAAAAAGATTCGGGTATTGAAAAAGAAGAAGCAATGTTGCAGGCCGCTGTGCTGGAGGATAAGAATAAAAATATAAAAAATGCCTCTTTAAAAAATTCTAACACAAAACAAAAATATACTGTTGAATGTTATGATGGTGTAGATTATAAGAATAAAAAATTTATTGTTTCCAAAAAAAATGCCGGAGTTGTAATTCATTTTAATGATGTGGAAAATGGGGAATTATATGCATGTATGAAAGGAATGAAATTTCAAGCTGCAAATCCGCTAAAAACTTTTGAAAACAATTTAGATTATTTAAGCGCTGCACACCACAATTATTTAAAAAACCTGTATCAGTATTGGGAGGAACCAACAAGTGCCGCCCTGACTTTTAGTGATGATAAAATGAGTAAAAGGCTGTTACAGATGACAGATGTTGATGGATTATATAACGGTAAAACAGATTATGTAGTAAATCTGGGATATAGTAGAAACAAAAGAGACTATATTGTGATTCACTTTAACCGTATAGGCACATATTCCTTTAAAGAATTTAATTTTGTAAAACGTTCTTATGAAAATTATGCAGCTTACATTGAACATTTAAAAGAAGATATTCTTACAGATGTTCGCGTAAAAAATAATACTGTTTCAGGAACCATTGATTTAAAGAAAAAGAAAATGCTCGTTTTATCCATTCCATATGGAAATGGATGGAAAGCCTATGTGGACGGAAAAGAGCAGAATATAGAGAAAGTAAATTATATGTATTCCGGAATTTTTTTAGAAGCAGGAAAACATAAGATACAGATGAAATACTGTACTCCGGGGATAAAAACAGGGGCGGTCTTCAGTGGTATAGGGATTCTTATTCTGATTGCTATGGCTGCAGTGGATTTTCTCAAATCAAAAAATAAGCAATAAGGTGTCAAGAAAAAATACTTGACACCTTATTGCTTTTCGTGTAATATACCAGAGGTAGATAAGGTGTAATATTATGAAAGATATATATAAAAGTTCGCTATTATACGACTTTTACGGCGAATTGCTGACACAGCATCAAAAAGAAATATATGAAGATTTTATTTTAAATGATTTGAGCCTTGGAGAAATTGCTATGGAACGCGGCATTTCCAGACAGGGAGTGCATGATTTAGTTAAAAGATGTGACAAAATACTCAATGATTACGAGGAAAAACTTCATTTAATCGCAAGATTTTCTAAAACAAAGGATGATGTGGAACAAATATGTCGTTTAGCGGATAATCGGGATGCAGAAAGTGTATCCAGGATAAAAAAGATTGCACAGGAAATTTTAGATAATTCTTAGGAGGTAAAGCTTTGGCATTTGAAAGTTTATCCGATAAACTACAAAATATATTTAAAAATCTTCGAAGCAAAGGCAGATTGACAGAAGAAGATGTAAAAGCCGCCTTGAGAGAAGTGAAAATTGCTTTGCTGGAAGCAGATGTTAACTTTAAAGTAGTAAAAGATTTTATCAAAAAAGTTAATGAGAGGGCAGTCGGTCAGGATGTTATGACCAGTTTGACACCGGGACAGATGGTAATTAAGATTGTTAATGAGGAGTTGACGGCTTTGATGGGCTCTGAAACTACCGAGTTGAAGCTGTTACCGGACAATGAGATTACAGTTATTATGATGATGGGACTGCAAGGAGCAGGTAAAACGACCACGACTGCAAAGATTGCCGGAAAATTAAAATCCATAGGAAAGAAACCGTTATTGGCAGCCTGTGATGTATATAGACCTGCAGCCATAGAGCAGTTGAAAATTAATGGAGAGAAACAACAGGTTCCTGTATTTGCCATGGGTGAGAAGCAGAAACCTTTAAATATAGCAAAGGCTGCAGTGGAACATGCAAAGAAAAATGGAAATAATGTTGTTATATTAGATACCGCAGGCCGTCTGCATATTGATGAAAATATGATGAACGAGCTTGTTGAAATCAGAGACAACGTGGAACTTACACAGACTGTTTTGGTTGTGGATGCCATGACCGGACAGGATGCAGTCAATGTTGCAAAAGAATTTAACGAAAAGATTGGAATAGATGGAATTGTTGTTACCAAACTGGACGGTGATACCAGAGGCGGAGCAGCATTATCCATAAAAGCGGTTACCGGAAAGCCGATATTATATGTCGGCATGGGTGAAAAGTTATCTGACCTTGAGCAATTTTATCCGGACAGAATGGCTTCCCGTATTTTGGGAATGGGCGATGTATTATCTCTTATTGAGAAGGCTGAACAGGCAATTGATGAGGATAAGGCAAAGGAAATGGAACAGAGGCTGAAAAAAGCCCAGTTTACATTTGACGATTATCTGGAGTATATGGGACAGATTAAAAATATGGGAGGACTTTCTTCTCTTCTGCATATGCTTCCCGGAGTAGGGAGCCAGATAAAAGAAGACATGCTTCCTGATGAAAAACAATTAGGAAAAATCGAAGCAATGATATATTCCATGACAAAAGCAGAGAGAGGTAACCCCGATCTTATGAATCCGTCAAGAAAACAGCGGATTGCCAAGGGAGCAGGCGTTGACATCAGTGATGTAAACAAACTGGTAAAACAGTTTGAACAGGCAAGAAAAATGATGAAAAATATGCCCGGACTGATGAACGGAAAGGGAAAACGCAGAGGTGGATTTAAAATGCCTTTTGGCTTTTAAACATATATATTAGAATTAATTTTACGGAGGTAAAGAAAAATGGCAGTAAAGATGCGATTAAAAAGAATGGGTAAGAAAAGACATCCAATTTACAGAATAGTAGTTGCTGATTCAAGAGCACCTAGAGATGGAAAATTCATCGAAGAAATTGGAACATTTGACCCAAATCAGGATCCAAGCGTATTTGATGTGAATGAAGAAGCTGCAAGAAAATGGTTAGCAACAGGAGCACAGCCGACGGAAACAGTTGGAAAGCTTTTAAAGATTGCTGGTATTGAAAAATAATATCGGAGGGTAAATTCATGAAAGAATTGGTAGAAACAATTGCAAAGGCACTTGTTGACTCTCCTGATGAGGTTGTAGTTACAGAGACAGAAAATGAAAGAGAAATTCTTATTCTTCTTCATGTTGCCCAGGATGATATGGGTAAGGTGATTGGAAAACAGGGAAGAATTGCAAAAGCAATCCGTTCTGTTGTGAAAGCTGCATCTTCAAAATGTGACAAAAAAGTTAAAGTAGAAATAGAGTAATTTTGCTTTAATACAAGTGCAACAAGGCTGGATCATCCAGCCTTGTTATCTTTCAGCGCATATTATTGTGAGAAAAGGTGTTTATGGAAAAATATTTACGGGTAGGTGTTATCAGTAACACTCACGGAATCCGGGGTGAAGTAAAGGTATATCCTACGACAGACGATATAAAAAGATTTGATTATTTAAAAGAGGCTGTAATTGATACAGGCAAAGAATATATAAATGTGCATGTGATGGGCGCTAAATACTTTAAAAATATGGTAATTTTAAAGTTTCAGGAGTTTGACAATATTAATCAGGTATTACCATATAAAGGAATGGATTTGCTTGTAACAAGAGAAAATGCCATTCCACTGGGTGAAGGCGAATATTTTATTGCAGACGTGTTAGGATGCACAGTTATTACGGATCAGGGAGAAAATCTGGGTGAAGTGATTAACGTACTGCAAACCGGTGCAAATGGCGTATATGTAGTAAAAACCCCTGATGGGAAAGAAGTGCTGTTACCGGTTATAGATGAATGTGTACTTGAAAAAAATATAAAAAACAAGATGATAAAAGTGCATATTATGAAAGGGTTATTAGATTAATGAATTTTCATGTATTAACGCTTTTCCCGGAAATGATTCAGCAGGGAGTCAATACCAGCATTACAGGAAGAGCAGTAAATAATGGCATAATAGGTTTAAATACAATTAATATCAGAGATTATGCGGGAAATAAATACGGTCAGGTAGATGATTATCCGTATGGCGGAGGTGCCGGCATGGTAATGCAGGCGGGACCTGTATATAGAAGCTATGAGATGGTTGTAAAAGAGATAGGATATAACCCGAGGGTTATTTATCTGACTCCACAGGGAAAAGTTTTTAACCAGAACATGGCAGAAGAGTTTTCGAAAGAAAAAAATCTTGTATTTTTGTGTGGACATTATGAAGGAATTGACGAGAGAGTTTTGGATATGATTGTGACAGACCGGGTTTCGATTGGAGACTATGTATTAACCGGCGGTGAGCTTCCATCGATGGTTATGATTGATGCGATTTCCAGACTGATTCCCGGAGTATTGAGTAATGATGTGTCGGCAGAGTTTGAAACCTTTCACGATAACCTTTTGGAGTACCCGCAATATACCCGCCCGGAAGAGTTTATGGGGCAGAAAGTTCCTTCGATACTATTATCGGGAAATCATGCAAAGGTAAATCAGTGGCGAAGAGAACAATCAATACTGCGAACAATAGAAAATCGCCCGGACCTGATGAAAGATGCAAAACTAACAGAAGAAGACATTAATTTTATAAAAACACTTGATAAATAAAAAAAGTTATGTTAATATAGCAAATGCTGTATAAACGCAAATCCATTTTATGGATTTTGTATAGAAAAGATGGTCCTCTGTTGTTTTATACATTAAGAACATCGGAATAAATAAGGAGGCTATTATGCAGGAATTAATTAAAGAGATTGAAGATGGTCAGATGAAGGAAGTTACACCATTTAACGTAGGCGATACAATCAAGGTTCACGCTAAAATCGTTGAGGGTAACAGAGAAAGAATTCAGGTTTTTGAGGGACTTGTAATTAAAAAACAGGGTGGAAGCAACAGAGCTACATTTACAGTAAGAAAAAACTCAAACGGAATCGGAGTGGAAAGAACCTGGCCATTATATTCACCAACGATTGCAAAGATTGAAGTAGTCAGACATGGTAAGGTAAGACGTGCAAAACTTAACTACATCAGAAACAGAGTTGGTAAGGCTGCAAAGGTAAAAGAATTAGTTAAATAATTATTACTTTCAAAAAGGAGCGGGTTATTCTCGTTCCTTTTTTCTAATCAGCCACCTGTATATAAATCTGATTATGTAAAAGGATGATTGGCAGGTCAAAGCAGGATAAACTTTCGAAGTTGTTCATTAGGAGGAAAATATGGATTATCAATGGTTTCCGGGACACATGACTAAAGCAATACGGCAGATGAAGGAAGACATTAAATTAATTGATTTAGTGATTGAATTATTGGATGCAAGGATTCCTATTAGCAGTAGAAATCCTGAAATAGACCATTTAGGGCAGAATAAGGCAAGATTGATTCTGCTGAACAAAGCAGATTTGGCTGATGAAAGCCAAAATAATCAATGGATAGAATACTTTAAGAAAAAAGGGATTGTTGCCTTAAAAATCAATTCAAAAAACAAACAGGGAATCAAAGAAATAAATAATGCCGTAACTATTGCCTGTAAGGAAAAAATAGAAAAGAACAGAAAAAAAGGTATCATTAACCGTCCAATCAGGGCTATGGTTGTAGGAATACCAAATGTTGGAAAATCTACCTTTATTAACGCTTATGCCGGAAAGAACTGTACCAAAACAGGCAATAAACCGGGTGTCACAAAGGGAAAACAGTGGATACGGTTGAATAAAAATCTGGAATTATTAGATACACCGGGTATTCTGTGGCCCAAATTTGATGATCGGACGACAGGAATGCATCTTGCATTTATTGGTTCTATGAATGATAATATATTAGATGTGTCAGAACTGGCATATCAATTAATAAAATTATTAAATCATTTATACCCCGGTATTATTAATACAAGATACAAGATTAAAGGGGATGAAGATCCACTTGAGGTAATGTATCAGGTGGCAGAGGTAAGAGGGTGTAAATTAAAGGGAAATCAGCCGGATTTAGAAAAAACCAGTGGAATTATACTGGATGATTTCAGAAGCGGAAAGCTGGGAAGAATTACACTTGACCGGGAAAATGCAGGATAAAGGCAGAAAAATCTGCCGGCAAAGATAAAATGAGTGAAAAGAGTGCTATGGGAAAAAGTATAAAAGATATTAGAGAAGAGTTAAATCATTTAAAAATAGAAGAGATACACGATTTTATAGAGGAATATTCTAACGACAGTCGTTTTGGAGTTGCCTCATTGGTAAAGAAGGCGGAAAAAACATACCATAATTATCAGTTGGAACGAAAGAGAACATATGAACTGCAATATTTCGAGAGAAAATATCAGGATTATCAGTTTATCTGTGGAGTCGATGAAGTTGGAAGAGGACCGTTAGCCGGACCTGTTGTCGCAGGAGCAGTAATATTACCAAAAGATTGTGATATTTTATATATTAATGATTCGAAAAAATTATCTCCGGCAAAAAGAGAAGAACTTTATCAAGTGATTATGGAAAAAGCCATCTGTGCCAAAACAGCTATGGTAACGCCTGAAATTATCGATGAAATCAATATTCTTCAGGCTACATACAGGGCAATGAGGGAAGCAGTCGGTGCTTTGAACCCTGCGCCGGATATTTTATTAAATGACGCGGTAAATATCCCCGGACTTACAATGAAACAGGTGCCTATTATTAAAGGAGATGCGAAGAGCATTTCCATTGGGGCTGCCAGTATTATTGCAAAGGTTACCAGAGACGCAATGATGATAGAGTATGATAAAATATATCCCGCGTATGATTTTGCATCAAATAAAGGATATGGTTCTGCAAAACATATTGAAGCAATAAAAAAATATGGTCCAAGTCCTATTCATAGAAGAACATTTATTAAAAATTTTATTTCGGACAGTCCGCATGAACGTTAGAGAGGGAATGAGTGAATACAAGAAATATTGGTGGAATTTATGAAGAGAAATCTGTCAATTATCTGAAACAGAATGGTTTTCAAATTATCAGTCAGAATTACAGATGTAAAGTTGGAGAAATAGATATTATTGCGATAAAGGAAAATATTTTAAGATTTATTGAGGTAAAATATAGAAAGAACGATTTGTATGGAACGCCTATGGAGGCAGTCCATCAGAAAAAACAGAAGAAAATAATGAAGGCGGCATCCTGCTTTCTGATTGAAAATCAGCAATTTCAAAATATGCAGTGCAGTTTTGATGTCATGTCGGTTACAGATAATAAGATAGAATATATTTTTAATTGTTTTGGAGCAATATAATGAATCAGATTTTGTTAAAGAAAAAAAACAATAATTCAACAGAGGTAAAGTTTCGCAATGGTATTCCCTATATTTCATACCGTGCATTAGAAAATATTCCATGGATTTGTCATGGGTTTTCTACCAGACTGGGTGGAGTGAGTAAAGAATATTTCAGCAGTATGAATTTGGGGCATGGCAGAGGTGATATGGATGAAAATATAATTAAAAATCATGAGATTATCGCTGATGCAATAGGATTTCAGCCAGAAAATATTGTGGCAAGCAAACAGACGCACACAACGAATATCAGAGTGATAACAAAAGAAGACGCCGGAAAAGGAATATATAAAGAAAGAGATTATGATAATGTAGATGGAATGATTACAAATCATCCGGGGATTGTATTGGCTACATATTTTGCTGATTGTGTACCACTTTATTTCGTAGATATAAAAAACCGTGCGATTGGTTTAGCTCATTCCGGATGGCGTGGAACAGTAGGAAGGATTGGAAAAGCGGCGCTAGAGCGTATGAAAGGCGAATATGGAACAGAGCCATCAGATGTAATAGCATGTATCGGACCGTCCATCTGCAGGGAATGTTATGAAGTCAGTGAAGATGTCGCAAGAGAGTTTATGGCAGAATTTCCGAACGATACAGATACCATACTGTTTCACAAAGGTAATGGAAAATATCTGTTAGATTTATGGAAAGCTAATGAAATTATTTTCAGGGAATGTGGAGTTTTGGAAGAAAATATTCATACGCCTGACATCTGTACGTGCTGTAATCCGGATGTAATGTTTTCCCATAGAGCTTCGAATGGAAAAAGAGGGAATTTGGCTGCTTTTTTAGAGATAAAATAAGGAATTTACAAATAAAAGCTGTTATTGTAAAATTTAATGGTGAGGTATAGATAAATGAGTAAACCAATTGTTGCTATTGTAGGAAGACCTAATGTTGGTAAATCTACATTGTTTAATGCTCTGGCGGGGCAGAAAATTTCAATCGTAAAAGATACGCCCGGTGTTACCAGAGATAGAATTTATGCTGATATAGACTGGTTAAATTATCATTTTACAATGATTGATACCGGAGGAATTGAACCGGACAGCAGTGACATTATATTGACACAGATGAGAGAACAGGCGCAGATAGCCATTGATACAGCAGATGTCATTATTTTTATGACAGATGTCAAACAGGGATTGATTGATGCAGATGCCAAGGTGGCAGATATGTTAAGACGCAGTAGAAAGCCTGTTATTTTAGTAGTAAATAAAGTAGATAATTTTAATAATATGATGGCAGATGTTTATGAATTTTATAATCTTGGGATTGGTGATCCGATTCCTATATCTGCAGCCCAAAAGAGCGGACTTGGGGATATGCTTGATCAGGTTGTCGAACATTTTAAAATATTAAACTTAAAAGAGGAAGAAGACGATGACAGACCAAGGGTAGCTATTGTCGGAAAACCAAATGTGGGTAAATCTTCTATCATTAATAAAATAACCGGGCAGAGCAGGGTGATTGTATCAAATATTGCCGGAACCACGCGGGATGCCATTGATACGGATGTAAAATGGAATGGAAAAGAGTATGTTTTCATTGATACTGCCGGGTTGAGAAGAAAGTCAAAAGTAAAAGAAGACATTGAGCGGTATAGCATTATCAGAACAGTTACCGCTGTGGAAAAAGCAGATGTGGTAATTATCGTAATTGATGCTGTGGAGGGTGTTACGGAACAGGACGCCAAAATAGCAGGAATTGCCCATGAAAATGGAAAAGCAATTATTATTGCCGTCAATAAATGGGATGTAATTGAAAAGAATGATAAGACTGTTTATGAATACAAGAATAAAATAAGGCAGATTCTTTCTTTTATGCCGTATGCGGAAATTATATTTATTTCTGCAGAGACAGGTCAGAGATTACCAAAATTATTTGATATGATTGATGTGGTTATTGCAAATCATTCCATGCGGATAGAAACCGGTGTGTTAAATGAAATTATGGCAGAGGCTGTGGCGATGCAGCAACCACCTTCCGATAAAGGAAAACGGTTAAAACTGTTCTATATAACACAGGTGTCTGTTAAACCGCCTACCTTTGTTATTTTTGTTAATGACAGGGAATTAATGCATTTTTCCTATACAAGGTATATTGAAAATCGTATCAGAGATGCATTTGGTTTTGGAGGAACACCGTTAAGATTTATTATCCGCCAGCGAAACGATAAATAAAATATGATTGTTTAGATGAAAGAAAACAAATATAATATTTTAGGAAAAGGAGTTTGTAACATATGATTTGGCAGAAAATTGCCTGTATTGTGATAGGCTATTTGTTTGGTCTGTTTCAGACAGCTTTTATTATTGGGAAAATGCATAATATTGACATCAGGGACTATGGCAGTGGAAATTCCGGAACAACGAATGCTATGCGTACATTGGGGAAAAAATATGGGATTATCACTTACTTTGGTGATGCCCTAAAAGCAGTATTTGCTGTGATTTTAACATACTTTCTTTTTAGAAATGTATGTGGAAATGAGGGAATGCTGATTGCTCTTTATACCGGATTGGGAACAATTTTAGGGCATAATTTTCCTTTTTATATGCATTTTCATGGTGGAAAAGGTATTGCTGCTACATCCGGAGTATTGCTGTCTTTGGCAATTTTTGATTGGAAGTTTGTCGTACTTGGGGCTATTACTTTTTTTGTGGCGCTCGCGCTTACAAAATATGTGTCATTTAGTTCCTTATGTATGATTACAGGATTTTTTATAGAAATGATTGTCTGGGGACAGTTGGATATGGTACATTATTTAAATGCAGATGAAAAGCTGGAGGCTTATATACTGGTGGGAATTATAACTGTCTTATCTTTTATCAGACACAAAGATAATATTAAAAGACTGGCGAATGGAACAGAAAGAAAAATTGGCGAAAAAAAGGAGGCGTAATATGGCAAAGGTTACTGTACTTGGTGGTGGCGGATGGGCTATCGCATTGGCAAAGGTTTTATATGAAAATAAGAATGATGTTACTATGTGGTCTTTTCTTCAAAAAGAAGTGGATGCCTTAAATAGTGAACGTGAAAATAAAGTAAGTCTTCCCGGGATTATAATTCCAGATGGCATAAAAATTACAAATGACATGAAAGAAGCTGTAACAGATTCCGAGATGATTGTTATGGCAGTGGCTTCTTCTTTTGTACGAAGCACTGCAAAAAGTTTAAAGGGAATTGTAAAAAAAGGACAGATTATTGTAGATGTTGCAAAAGGCATAGAAAGTGAAACTTTGTTTACCATGACGGAAATTATTGAGCAGGAACTTCCGGAATGTGAAGCGGTGGTACTTTCCGGACCAAGTCATGCAGAAGAAGTAGGACGTCAGATTCCTACGGTTGTAGTTATCGGTTCAGAAAAACGTTCGACCGCAATTAAGGTCAGAACATTATTTGCAAACAAATATTTCAGAACATATATCAGCCCGGATAGAAAAAGTATTGAGTTAGGCGGTTCATTAAAAAATGTTATTGCATTGGCTGCCGGAATTATTGACGGACTGGGATTTGGCGACAATACGGAAGCAGCCCTTATCACAAGAGGAATTAAGGAAATTTCCAATTTGGGAATAAAAATGGGCGGTCATTCCAGAACATTTAACGGATTGTCAGGAATTGGCGATTTAATTGTTACATGCAACAGCAAACATTCCAGAAACAGAAGAGCCGGAGTTTTAATCGGAAAAGGTTATACTTTAGAGGAAGCTGTCGATGAAGTCAAAATGGTAGTAGAGGGTATCGTTTCTGCAAAAGCGGCGCTGGCACTTGCAAAAAAATATGATGTTGATATGCCTATTGTTGAAGCAGTCAATGAAGTGCTTTTTGAAAATAAACCGGCAGAAGAAGCAATGTGGGAGCTTATGGAAAGACGACAGACAGAAGAATATATGGATTTAGAATGGGAGTAGCAATATATAATATATTAAAGACGGATATATTTAAGGAGAATGGTAATGAATCATAAAAAATTAAATCAAACGAAGACAAAAGGAAAAAACGGTCTCGCTACATTTCTGTTCAGCCGTATTTTTATATTTAGTTTAATGATTGCATTACAGTTGGCATTTTTTCTGCTTTTGGCATATAATGCTACAATTCATAAAAGTTTTTCATATATCATTGTGGTTGTACAGATATTGCTTGTTATTTATATTGTAAACGACAAGTCTGACCCGACCATGAAGTTAATATGGGTTATTTTTATTATGTTTCTTCCCGGTTTCGGTGTCCTGATGTACCTCTATGCTAAATTTCAACCGGGTTCCATAAGATTAAGAAAGCGCATCGAACATATAGGTCTGAAGTCAGAACGGTATTTGAAGTTTGATCAAAAGATTTACAATGACCTGCAGATTCAGGATAAGCAGATTTCCATGCTTGCAAAGTATGTGTACGATTATACCGGATGCCCGATATATCGGAATACGGACGTCACCTATTTTAAATGCGGCGAAGAAAAATATAAGGCTTTAATTGAGGAATTAGAGGAAGCCCGCGATTTTATCTTTATGGAATATTTTATTATTGAAGAGGGAAGAGTATGGAATTCTATTTTAAGAATACTGGAGAAAAAAATACAGCAGGGTGTAGAAGTAAGAGTGATGTATGACGGATTATGCTCACTTTCAAAACTACCAATCGGCTATTTTAAAAAATTAAGAAAAAAGGGCATTAAATCCAAATCATTTGCTCCCGCAAGACCATTTTTTACGACAGAACAAAATAACAGGGACCACAGAAAAATTCTGGTCATTGACGGAAAAGTGGCATTTACCGGCGGAATTAATTTAGCAGATGAATATATGAATATTATAGAGAAATTTGGTTATTGGAAAGATACTGCAGTAATGTTAAAAGGTGATGCGGTAAGAAGTTACACACTTATGTTTTTACAGATGTGGAATGTAAGTGAAAAGACCATTGGAAATTTTGACAGATACCTTGACGTGGATATTTCCAGTACATATGACCGGAACGGATATGTTATCGGGTATGGGGATGTTCCTATCGGAAAGGAACGAATTGGAGAGTCCGTTTATTTACATATGATTAATACCGCAAACAGGTATTTACATATCGTTACGCCATATTTAGTTCTTGACAATGTTATGATGTCATCACTTAAATTTGCGGCAAAGAGGGGTGTCGATGTTAAGATTGTCATGCCGGGGATTCCGGATAAGGCTTATGCTTATTGTATTGCAAGAACATATTACAGCGAACTGATTGAGGCAGGAGTGGAAATATATGAGTATTCTCCGGGATTTACTCATGCAAAGATGTTTATCAGTGACGATGAAAAAGCCACTGTTGGCACAATTAACCTTGATTACAGAAGTCTGTTCTTACATTTTGAAAACGGATGTTTTATATATAAAAATCCAACCATACTTCATATAGAGGCAGACTATCAGGAGATGTTATCAGAGTCCAAAAAAATATCATTAATTGAGTGCAGAAATCGTCCATTGTGGTATAAAGCCTGTGGTAAGCTCTTGAGACTGTTATCACCATTAATGTAATAAATAACCTCCTTTTGCATATATTTTAGTATTAATGTATGCAAGGAGGTTTTTTTGATGGATTTTAACGTATATAAAGACATTGAAAAAAGAACAAAGGGAGAAATCTACATAGGTGTAGTAGGTCCTGTGAGAACCGGAAAATCTACGTTCATTAAAAATTTTATGGATGTGGCAGTTGTGCCTAATATTGAGGATGAAAATGAAATAAAAAGGGCAAAAGACGAGACGCCTCAATCATCTTCCGGAAAAACCATTATGACAACAGAACCAAAGTTTATTCCGAATAATGCTGTATCCATAAATATCGGAGGAAAAGCAAATGTTAAGGTCAGATTAATTGACTGTGTGGGCTTTATGGTGGAAGGCGCGACCGGACACATGGAAGAAGACAAAGAAAGAATGGTAAAGACGCCTTGGTTTGACTATGATATTCCATTTTCAAAAGCGGCAGAAATCGGCACAGAAAAGGTTATTGCAGAGCATTCAACCATTGGCGTTGTTGTCACATGTGATGGAAGTTTTACAGATTTAGATGTAAATGAGTATAATAAGGCATTGGACAAAACCATTCAGGAATTACAAAGCATTAATAAGCCTTTTATTATTCTGGTCAATTCCATGGATCCAAACGCTTTGGAATGTATCAGGCTTCGGGATGAAATTGCGGCAAAATATAATGTATCAACGCTGGCAATTAATTGTCTGAAGCTAAATGAAAATAATATTAACGAAATCCTTGAAAATATTTTATTTGAATTTCCTGTGAGTGAGGTGGTTTTCAATGTTCCAAAATGGCTGGAAATTATGGATTATGAGCATCCGTTGATGAAATACATAGTTGAATATTCTAAAGAAATACTAGGTAAATTGCTCAAAATAAAAGACATAAAATCATTGAAGCTGATGCCGGATCAGGAGTTTGTAAAAGATGCGAATATGGCTATGGTAGAGTTGTCAAATGGAAAAATGGTCATTAATTATGACATCGATGACAGATACTATTATGATGCCCTAACAGAAATGACAGGAACAACCATAGATAATCAGCTCCAGTTGATTAAACTGGTAAAGGAGCTGGCAGGTCAGAAAAGAAATTATGAAAAAGTAAATGATGCTATTAGCAAAGTAAGAACTACAGGGTATGGCATTGTCACACCGGACAGAGAAGAAATCATTCTGGAAAATCCGGAATTAATAAAGAATGGAAATAAGTATGGAGTAAAAATTAAAGCAACAGCGCCATCCATTCATTTTGTAAAGGCAAATATTGCAACGGAGATTTCACCAATTATAGGGAATGAGGAACAGGCACAGGATTTAATTGATTTTATCAATAAAAATGAAGAGGATTCCAATATCTGGGAAACAAATATATTTGGAAAGTCTATCGGACAGATTGTGGATGAAGGAATCATGAATAAAATTAATAATTTAACAGAAGATACAAGAAGCAGAATGCAGGGAACCATTGAAAAAATTACCAATGACCAAAGCAGAGGCGTTATCTGTATTCTTCTGTAATTTTATACCAAAGATTTATTGTAAAATCGCTGATGTTATGCTAAAATCAATATTTGAATGTAATGGTTCAGATTTGGATTTCTGCTGAACCGTAACATAAGAATGCGGCATAGACTATATGCGGAAGAAGGAGAAAAAAATGAACACATACGAGGAATTACAGGCACGTGGTCTGATTGCACAGGTCACGGATGAAGAAGTCATTAAAGATTTAATAAATAATGGTAAGGCAACTTTTTATATTGGTTTTGATCCTACAGCAGATAGTCTTCATATAGGGCATTTTATGGCGTTGTGTCTTATGAAGAGACTTCAAATGGCCGGAAATAAGCCGATTGCATTACTTGGCGGCGGGACAGCAATGATTGGAGATCCATCCGGTAAGACTGATATGCGCCAGATGATGTCAAAAGAAACCATTGAACATAATATTGCGTGCTTTAAAAAGCAGATGAGCAAGTTTATTGACTTTTCTGACGGAAAGGCGTTAATGGTTAATAATGCTGACTGGCTGCTGGAGCTTAATTATATAGATTTATTAAGGGAAGTGGGACCTCATTTTAGTGTTAACAGAATGCTTACGGCAGAGTGTTATAAGCAGAGAATGGAGAGAGGACTCAGTTTTCTGGAATTTAACTATATGATTATGCAGAGTTACGATTTTTACAAATTGTTTCAGGATTATGGCTGTAATCTGCAATTCGGCGGAGATGACCAGTGGAGTAATATGCTGGGCGGAACAGAATTAATCAGACGTAAGCTGGGAAAAGATGCATCTGCCATGACCATTACACTGCTGTTAAATTCAGAAGGAAAGAAAATGGGCAAGACAGTCAGCGGCGCAGTATGGTTAGACCCTGAAAAAACGTCGCCATATGAGTTTTTCCAATATTGGCGAAATGTAAATGATGCAGATGTTATTAAATGTTTAAAGATGCTGACATTTCTGCCGCTGGAAGAAATTCATAAAATGGAATCATGGAAGGGTGCAGAATTAAATAAAGCAAAAGAAATTCTTGCATACGAATTAACAAATCTTGTGCATGGGGAAGACGAGGCAAAAAAGGCGTTAAATGCGGCAAAGAATATGTTTGCAAAAGGTGGTATTGCAGGAGATTTACCGACAACGACGTATGCCAAAGCAGATTTAGATGCCGGAAAAGATATACTTACAATTTTGGTCGATACGAAACTGGCAGGCTCCCGCGGGGAGGCAAGAAGGCTGGTACAGCAGGGCGGAGTCTCTGTAAATGGTGAAAAAATTACGGAAATAGATAAGACTTTAACTACTGCTGATTATAATGATGAAGGCGTGATTCTGATTAAAAAAGGGAAAAAAGCATTTCATCAGATAAAGGCTGATTAGTATTGGAGGAAGTTACAATGAAGAAATACGGATTAAATGAATTAAGGCAGATGTTTCTGGACTTTTTTGAGTCCAAAGGCCATTTGGTGAGAGGAAGTTATTCATTGGTTCCTCACAATGATAACAGTCTGCTGTTAATTAATGCCGGTATGGCACCATTAAAGCCTTATTTTACAGGTCAGGAAATTCCACCAAAAACAAGGATGGCAACATGCCAGAAGTGTATAAGAACAGGTGATATTGAAAATATTGGAAAAACAGCCAGACATGGTACATTTTTTGAGATGCTTGGAAACTTTTCTTTTGGAGATTACTTTAAGAGAGAAGCAATTCAATGGTCATGGGAATTTTTAACAGAAGTAGTCGGATTAGATGCAGACAGATTATATCCGTCTGTTTATTTAGAAGATGATGAGGCTTTTGATATTTGGCAGAAAGAAATGGGAATTCCTAAAGAGCGTATTTTCCGCTTTGGCAAGGAAGATAATTTTTGGGAACATGGCGCAGGTCCCTGTGGTCCATGTTCAGAAATTTATTATGACAGAGGAGAAAAGTACGGTTGTGGAAAACCGGATTGTACCGTAGGCTGTGATTGTGACAGATACATTGAAATCTGGAACAATGTTTTTACCCAGTTTGAAAATGACGGAAAAGGTAATTATACGGTACTTGAAAATAAAAATATAGATACGGGCATGGGATTAGAACGTCTGGCTGCAGTGGTGCAGGATGTGGATTCTATTTTTGATGTCGACACAATCAAATCTCTCCGTGACAGAGTATGCGAAATTTCAAATAAAGAATATAAAAAAGAATATAAATGGGATGTTTCCATCAGAATTATTACTGACCATATCCGCTCTGCAACATTTATGATTTCCGATGGTATTATGCCATCAAACGAGGGAAGAGGATATGTGTTAAGAAGACTTATCCGAAGGGCAGCAAGGCATGGCAGACTTCTTGGAATTAATGGGATATTCTTGGCTGACCTTTCAAAAACCGTGATTGAAGGTTCAAAAGATGGATACCCGGAATTAGACGAAAAGAAGAATATGATTTTTAAGGTCTTAACGGAAGAAGAAAATAAATTTAATAAGACCATTGATACCGGATTAACTATTTTATTTGATATGGAAGCTGAAATGGAAGTAAACGGCGAACAGACCTTATCCGGCGAAAATGCGTTTAAACTTTATGACACATACGGATTTCCTCTGGACCTTACCATGGAAATCCTGGAAGAAAAAGGATTTCATGTGGATGAAGCAGGGTTTCAAAAAGCCATGGACATACAGAGGAAAACTGCAAGAAAAGCACGTAAAAAAACAAATTATATGGGAGCAGATGAAACAGTCTATGAGAGTCTTGATAATACATTAACATCCGAGTTTGTCGGATATGACAGACTGATTGAAAATTCTGTTATCAGTGCCCTCACAACGGAAAATGAAGTTGTACAGGCTTTAGCTGATGGAGATAAAGGAACCATTGTTGTTGAAAAAACTCCATTTTATGCAACAATGGGTGGTCAGTTAGGTGATAAAGGGGTGATTGAGACAGAAGACGCACAGTTTAAAGTGATAGATACCATCAAGCTGCACGGAAGTATTATCGGGCACATAGGATATGTTACAAAGGGGATGCTGCAGATAGGAGACCATGTAACATTAAAAGTTGACCCTCTGCTTAGAACTTCCACGGCAAAAAATCATAGCGCTACCCATTTACTGCAAAAGGCGTTAAAACTTGTTCTTGGAGAACATGTTGAGCAGGCAGGTTCCTATGTAGATGCCAACAGATTGAGATTTGACTTTACCCATTTTCAGGCAATGACGAAAGAAGAAATTCAAAAAGTAGAAGAAATTGTCAATGAACAGATAGCTAATGGTCTGGATGTTGTCACAAAGGAAATGAGTTTGGAAGATGCTAAAAAAACAGGAGCCATGGCACTTTTTGGAGAAAAATATGGAGAAACTGTCCGGGTGGTTTCGATGGGAGATTATTCGATTGAGCTGTGCGGTGGTACGCATGTATCAAATACAAGTACGATTTCTTATTTTAAAATTGTCTCCGAGTCGGGCATTTCAGCAGGAGTCCGTAGAATTGAAGCCTTAACAGGAACAGGTCTCATCCGATATTATACCGAGATGGAAAATATACTCCATGAAGCTGCAAAGCAGGCAAAATCAGACCCCAATGCGCTGCCAAAGAAGATTCAGGCATTAAATGATGAAATAAAAGCATTATCCAGCGAAAATGAAAAATTAATAGCCAAAATGGCAAAAGAGTCTGTCGGAGATGTATTAAGTCATGTGGAAGAAGTAAAAGGCATCAGACTTCTGGCGACAAAGGTATCTGATATGGATATGAATGCTTTAAGAAATCTTGGCGACAGCTTGAAAGAAAAAATAGGCGGCGGTGTAATTGTTATTGTTTCTACCACTACTGACAGGGCAAACGTAATTGTTATGGCGGATGATGCTGCTGTAGCAAAAGGAGCTCATGCCGGGAATATGATTAAAGAAATTGCCGGATATGTAGGCGGTGGCGGCGGTGGACGTCCGAACATGGCACAGGCTGGCGGGAAAAATCCTGCCGGTGCAGATGATGCAATTGCTGCAGCAAAACAAATACTTGAAAATCAGTTATAACATTTCAATAAACATATTGACGGGTTAAAAAAATATGATATAATGTTAAAAGTGTTTAGGCACAAATACCTACAGTTTTAGGAATCTATAACTGAAGGGAGGGATGAACAGATGTCAAGCGTTATCGTAAAAGAAAACGAATCAATCGACAGTGCATTACGTCGATTCAAGAGAAATTGCGCAAAAGCTGGTATTCAGCAGGAGATTCGTAAAAGAGAACATTACGAAAAACCAAGCGTAAAGCGTAAGAAAAAATCAGAAGCCGCTAGAAAGCGCAAATATAATTAATGATAAAAAGTCAGGACGTATGTCTTGACTTTTTTCTTTTCTGTATAATATGAATGGATTATTCATAAAATAGTATGAGTACATTTTGAGGGGCATATATGTTTAATGTAGATAATCAATATGATATTCCAAGAGATGTAATTAACCATGAATGTCTTATACAAATGACAGGAAAAAAAGAAATTGTCCTCGAAAATTTTAAGTGCATTAAAACTCTGAATGAAGAAAAAATTGAGATTGCCTGTAGAAAATATCTGATTTGTATTAAGGGGAGTTCCCTATTTGTAAAATTCTATAATTGTGAATCAATGGTTGTTGGCGGGGTTATAAATGAAGTTTCATTTTTATGAGATTATTGTGGATAGAAAATATGTTTACAGGGTATTTAATGTGATTAAAAACATTAATATCAGAGATGTTTCCATTCATGAAGATAAGACAAGTTTTCTGGTGGATTCTGCAGATGCAGAGGAAATGCTGCATATTTTAAAAGATAATGATATTAGAATATTAGAAATCCATGAAAAAGGCATCTATACGAAAATAGTAGATAAATTTATTTTTAAAGTGGCTGTTATTTTTGCTCTGGTTTTTGTTACTCTGTTGATTGTCAGCTCGCGATTTATTTGGGAAATATCAGTGGAAGGAAATTATACTTATACAACGAATAAATTAAGAAATTATATTTATTCGCAGAGCATCAGGGAAGGTACAGCAAAAAAAGATATCGATTGTGAAGAATTAGAGAAGAGTATCCGAAGGAAGTATAATGATATTAGCTGGGTATGCGCAGAAATTAAAGGGACAAATCTGATTATACATATAAAAGAAAATTATATTACAGAAATTTCTAAACAAGAAACAAAACCCTATCATATTGTTGCCAACAAAGATGCAGAAATTGTTTCCATTCTTGTTCGTTCCGGAGTTGCCGGCGTAAAGGCAGGAGATAAAGTAAAAAAAGGGAAAATACTAATCAGCGGCATGGTAGATGTTTTTGATGAATCCGACCAGAAACTTTTTACAAAACCATGTAATTCTGATGGAGAGATTATTGGAAAAACGGAGTACCAATACAAAGATAAATTAAAAATAAACTATAAAAGCAAAAAATACAAAAAAGGATATTCTTATTTTCTGCCTGCCATTCGTGGATATAAATGGGTAAAAACAGGCAATACTAAAAACAGGAATATTCAGTGCAGAGATATAAGGTTAAAAGGATTTGGAGATTATTATCTTCCTATATGCATTCAAAAATATACAATTCGTCCATATTCTGTCACCCAGCGGAAATATTCTTTGAAAGAAGCTGAAAATATACTGAAAAAGCGTCTGGATAATAAATTATTAATTATGGAACAAAAAGGGTACAAAATATTGGAGAAAAATGTTAGAATAGTAAAAAATAGGAATTTTTATGTATATTTGGGAAGAATTATTTGTTTGGAACCATTAGGCAGGGTTTCATATATCAGTGAAACAGAAATAAATCAGGTTAATATGGAAAACGAATCCATACAAAATGAAACAGATAAGTATTGAGAGGTATTTTTGTCCATGAGCGTAATAGAAAGCATAATTAATATTCCGGCAGAATATGAGAAAAAAGTGTTCGGACAGCTGGATTGTAATATAAAAAAAATAGAACGTACGCTTCATGTGACAATTATTTCAAGAGATGGAGAATTGAAAATTATTGGCGGTGAGGATGCAGCCAAACGAGCTAAAAATATTTTCAGTCAGCTGTTAGAACTGGCAAAACGTGGAAATGACATAACAGAGCAGAATATTGATTATGCCTTATCGCTTTGTTATGAAAAAAAGGAAGCTGCCCTTATAGAGCTGGATGAGAGTATTATCTGCCGTACAATTACAGGAAAACCCATAAAACCTAAAACTTTAGGGCAAAAAAACTATGTAGACCTGATTCGTGATAAAATGATTGTTTTTGGAATCGGACCGGCAGGAACAGGCAAGACCTACCTTGCTATGGCAATGGCGATTACCGCGCTTCGAAATGACGAGGTAAATAAGATTATTTTAACACGCCCTGCGATTGAAGCAGGGGAAAATCTCGGTTTTTTACCCGGCGATTTACAAAGTAAAGTGGACCCATATCTGAGACCTCTTTATGATGCCCTCTATCAGATTATGGGCGCAGAGAGTTTTATGAGCAATACGGAGAAAGGAATTATAGAGGTAGCGCCTCTTGCCTATATGCGTGGAAGAACGCTGGATAATGCTTTTATTATTCTGGATGAAGCTCAAAACACAACGCCGGCTCAGATGAAAATGTTTTTAACCCGTATCGGGTTTGGCTCAAAAGTAATTGTTACCGGCGACCGAACCCAGAAAGATTTACCAAAAGATGTAGTGTCCGGACTGGATATTGCGCTGAAAGTCTTAAAAAAAGTAGATGATATTGGTTTTATATTCCTTGACAACAATGATGTAGTAAGACATCCGCTGGTTCAAAAAATTGTCAGGGCATATGAAGAGTATGAAGAAAAGAAAAAACAAAAACATTAATTATAATTTTTAAAAGACATTTTCAATGATGAAGACAGGCTCCGCTTAAGCTTGTCAGAAATGACATGGAGACAGCGTATGAGTGTATATATAGAAAATGAATATGATGAAATAATCCATATAGACTATGAAACGATAATTATTTCCGTTGTGAATGAAGCGCTTGATTTTATAGGATGTCCGTATGAATGTGAAGTAAATGTCACTATTGTGGACAATGAAAAAATCAGGGAAATCAACAGACAGCACAGAAAAATTGCAGCTCCTACCGATGTATTATCTTTTCCATTATTGAATTATGGACAGGCAGGAGATTTTAGTGCGTTTGAACAATGCCTGGAATGTTTTCATCCGGATACCGGAGAATTAATGCTTGGCGATATTATAATATCTTATGATAAGGTTTTAAGTCAGGCAGAGGAATATAACCATTCCCTGAAAAGGGAACTAGGATTTCTGACAGCACATAGTATGTTACATCTTTTTGGTTTCGATCATATAGAAGAAAACGAAAGAGTCGAAATGGAAAAAATGCAGAACATAATTTTAGAAAATCTAGGAATAACGAGGGAGAACTAATGGGAAAAAACAAAAAAATCATTATTGGAACATCAGTTGCAGCTGTATTATTGATAATCGCTGTCGTGGTTTTTGCTTTATTTTTTGGAAGTGAACAAAAAAAGGTAAAAAAATCAGAGGAAACGACCACAGTTCAGACAGAGACGACGACAGAAGATCCACATGCAGGAAAGGTTCAAAGCAAATTAACAGGAGAGTATATCAGTCCGAGCAAGGCAAATAAGAGACCTGTTGCCTTAATGTATAATAATATTATTAATGCAATACCACACTCGGGATTATACAATGCAGATATTTGTTATGAAGCACCTGTAGAAGGTGGAATTACAAGAATTATGGGAATTTTTGAAAATTATGATTCCATTAAAAAAATGGGTTCTGTAAGAAGCTGTAGAATCTATTATTGTTCCTTCGCCAATGAGTGGGACGCTGTTTATAGTCATTTTGGACAGTCCAAATATGCTCTTGAATATTTAAATAGCGGGAAAATTGATACGGTAAGCTCATTAACCGGAGAGCAGTATTTCTTTAGAACATCTGACAGAGTAGCACCACATAACTGCTTTACCTCCGGTGCGAATTTAAAGAAAGCAATTAAAAATTTGAAATACAGGGCAACATACAAAAAAAATTATAAAAGCCATTTTGAATTTGCAGATGAAAATACAAAAATCGATTTAGCCGATGGAAAAACAGCAAAAAGAGTAGAACTTGGATATTTAATTAATAAACCATACTATATTTATAATAAGAAAGACGGACAATATTACAGGTATCAGTATGGGGACAAGCATATAGATGACCAGAATAATAAACAATTACATTGTTCTAATATTATTATCCAGTTCGTTAATGCTACATTATATCCGGATAATAAGAGTTTAAATATGACGTTGACGGGAACAGGAAACGGCTGGTACATTACAAACGGAAAAGCGGAAAAAATCACATGGCAAAAACAGAACCAGCGTTCTGGACAGACAAAATATCTTGATAAAAATGGTAAAGAGATAAAACTGAACACAGGTAAGACATGGATTTGCATGGTTCAGAAAGAATACTCGGATAATGTTAAAATTTTAGCAAAGAAAAAGTAATTTAAGGAACATATATAATGGAAAATCAATCTAGTAAAAATAGTTTTCTAATTCAGGGCAGTATTCTCGCATTTGCGGGAATACTTGTTCGTGTTATCGGATTAGTTTACAGAATACCGTTAAACAGAATATTAGGAGATGTAGGACTGGGATATTATGGAACTGCTTTTGACTTTTATAATATTCTGATTCTGTTATCATCACAGAGTATGCCGTTGGCAGTTTCCAAAATTATATCCGAAAAACTCGAAAGAAAACAATTTAAAAATGCTCATAAAGTTTTTAAAGGAGCATTACTGTATGGTACTGTTATCGGCATTGCCTTTGGATTATTTTTATTTTTTTGTGCCGACTGGATTGCGCAGACAATCTATAAGATGCCTCCAATATCCGTTGCATTGAGAGTGTTGGCGCCAACCCTGACGATTGCCTGTATTTTAGGTGTATTAAGAGGGTATTTTCAGGGAATGGGTAATATGGTTCCTACAGCGGTTTCCCAGATATTTGAACAGATTGTAAATGCATTTGTCAGTATTCTTGCCGCTTATGAATTGGGCGCTTATGGTTATTCATTATCTAAAATTGCCGGTAAAGCAGAAGAATCCAGAGATGCATATGCTGCTGCTGGCGGTACCATGGGTACTTTGGCAGGCGCCTTTACAGCGCTTGTATTTATGATTTTTATTGTATGGATAAATAAATCTATCATTTATAAGCGTAAAAAGAGGGATCGGACAGGAATTGAGGACAGTTATGCAACCATCACAAAGGTTATACTGCTTACCATCACACCTGTATTATTAAGTACAACAATCTATAATATCGGCAATTTACTGGACAACCCTATTTATCAGAATATTATGGTTACGATTTTCGGGTCAAGTGAAAAGACAAATAGTGCATCATGGGGAATATATTCTGGATATTACAGGACTTTAACCACTATGCCTATTGCAATTGCATCTTCCTTATCTACTGCGATTGTACCATCACTGGTAAGGTCATATGTAACAAAAGACCGGTTAACTGTAAAAAGCAAGGTTACACTGGCGCAGAAATTTTCCATGTTAATTGCATTTCCGTGTGGTATGGGACTGTCTGTTTTAGGCGGACCAATTAATGCGCTTTTGTTCGGGAGTGAAATAAAAGACACCATTTTAATCATGAGTTTTAGTATATTTACAGTGGTAGCGTTTTCATTGTCCACTATCAGCAATGCCATTCTTCAGGGAATTGATAAATTAAATGTTCCGATTAGAAATTCGGCAATTTCCCTTGTAATTCATTTGGTCGTATTGCCGGTATTACTTATTGTGTTCCGTCTGGGAATATATGCGGTTGTTATTGGAGATTTTACTTTTGCCATGACGGTTGCAATACTGAATTCATTTAGTATCAAACAGTACCTTGGATATAAACAGGAAATTCATTTTACCTTGATAAAACCATTCATATCTTCAGTGATTATGGGAATATGCTGTCTGATTGTATACAAATTGGGAATGCTGATATTAAATATAAATGCAATTTGGACAGTGGCTGCAATGATAGTCAGTGTTGTGGTTTATGGTGTTGTTTTGATATTTACAAAAACCGTTACCGAAGAAGAATTATATTCCATGCCAAAGGGAGAAACTTTGATATATATATTAAAAAAAGTTCATCTCATGTAAGATAAATGAATAAAATTACAAAAAATGTAAAAAATATATGTAAGCAACATTCAATATTGTTTTTATACTTCAACAATTAGTGCGAGCACTTCTGATTGAAGTTTCAGGAGGCATATTATGAATAAACGTGCATATATTTTTTATTTAACAATTTTTATCATCGGATTTGGAATTGCGTATGTTTGTGGTCTGAAAACAGGTATGGAAGATGAACCGATTATTAATAATGAGCAGGCTGTCAATGCAAAGCCGGATGAAAATAAAAACCAGGAAGAAGGATATTGGGTAAAAGCAATTGACAATGTTATTTTTGTATATAAAAGTGATAAGACCACTGTGATTGCTGAAACAGATATTAATATTTCCCAATTATCCACCAGTGAAAAGAATATTTTAGATGATGGAATATATTTAGAGAATTCAGAAGAGCTTTTTAAATATTTAGAAGCTAATACAAGCTGATGAAAGGATTATTTTCTATGAAAACAATTATAATCGGAGCAGGCGCTGCCGGATTGACTGCGGGGATATTTGCTGCCGGGAATAAATCAGAAGTGACCATTATAGAACATGAAAAGCAGCCGGGGAAGAAGATATTATCTACAGGAAACGGACATTGTAATATGTCCAACGAAAACTTGAACAGTTCTATGTACTATGGAGATTCAAGATTTATTGATTGTGTTTTGAACAGATTTGGCGTACTGCAGATGAAAGATTTTTTTGAATCTTTAGGTTTATATACCTGTTCTAAAAATGGGTATATCTATCCTATGAGTCTGCAGGCAAAATCTGTTCTGCTTTTTTTGCGGGATATTGCAATAGATTCCGGTATTAAAATAAAAACGAACAATGAAATAACAAATATCAGGTGTCAGAATAATAAATTTTATGTGAATACAGGGATAGAGATGGAATGTGATAATTTAATTATTGCAACCGGAGGCTGTAGTTTTCCAAAAACCGGCTCTGATGGTTCCGGATTTGCTCTGGCAGAAAAGCTTCAGCATACGGTCATCAAACCGGAACCGGCGCTTACAGCTCTGATTAGCCAAAATGACTTATTAAAAAAGGCTGCCGGTGTGAGAATTTTTTCAACCTTATCTTTTCAGGGAAAAGAACAGACGGGTGAGCTGCAAATTACTGATTATGGAATATCAGGGATACCGGTTTTTAACATGAGCCGGTTGGTCAACCCGGGAGATGTTGTGGTAATTGATTTTGCACCCGCAATTCATAAAGAAAATCTTTATCATATGATTTCGAAATTAATCCTGCAAAATGATAAAAAAAGTATTGATTTTGTTTTAAATGGAATGTTCCATGAAAAACTTACCACGGTATTTACAAATAAATTAAACATACATAATAAGACATGCGGCGTACTTGGGGAAAATGATATAAATAATATAGTTTCACTGATTAAGAATTATCGTGTTGTGATACAAAAAAGACGGGGGTTTGATTTTGCACAAGTAACTGCCGGAGGCGTTTCCACAGATGAAATCAATCCAATGACAATGGAATCAACAAAGATAAAAAATTTGTATTTTGCAGGAGAAGTCATCGACGTAGATGGTATGTGCGGTGGTTATAATTTACATTTTGCATGGGCAAGTGGCGCCATTGCAGGAGGAAGTTGTAAATAATGGTTTTATTACAAATATCAAACATAAAAATAGATATGCATCAGGATGTAAAGGACGCATACAAAAAAGCTATAAAGATTGCCGGGCTTCATGAAAATGACGTGTTATGTCAGAAGATATTAAAATATTCGATTGATGCCAGAAATAAGGCGCATATTTTAAAAGTATACAATATTGGTATATATGTAACTCAATATAATAAATCAAGAAAAAATGTCCGAATAATAACAGAAGAGAAAAAATATTCTTACAAGTTATCCGGACATCAGAAAATGAAGCACAGACCGGTTGTTGTCGGATTTGGACCGGCAGGAATGTTTGCGGCTTATCTGTTGGCATGCAATGGATTTTGCCCGATTATCATTGAAAGAGGTGCTACAGTAGAAGAACGTGCCTGTCTTGTGGAAAAGTTCTGGAAATCGGGAGAATTAGACCCTGACTGTAATGTACAGTTCGGAGAAGGCGGAGCCGGCACCTTTTCAGATGGCAAGTTAAATACCGGTATCAAGGATAAAGAACATAGAATCCGGTTTGTTCTGGAAACTTTTGTAAAATTTGGAGCAGATGAAAGGATTTTGTATGATTCTAAACCTCATATTGGAACAGACGTTTTAAAAAATATTGTTACTAATATGAGAAAATATATTATTGAGAAGGGCGGAGAATTTTATTTTAATACAGCTCTTGTGGATATTACATATGAAAATAACAGGTTGAAGCAAATCCATTTGAGCAGCGATAAAATCATAGAGACAGATATTTGTGTACTGGCAATTGGACACAGTGCAAGAGACACTTTTGAAATGCTTTATAAAAAAGGCGTTATAATGGAACAAAAACCTTTTGCAATAGGAGTCAGAGTAGAACATCCACAAAAACTTATCAATCAGAGCCAGTACGGGTTTGAGGATAATAAATTAGGTGCTGCAAGTTATAAACTCACTTATAAAACAAAGAAAAACAGAGGCGTTTATTCTTTCTGTATGTGTCCCGGAGGTTATGTGGTAGATTCTTCTTCGGAAGCCAATGGAAAAGTGGTAAATGGCATGAGTTATTCCAAAAGAGACGGTGAAAATGCTAACAGCGCCATTGTAGTTACCATTACACCGGAAGATTTTTCAGGCAGTCATCCTTTGGCGGGAATGGAATATCAAAAAAAATTAGAAGCAAAGGCGTATCAGGAGGGGGAAGGTGCAATTCCCCTTCAAAAATATACAGATTTCAGGAAAAACGTTAAAACTACAGAAATTGGTGTTGTAAAACCACAGATAAAAGGCAAATACAGAATGTCTAATCTGAATGATATTTTTCCGGAGTATATTATAGATGCACTCATTGAAGGAATTGAATATTTCGGCAAAAAAATAGATGGATTTGATATGGACGACATGATTTTATCTGCTGTGGAAACAAGAACTTCCTCACCGGTAAGAATTGTCCGCGATGATGAATTTCAGTCAAATATTGAAGGATTGATACCTGCAGGCGAAGGGGCAGGATATGCAGGAGGCATCACATCTGCTGCAATTGACGGTATGAAAATATTTGAATTTATCGCAAAAAAATATAAAAGAATACTCATAAAATAATGACTTTTTATTGGTTTTGTAGTATTATATAAAATGTATTTGTGTGTTTTACAATAGAAGACAGACAGGAAGAATGCACATATTTTTATTTAAGGAGATGCATTATGAATATTCGTTTTTTAGCACAATCAGAATATTTCAATGGATTACATTTAAAAGATGATATTATTTTGGAAAAAGAATATGGACAGGGTCCTTTTACCAATCTGCCAAAAGTTCATTATTATTTATATTATCTTGAAGAAAATGTAAGAAAAGAAGTTATGCCATATTCTGATAAAGTGGATATTTTTAATATTACTGACTGTCAGAATGAATCCGAATATTTATATTTTACGGAATATGTTGATATGCAAGATGGTACATATTCTTTCAGTATCATCAGATATAATATCACAGATCATACCCACACAAAGATTATCTCTTTAAAAGACAATATTAATCTGTATCCGGATAATAAACAAATTAAAATTTTTATACTGGATGATTCGAATTTAATTATACAACGTGCTCTTCCAAAAATTAGTGCAAACGGAAAACTAAAAGAGTTTTTTGATTTTTCTTTGATTTTGTTTAATTTTGTTAAAAATAAACAGATTGTAATTCAGGATGAAAATCTGGTAAAGAATGGCATTGAGTTTATACTTCCATACAATGAAAAAAGCTGTATTATGAAAACCGGTTATTCTGTATTTCAGAATAACAGACATGAAAACTTAACAAAAGAAGAAGCAGCGGTGGAATCATTGTTTGTACTCAATATTCAGCAGTTTATCAGTGATTTGCAGTTAGACCAGCCAAATCTTGTAATGAATGCGGTTGACCAGTCTTATTATGATACTACGGTAATTAATGCAAAGATTATTGAAAATTTCCTGATATATTCAAAATTTAATTATGAAGATAATGATGAAAATATTATTTTTTATGATATTGACACAAAGGAAATTTACACATGTATCAATAAGACCACCAATGGAGAATATCTGTTAAAAAATGCTACTGTAATTGAAGATATACCATACATGATTATGACAAAATCAACGGGTACGCAGTTTTTTAATTTGATTTCAAATGAAATTGATGCTACATACCCGGCAGAATATGATATTCGATTTGTAAATAACAATACTGTAATATCAACTTCTGTCGAAAAACCGATTTTCGGTAAAGAATATCCGGTTGTGTGCATTCACAAATTTCCTCATAAAAAATTGATTTTACAGGAGAGAGGAGAATATATAGGCTCTGTTTCATCTGACAGAGAGACGTCATATATATTTTTAAAGTAATGGATCAGAAAAAGATAAATCGTATTAATGAGCTATATAAAAAATCAAAAACCTCCGGATTGACAAAAGAGGAGTTGAAAGAACAGCAAAATTTAAGAGCGGAATATAGAATGGCTGTCATAAATAATCTCTCGGCTTCCCTTAATCATGTCAGTATTCAAAATCCTGATGGTTCAGTAACAAAGGTGAAACCAAAACAGGGACACTAATATGGAAATAAAACAATATAAAAATAATTTCAGAAAGAAAATCAGACAAAAAAGAATTCAGATGAGTATGGAAGAGGTCAGATATAAAAGTGAAATCATATGCAGAAGAATTCTTGACAGTGAAAGATATAAAAGCAGTAAATGCATTTATTGCTATTATCCCATTCAAAATGAAGTAAATATTCTTCCCGTTATTCGTCATGCATTAAAGACAGAAAAAATAGTAGCCCTGCCAAAGGTAATTCATAAAAACGGAGAGATGATTTTTACTGAAATTGAAAATTTAGATGATTTAAAAACAGGTTATTATAACATTCCGGAACCAATATCAACTGTTCAGGCAAGAAAAGCAGATGTTATATTGGTTCCAGGAGTGGTTTTTTCTAATATGGGAAAAAGAATTGGACAGGCAGGAGGTTTTTATGACAGGTTTTTAGAAAAAAACCATCCGTATTCCATCGGTATAGCATATGATTTTCAAATTATTAATGACCTGAAAACAGAACCTCACGATATTGATGTTAATCAGGTTATCAGTAATTTATAGAAAAGAAAGACTGAAAATTAAAACTTTAGGAGACATATTTATGAGCTTTACAAATGAAAGTGAAAAGCAGAGATATTATATTGATAAATGTAAAGAAATCATTCAAAACAAAGAAATAAATCTGGGCAGGAAGATGACAGCCTGCGTTGTTACTTTTGGATGCCAGATGAATTTTAAAGATTCTGAAAAATTAATGGGGATTTTATGCGAAATCGGATATGAAGCATCAGAAGACGAACATGCTGATTTGGTGCTTTATAATACATGTACCGTCAGGGAAAACGCCAATCTGAAAATTTATGGAAGATTAGGATATTTATCAAAAATAAAAGAGAAAAATCCGGATATGATTATCGGATTGTGCGGCTGTATGATGCAGGAATCTCATGTTGTCGTAAAAATCAGAAAAAGTTACCGCTTTGTTGACATTATTTTTGGTACGCACAATGTATTTCTTTTGGCAGAATTATTGTACAACAGGCTTATAAGCGGACATAAAGTAGAAGATATATGGGACGGTACAACAGAGATTGTTGAAGCGCTTCCAAGTGTTAGAAAATATAGTTTTAAATCCGGTGTTAATATTATGTATGGCTGCAACAATTTTTGCAGCTATTGTATTGTTCCGTATGTCAGGGGCAGGGAACGAAGCAGAAATCCGGAAGATATTATCGAAGAAATCAGACAGCTTGTCAGTGACGGCGTAGTGGAGGTAATGCTGTTAGGACAAAATGTTAATTCATATGGCAAAACATTAGAGCATCCGCTTACTTTTGCACAATTACTGGAAAAAATAGAAAAAATCGAAGGACTGGAAAGAATTCGTTTTATGACTTCGCATCCAAAAGATTTATCGGATGAATTAATCGAAGTGATGGCAAAATCAAAGAAAATATGCAGACAGATGCACTTACCGCTTCAGTCAGGCAGTTCCAGACTGCTGAAAGTGATGAACAGACATTATACAAAGGAGCAGTATCTTTCACTTGTGGAAAAATTAAGAAAAGCCATTCCCGATATTGGACTTACAACAGATATTATTGTTGGATTTCCCGGGGAAACGGAAGAAGATTTTCTTGAGACCATTGATGTAGTAAAAAAAGCTGGATATGATTCTGCTTTTACCTTTATCTATTCAAAACGTTCCGGAACCCCTGCTGCTATAATGCCAAATCAGGTGCCGGAAGATGTGGTCAAAAACCGGTTTGACAGATTATTAAATGTAGTGAATAAAATATCAAAAGAAAAAACTATACTATTAGAAGGCAGCATACAAAAAGTGCTGGTTGAAGAAGAAAACAGAAAAATTGACGGTTATGTTTCCGGAAGATTAAGCAATAATTCAGTAGTACATTTCAAAGCACCTTTGGAATATATCGGAAAAATTGTCAATGTCTGCTTAAAAGAAGCAAAAGGATTTTACTATATGGGAGAGATGGTGGAGTAAAATGAGTTTACCACAGATGATGCAGGATGTATGGGACCATCACTTTGATGACCTTACACCAATGATGAAAAATTATTTAGAGACAAAAAACAAATATGATGACTGTATGATATTTTACAGACTGGGAGATTTTTATGAAATGTTTTATGACGATGCTTTAGAAGCATCAAGAGTTATGGAAATCACGCTGACTGCAAAAAGTTGTGGTCTGGAAAAGAAAGCTCCGATGTGTGGTGTCCCTTATCATGCAGTCGATACATATCTTAACAAGTTAGTTACCAGAGGTTATAAGGTATGTATCGTGGAACAGGCAGAAGATCCTGCAGAGACAAAAGGTCTTGTCCGGCGTGAGGTAGCCAGAATTGTAACCCCCGGAACCAATCTGAACACCAACGCCATGGAAGAAGGAAAAAATAATTATTTGATGTCTATTGCGTATATTGGTGGAAAATTTGGTATTTCCATTGCAGATGTTACAACCGGCGATTACTATGTTACGGAGGTTTTATCTGAAAGAAATGTATTAGATGAAATTAATAAGTTTATGCCGAGTGAAATTATTTGTAACCATGCGTTTTTAATGTGTGGAATTGATATTGATGATATTAAAAACAGGCTGTCTGTTTCCGTATTTGAATTAGAAGAGTGGTATTTTGACGAAGATAACTGCGAAGAAATATTAAAAGACCATTTTGGAATTATTGATTTGTCAGGGTTGGGGATTACAGAAATGTCACTGGCGCCTATTGCCTCCGGCTCTCTTTTGAAATATCTTTATGAGACACAAAAAAACTCATTATCGCATTTATCAAAGCTGATTCCTTATTCCACAAGTACATTTATGATACTTGACACTTCAACCAGAAGAAATCTGGAATTATGCGAAACATTGAGAGAAAAACAAAAACGTGGTTCTCTATTATGGATACTGGATAAGACAAAAACTGCCATGGGCGCAAGAACTCTTCGAGGTTATATTGAACAGCCGTTAATCTCAAAAGAAGAAATTATCAAACGTCAAAAGGTAATTGAAGAGCTTAACCATGCAATTATTACAAGAGATGAATTAAGGGAGTATTTGGCTCCTATTTATGATTTGGAACGGTTGGTAAGCAAGATTTCTTATCGTTCTGCCAATCCGAGAGATTTAATTGCATTTAAAACCTCTCTTGAAATGCTTCCTCACATTAAACATATTATTAATGATTTTAAATCGCCATTGTTTGTTGAATTATATAATCAATTAGACACCCTAGAAGACATTGCAACGCTGATTCGTGAGTGTATTACGGATGATCCGCCAATTAGTATAAAAGATGGCGGAATTATCAGAGACGGATTTAATGATGAAATCGACAGGCTTAGAAAAGCAAAGACAGAAGGTAAAGTCTGGCTGGCTGATTTGGAAGCGGAAGAAAAAGAAAAGACAGGAATAGGAAAATTAAAAATAAAATATAACAAAGTATTCGGCTACTATATCGAAGTATCTAATTCTTATAAAAATCAGGTGCCGGACTACTATGTAAGAAAGCAGACGCTTACCAATGCCGAACGTTTTACGACAGCTAAATTAAAAGAATTGGAAGAAATTATCGTAGGAGCGGAAGACAAACTGTTTTCATTAGAATATGACGTTTTTACCTCTGTCAGAGATAAAATATTCCAACAGATTAACCGTATTCAGCTGACAGCAAAAGTGATTGCCCAAATTGATGTATTTGCTTCTTTAGCATATGTTGCTGAACGCAATCACTATGTAAAACCCAAAATTAATGAAAAAGGGCTGATAGATATAAAAGACGGAAGGCATCCTGTGGTTGAAAAGATGATGCCGGATAATATGTTTATTTCGAATAACACCTATTTGGATACGAATAAAAACAGATTATCGATTATTACAGGTCCAAATATGGCTGGTAAGTCTACATATATGAGACAAACAGCCTTAATTGTACTTATGGCGCAGATTGGCTCCTATGTTCCTGCAAAGGAGGCAGATATTTCTATCTGCGATAAGATTTTTACCCGTGTCGGTGCTTCGGATGACCTTGCAAGTGGTCAAAGCACTTTTATGGTTGAAATGACTGAAGTGGCAAATATTTTAAGAAATGCGACACCGGACAGTTTGTTGATTCTTGATGAAATCGGACGTGGAACCAGTACATTTGACGGTCTTAGCATTGCATGGGCAGTGGCAGAGCATATTTGCGATAAGAAAATTCTTGGAGCCAAAACTCTGTTTGCCACCCATTACCATGAATTGACAGAGCTGGAAGGTACTTTGCCGGGCGTCAATAATTACTGTATCAGTGTAAAAGAACAGGGAGACGATATTGTCTTCTTGAGAAAAATCATAAAAGGCGGTGCAGACCAGAGCTATGGTATTCAGGTGGCAAAACTCGCAGGAGTTCCTGAAAGTGTTTTAAAACGTGCAAAAGAACTGGTAATCGAATTAAGGAATGCTGACATCACTGCAAAAGCCAAAGATATTGCTGTCGCCATGCAGCCGGGAAATAATATTCTTCCGGGCATTAATGATGACATAGAGGCACATCAGATGACATTATTTGCAGCAATGAATGAAAATGATATTGTGCAGGAAATTGAGGAGTTAAATTTAAGTGAAATGACGCCAATCGATAGTTTAAATTATTTATATAAATTACAAAACCAATTAAAGAACCGGTGGTAATATTTTGGGGAGACGGATTATGGGTAATATAAAAGAACTGGATGAAAATACTATCAATAAAATAGCGGCAGGAGAAGTTGTAGAGAGACCTTCCTCCATTGTAAAAGAATTGATGGAAAATGCGATTGATGCAGGCGCCACAATGATTTCTGTAGAAATTGAGGATGGCGGAATGAAGTCCATCAGAATTACTGACAATGGCATAGGAATTGAAAAAGAAGATGTCAGAACTGCTTTTTTACGGCATACGACAAGTAAAATTAAAACCGCGGCGGACCTTTTATGTGTGACCTCTCTTGGTTTCCGTGGTGAGGCATTGTCCAGCATTGCCGCTGTCTGTCAGGTTGAATTACTGACCAGAACCAATTCCAGTATGGAAGGTATCCGATATAGAATTGAAGGGGGAAAAGAAGTCGGGTATGAAGAAATCGGTATTCCTGTAGGCACAACATTCATTGTAAATAATATTTTTTTTAATACACCGGCAAGGCGTAAGTTTTTGCGGACAGCGCAGACGGAATCAGGTTATGTTTCAGATATTGTGGAAAAAATTGCGCTTTCCCATCCGGAAATTGCCATAAGCTTTAAGACCAATGGAAGAGTCAGAATCCATACTTCCGGGAATGGAAATTTAAAAGATGTAATTTACAGTATCTATGGAAAAGAAATTACAGATAATATTATCCGTCTCAACGAAGAAAATGACTTTATGAAAATAACAGGGTATATTGGAAAAGCCATTATTTCTAAAGGAAACCGGACTTATGAAAATTATTTTATCAATGGCAGGTATATTAAAAGTAATATTATCTCAAAAGCGATAGAGGATGGATATAAATTTATTTTAATGCAGCATAAGTATCCTTTTACGGTAATTAATTTTGAAATTAATCCGGAATATTTAGATGTGAACGTACATCCTTCCAAAATGGAACTCCGGTTTCGAAAATCAGAAAAAATTTATCCAATGATTTCGGACTGGGTTCATAATGCCCTGATTGAAAAACCGAATATTATTGATGTAAAGCTGCATCAGGATATTGAGAAAAAAGAAAATATAAAATATACACCGGAACCGTTTGAAACAAAAAGGCAGAAATTATTTGATGAAAGAGATAAAAGCTCAAAATATACACAAAATAATGTGGTTCGGGAAGAGACCGCGTATCATAATACATCTGCTTCAGATTCCGTGAATCCTTTGCAGGAGAATCGAAATGCATTATCCCTTGAGCAGGGTAAGCCAATCCAACGGGAAGTTACGGATGTTTATGATAATTTTTTAAGTAATATAGCAAAAGATAAGCATAAAATTATCGGTCAGGTTTTTGATACTTACTGGATTGTAGAATATGGTGACAAAATGTATATTATTGACCAGCATGCGGCTCACGAAAAAGTCATGTTTGAGGCATTAATGGAAAAACGAAAGAGTAAACAGGTATCTACCCAGATGATTAATCCACCGATTATTCTCAGCTTATCAATGAATGAAGCGAACTTAATAGAAAAATATTTGGATAATTTTAAGGAAATCGGTTTTGAAATCGAATCATTTGGGGGACAGGATTTTACTGTCAGAGGCGTTCCTTCAGATTTATATACTCTTGACAGTCAGGATGTATTGATGGAAATTATCGACAATCTTACGAATGAAGCGGGAAAAATGTCGCCGGATATTCTGACTGACAAAATTGCATCCATGTCCTGCAAAGCGGCAGTAAAAGGCAACAGTAAAATGTCCTTTGCGGAGGCAGACCAACTGATTACCCAGCTGCTGTCTCTGGAAAATCCTTATAACTGCCCTCATGGCAGACCGACCATTATATCAATGAGTAAATATGAACTTGAGAAAAAATTTAAGCGGATTATTTAAAAAAATATAAGGAGCATTTATGAATGAACTGGTAGTTTTAACCGGCCCTACAGCGGTTGGAAAAACAAAACTTTCCATTGAACTGGCAAAAAGAATCAATGGCGAAATTATCAGCGCTGATTCCATACAGGTGTATAAAGGCATGGATATTGGTTCTGCAAAAATTTCCGAGCAGGAAACGCAGGGGATTCCCCATTATTTGATTAATGTTTTAGATCCTGCAGAAGAATTTAATGTTCATGTTTTTAAGACCATGGCACAGCAGGCTGTTTCAGAAATTTATAATAAAGGAAAAATTCCAATGATTGTAGGCGGAACCGGTTTTTATATTCAGGCGCTATTGTACGATATAGACTTTGACCGAACAGATGACAATCACATCTATAGAAAAGAATTGGAAGAAATCGCCCGCAATAAAGGAAATGAATATTTACACAATATGTTAAAAGAAATTGATCCTGTTTCTGCAGATGCAATTCATTGTAATAATGTAAAACGCATGATTCGGGCATTGGAATATTACCATGACACCGGCAAATCCATTTCCAGTCATAATATTGAGCAGAGAAATAAGAAATCTCCATACAATTTTGCTTATTTTGTATTAAACGATAAAAGGAAACTGCTCTATGACAGAATTAATCAACGTGTAGACGATATGTTGGAAAACGGATTGATTAAAGAAGTAGAGACGCTTTTAGATAATGGATGCAATAAAAATATGGTTTCAATGCAGGGAATCGGATACAAAGAAATTATTGATTATATTGAAAATAATATTTCACTGGAAGATGCCACAGAATTAATCAAAAAGAATACCCGGCATTTTGCAAAAAGACAGCTTACATGGTTTCGAAGGGAAAAGGATGTTACAATGATTGACATTGATAAATATCAGTATAATCAGGAAAAAATATTAGAGGAAATGCTTATTAATTTAAAAAAAAGAAACATAATAAAGGATAAAGTATGAATGAATTAAATGAAATGTATAAACAGATGGGCATTGATGAAAAAGTTTTGAAAATTGCAGATAATATTATTGAAGAATTATCACAAAGATTTCAAAAAATAGACAAAATTGCAGAATATAATCAATTAAAAGTGTTATCAGCACTGCAGGCAAATAAAGTGTCAGAGGCCCATTTTGCAGCAACAACCGGTTACGGTTATAACGATTTAGGACGTGAGACGCTTGAAAAAGTATACGCCAGTATTTTTCATACGGAAGATGCATTGGTGCGCCCGCAGATTACCTGTGGAACACACGCACTTGGGATTGCTTTGTCAGCAAATTTACGTCCGGGTGACAAACTGATGTATATTAGTGGAAAACCATATGATACATTAGAAGAAGTAATCGGCATCAGACCTTCTACAGGAAGTCTTTTCGAGTATGGTATTACATACGACCAGGTTGATTTATTAGAAAATGGTGATTTTGATTATGATACAATTCAGTCAAAACTGGAGGGAGTTACTCTTATAGGTATTCAACGCTCCAAAGGATATGCGACAAGACCTACATTGTCTGTGGAGAAAATCGGTAAGGTAATTTCTTTTATAAAGTCAATCAATCCTGATATAACGGTTATGGTGGATAATTGTTATGGTGAATTTGTTGAAACCAATGAGCCATCGGATGCAGGTGCAGATATGGTTGTAGGTTCATTGATTAAAAATCCGGGAGGCGGACTTGCTCCAATTGGAGGTTATATCTGCGGAACGAAGAAATGTATTGAAAAATGCGCCTATCGACTTACCACCCCGGGGCTTGGAAAAGAAGTCGGTGCAAATTTAGGAATTATGAGCCAGTTATATCAGGGGCTGTTTTTAGCTCCTACCGTTGTGGCAAGCGCATTAAAAGGAGCAGTTTTTGCAGCCGGTCTTTTTGAAAAATATAATTTCAAAGTGATTCCAGACAGCAGGGAAAGCAGACATGATATTATACAAGCCATTGAATTTGGTAATCCGGACTGTGTGATTGCTTTTTGTAAAGGGATACAGGCAGCCGCCCCAATCGACAGTCATCTGATGCCGGAGCCATGGGATATGCCGGGGTATGATGCCCCTGTGATTATGGCTGCAGGAGCGTTTATTTCAGGTTCCTCCATTGAATTGAGTGCAGATGGACCAATTAAGCCGCCATATGCAGTATATTTTCAGGGCGGATTAACATGGGAGCATGCAAAATTTGGGATTATGAAAGCCTTTCAGAATATGGTTCATGACGATTTGATTACTATTTTGTAATCTTTTGTTGTTATTTCCCTTTTATTGGAAAAAACATATACACGGAAAATTTAATGTGATACAATAATTAAGATTAAATATTTCTTCAAAAACGTTTTTCCCTTGTACTCGGAGAGAGCGGAAATGGAGGAATATGAATAAAATAAAAAATCTGCCAAAAGAAGAACGCCCATATGAGAAATGTTTCAAATATGGAGTGGAGTCTGTGACAGACATTGAATTGCTTGCAGTAATTTTACGCACAGGAACAAAAGGCTGTAATGTAAAAGAACTGGCAAAAAAAATGCTTCAGAATGAAGAGGGAAATATCAGTGTTTTATCCCTGACGCATCTTTCCTATGAACAGCTGATGAATATGAATGGAATAGGAAAGGTAAAGGCTGTACAGATATTATGTGTAGTAGAACTGGTCAAGCGGATTGCGCGAACCAGCTTCAGCAATCAGACGAGGTATAACTGTTCTGAAATCATAGCAGATTTCTATATGGAAAAATTAAGGCACTTAGAGCAGGAGCATCTGTATGTAATGTTTCTTGATACGAAATGCAAATTAATTAAGGACAAGCTGATTAGTTCAGGCACGATTAATCAGTCCCTTATTTCTCCAAGAGAAATTTTTATAGAAGCCCTGAAATGTAATTGTGTTAATATTGTTTTGATTCACAATCATCCCAGCGGGGACCCTGAACCCAGTCAGGATGACATAAAAAGTACAGTCCGGGTAAAAAAAGCGGGCGCCATGATAGGGATTAGACTGTTAGACCATATTATTATTGGTGATAATGCCTATTGCAGTCTGAAAGAATGTGCCCAATTATAAGTGAAGCATAATATTGATTTCCTAAAACCTGATAACAAATATGAAAGGATATAATATAGCATGAGCAGAAGTGTTTATGGGATAGATTTTGGTACAAGCAATATTAAGATATATAATGGAATGACCAAAACAACTTTAAATGAAAAAAATATTATAGCAATTAAAAATAAAAATGAATTGTTTGAAATCGGAGATGAGGCTTATAAAATGTACGAAAAAGCTCCGGATAATATTAAAGTTGTTTTTCCAATCAGATATGGTGTTATTGCAGATTTAAAAAGCATGAAAATGCTCTTTGAACAGTTTTTCAAAAAAATGACCGGTCCGAGAGGAAGCAAGATGGGAAGATTTTGTATTGCTGTTCCGGCGGATATTACCGAAGTTGAAAAAAGAGCATTTTATGAAGTCGTAGCAAAATCTGACATCAAGGCAAGAGAAATCAAAATCGTTGAAAAACCTATTGCAGATGCTGTAGGTCTTGGAATTGACATGACAAGTTCGAGAGGAAATATGATTATTAATATCGGTGCGGACACTACGGAAATTTCAGTTATTTCCCATGGTGGTATTGTAGTCAGTCGAATTGTCAAGATGGGTGGAAACCGTTTAGATCAGATGATTTGTGACATTGTAAAGAGAAAATACAATATTCTCATAGGTCTTAAAACCGCAGAACAGATTAAATGTAAACTATCCGATGCCATGTATAATGAAGAGGATGATGACATGGATGATGATATTTTATATGTATATGGGAGAAATGTCATTACCGGACTGCCATCTGAACGTGGTGTATCAAAAGATACAATATATGAGGCAATCAAACAATTTTTTGATGATATTATTGAGGCAATCAAGAATTTACTTGAGAGGACTCCACCGGAACTGACAGCTGATATTATTGATATTGGACTTTATCTTACAGGCGCTTCTTCAGAAATTGCAAATTTAGATAAATTAATTGAAATCGAAACGGAGTTAAAAGTAAATACCATCAAAAATCCGGGAGAATCGGTTATTCGTGGAATTTCAATCATTATGTCTGATTCCGGATATAGAAAATTAATGTACGAGCCAAGAGAAAGTTCGTTTTAAACTGTTCTCTAATTAATCATGCGAAAAGGTGAGCAAAATGAAAAAACCAAGTAAAATAACCATAAAGCCTAAAATTTTAATTTTTATATTAACATTGGTATGTATTGCCGCGCTTATTTTATCTGTAGCTGTTAATAGTTTTTCAAAACCTTTTAAAACAGTTGCCGGTGTTGTTGTTATTCCTTTACAGGACGGAATTAATCATATTGGCGGCTGGTTTACAGATAAATCTGATTTAATTAAGTCTGTAAAGAAACTGAAGAGCGAAAATGACAAATTAAAAAATCAGGTAGATGAACTGACGGAAGAAAACAGTCTGTTAGCGCAGAATAAGTATGAGCTTACCAGACTTCGCAATTTATATCAGTTGGATAAGGATTATTCTTCTTTAAAAAAAGTCGGGGCAAGAGTTATCGCAAAAGATACCGGTAATTTTTTTAATATTTTTACTATCGATAAAGGCTCCGAGGATGGTATTAAAGAAGACATGAATGTCATCAGTGGAGGCGGACTGGTTGGAATTGTCTACGACGTTGGAAAAAATTATGCAAAGGTGCGCGCTATTATTGATGATGAAAGCAGTGTCAGTGTCTCTTTTGCCAATACATCAGATACGGGAATAGCCAGTGGAGATTTAAAATTAATTGATGATGGAGTAATGAACATTACAGAGATAAAAAAGGAAGCAAAAATTGCAGAGGGCGATATGGTTGTCACTTCCAGAATCAGTAATAAATTTCTTCCGGGAATATTGGTTGGATATGTTTCGAAAATTTCAAAAGATTCGAATGAATTGACACAGTCCGGACAGATTGTGCCGGTAGTGGATTTTCAGCATATTGACGAAGTGCTGGTCATTACAGATATGAAGGAACAATTAAAAGATTAACGGTAGAGGAAGGTTCCCATGAAACATAGAGTTATAAAAATATCCATAACTGCACTCATAATCATTATATCATTTGTATTGCAAAGCGAGATTTCCCTTGCAAATTCCGATGTTGTTGCAACACCAAACTTTCTTTTATTTGTAACATGTATTTTCGGTTTTATGCGAGGCTGCAACTATGGCAGTGTCACCGGATTAATTTGCGGACTTTTGGTGGATATTTTTTTTGGAGACGTCATTGGACTGTATGGATTAATATACATGTATATGGGCTTTTTTAGCGGTCTGTTTAAAAAAATGTTTTACAGTAATCATGTATTTATGCCCATGGTTTTAGTATTTACAAGCGATTTTATATATAATGTTTTGTTATATATATTTAGATTTCTATTGAGAAATAAATTAGATTTTTCATTTTATTTTGAAAAGATTATTTTTCCGGAAATGATTATAACTACATTTGTTGCATTTATTCTATATAAACTATTTTATTTATTAAATGAAAAAATATTAACTTTAAAACAGGAGAATACATTAAGTTTTGATAAGTGATTTTTTATATACGGTTTTAAAAACAATTAAATCAAGAATATTTATCATGAGCCTTATATTAATAGGTCTATTTTCTGTACTTGTTTATCGATTATTTGATTTGCAGATTGTCAATGAAAATTATTACATGAGTACATATATCCAGAAGGCTGAAAAAACTGTTTATTCATCAGGGACAAGAGGAAAAATTCTGGATGTAAAAGGGAAAGTATTGGCGCATGATGAGCTTGCCTATACAATTAAAATTGAAGATAAAATAGACAGCTCTGATGAGAAAAACGAAAAATTAAACGCTATCGTATATAAGGCTATTAATATTATTGAAAGCTATGGAGATAAAGTAATCGTTGATTTTCCAATATCATTGAACAGTGATGGAAAATGGGTGGCAAATTATACATCAGATGCATCCAAAAAGATTTTTCTTGAAAATATTTTTGGTCAGGGATTAAAGAAGAACGGACATGATTATTCCAATGCTTCAGCAGGTGAAATTATTAATTATATTAAAAACGATTTATTTGAAATTCATCAGAAGTGTTCGGATGAAATGCTGCTGAAAATGATAGCAGTCCGATATAATGTTTATGCCATTTCTTCTCAAAAATATCTTGGTGTTACTATTGCAAAAGAGGTTTCTAACAAAACAGTTGTTGCAATATATGAAAATGAAGCTGATTTGCCCGGTGTTACAGTAGAAGAACAGACCGTCCGAAAATATAATATGAGTCAGTATTTTGCTCCAATTATCGGATATACAGGAACAATTTCCGATACCGAGCTGGAGGATTATAACAATAAAGGCAAAAATTATATAGCCAGCGATATAATCGGCAAGGCGGGAATTGAGTCTTCCATGGAGGAATATCTTCAGGGAAAGCGTGGCGAAGAAAAAATATTTGTCGACAATACGGGAAAAGTATTAAGTACCATTTCAAAGAAAAATTCTGCTGCGGGGAATGATGTTTATCTGACGATTGATTCTAAATTACAAAAAGCTGTTTACACAATGTTGGAAAAGCGGATTGCCGCAATACTGATTTCTGAAATTGTCAATTATGACGTTGACGAGAAAAATGAAACGGATGAAAAATTACATTATATATCAGTTAAAAAAGTATATTCCCAACTGGTAACAAATAATGTTGTTCATTTGAAAAACCTGTCCGGAAAGAATGCAAGTGCCAATGAAAAGGATTTGAAACTGAAATACAAAAAAGCTGTAAATGAAGCAGTAGAAAAGATAAGTCATGACTTAAATTCCAAAGGAACAAAATATAACGATTTTAAAGATGAATATCAGGATTACTGTGATTATATATATGATTTGCTGAAAAATGACGGAATACTTATTTCATCATCAATTAATCTGGAAGATAAAACATATTTGAAATATGTGGATGGCGATTTAAGCCTCAATGATTTTATTAAATATGCGATTAAAATGAACTGGATTAATTTAGATAATTTAGAAATCAAAGATGCGTATTTATCAACCGGCGAAACATATAACATTATCAAAAAACACATTATCAATGATATTAAAAAGAATTATTCGTTTGGAAAATTAGTATCAAAATACAGAATTCTTGACGGAAGTATATCCGGCAGCCAAATCTGTATGCTGCTGTACGATCAGGGAATTTTGGATAAAGATGAAGATACCTATCGTCTTTTATCTACCCATGATTCCTATCAGACTTACAGATTTATTATCAATCAGATTAAAAGTTTAAAAATTACACCGGCACAGCTTGCATTAGATCCATGTTCCGGCTCTGTGGTGATGACAGACCCGAATAACGGAAAAATCAGAGCTATGGTAACTTATCCAAGCTATGACAACAATATGTTATCGGGAACCGTTGATCCTGATTATTGGGCAAAATTAGTAGATGATCAGTCTGATCCGCTATATAACAGGGCGACTCAGGGTTCTACAGCTCCCGGCTCAACATTTAAGATGTGTACGGCAGTTACCTCATTGGAAGAACAGATTATCAGCCCCGGTACAACAATAAATGCTGTAGGGAAATTTAAAAAGATTAAACCATCACCAAAATGCTGGATATATCCGCAGGGAACGCATGGTTATATCAATGTGGTGGACGCACTTGCACAATCATGTAACTATTTCTTTTATGAGATGGGATACAGATTGGGAGAGTCCGAAGGTACCGCATATGATAGTGCGGTTGGACTTGAAAAAATAGAAAAATATGCGACACTGCTTGGACTTAACATGCTTTCCGGTGTGGAAATTACAGAAAGAGAACCACATTTTTCTACAGAAAGTGCAGTTCATTCCGCAATCGGACAGGGCAGCAATGCCTATACGCCGGCACAGCTTGCAAGATATGTTTCGACTTTAGCCAATGGAGGTAAAAATTATAATCTGACATTAATTCATAAGGTTAATTCAAGGAAAGGTAAATTGGTTTATAAAAATAAAGCCAAATTATCAAATAAAGTGGAGGCTTCTGATAGTACCTGGAATGCAATACATACAGGTATGAGAGAAGTTGTAACACAGGGAACCGTTCGTAATTTCTTCAAAGATACAAAAATTGCGATTGCCGGCAAATCCGGTACGGCACAGGAAAACAAACACAGGAATTCCCATGCATTGTTTGTGGCATATGCTCCATATGATCATCCGAAAATCGGTGTGTCGACGGTCATTCCATTTGGTAATTCTTCTCATGATTCCGCAGAATTGGCGAAGAATTGCATCCAATATTTTTATGGAGAACTAAAAGATAAAGATCTTAAAAAATCAGTTAAGAGTGATAATACGGGAAGTGTAACCCAGGATTAAGATTTTTTCCTGAATAAAATACATAAGATAGCATTACAAATAAAATATCTGTTTATTTTAGGAGGGAATATGGGAGAAGTAATAGTAATAACTTCAGGCAAAGGTGGTGTAGGAAAAACTACAATCACTGCAAATTTGAGTATTGCCCTGGCAAAAAAGGGCAAAAGTGTTATAGCGATTGATACAGATATTGGTCTTCGAAATCTGGATGTGGTTATGGGTCTGGAAAATCAAATTGTCTATAATCTGGTAGATGTTTTAGAAGGAAACTGCAGATTAAAGCAGGCTGTCATAAAGGACAGAAGGCACAGCAATCTGTATCTGCTTCCAAGTGCACAGTCCAGAGATAAAAATGCTGTCAGTCCCGAACAGATGATAGAATTGACCAGATGTCTGAAGGAAGAATTTGACTATGTATTCATTGATTGTCCTGCCGGCATTGAACAGGGATTTAAAAATGCCATTGCAGGTGCTACAAAAGCTATTGTTGTAACTACGCCGGAAGTATCGTCAATCAGAGATGCTGACAGAATTATCGGTCTGCTGGAAAAAGATGGAATTGACCCAATTTATCTACTGTTAAATAAATTACGACCTGAACTGATAAGAAAAGGGGAAATGATGTCTGAAAGTGATGTCCATGAAATATTAGGGACAGAAATAATCGGTTGTATTAATGACGACATCAATGTTGTTATTGCTACCAATCGGGGAGAAGCGGTAGTAGATACAAACACATCGTCCGGCAAAGCGATTGTTAAAATTGCTGACCGGTTAAATGGTACATATCTTGCAGAAGATAAAGCACAGGGAAAGTTTTCCTTTCTGTTTTTTAAAAATATTTTCAGTAAGGGGGCGTCAAAATGATTTTGAAAAATTTATTTAGAAAAAAGCGTTCTAGCAAAATTGCAAAAGAGCGTCTTGAAATTTTGTTAGTAACAGACAGAATCGGATGTAATCCGTATACCACGGAAGCCATTAAACGCGATATTGTAAATGTAATATCGAAATATATTGAAATAGATATTGATCATTGTATTGTGGAAATACACCACGAAAAAGGACCATGTTTAATGGCAAATATACCAATAAAAGAGGTTAAGGTTTAATGTTAAAAAAAATACGAAATGCGATAAAAGAATATAAGCTGTCAAATTTAAATTTCCGCTTGATTATATATGTGCTTGCAGTAACCTTTATCGGTATTTTTTGTATTGGCAGTGCGTCAAAGACTGAAAATTACCAGTTTAAACAAATTCTGGGACTGTTTTTAGGTATTATTCTGCTTATATTTTTTACCTTACTCAGTTACAAATTATTATTTAAATTTTATTGGATGATTTATTTGGCCACCATAGCAATGCTGATGCTGGTAATCGTTATAGGTACAGTAAATAAAGGGGCAAAGCGGTGGATTGATTTGGGATTTTTACAATTCCAGCCATCGGAATTTGCAAAAATATTTCTGATTATTTTTATTGCCTCGTTTTTATATAAGCATATAGAGACGCTGGATACATTTAAAACGATAGGCGGAGTTATATTATTTGCAGGGATTGCCATGGGACTGGTTTTTATTGAACCGGATTTATCAACAACAATAGTTATTTTTCTGACATTTTGTGCTATAATGTTTTTATCAGGAATTCATTATAAAATTATTACCGGCGTACTAATTATTTCAATACCGATTATCTGTATACTGGGATATTATGTAACGCAACCGAATAACCTTATTTTAAAGGGCTATCAGTATAACCGAATTGTAGGATTTTTCCAGGAAGACAATGAAAATGCGAAGGATTTAAGATATCAGCAGGAAAATTCCCTTTTGGCAATCGGTTCCGGCGGACTGACCGGAAAAGGTTTGGATAATAACGATGTTACTTCTGTAAAAAATGGAAATCTTATTTCAGAGTCTCATACAGATTTTATCTTTACGATTGTAGGAGAAGAATTAGGTTTCATTGGCGGGGCAGCGGTTATCATATTATTATTTATGATTGTCTTGGAATGCTTTATTATCGGCTCTAGGGCGCCTACCTTGAGTGGAAAGCTGTTTTGCTTTGGATTTGGCGTTTTGATTGGAATACAAACCTTTATAAATATTTCCGTTGCTACTATGCTTTTACCTAATACCGGTATTACTCTGCCATTTGTCAGCTATGGTCTGACTTCCTTGATTAGTATGTATTGCGGTGTCGGAATTACTTTGAATATCGGCTTACAAAGAAATAAAGCAATGGTCTGATAAAAATATAAAAAGGTTGCCCATTTCATGGAAAGTGGTAACAGAAAAAAAGGAGGATATTTATGAACATAGGATTAATTGCACATGATTCAAAGAAAAAATTAATGCAAAATTTTTGTATTGCTTATCGTGGAATTTTGTGCAAACATTCATTATATGCAACAGGAACAACAGGCAGATTAATAGAAGAGGCAGCCAATTTAAATGTTTATAAATATTTAGCCGGACATCTGGGTGGAGAACAACAAATGTGCTCACAAATTGAGCAAAATGACCTGGATTTGTTAATCTTTATTAGAGATCCGGAAAATCCAAAATCTCATGAGCCGGATATTCACCGGACCATTCGATTATGTGATATGCATAATATTCCTTTGGCTACCAATGTAGCTACAGCTGAACTATTAATAAAATCTCTGGATCGAGGCGATTTGGAGTGGAGAGAAATATATAAAAACTAAAGGAGGTATACTACATGATTGAAATAATCTGTGGAGAAAAAGGAAATGGTAAAACCAAAGCAATGTTACAACGGGCAAATGATTCCGTTGAAACAGCAAACGGAGTGATTGTCTATTTAGACAAGAGCAGTCAACATATGTATGAATTAAACAATCAGATACGTTTAATTAATATTACAGAATATCCGATTAGTACATATGAGGGATTTATAGGATTTATTTCAGGGCTTTTGTCCGGAAACCATGACATTGAATATGTTTTTATCGATAGTTTGATTAAGGTGGCTCATTTGACAAATGACACGATTAAAGATGCCGTATCAGAGTTAGAAAAGCTAAACAGCAACGTTCATTTTGTTTGCAGTATTTCAGTAAATGAAAATGTTTTAGATGAAGCATTAAAAGAAAAAATAATTGTTTCTTGTTAATTATAAGGAAGCATTTGTATCAATAATACAGATGCTTCCTTTAATATTAATGTACCGTTCTATTTTTCTCCAAATGATGAAATTCTTCCAAAAAGGCTAATGGAGTATAATCCGGATAATCCGACAAGTGCATAGACGATTCTTGAAATCCATGTCATGTCTCCAAATAGGAATGCAACAAGATCAAATTTAAAAAATCCTATCAATCCCCAATTTATTGCACCAATGATTACTAAAACCAGTACACAATAATCAAATCCTTTAGAATTCATTATATAATACCTCCTTTATGGTCTAATAATATAATTTCCTGAAATAAAAAAATAATACATTAATTCAGAATTTGTTTCTTTTTCTTTTGTGAGAGATAATTTATAAAAAATGTGTAACATTATTGACTTAACTATAAAATTATAAGATAATTATACTTGGTTTAAGGAGTCACAAATATGGATAAAAGAAAAAAAAATCATATAAGATATAGAAGTTTATTTCGTATCAATGCAGGTATTGTGATATTTGGACTGATTTTGATTTATTTATTTATCAATATTGTTATTTATTTTACCACAGAGCGAACAAAATATTATGAAGTGACAGAAGGAAGTAATGCTGAAAAAATAAATAATTCTTATGAAGGGATTGCCCTGCGGGATGAAATTATAAAGTATGCGAATGAATCCGGATATGTAGATTATTTTATACGGGAAGGCTCCCGGATTTCTAAAAATTCTACATTATACAGTATTGATTCTTCCGGAGAATTAAATAAATTATTAAAAGATTCCGGAAAAGAAAGTTCCAAATTAACACAAAACAATCTCGATACAATTAATGATTTGCTCAAAGATTTCAATAATAATTTTGACAACATGAAATTCAATAATTTATATGATTTTAAAAGTACACTAAAAGGTACCGTGGTTGATTTAATTAATATGAACTCTCTACAGAAAATTGCCAAAAAAAAGGGTGGATATTTTACTATTAATAAATCAGAGGTATCCGGTCTTGTTTTATACCGAGTAGATGATTTTGAAACTTTAAAACCTAAAAAAATAAAATTATCTCATTTTAATAAAACCAATTATGTTTCAGCCCATTTTTCATCCGGAGATAAAATTGAAAAGGGAACACCAATATATAAAGTAATTCATGATGAAGAATGGAATATTGTTGTCAAGTTCAGTAACAGCGATATTAAAAAATACAAAAACGTAACAAAGATTAGTGTTAAATTTTTAAAAGATAATCTTACAACGACTGCTAATTTAAAGATTATCAAGGGAGCAGATGGAAATAAATATGGAGTAATTACTTTGGCAAAATATGCCGTGCGATATGCAACCGACAGATTTTTGGATATTGAAATCGTAGAAACGCCAAAGGTTGGACTGAAAATTCCAAAATCTTCCATTATATCCAATGAATTGTATGTTATTCCAAAGGAATACAGCAAAAAAGGAAAAGATGATGTGAGTATCGGTTTTAATATCCAAAACTCAAATAGAAAAAAAGATGATTCTGAAATATATTATCCACCGATTGCCCATTCCGATGAAAACAATTATTATGTTTCAAAAGCATATTTTAATGAAGGCGATGTAATTACAAAATCAGATTCCCATTCCAATTATATCATCGGGAAAACGCAGAAATTTATGGGTGTATATAATATAAACAATGGTTATACGGTTTTTGAGATTGTAAATATACTGGATACAATTGATGAATATTATATTGTTAAAAAAGAACAGGACGGATTAAAAATCTATGACAGAATTGTTCTTAATGCCGGCAATGTTTCAGAAAACCAGATTATTTTCCAATGAAAGGAGCACGAATATGATACTTGAAAATATAAAAAAAGTCAGAGAAAATATAAGCGCTTCATGTAAAAAAGCCGGAAGGAATCCTGAAGAAGTAACATTAATTGCAGTAAGCAAGACGAAGCCATATACAGATATTGAGGAGGCACTGCCTTCGGGTGTTTTAGATTATGGCGAAAACAAAGTTCAGGAATTAACTGAAAAATATGAAATTTTACCAAAAAATATTCAATGGCATATGATTGGCCATTTGCAAAGGAACAAGGTAAAATATCTTGTTGGAAAGGTAAAATTGATTCATTCTGTGGATTCTATAAGACTTGCAAATCAGATTGAAGCAGAGTTTGGCAAAAAAAATGAAATTGCAAATATACTGATTGAAGTAAATATTGCCAATGAAGAAAGCAAATTCGGCGTAAATGCCAATGAAACATTGGATTTAATAAAAAAAATCAGTTTATTACCGCATATTAGAATAAAAGGATTGATGACAATAGCGCCATATACAGATAATCCTGAAAAAAATCGGCAATATTTTTCTAAAATGAAAAAATTATCGGTTGACATAAGAGAAAAAAACATTGATAATACTAGTATGGATGTGCTTTCAATGGGAATGACGGGTGATTATCAGGTCGCCATTGAGGAAGGGGCTACTATGGTAAGAGTAGGAACCGGCATATTTGGAGAAAGAAACTATAATAAATAATAGGAGAATAAAATGTCAAAAATCGGAGATAAAATAAAGAATGTTTTTACAGTAGATTATAATGATGAGTACGATGATTATTATGATGACTTTGATGATGAATTGGAAGAAGACATTGAACCGGTGTCACAGAGACATTCTGTAGAGCATGAAATAAAAGAGGAAACAAAGACCACTTCCACCAGAAACAGAGCTGCATCACAGATGAGAAGCAGTAGAAGTACCAAAGGCAGTAAAGTGGTTCAGATGCGCGGCTCCTCCAGCACGGATATGGAAGTCTGTGTGATAAAACCTACACATTATGAAAATACAAAAGACATTATTGATACTTTATTAGAAGGAAAATCCGTTGTATTAAATCTTGAAGGAATTAAAATTGATTTAGCGCAGCGTATTGTAGATTCTGTCATTGGCGGATGTTATGCCATTGCCGGCAACCTTCAGAAAATAAGTGGTTACATATATCTGGTTACACCACATTCTGTTGATATTACAGGTGATTTTCAGGATTCGGTAAATGATTCTGTTTCCGATTATTCATCCAGCACATATTCTGCCAGAAGAAGTTATTAGAATATATCATGAATAAACAAGAGTTATTTTTGGTGAATCATTTAAACGATCTTGCAAATACAGCATATGAAAGAAATATTTATACATATTCTGATTTTCTGAATCTTTATGAATTGAGTATTCTAAATCAGATAAAAGAAACATTACCTCCTGTTACTGTGAAAACTACAGGAGGTAATACTTATGCTGAAAGAAAAATTGCTGTTTTTTCGCCAAAAGAAATATATTATGAAGAAAATCTTCCAATCGCTATATTGTCTGTTAAACCGATTCATTCTAAATTTGCAGACAGATTAACGCATCGTGATTTTTTAGGAGCTATTTTAAATCTGGGAATTAATCGAAATAAATTGGGAGATATTTTTGTGAAAGACAATGAGGCTTTTGTATACTGTAAAGAAGATATTTCCAATTATATTTTAAATAATTTGTTTCAGGTGAAACATACCCGGGTGTCTATTCAGAATGTTGCAGAGGAATCTGTCGAAATTATTCCGGATTTAAAGGAAATTATCGGAACCATTTCAAATGTACGCCTTGACAGTCTGATAGCTGCAGCCTTTCAGTCAACAAGAAGCAGTATCATTTCCTATCTTGATGAACGAAAGGTCTTTATTAATGGTAAACTTACAACCTCCAACGGAGCCGGTGTAAAGGAAGGGGATATTGTTTCCGTGCGGGGAAAGGGTCGTTTTATCTTTGCAGGAGTTATAAAAGAAACAAAAAAGGGACGAAATTTGATTAAAATTTATTTATATCAATAAGCATTTTTATTAAATAGAAAAGAAGGAGAAAACCATAATGAAAGCATTGGAAAATTTTTCAGACAGAATAACTGTTTATTATGATAATAAACCATCCTATGATATTGTTTATTCAAAGTCTTTTGATGCTATTGTGGATGAATTGAAAAAGTTTCACCTTGAGAATCGAAGACTATGTATTGTGACGGAATCTGTTGTTGGTCCCCTTTATGCAGAAGAATTAAAACAATTACTGAAACCACATTGTAAAAAAATTATCATATATCAATTCAATGCCGGAGAACGCTATAAAAACCTTGAGACAATTAATGAGATTTACGAAACCTTAATTAAAAATAAATTTGATAGAAAAGATATGCTTATAGCTTTAGGAGGCGGAGTTACCGGCGACATGACCGGATATGCCGCAGCTACATATCTGCGGGGAATTGATTTTATACAGGTGCCTACAACATTACTGGCGCAGGTAGATTCCAGTATCGGCGGAAAAACGGGTGTGGATTTTAAATCATATAAAAATATGGTTGGCGCATTTTATATGCCAAAATTAGTTTATATGAATCTTTCCACCTTAAATTCACTTCCTAAAAGGGAATATTTACAGGGAATGGGGGAAGTAATCAAACATGCCCTTATCCGTGATCCACAATACTATGAATGGCTGCAGAAGCATGTAGATGAAGTTATGAATAAAGACTTGGATATATTAAAACAATTACTCTTTGTCAGTTGTAACATTAAGCGTGTGGTTGTGGAAAATGATCCAAAGGAACAAAATGAACGCGCCCTGCTCAATTTTGGGCATACAATAGGACATGCCATTGAAAAAGCAAAGAATTTTTCCCTGCTGCATGGCGAATGTGTTTCTATCGGTATTCATGCTGCGGTCTTTCTCTCAATGGAAAAGGGATTTATTGATGAAAATACATACAAAAATATTTTAAATCTTCTTCAGATGTACGAACTTCCTATTACAACGCGCAATATTAATCCGAATGAAGTAGTAGAAGCAACTTTAAATGATAAAAAGATGGATGCAGGTATTATAAAGTTTATTTTGATAGACCGGATTGGAAATGCATTTATCAGCAGAGATATTACCAGGGAAGATTTATTAAGAGGTGTAGAAAAGGTAATTGATAATGAATAAAAAATGCTTATATAAAGTAAAAATTGTGTTATTTACGCTTTTTTTCGTATTATTCGACCAGATGACCAAATGGCTGGCAGTAATGTATTTAAAGGGAAAAAATGACTTTATAATCATAAAAAACGTTTTTTGTTTACATTATCTTGATGGCGGCAATACCGGTGCGGCATGGGGTATGTTTTCCGGAAAACGGTTAATATTTATTATTATAACAATTATTGCGATTGTCTTTATCAGCATTTTTATCCGAAATACCGGCAATTTATTTTTTATTACAAATAACAATGTTTATAGCGTCTTAAATTTGTTTTTAACGCTTTTATTATCAGGTGCCATCGGTAATTTGATTGACCGGACGGCACGTGGCTATGTCATCGATTTTATTTATTTTGAGTTAATTAATTTTCCAATATTTAATATTGCAGATTGTTATGTCACAATCGCCTGTATCGGAATCATATTTATCTGCCTGTTTAAAATCAAAGAAGAGGAATTTAACAAGATTATTTCAATGAAAGGCAGTTTCAGGAGAATGTCATGAGTAATGTATTTATTGTGGATGAAGAATTTCAGGACCTCCGTCTTGATAAATATTTAAATCTTTTGTTACAGGAGCATTCCAGAACATACATTCAGAAATTAATTAAAGATGGAAATATTTCAGTAAATGAGAAAATACGCAAATCAAATTATAAGGTTCAGGCGGAAGACAAAATTATTGTAGATATTCCGGCACCGGTTTATGCGAATATTGAGCCTGAAAACATTTCTTTAAATATTATTTATGAAGATAATGACGTTTTAATTGTAAATAAACCGAAAAATCTTGTTGTACATCCGGCACCGGGACATTATTTCGGAACATTGGTAAATGCTGTAATGTATCATTGCCGCGAAAATCTTTCCAATATAAATGGTGTTTTACGTCCGGGAATCGTTCATAGAATTGATAAGGATACTACCGGTGCGTTAATTGTTTGTAAAAACGATTTTAGTCATAATTTTATTGCAAAACAATTAAAAGAACATTCTATTCATCGGATTTATATCGGTATTGTTCAGGGAAAATTAGAACAATCTGAAGGTATCATTGATGCGCCGATTGGCAGAAATCCGATAAAACGCAAAGAAATGTGTATTAATGAATTGCATGGAAAACATGCGGTTACGCATTATAAAGTAATAAAATGGTTTAAACATTATACATTATGTGAGTTTCAATTAGAAACAGGACGCACACACCAGATTAGAGTTCATATGGCAAGCATCAATCATCCGTTATTGGGAGATGAGATTTATAATCATAATAAATGTCCATACAAATTACAGGGACAATGTCTGCATGCAAAAACAATAGGATTTATTCATCCGACAACAAATAAATATGTTGAGTTTGAGGCAGAAATACCGGAATATTTTCAAAATTTGATTGAAAATGTACTGATTTAGCTCTATTTTCTCATATAATTTCACGTTAAACTTGTCTTTTGCGAATAGTTGTGTTATCATAAATGTGATGATATACAACTATTTTTTTGTACTATTCTATTCATTTTTATCACCAAACACGTTAAAAATATTGGAGGAATTCATGAAAGCACAAAAATTGTTTAGTTATGTCAGACGGGCTGTTTCTGATTATAATATGATACAAAACGGAGATAAAATTGCCGTTGGTATTTCAGGTGGAAAAGACAGTCTGACACTTTTGTATGCATTAAATGGGTTAAAAAGATTTTATACGGAAAAATTTGAGATGATTGCCATTACTGTTGATTTGGGATTTGGTATTCAGGATTTTGATTTGATTCGGCAATTCTGTTCGGAAATAAACGTAGAATATCACGTAATTAAAACAGATATAGCTGATATTGTATTTGATACAAGAAAGGAAACAAACCCCTGCTCTCTTTGCGCTAAAATGAGAAAAGGCTCATTAAACAGTCTGGCAAAAGATTTTGGATGCAATAAAATCGCATATGCACATCATAAAGACGATATGATAGAGACTATGTTTTTATCTCTGATATATGAAGGACGCTTTCACTGCTTTTCTCCTGTTACTTATTTAGACAGAATGGATTTAACCGTTATCAGACCGTTAATGTATGTTCCTGAAATAGATGTCATTGGCTTTGCAAACAAATATGAATTACCTGTTGCAAAAAATCCCTGTCCGGTAGATGGACATACAAAACGTGAATATGTAAAAAATCTTGTGAGACAGTTAAATAAAGAAAATCCGGGATGCAAAGAACGCTTTTTCAGAGCATTACTGAATGGGGGCTTTCATTTACCAAAGGAGGTTATTTAATGAGTGCATCAAATAAAAATTATCATGAGCAGGTAATTATAAAGAATGAATTAAAACTCCGAGAACTGCAAAAACAGTTACCGCGTTTTTGTAAAGATTTCTTCCGCGGAATTGAGTCTACTACTTCTTCAAGAACAAGAATTGCATACGGTTATGATTTAATTGTTTTTTTTAATTATTTGAAATTAGAGAATCCGAGTGTAAAAAACAAGGCAATCACTGAACTTCCGTTGAGTATTTTGGATCAGATAACCGCTACGGATATTGAGGAATATTTAGAATATTTGAAATATTATATTACAGAAGATGGTGTGGAACATACGAATAAAGAACGTGGAATTATGCGTAAACTGGCATGCCTGCGTACCATGTATCGCTATTTTTATAAAAAAGAAATGATTAAAAATAATCCTGCATCTATTGTTGATATGCCCAAAATTCATCAAAAAGAAATTGTCAGATTAGACACCGATGAGGTCAGTATATTATTAGATGAGGTAGAAACCGGAGATAAATTATCCAAATCACAACAAAACTTTCATGCAAAGACTAAAAACAGGGATATGGCAATTCTTACTCTCCTTCTTGGCACCGGGATTCGTGTATCTGAATGTGTCGGTATCGACATCAATGATATTGATTTTAAAAATTCAGGAATTAAAATCAGGCGAAAAGGTGGAAATGAAACGATTATTTATTTTGGAGAAGAGGTTGAGGAGGCTCTGTTAGATTATATTGAAGAAAGAAAACTGATTATTCCCATAACAGGTGACGAAAATGCGCTGTTTCTCTCCCTGCAAAAACGAAGAATCAGTGTTCGTGCAGTAGAAAATCTTGTAAAAAAATATTCATCATTAGTAACTCATTTGAAAAAGATTACGCCGCATAAATTGAGAAGTACTTATGGTACTGCTCTTTATAAGGAAACAGGAGATATTTACCTGGTGGCAGATGTTCTGGGACATAAAGACGTAAATACTACCAAAAAACATTATGCCGCTATTGAAGATGAACGCCGAAAAAAAGCCAGAAATGCTGTAAAATTAAGAAAAGATTAATTGAAAGCGCCGCAAATGAAGTGCGTATTATTTCATTTGCGGCTAGATGTAAATAATATGAAATAAAGGCAAGCTTTATTTATACTCGTTTGAATAATAAGAAATAACAATGTATTTGCCACTGGTAATCTTATCGGAAACTAAATTATTGTTCTTTTTTACTTCCTGAATATAATCTGAAATAGAAACGTCACTATTTACAGTGTATTTCTCTGCAATGGATGTAAGTGTGTCACCCGGTTGAATTTCATAGCTGGTATAATATTTGTATATTGGATTTTCACTGTTATTTGTTGCATTGACATTTTTTATGCCTGAAAAGGTAAAAATGACTGCTAAAACAAAAGCTAAAACGGTACATGATGCAAATAATCTTTTTCTTAATTGTACGACTCTTTTTCTTTTTATACTTCTTCTGCTTCTATTCATAATAAAAATCCTCCTGTGTAATAATAGTAATATCAACCACAAAGAACATTTGTTCGTCTCTCTGATATTATAATAACACCCGAACAAATGTTTGTCAACATTATTTTCGAATATTTGTTCGATTTTTTGTTGCGTTTTGTTTTTAACTGTGGTAATATTATCATAAGTAAAGTACATTAAATTGTACTTTGGTCGTAAAATGAAATTTTATTTTTGAATTGGAGGTATTATATGCCGGGAAAAATTAGTGCTAAACAGCAACAGATATTAGATTATATTAAAGAAGAGATTCTTTCAAAAGGGTATCCTCCTACGGTAAGAGAGATTTGTGAAAGAGTTGGACTTCGCTCTACTTCTTCTGTACACTCTCATCTGAATACATTAGAAGAAAACGGATATATCAGACGGGATCCTACAAAGCCTCGTGCCATTGAAATTACAGATGATGAGTTCGGGCTGACAAGAAGAGAGATGGCTAATGTTCCAATTATCGGCAGAGTTGCTGCCGGCTCTCCTCTATTAGCTGTTGAGAATATTAAAGATTATTTTCCAATACCGGCAGAGTTTCTGCCAAACGCAGAGACATACATATTGGAAATTAAAGGTGACAGCATGATTAATATCGGTTTATTTGAGGGTGATTATCTGATTGTAGAAAAGACCAATACTGCAAAAAATGGTGATATTGTTGTTGCTCTGATTGAAGATTCTGTTACGGTGAAAAGATTTTATAAAGAGAATGGATATATTCGCCTTCAGCCGGAAAATGATGATATGGACCCGATTATTGTAGATGATTGTATCATTGTAGGTAAAGCACATGCATTGTACAGACCAATGATTTTTTAATCATTTTCCAAAGGATAAATTAAATACTTCGATATATTTTAAAATAAAAAGATATTTCCAATATGAATCTGAAAAGAAAACGTTTGGAAATATCTTTTATTTTTAATGAAAAAAGTCGATAAACGCCTGTACAGCACAGAGTGCCCGAAAAGCAGAATGATTCTATTCTTTCTTTCGTGTCAGGAAAGCTCCAACAGCTGCACCAACAAAAATAATCGGTGCTACCCTGACAAATAGCCATTCTAAAGAATGAAATGTCACTCCAAGAACAGCGGTTTCAGGGCTGCTATAATCCCACCCCAAGTAAGGACTATTGATTAGTAGTAAAATAGCAAAAATTATTACCATAGCCGCACACAATGAGATAAGCAGCCAATGTATAATTTTTCTTCTGGTAGTTTTTCTTTTTGCCAGTTGCAAGTTTATCACCTCTAATTTTTCGGAAATTGCCTTTAAACCATCAACTTCTGTTTCAACAACTGTGTCTCCAAGCAGTGTACTTACAGGTGTTTCAAGTATTTCTGATATGGATATTAACATATCAGAATCGGGTACTGATAATCCTTGCTCCCACTTTGAAACAGTTTGTCGCACCACATTCAGCTTAATAGCAAGTTCTTGTTGTGAGAGTCCTTTTGATTTTCGTATTGCTTTAATGTTTTCATTTAGCATTTAGGAGACCTCCTTTCTCTTATCGGTCACCGTTATTGTACGAAAAATTGCTCGTTGCCACAAGCAACGCATATTAACATTTCTTCCAAATAGCGAATCAAAACTTGTTATTATTCCTCTATTTCAACAGTATTTATTTTACAGTTTAGTTCAAATTCATATCCTGAACATTTAATACGCCAGACATTCATCCAATGATTTGATAATTTTTTCTTTATCCATGTCATGTCCGATAAACACGACCTTTATCATTCTGTCGCCGACTTCCTCGTCCCAGTCTGCCACAAGAGTTGGATCTTCCTCCATCATTTTTGCACGAACTTTTCTAGGAGCTGTTGCCACCCACTGTCCTGCATTTGCAATATTAATCTGTTTTCCTGCCTGTTCGAACATATATGCATCATTGTTATTTTCCGCTGCCCAGATAATACCTTTGCTTCTGATTATTGTTTTTGGCATAGTATCCAGCCAGTCCTCAAATTTTTCTTTTGCAAAAGGTTTTCTCCGATAATATACAAAAGAACCAATGCCATATTCTTCTGTTTCACCTTCTCCATGATGATGGTGGTGATGGTGGTGGTGTCCATGCTCGTCGTGATGTGCATGCTCTTTACCATGTTCCTCTTCATGATGATGCTCATGGTGCTCTTTTTCTGCTTCTTCCCCGTCAAACGCTTCTAATTCCTGTATCCATCCTGCTGACATGCTGGATTCTTCAAAATCAAAACGATTTGTATCTAATATTTCATCCACATCAACCTGTCCGAAATTCGTTTCAATCATAACAGCTTTTGGCTGAAGTGTTCTTATAATTGCCTTTACTTTTTCAAGCTGCTCTTTCGAGACAGTATCCACCTTATTTAAAATAATTGTATTACAGAACTCTATCTGCTGAATCAGAAGATTCTCAATATCTTCATCATCAATATCATCTTTTACCAGATTTTCTCCACATCCAAATTCGTCTGCCATTCTTGCAACGTCTACTACCGATACAATATTATCAAGACGTGCAATCTGTGCTCTTTTATCATATGAACCATCTAACATTGTAATAGACTGGGCGATTGGAATCGGTTCACAGATACCACTCGCCTCAATTAAAATATAATCAAATCTGCCTGTTTTGATTAAGTCGATAATCTGGTTGATTAAATCTACTTTTAGAGTACAACAGATACATCCATTCTGTAATGGCACCAGATTTTCATCTTTTTGTGTAACCTGTCCACCCTTTGCTATCAGGGAAGCATCGATATTCACTTCGCCAATATCATTTACAATAACGGCTACTTTATATCCCTTTTGATTTGTAAGTACCTGATTCAGTAATGTTGTTTTTCCTGCTCCCAGATAGCCTGTAAGCAATGTTACAGGAACTAATTTATTTGTCATTTTTAGCACTTCCTTTCCGGTAGGTAATTGTGATAGTTTACCACCAGTTTAAATTTATTTTTGTCTTATAACGAAATTACATCAGATAATATGCACTGTATGCAGGCATAAGGAATCCGTCATTCATATCAATTATATCACCTGAAATCAAATCTGTAACCTTAATCTTGTTTAATTCAAAATGAGCTTCATACTCATTTTCATCAGCATTTATGCACACATAAACGCTTTTTCCTTGAAATTCTCTTTTGAAAATGCACTGTCTGTTTGTTAAAACAACAGATGTAAAATCTCCATAATTTAAAGCAGGACTGGATTTTTTTGCCCCGGCTAATTTTGTAATAAATTCTGTTAATTCATTATATTCCGGAGCCTGAAAAGCAGGTCTTAATGCCGGGTCTCCCTGGCTTTTATCTGCTTCAAATCCCCATTCGCTTCCATAATAAATACATGGAATTCCCGGCATTCCAAACATTAATGCATAAATCAGAGGTAAATGCTTTTTGTTTGTTAATATGCTGGCTATTCTGGTCACATCATGGTTATCAACAAAGGACAGCAAATGCTTTCCCTTATATAAGGTCCATTGCTCCGGTCCAAACTGACGAAGAAGGGAATGATTAATCTCAAACAAATTCATGCTGTTAAAACTTGAATACAAACCTTTATAACATTCATAATTTGTTGCAGAATTAAGCATTTCCTCATTCATTCGCTGATTATAATCGCCATGCAGCATTTCTCCGACCAGAAAAAAGTCATTCTTTAATGAATCCACATGTCTTCTAAGGCGTTTTAAAAATTCAAAATCCAGACAATATGCTACATCAAGGCGTAATCCGTCAATATCAAATTCCTGAATCCAATAAGTAACGGCATCTAATAAATATTCTACCACTTCATTGTTATTGAGATTTAATTTTACCAAATCGTAATTGCCTTCCCATCCTTCATACCAAAGACCGTCATTGTAATTAGAATTTCCATTTAAGTCAATATGAAACCAGTTCAGATATTTTGAATGCTCTCTGTTTTTACATACGTCAACAAAAGGCTCAAAACCACGTCCCACATGATTAAAAACGCCATCTAATACTACTTTTATGTCATTTTTGTGTAAATCCTCACACAAGGCTTTAAAATCTTCATTTTCGCCTAATCTCACGTCAAGTTTCTTATAGTCTCTGGTATTATAGCCATGTGTATCAGATTCAAACAAGGGGGAAAAATAAATTGCATTGGCGCCCACTTTTTTTATATGTGGAATCCAGTCATGTATTTTCTGAATTCTTTTTTTTAATTTTCCATCATTTTCAAAAGGTGCCCCGCAAAAGCCCAGTGGATAAATCTGATAAAAAACACTTTCGTATGCCCACATTATAAATTCTCCTTATAAATCAAAAATATTTACCTTTTTTCCATCCCGCCAGATTCTTTCCAAATCATAGAACAATCTGTCTTCTTCATTAAAAACATGAATAATAATATCATTAAAATCCATTAATATCCAGTTGGCGTGATTATAGCCTTCAATATGAGAAGGTGTAACTTCTGCTTGATACAGTTTTTCTTCTACATTGTTTGCTAATGCTTTCACCTGATTTTCATTATTTCCGCCAGCGATAATAAAGTAATCTGCAATAATGGAAATTTCTGAAATATCAATGACTGTAATATTGATTCCTTTTTTTTCATCTAATGCATCATATGCAATTTTTACTAATTCTTTTGAAGTCATACTATTTGTCTCCTACTTTTTCTTTATAAAACTGATATGCTTCTTCTGTATGTTCATCAATTATCTGCTCTTTTGTTTTTAAATAATTTAGAGTGTCATGTATGATGTGACAGGTAAGTAAATCCAAATTTTTATCGGAAATCTTTCGCAAATAAGAAAGATTAGGCTGAATGGTTCTCGAAGGTTCAATGTAATCGGCACAAAAAATAATTTGTTCCAATGTTGTCATATCAGCCTTACCCGTCGTATGCCAGCGGACAGCGTTTAATACATCCGAATTTTCAACATGGTATTTTTCTCTGGCAATATAAGCACCTACTTTTCCATGAAGTAAAAATGGCGCATTCTGTTCCGATTTTGAAATAAAAATATTATTTTTTTTACAGAAACGAATCAGCTCATCATTGGAGTAATGTTTTGCACAATCATGCAATAATCCCGCAAGATATGCCAAATTAGGATTTATATGAAAGGCTTCTGCCATGTGCTTTGCAGTATCTGCCACACCTAAAGTATGTTGGTAGCGGTGAGGATTTAACAGTTTTTTTAAATCATCCTTTATTTTTCCGACAGACCATGCCATATTTTTATTATTATCTGAATATAACTGATTTTTAAGAATATAATTATAAACCTTTTCCGGTATCATACTCCTGCACTCCTCTAGCGGATGTGTTCTGATGTAACTTGAAGATATATTTGAAACATCCGTATCAAGAAGAAGAACCTTCGTGTTATGCTTTGACATCGTATGCTGAAATTTTGAAATAATATGGCTGATTGTTGCATCCAATGTGTCTAATGTTTCATCCTTCCTGCGTATTACCACAATAGAAGCCTTTTCTAAAATGATTTCAGGATGATACCAGCTCTCAAAACTGGAAATAGAATCACCGCCGATAATAAAATAAAATTCGTCATTGGGATATTTATTTTTTAATACAGTCAGTGTGTCTGCTGTATAACTTAATTTACTGTCAATTTCTAACGTTAAACAATCTATATTTTCTAAATCTTCTATTGCCAGTTTTATCATGTTTAGCCGATGGGTTTCATCGGTAATTTTTGCAGCGTTTTTATGCGGGGGATAAAAAGCCGGCATAAAATACAATTTGTCCAAATCAAGCACCTTCAGGACCTGATTACCCATATAAATATGCGTATTGTGTATTGGATCAAATGTTCCACCTAATATTCCTATTTTCATATCAATCCTCATCTACGGAAGAATTATTTTTCTGTTTTTTTCGTCTTTTGCAGGACGATATAAGACTATCTTTCTTCCAATTACATGTACTACGGAAGATCTGGTTCTTTCTGCCAAAATCTCTGCAATCTCTTTTGGCTCATAAAAACAGTTTTTCAGTACAGTTATTTTTATAATTTCACGTTTTTCCAATGCTTCATTAATTGCCTCTGTAATTTCAGGCGTGACAGAAGATTTTCCTACCTGAAATATGGGTTCAATCGTTGCTGAAACTTTACGCAAATATGCTCTTTGTCTGCTATTCATATGACTCTCCATTTTTATTTGTAATAATCAAATTGATGACCGTAAATTTTTACTGTGTCTCCATCTTCAATCCCCATTTGTTCTAATTCTTCTAATATTCCATTATCTTTCATGAAATTCTGGAAGAACATAAATCCTTTTTCAGAATCAAGATTGGTATATCCCAGCATTCTTTCAATTCGTGGTCCCTCTACAGAATACAAACCTTCTTCCAGTTTTTCCACGGTAAATGGTAATTCTGCAGTAATCCGGTAATCATCCGGATTATATTCCGATTCATATACCACCGGGGCATCATCAAAATTATCCAATAATTTTCTGACATAATAAAGTAATTCTTTTAATCCTTTCCCACTGACGGCAGAAATCGGATATACCTTAATATCCGGTTCAAATTCCTTCTTGATTTTATCTATTATTTCATTGGTGTCGCCATAAATTGCATCAATTTTATTGGCAGCAATCACCTGAGGTCTGTTTAACAGTTCCGGATTATATTTTTTTAATTCATTGTTAATCGATTTAATATCTTCTATTGGATTTCTTCCTTCCACTGAAGCCGCATCAATCACATGAATAATTACTTTTGTTCGCTCGATATGTTTTAAAAACTGATGTCCCAAACCGATGCCCTCGGAAGCACCTTCAATTAATCCCGGAATATCAGCGATAACAAACCCTTTTCCACCATTTAAATCCACAACTCCAAGATTTGGATTTAATGTTGTAAAATGATAATTTGCAATTTTAGGATCAGCATTGGTTACTCTGGATAACAAAGTGGATTTTCCAACATTCGGAAATCCTACCAGTCCTACATCTGCTATGCTCTTTAATTCCAAGGTGACATTTAATTCCATGCTTTTTTGTCCCGGCTGTGCATAATTTGGGACCTGCATAGTGGCTGTGGCATAATGTTGGTTTCCTTTACCGCCGCGGCCTCCTTTTAGGATAACTACTCTCTGATTATCTCCACTCATGTCTGCCACAATTTTACCTGTTTTTTCTTCTCTTACCACTGTCCCTTCCGGAACTTTTATAATAAGATCGGCGCCGCTTTTGCCTGTCTTATTCTGTTTACCGCCTTCCTGTCCCGGTTCAGCTTTAAAATTGTGTTTATGTCTGAATTCGTACAAAGTATTTAATCCCTTGTCTACTTCAAAAATAACATCTCCACCTTTTCCGCCATCACCGCCATTTGGCCCGCCGTTTGGCACATATATCTCTCTTCGGAAGGAAACATGACCGTCTCCGCCTTTTCCTGATTGTATGAATATCTTTGCAAAATCTGCAAACATAATACTCCTCCATAATAATACATAGCTTAAAATAGGCTTCAAACCATCACTGATTTGAAGCCTACAAGTATCTGTTATTAATTATTCAGCTACAGGATATACAGAAACCTGTTTTTTGCTTCTGCCTTTTCTTTCAAATCTTACGATTCCGTCTGATGTAGCAAATAATGTATCGTCACCACCACGTCCAACGTTTACGCCCGGGTGAATCTTTGTTCCACGCTGTCTGTAAAGGATGTTACCTGCCTTAACAAACTGTCCGTCTGCTCTTTTAGCACCAAGTCTTTTGGATTCTGAATCTCTGCCATTCTTTGTAGAACCCATACCTTTTTTATGGGCGAAGAACTGAAGGTTCATTTTCATCATAGCTATACCTCCTTATAATTTAATGATATAAAATCTTTGTATTCATTCTGTAATTGCTCCAGTCCTAAAACCAGAGAACTTATTAATAATTCAGCTTCATGACTAATTGTATCCGTAAATTCAAATTCTAACATGCCATTCTCTTCATGCTCAAACTGTAAAAAATGGTCTGTCGTTAACTGTTCTATGGAATTTACAAAATTAATTGCTAATACTGAAATTCCTGCGCAAACAATATCCTGACCTTCATCCGCATATCCGGAATGTCCTTCCATGCAAAATCCCGTGTATGTATTGTTCTTGCAGTAAATTGTAATATTTGTCATATCGTCACCTGATTAAGCATTGATTTTATCAATCTTAACTTCTGTATACTGCTGTCTATGACCGTTCTTTTTATGATAACCGGTTTTTCTCTTATACTTGTAAACGATAATTTTTTTGGCTTTGCCATCACCTACTACTGTAGCTTCAACTGATGCGCCTTCAACTGTTGGATTTCCAACTTTACCATCTACATAAAGAACCTTATCAAAAGTAAACTTTGAATCAGCTTCAGCGCCAAGTTTTTCTACTCTTATAACATCGCCTTCTGAAACTTTATACTGTTTACCTCCTGTTGCGATTACTGCGTACATATGGGCACCTCCTATTACTCATTACTCGCCAGCTTCGGTGATTGCTGCTGCAATACTTATAACCACACTGAGCGGCATACCAAAGTATAATAACACAGGTAAAATCTTATGTCAATATTTTGTTATTTATCATTTGTAACATCTCCGCTGACATTTAAGTCGATTGGTTCTCCTAAATATTTCGCCTCCGGCATGGAAATACATTTTATAAAAGATTTTATCCTTGCTAAATATTCCCTAAACTTCCAATATGCCATTTTTTTACTATAAAACCTCAAATCTGATGCTACACCCCGGGCATCTAATCCTAATTTATCTGCAATATATAATGCACGATACAAATGATATTTCTGGGTGACAATAACAATTTTTTCGGCGCCGAATATTTTCTTTGCCCGATACAGGGAATCGTATGTTTCAAATCCGGCATGGTCCATAAATATATCCTCGGATGGAATTCCCTGCCGCATGGAATATTTTTTCATGGCATTTACTTCATCATGTTCTGCTCTGCCATGGTCGCCGGACATAATAATTTTCGGCGCACAGCCGCCCTGATATAACTGGTCGCCTATTTTTATTCTGTCCTCAAGCATCCATGTAGGGCTGCCATCGTCTCTGATGCCCGCTCCCAGAACTAAAATACAGTCAGCATGAAATTTCGATGCCTGCTGCACAGACAAAATCCTGCCTTTTTCTTTCAGCATAATATATAAATTGATGCCTGTAATAATAAGAATAATAACAATACCTGTTAATATAAGTCCCAAAATAAATTTTATTAACATTTTTTTCCTTTTCTTTTTCATATGTCCTCACGAGCGTAAATTATTTCTATATTGTGATGGGGTAAGCCCTGTAATACTTTTGAAAGTTTTCATAAAATGTTTTTCATGATTATATCCGACAGCTTTCGATACTTCATTTACTTTCAGATCTGTTTCCGTTAACAGCTCTTTCGCTTTCCCCACACGTGTATTTTTTAAATAATCTACAAAGTTTGTTCCTGTATACTGTTTAAATGTAAAGGAAAACAGTGAGTAATTCATTGAAATATGATTTGATACAACCGCCATGTTTAAATTGGTAGAATAATTATTTTTAATATAATCTATTGCTTTTTTCATTTTAGCATTTGTTTTATATTCATCAATAGTATCGCTTACTAAATCATCAAATCCTTTAATCCACTGACGGACAACTTCCATATATTCGTCTATATTCTGATAACTGAATATATTAAGCATCTCTAAAACTTCCTGCTCTTTATTTTTCAGCGTCTTTTTGTATACTTTCATTGTCGTTTGGATAATCAGCTTCATCTGTTCCTGAAATTCATCCAGCGGATATTTTCGCGTCTTTACACCCTCGACAAAAACTTCTAACTGTTCTAATGCATCATTGAGTTCATGGGAACATATCAGATTAGACGTCTGTATCATTAATTTTACGCCATATTCATATTCTTTTTCAGGCGAAATGTAAGTCTGGGCATCAACAATTTCCTGACAGGTTTCAAAGGCTGTCCTGCGCATTTCCGCTGCCTCACAGAATGCCTGTTTTAAATCCATCAGATTATAGTATGCAGCACTAATCCCAATATTATGATTTTCCAGTTTTTTTGTTACCTCTTCTTTGTACTTTATATCAGAAATAATAATATCAAGATTTTCCTGTCCCTGTAAAAAATAGTATTTATTAGGAACCGTCAAATCAATATCTTCCTCTTTTTTCCCAAAACAAAAAACAATAAATTTTTCGATTGGAATAAACTCTTGTAGAAATAAACATATATTTTCAATTTCGACATCTGTTACATTATCATAAAACAGCATGTACTGTAATTGCTGGAAAGCCGTTTTTCTGTTTTGAATATAAATACGTTTATTGTATTCTAAAATCTCTTCAAATTTTTTCAGCATCGCTATTACTTTTTCACTGTCGACAGGTTTTAGAATATATTCTTTTACACCATTCCTCAACATTTCAACTGCATACTCAAAACTGTCTGATTTACTTACAACAGCAATCAGTGGTGTATGCCTTAGTTTCTGCGCTTCTGAAACTAACGTCAAACCATCCATTTCCGGCATTATAATATCTGTAAGCATTGCATCAATATGTCTGCTCTTTAAGATTTCCAGTGCAGTTTTGCCGTTATTACATTCGATAATTTCTTTAATTTTTACGTCTGAATCTTTTATGATAGCACGTATTTTTTGTCTGGTAAGTTCATCATTATCCACCAATAATAAAGTTTTCATTTTTTTCTCCTTATTCAATGGATTATTTTATAATTTCTACAAGTGGTTTTTCCTGTTTTTTTCTTGTAATTTCCATTAATCCTAATTTTGTAATGTCAATCACACTGCATAATGTAAAATCTGACATGATACATTCCCTCATGTAGGATAGCAGTTCATTATAAAATTCCGATTTCATACTGATAAAATCAATAATAATTGTCCCGGAAACATTTCTGATTTTTAGCTGTCTGGCTATTTCAAGAGCTGCTTCACGATTGATATTGCAGATTGTTTTTTCACGGTTAGTATGCATATCTGCCTTACCGGTATTTACATCAATCACTGTCATTGCCTCCGTATTTTCTATAACCAGATATGCGCCTGATTTCAGCCACACATGTTTGTTCAGGGCATTTTCAATATGTTTTTGCAGTGAATATTTGTTTAAAAGATTAACTTTGGAATCATCATTCAATAAAACATCAATATTTTCACTGCGCAGCTCTTCATAAATCTCATTTATATCTGTTATAATACAGCCTTTTAATTTTGCAATAAATTCCCTGCATATATCGGGAATATATTTTTTGGAATAGATAACAGTCTTTGCTTTTGTGTGTGACAGCTTGTTTTTATACTGCTGATACAAAAGTGTGAGGTCTTCTGCCTGCTGTCTTATTTCATCCAAAGTATATGAGAGCGCATTTGTTCGTAAAATAAAGCCGTATTCTTCATTGGACAGCCCTAAAAGACTGTTTTTCAGTGCTTCTCTTATCTCTTTTTCTTTTATTTTTCTGGAAACTTTAATATCGGTATCGCCTACCGTTAACACCACAGCTTCTGAAGAAAGATTTATTTTCCACGTTAAGAGATAATCCTTGGATTTTATTTTATCGCTGGATACCTGAATTAAAATTTTATCTCCCTGTTTTACAGAAAACGGAAGATTTGCTAAAGAAAGAAATCCTTTTTTATCGCAATCAAATTCGATAAATGCAGCATTAATATTTCTGACAATATCTTTTACATATCCGCAATAAATATTGCCGACCAGAGATTCTGACTGAAAATCATGTATTCTGTTTAAAATCCCATCCTCAAACTGAAATCCCAGTATTCTGTTTTTTACTTTTGATATAATTAAAAGATTATTCAATACATCCTCCAATATCATCAAGAGAAATAAATCTGCCATTTTCTATACAATACATATCAAGACGCTCATATTGTATAAATTCAGGTAATGAAACATCTGCGAATTGAGACAAAGCCTGAATGACTAAATCCGGCTTCAGATTTGCCGAACTCCCCTGGGCAACTTTCATAAATATGCCGTTATTATCATATTGTAATGTATATATCATAGGCTTAATATCCACGATTTTTTCACTTTTTTTTGTTTTTTTCAAAACAAGTATTTCAGGCTGTTTCATAAAATTTTCTATGATATTCTCTGAAAACAGATTTGTATATACAAAGTAGTCTGCCCCTGCCAAAACAGCCATGGCATTTTTAGCGTTATCCGGAAGAAGTTTATAACTCAATATCTCCACACCATCTACATTTTGCTCATTTAAAGATTTTATCATTTTTTTACTGGATTTTGAACTCTTTACTTCAATATCAAAGTATTCGCCCTTACTTGTGATTCCCACACTTAAAGGTGCAGCAAAAGACATTTTCTGATGTGGCGAAAATCCCTCTGAATATACAATATCTACATCAGCCCTTCGCATAACTTTTTGAAAATAACGAACCATGTCAAGATGTCCAATAAATTTCACTGCTCCCTGTTTTGCAAATCTAATTCTTATTTTCAAAGCAGACACCTCCTTTAAAGACGGCGGCACCACAGCCGGAACAATGCATTCTGCAATTTGGCGTTACCTTTTCTTCCTTTGCGTTATGCCATTCTCTCAATAAAAAATCTTTTGTCACGCCGGTATCAATAAAATCCCATGGAAAGATTTCATCTGTCTGCCTTTCTCTTGTAATATAAAAATCTAAATCTACATTTGTCTCTTCTATGGCTTCTTTCCAGATATTATTATCATGACACTCTGACCATGCATCATAGACAGCACCCTTTTGGTATGCTTTTAAAATGGTCTTTGATAATTTTCTGTCTCCTCTTGATAAGAGACCCTCTAACACACTAATATCTGCTTCGTGCCAGTTATATCTGATACTTTTTCTGTTCAGCAGAGTCTTTAATTTATCGTTAACCCTGTGTGCTTTATCCAAAAACTGCCGGGATGTACACATTGGCGCCCATTGAAATGGTGTAAAAGGCTTTGGAACAAAAAAAGAGGTGCTGGCTGTAATCTGGCATTTTCCATGTCTTTCTTCCTTTGGAACTGTATCGTAATAGAGTTCAGCAATTTTTTCGCACAAATCCATGATACCGTCCACATCATCATTTGTTTCCGTTGGCTGTCCCAGCATAAAATAAAGTTTTACTTTATTCCAGCCGCCTATGAATGCCTGCCTGCAGCCATCTAATATATTTTCTTCCGTCAACCCTTTATTAATGACGTTACGCATTCTCTGCGTTCCTGCCTCCGGTGCAAAAGTAATGGAGCTTTTTTTAACATCCTGTACTTTACGCATTACATCCAAAGAAAACGAATCTATCCGAAGAGACGGAAGGGAAATATTTATTTTTTTTCGTTCACACACTTCCATTAGAAAATCTATCAGTTCCTGTAATTTACTGTAATCACTGGTACTTAACGAACTGAGAGAAATCTCATCATGTCCGGTACTTTCTAATTGTGTAAGAGCAATTCTTTTTAAGGTTTCAAGACTTTTTTCCCTTAATGGCTTGTACACGGAACCTGCCTGACAAAATCTACATTCCCTGATACATCCCCTTTGAATCTCCAATACACATCTGTCCTGCACGACTTGTATGAATGGAACTAATGGTTTGTCCGGGTAACATACATGGTCAAAATCCAACACAATCTCTTTTTTAATTGTTTTGGGGGCATGAGAATTATTTGGTTTCATTTCTTTTATTGTACCATCTTCCTTGTATACGACATCATAAAACAAGGGAACATACATACATGGAATGGTTGCTGCCATTTCAAGAAACTCTCTTCTTGAACCTCCTTTTGCTTTATTTTCCTTGTATAAATCAATCAGGTGATAATATTCTGTCTCTCCTTCTCCGAGATAAAAAATGTCAAAAAAATCTGCAACAGGCTCCGGATTATATGTACAGGGTCCACCGCCAATTACGATAGGATCTTCCTCGCATCTGTCCTTTGCCATAAACGGAATATGACTCAAATCCAATATCTGAAGAATATTTGTATAACACATTTCATACTGAAGTGTAATTCCTAAAAAATCAAAATTCTTCACAGGCTGTTGAGATTCAAGAGCGAATAAAGGAATGTTTTTCTCCCTCATAATTTTATCTAAATCAATCCATGGAGAATAAACTCTTTCACAATAAATGTCCTCTCTTTTGTTTAATAAATCATAGATAATCTGTATTCCCAGATGAGACATACCAATATCATATACATCAGGAAAACACATGGCAAAACGGACATCCACATCTTTGGGATTTTTGATTACCATGTTGACCTCCCCGCCAATATATCTGGCAGGTTTATCTATTTTTAACATAATTTCATCACTTAAAGCCAATTTCCGCATTTGTTATTCACCATAATTTTTTCTTTTAACACACATGATTTTATGATACTATATTTATGGAAATTTTACAATTACTCATACAAATTACTTCATAAATACACTCGTATTTCATATGATAGTTTATATTTAAAAAGCAAAATTTAATATATGGAGAATCAGTTATGTATAAATATGATACACATGTACACACAAGATTAGGAAGCGCATGCGCTTCGCTTTCCGGCAGGGAACAGGTAATGGACTATTATAATGCAGGATATACCGGAATTATTGTTACCGATCATTTTTTTCGGGGAAATACCTGTGTGCCAAAAGCTATGCCATGGGATGAACGCATTGATATGTTTTGCAGAGGATATGAAGAAGCCAAAAAAAACGGAGAAGAAATTGGACTGCAGGTATTTTTCGGATGGGAAGAAACGTTTGATGATCAAGACTTCCTTATATACGGATTAGACAAAGAATGGCTCTTAAATCATCCTGAAATGGAACATTGGACTATCAAAGAACAGTTTCGAGAAGTTGACCATGCCGGCGGTCTGGTGGTTCATGCGCATCCGTTTCGCAACAGACCTTATATTCAAAAAATCAGATTATACCCAAAACAGGTACACGCTGTTGAAGTCTATAATGCTTCTAATTATGAAGAAGAAAACAAACAGGCTTACATGTATGCTAATAAATATCATCTTCCAATGACATCCGGTACCGACAGACATCATAATAACAGTATTAACTGCGGAATAGAGGTAAAAGAAAAGTTTAAAGATATAAAAGATTACATTGATTTGATAAAAAATAATAAAGAAAAAATCCTTATCTATGACATCTAAAAAAGGAAGGCTTATTCTTTAAACCTTCCTTTTTTATTTATATGTCTTTCTCACTATTTTGTTTTATTTCACTATCTTCTGGAGAGCTCTTTTGTTATTTCCTTCCAGCTCACCCCTTTTTCTGCCATCAGTACCATTACATGGTAAAGAAAATCAGATATTTCATATTTAATTTCCTGTGAATCCGGATTCTTTGCGGCAATAACAATTTCCGTTGCTTCCTCGCCTATTTTTTTAAGTATTTTATCAATTCCTTTATCAAATAGATAATTGGTATAGGAGCCTTCTTTCGGATGCTCTTTTCTGTCCAAAATGACATTGAAAACATCTTCAAATACTTTCATTGGATTGGTGTTATCATATTCTTTTTTTACTAACTCACGGAAAAAACAGGTATCGGCACCGGTATGACATGGAACACCTATCTGACGTACCTTTGCAAGCATTGTATCCACGTCACAGTCCATATACAATTCTTTGACATACTGATAATGCCCTGATGTTTCACCTTTTAACCACAATTCATTTCTGCTTCTGCTAAAATAAGTCATTTTTCCTGTTTCTATTGTTTTGTTAAAAGCGTCTTCATTCATATAGGCAAGCATAAGAACCTTGTCGGTTTTATAATCCTGTACAATGACAGGAAGCAAACCATCTCCATTCTTTTTAAACTCGCTAAATTTCATAGTACTTTCAAAAACATTCACCAGTATGTTTTCTGCTTTTAATTCGGATTTGCAGCGCATAAAGTCAAATGTCTCATCAAATATTTCGGAAGATATTCCATATGCTTTCTCCTGATTGGCAAATTCTTTTATATTGTTTTCTCCAATATACAAAATATCAACATCTGATAAATCTTTTCTGTCCGAAATTACCAATGAAATCTTTTCTTTTACAGAACAATCAATATTTTCATTGGTATAGAGTGCAATATTTTCACTCCCAAATCTTGCAGATGCCTCCTCCAATAAGTCCATATTATTCTCGGCTGACAGCATTGCCTTTTTTGCACCTGTGTAGATATATTTTTTGACATCTTCTAATCTATGAACATTTCCGCCTACAATCATCGGAATATCAACCGTATCTGCAATATGAATCATGGCACTGATATTTGCTTCATGCTCGCTGTCTGTGGATGACAAATCAAAGATTAATAGTTCATCGGCACCATTATTATCATAAATCGAAGCAAGAGTAACAGGATTTCCATCTCCTATTATATCTTTGCTGTCTTTATTCACTACTCTTCCGTTATATAAATAAATGGATGGAATTAAATTAAAGTATTTCATTATAATGTTCCTTTCGTTGAGAGGACATCTGTAATTCTTTCATCTACGATTGTCGCCTGGTCTAAAGCTTTGGCAAAAGCTTTGAAAATCCCCTCTATCATATGGTGGTTATTTCCCTGCTCAAGCATTTTTATGTGTAAATTCATTCCCGTTGTATAAGTAATCGCATGGAAAAATTCCCTGACCATTTCTGTATCAAAATATCCAACCCTGTCCGTGGTAAAATCTGCATGAAAGACAAGATATGGGCGTCCGGACAAATCCAGTGCGCAAAGTACCAGAGATTCATCCATCGGCAGAATTATATTTCCATAACGTCTGATTGATTTTTTCTCACCCAGAGCTTTCCGGAGTGCCACTCCCAATGCAATTCCCGTATCTTCGATTGTATGATGACAGTCTACATATAAATCTCCCGTAACCTTCACAGTAAGATCGAATAAACCATGTTTTGCAAAACTAATCAGCATATGGTCAAAAAACCCAATTCCTGTATCTATTTCAGCCTTTCCTGTTCCATCTAAATGAATGGAAACCTGAATTTTTGTTTCCTTTGTACTTCTGGAACACTCTCCAACTCTACTCATAACACCCTCTCTTTCTATTATTTATCAAACCTAACTTTAATAGAATTTGCATGAGCTGTCAAACCTTCTGCTCTGGCAAATTTCTGAATATCCTCACTGACAGGTTCTAATGCTTCCCTGGAAAATGATATAATACTTGATTTTTTTATAAAATCATCAACACTCAATGGGGAGAAAAACTTTGCCGTACCGTTGGTCGGCAAAACATGGTTCGGACCTGCAAAATAATCGCCCAGCGGTTCAGAACTGTACTCTCCAAGAAAAATTGCTCCTGCATTCTTAATTTTGGTCATTATATCAAAAGGATTCTTCGTCAGTATTTCTAAATGTTCAGAAGCAATTTCATTCGCTGTATCAATCACATCATCCATACTATCTGCTAACAGAATATATCCGTAATTATCCAATGATTTTTGAATAATTTCACGACGGCTTAATTCAGCAGTAAATTTATCTACCCATTCTGAAACATCGTCTGCTAATTTTTTGCTGGTGGTAACCAGAATGGCAGATGCCAGTTCGTCATGCTCCGCCTGGGACAGCAAATCCGCTGCAACATATTTTGGATTGGCACTTTCATCTGCAATTACAAGTATTTCACTTGGACCGGCAATCGAATCAATACTTACATATCCAAATACGGCTTTTTTTGCCAATGCCACATAAATATTTCCCGGTCCGACTATTTTATCTACTTTCTTAATACTCTCTGTTCCATAAGCCATTGCGCCGATTGCATGTGCCCCGCCCACTTTGTAAATTTTATCAACGCCTGCTTCATTTGCAGCAACTAACGTGTTCGGGTTTACTTTTCCATCTTTTCCCGGAGGAGTTACCATAATGATTTCATCCACCCCTGCCACCTTTGCAGGAATTACATTCATAAGCACCGAAGAAGGGTATGCAGCTTTTCCACCCGGAACATATACTCCTACTCTTGACAGGGCGGTAACCTTCTGTCCCAGCATAGAACCATCTGTTTTGGAATCAAACCAGCTGTATTGTTTCTGTTTTTCGTGATATTCCTGAATGTTCTTCAATGATTTTCTGATAATATGAACAAATTCTTTGTTCTCTAAAGAATCATAGGCTTCCCGGATTTCTTCTTGTGTTACCAAAATATTTGATGCATTGATGTCTGCCTTATCAAATTTTTTTGTATATTCGAATAATGCCTTATCCCCATTTTCTTTTACATTCATAAGTATCTCATTTACACTGTCAGCAAAACGGTCATAATGATTTGGACTCCTCTTTAGTAAATCCGTTAAAATATTTTTTTTGGAATCCTCATTTAAATTTACTATTCTCATAACAATCACCTCTTTGAAATCACCTTCTGTAAAGGATGATTTATATATTAATTATTCATCTGTTCTTTTAAATCCGATATAATCTTTCTGATTCTTTCATCTTCCATTTTCATGCTCACCTGATTGACAACCATCCTTGCTGATAATGGACAAACTTCTTCTAAAACACCAAGACCATTTTCTTTTAAGGTAGTCCCGGTTTCCACAATATCGACAATCACTTCCGACAGTCCGACAATGGGAGCAAGCTCCACAGAACCGTTTAATTTAATAATTTCCACGGTCTGGTGTTTTTTATTATAAAAATAATCTTTTGCAATTTTAGGATATTTGGAAGCAACACGAATCATGCTGTGATTTTGTAATAATTCTCCAGCCGATTCCGGGCCACATACACACATTTTACACTTTCCAAATCCCAAATCCATTACCTCGTATAGCTTTCTATCTTCCTCTAAAATCGTATCTTTACCTACGATTCCTATATCAGCAGCACCATACTCTACATATGTAGGAACATCACTTGCCTTTGCCAGAAAAAATTTTAATTTTAATTCTTCATTTACAAAAATTAATTTTCTTGTCTTTTCATCTTTCATTTCTTCGCATTCAATGCCGATTTTCTCAAACATTTCCATTGCTGTTTTTGCCAAACGTCCCTTTGCCAAAGCAAACGTTAAATATCTCATATTTTCTCCCATCTTATCACTTCAATGTTCATTGTTTATTAAATTTCAACCGCGCCATCTTTAGAAACATATGTTACTTTCAATGCCCCATCATCTATTTTAAATCTCTTATATTCTTCAATGGAAATCTCTTTCTTTTTCGGAATCAATTCCGTTTTGATACCCCTTTTTCTCAAATCATTTGCCAGAGAAAAAGCATATTTTCTAAATTTAGGTTCATATATAATGACCTCATATGCATAATCTGTTTCAAATATCTTTCCACTATGGGCTATCATAATCTGATCCATATAAACTGCAAAGCCAATTGCCGCGGCGTTTTTGCCAAACTGGGAGAGTAATTTATCATATCGCCCACCAGCTGCAATCTGTTCTCCTGTGCCATAAGTAAAGCCCTTAAAAATAATCCCTGTATAATATCCATAGTTACTAAGTGATGCCAAATCAAAACTGATATATTTATTTACCCCATAATCATCCAAAATGGAATATAATTTTTCTAACCGTTTGATGGCATTAAGAGCTTTTCTGTTTGTCGTCAATTCCTTTGCTGTATGTAAAACATCAACAGAACCAAATAATTCGGGAAGTTTCAACATAGCATTTTTTACTTCACCGGTTACATGATTTTGATTTAATATTTCTTCTACTGCAAAATCATTCTTGTTTAAAATCATTTCACGAAGTTTTACTTCTGCTTCTTCATTTAATCCGCTTTCAACAATTAAGCCCTTATAAAAATCAACATGACCGATTTCTACCAAAAAATCATTTAACCCGGATGCCTTTAAAGATTCCACAACCAATGCTATTATTTCTGCATCCGCCTCCACGGAATCATCATTAATCAATTCACACCCTAATTGTGTCGTTTCTTTTAATTTTCCCTGTAATTCAGATGTGTTGACATATGTATTGGCATTATAGCAAAGCTTAATCGGAACATTGGTATCCATATAATATTTTGCTGCAAGTCTTGCAATGGAGGGTGTAATATCAGGTCTTAAAACAAGAGTATTTCCCTCCCTGTCAAAAAATTTATAAAGATTTTTTGATGCAACAGAACCACGTTCCTTACTGAAAATATCAAAAAACTCAAACGTTGGTGTCTGAATATTATGATAACCATAAAGATTAAACACATGATTAATATTATTTTCCATGGTTAATTTTATGGCACATTCCTTACCATATATATCTCTTACACCAACCGGCGTATGTAATAATACTTTACTCATATAATCTCCTTATACTTTATCGCTTTAAAGTGGTAATTCATTACCTTGTTAGCAGACTAAATGCTATATTACATCAATCATTATCTTATGTCAAGTAAAAATAACATTTAATTTCTATCGCTTATCTCTGCTTCATCCACGCTGCCACGATACTCAAGGTCTTTTTGGATCCCCTCTAAATAATGTACCAACGCTCCCGGTGCTTTTTTTAATTGATAGCTTTTATCAATCTCATCATATCTGAAACTTTTTTTGCCACCTGAAATACTTCTGTCGTAAAATCCCTTAATATCCGTAAAAGGAATATAATATATTTCATTTTTATGAGAATAAAAAAGTATGATGAAAGAAATTCCACCCTGTTTTTCGAAGTCTTCCATAAAATGAATCTGATGTTCGTGAATATTCATCATAGGAAAAGTGTCTGTCGCACACTCTTTAGCATCAAAACATACCGGAATTCCTTGAACCGAACCTATATAATCAACCGTGCTTTGCTTTTCAAAATACGCTAATGTAATATGTCTCGTTGTCTGGTCAATCTGTACCGGGGTAATTGGGGTGGGAATCTTTTGGATTAATGCCAGTCCTTTTTCTCTGTAATTGTCATTTGTCATATTTATCATGTCTTCCAGGGTAGAACCCCGAAGACCTCTTGATGACCATGTTCCCATTTTTCACTCCTGTTTTAACATTATAAACTTATCATTTTATCATTCGTTCAAATTCTTCCGGAAGCAAAGCTGTAAATGTTCTATGGGATAAATTATTACATACCCCCTCCACATCTTTAAAAACCAGTTGAAAAGAATGAAGCATTTGACTTTTTATTCCATAATTTTTTTTATATTTGTCATTGATATTCTTATTTCCATATTTATAATCGCCGATAATCGGGCAGCCGATAGATGCTAAATGCGCCCGAATCTGATGTGTCTTTCCTGTGATTAGTTTTATCTTCAATAATGTAAAATTCTCTTTATATTTTAGCGGTTTATATTTTGTTTCAATATATTGTCCCTTTGTTTCTTCTTCCCTGATATATACTTTATTTGTGTTCTCATTTTTAGAAAGATAGCCTTTGATTGTAGAAGAATCTTTTATTATCCCACTTACCAGCGCCAGATAATATTTATCCATTCGGCGTTCCTGAAACATTTTTGCCATTTCCTGTAAGCCCGCCAGAGATTTTCCCGCAACAATAAGACCGCTGGTATTTCTGTCCAATCTGTTACAGATACTCGGCTTAAAGGTCTGTAAATCTTCTTTTTTCAGCTGTCCACTCGCTATTAAATAAGAAATAATATATTCATTTATTGAAATATCAGAAACTTTTGCCTTCTGACTCAACATGCCGGATGGTTTATTTACAAAAATAACATTTTCATCTTCGTAAACAATCTCTAAATCAATGGGACTTACAATTTCAGGCACGCTGATGCCACGAAACTTTTCAATGGTTTCATCAGACATAAAAACTGTAATTCTGTCATATTCCTTTAATTTATCTTTGCCATCCGACTTGTTCCCATTGATGACAATATTCTTTTTTCGAAGCATTTTATAAATAAATCCGGCAGACGCCCCTTTAAAATATTTAAAAAGGAATTTGTCAAACCGCTGTCCGGCTTCATTTTTGGTAATTGTAATTTCCCGCATTTTTTCCTCTTATACTCTTTTCAGCTGAATTCTTGAACTGATATGGGCAAGATAAATATTTATCTAATCTCATAATACACCAAAAAGTGCGCTAAGCAAATGCCTAGCGCTTATTATTTATCTTGTTATATAATTCTATAATTTTTTTCCTTTGCCCGTCTGTAATCTTTATTTTTGGAGAATTTTCATCTGTAGTATTTTTATTTTCAACAATCAGGCATGTACAATTTTTTTCCGGGGTATGCGTGTGAAAAGTACCTTTTTTTACATTATATAATTTTAAAGGCTCTAATTTTACTGCATTGATTTCACCAATTTCTTCTCCATTGCCTCCCAAAAATAATGTAAAATCTCCTTCCAATACGACAAAAATTTCATCTGTCTCGTTGTGCTTTTGCATATTATCAATTTGAGCAGGCTCTAATTCATCAATATAACGAAGTAATGCCACACGCCATGATTCAAAATCAATCATAGGCAGATAGCCTTCCCCATGAAAAGCGGATACTTCTAAAGTATTTTCAAATAAACTTTCTTTTTTCATGCTTAAATCCTTATGCTATTTCTGCGATTACTTCTACTTCGCATAGTACATTCTTTGGTAATGTTTTCACTGCAACACAGCTTCTGGCAGGCTTGTCTGTGAAATATTTTCCATAAATCTCATTGAATGAAGCAAAATCATTCATATCATCTAAAAAACATACTGTCTTTACAACATCCGCATAAGTTAATCCGGCTTCTTCTAAAATGGCACCAAGATTTTTCATGACCTGTTCTGTCTGTTCCTGAATTGTAGTTCCTACGACTTCTCCGGTTGTTGAATCTAAAGCAATCTGTCCGGATGTAAATAGTAAATTTCCGGTTCTGACTGCTTGAGAATACGGTCCAATAGCTGCAGGTGCTTTCTTTGTAGTTAATTTTTCCATGATTTTCCTCCTAAACATAAAATCTTTAAACTATTCTCATTTTACACTTTAACTGTCTCAATATCAAGAAAGATTTATAGAAGAATGTTCCTGCTGAAAAAATTTAAGTATAATCATACTCTATTTTCTTCACGCGCACCAGTTTATTACCAACATATACGTGTGCGGTAAGTGTTGTCTTCCCTTCCAGCTTTTTCAGTAAGTCATCTGCCAGCTTTTCATTTTTTACATAAAATTTCATTTCGGGTAAATAGGAATCAATGGCATCATAATCTCCAATTTTAGGTATCCGGTTACCTTCAAAGACAATTTCATGCAACTTCCTCGCCTCTGTAAATGTCCCTGCTTCAATGACTTCCACATTCTTTGTGATAATAACTTTTTTTACTTTTGACCAATAAAAAGAACAGTTTTTTAACCGTTTGACGCATTTGGGGATTTTTATCGTTTCATATCCGCCCAGAACACTCATCAATTTTGTTTTTTTCTTATTCAGTATCATGTTATTTTTAACGCAGAGATATTTGTTTCTCTTATCCACCGTAACCCTGCAAAGATTTCTATTTTTTGACAGATTTGCATCTTTTACATACCGGGACAGCCGGATTTTCTTTAAACTTTTAGCTCGGATTAAATAAACATATCGAACTTTAAGCCCTTTTATTTTTTCCGGGATACTCACCTTTTTCTTTTTTCCAATATAATATCTGACATTGATTGATTTGTAATCACTTTTTATATATTTAAAATCTTTATATCTTTTATAGTGTATAATCTCTCCCTGGACCGGAAGCCCGGAAGATACCAGAAGAATCAATGCCATCATTATTGATATTAACTGCTTTTTCATCTTTTTCTACCTCATAAAAAGTTTTAAGTATAATCATACTCTATTTTCTTCACCCGTACCAGTTTATTACCAACATATATGAGTGCAGTGGCAAGCGTTGTCTTCCCCTCCAGCTTTTTCAGTAAGTCATCTGCCAGCTTTTCATTTTTTACATAAAATTTCATTTCAGGTAAATAGGAATCAATGGCATGGTCTCCTATTTTAGGTATCCGGTTGCCTTCAAACACAATTTCATGCAATTTCCTTGCATCTGTAAATGTCTCTCCTTCAATGACTTCCACATTCTTTGTAATAATAACTTTTTTTACTTTTGACCAATAAAAAGAACAGTTTTTTAACCGTTTTACGCATTTGGGGATTTTTATCTTTTCATATCCGCCCAGAATACTTATCAATTTTGTTTTTTTCTTATTCAGTATCATGTTATTTTTGACGCAGAGATATTTGTTTCTTTTATCTATCGTAACTTTGCGAAGATTTTTATTTCTTGACAGAAGTGCATCTTTTACATAGCGGGACAGCCGGATTTTCTTTAAACTTTTGGCTCGGATTAAATGAAGATAGCGAACTTTAAGTCCCCTTATTTTTTCCGGAACACTTACTTGCTTTTTCTTTCCTGTATAATACCGTATGGTAACAGATTTATCATCTGTTTTCTCATATTTAAAATCTTTATATCTTTTATAGTGTATAACCTCTCCCCGGACCGGAAGCCCGGAAGATACCAGAAGAATCAATGCCATCATCACTGATAGTAACTTCTTTTTCATCTTTTTCTACCTCATAAAAAATTTTAAGTATAATCATACTCTATTTTCTTCACCCGTACCAGTTTATTACCAACATATATGAGTGCAGTGGTAAGCGTTGTCTTCCCTTCCAGCTTTTTCAGTAAGTCATCTGCCAGCTTTTCATTTTTTACATAAAATTTCATTTCGGGTAAATAGGAATCAATGGCATCATAATCTCCAATTTTAGGTATCCGGTTACCTTCAAAGACAATTTCATGCAACTTCCTCGCCTCTGTAAATGTCCCTGCTTCAATGACTTCCACATTCTTTGTGATAATAACTTTTTTTACTTTTGACCAATAAAAAGAACAGTTTTTTAACCGTTTGACGCATTTGGGGATTTTTATCGTTTCATATCCGCCCAGAACACTCATCAATTTTGTTTTTTTCTTATTCAGTATCATGTTATTTTTAACGCAAAGATATTTGTTTCTCTTATCCACCGTAACCCTGCGAAGATTTCTATTTTTTGACAGATTTGCATCTTTTACATACCGGGACAGCCGGATTTTCTTTAAACTTTTGGCTCGGATTAAATAAACATATCGAACTTTAAGCCCTTTGATTTTTTCCGGGATACTCACCTTTTTATTTTTTCCAATATAATATCTGACATTGATTGATTTGTAATCACTTTTTATATATTTAAAATCTTTATACCTTTTATAGTGTATAATCTCTCCCCGGACCGGAAGCCCGGAAGATACCAGAAGAATCAATGCCATCATCACTGATAGTAACTTCTTTTTCATCTTACTTTTCCTCCATCAATGCTACGGATTTGCCCGAATTTAAAACCTTAAATTTCTTACTTTTATTTTTTCTTCCGCTCACGGTACTGGTTGACCTGTTTTGTAGGCGGGACAATATCTGTGCCGGCGTTAAAATACAATTAATGGATAACATCATTGCAATCGTTCCCGCCACCAATGGCGTGGCATAGGAAGTTCCTTCACTATACCTGTATCCCTTGGAATTAAGCGTTGTCGGTGATGCCAGATATATTCGTGCACCATTCTCATATCCTCCCGGTGCGACAATGTCCACAGCGGAAGATTCATTGGAATACTCTGCCAATTTACCATTTTTCCATGTGGCGCCCACGCCGATAACACCTGGAAAACCAGCCGGATAACGCACCGTCGTGCTTGCGTCATTTCCCGCTGAACAGACCACACAGACTTCTGCCGCAACAGCTTTTTTTATCGCTGTCTCAAGTGTGGAAAAATTATTTTTTTTATAATCACCCTTTTTTGCACTGTAACTGATATTGATGACCTCTGCGCCGTTATTTACTGCATAGTTGACAGCTTTTGCCAGTTGGCTTTTTGTAATATGTCTATATTTCGAATAGCTATCATCACACTTTATCGCCATAATCTCAAAGGAATTTCTGTAATCACTGTCATTAGCTATGCTTGCAATGCCTGCACCCTGATAACTGTTATTTCCTCTGGCTGCCAGCACTCCGGCTACCCCGGTCCCATGTGCACTGGTATACTGTCCTTTGTTGGATGCTTTATCTTTACAGTCTGTTAATTTTTTGTTATTCTGCGTGACGTCTACAGACTTACTTTTCATCAGCAAGCCACTCAACTCCTTGTGATTCATCTGTACGCCACAGTCAATTACCGCCACCCTGACGACATAAAGCGCGTTCACACTCTTAAATTTTTTCCATGCTCTTGGCACATCAACATTTTTCAAATTCCATTGTGTGTCTGAATTAAACTGTGGATCATTTGTAGTAGCAGTATAGCTGGTTTTCATGGTTCCATCTGCCTTTAAATAGGTGTTATCCGTAGCCGATTTGACACAATCATATTTTTCAAATTTTTTCTCTGCCCGTTCAACAGTATCTTCCAGTGTTATATCTGCTTCCACCACAATATCACTTTTCCAGTTTTCTATCTTCTTCAGCCGTTCTCTTCGATAGCCTTTCAGATCCTCTGCGATATGGACTTTACCATCATCAACGATTTCATAATCCACCGCTTCCTTATCCATAATCTCATCAATTTTGCTCATAGGCGTTCCATATGGAAAAGAAATCACAGCCTTTCCGGTCTCATAATTCAGATTTTCCTGATTTTCTCTTTCCTCTTCAGCTTCTTCATAATTTTTCACAATGGATTTGGCTGAATGGTCTATGTATTTTATGAATTTTTTTAACTCTTTTCTTTTTGACGGAGAAGAGGAATAATAATGATCAAGAACGCATCTCACACGTTTTTTGAATAAAGATTTATCCTTCTTTAATGCGTTTGTTTCTAACGCAGTTTCCCTGCCATTCGAAAAACATTTTTCTTTTAAGGTCAGTTTTTCTGACCGCACCGGGGACATAAATTTCGATTCTTCCAGTGACAGATTGCTGTTAAATCCATTTATTTCTACTGCGTTTGCATGGTATTGCCCTATTACAGCATTTCCAATCATTATACCACACAGACACAGACATAGAAATATGTCCATACATTTTTTCTTCTTTTTCATCATATTGTACCTCCCAAAAAATACCCCCTACATTCACATGTAAGGGGTATTCATCATATCAAATGCATTATGGGGGTGTTGCTGTTATTCATATCAATCCCCCTTACAGGTGCATATAGTATCACAAATAAATATGATATACAACCATTTTTTTCCTTTTTATGTTTTTCATTTTTTGATTAATAATCTGCATACAAGACATTTTCTTCCAAATATTTTAGGATGTAATATGGGTTTACACTTAATTCCTCATAATTTTCCGTAGCAATATATATTCCGAAATGGAGATGAACATCAAATTTACCCTTCGTTCCTTCTTCTCCATATCCGGTATCACCCATATAGCCGAGCAAAGTACCGGCTTTCACACTGTCGCCTTTTTTTATATTTGAATATTGTGACAGATGTGCATAATAAAAATAACCTCCATTATCACTTCGGATTCCCACACGATACCCTCCCTTCGGAAGCCAGCCGATATTTTCTACCACGCCATCTGTAACACTGATAATGGGATAATATCCGCTGACATTTTTTTGTGCCATAATATCACATCCTTCATGTTTATATGAACCATTGAAATTTCTGTCAGCGCCAAAACTGTTATCATATCCTATCCAAAAATTTGAGCGTTTGCTTTTAGCAACCGGAAAATATTTTAAATCATTAAAAATGGCTGCAAATCCTTTATATATTTTCTGGTATTCTGAATTACTCACTTTGATATACATTTTTTCCATATGCTTTATTTTTTTGTTTTTTAAATGTAATCGTTTCAGATGATAATGATTATCAAGAAAGTTTACAGTCAATATTTTTGCAAAATCATAATTCTTATTCTCTGCAATTTTTTTTGCTTTTTTAAGCACTTTTTCTTTTACTTTTAAATTTCGAAATTCCGTGCTTTCCACCAGATTTTCTTTAATAAAGCAGGATTTATACATCATATAGCCAGTTAAATACACCGAAATCATTCCCAGCAAAATAATTAGTACAATATAATAATATTTTTTCATAAAAAATCCGCCTGCATATCCTCTTACTAATATATGCAGGCGAAATATTATATTATATCTTTTTTATATCAGGCTTAATATTTATAATCTCTGCATTGAAGAAGCCGGACTTATTGACTGCTTCCTGCCTGAAGTTTATAATAAGTTCCTTTTTCTTCCATCAATTCTTCATGACTGCCCCGTTCAATAATCCTTCCCTGTTCCAGAACCATGATACAATCACTATTCTTAATTGTAGAAAGTCTGTGTGCAATGACAAATGTTGTCCGCCCCTTCATTAACGCGTCCATTCCTTCCTGAACAATTCGCTCTGTTCTGGTATCAATACTGGAAGTTGCCTCATCAAGAATTAATGCAGGTGGATTGGCAACAGCAGCTCGTGCAATCGCCAGCAGCTGACGCTGTCCCTGTGACAAATTTCCACCATCACCGGTAAGCATTGTATCATAACCTTTTGGAAATCTTCTGATAAAACTATCAGCATTGGCTAATTTCGCAGCTTCAATGACTTCCTCATCTGTTGCATTCAAATTACCATATCGGATATTTTCCATAACCGTTCCGGTAAACAGATGGGTATCCTGCAATACAATTCCAAGAGATCGCCTCAAATCAGATTTTTTAATCTTATTAATATTAATTCCATCGTATCTGATTTTACCATCCTGTATATCATAAAATCTGTTAATCAGATTTGTAATTGTAGTTTTACCTGCTCCGGTAGAACCTACAAACGCAAGTTTTTGTCCTGGGTTAGCGTATAATCTCACATCATGCAATACTATTTTTTCATCTGTATATCCAAAATCAACACCGTCAAAGACAATTTCGCCTTTCATTTCCTGATAAGTGGTTGTATTATCCGCCTTGTGGTAATGCTTCCATGCCCACATTCCTGTATGCTCTTTACATTCCACAATTTTTCCGTTTTCTTTCTTACAGCGGACCAAAGTAACATATCCTTCATCCACTTCAGGTTCTTCGGCAAGTAATTTAAATATTCTGTCTGCTCCTGCTAAAGCCATAACAATACTGTTCATTTGCATTGTTACCTGATTAATAGGCTGTGCAAATTGTTTATTGTATGTGAGGAAACTTACTAATGCACCAGGTGTAAGACCAAAACCTAAAAATCCGTTTATCGCAATTACAGCGCCGAAGCATGCGCATAGTACATAACTTAAATTTCCAATCTGGGCATTGCATGGTCCCATAACATTAGCAAACTTATTTGCATTGTATGCAGACTGATATAACTTGTTATTAATTTCGTTAAATTCATCGATTACCTGCTCTTCATGACAGAATACCTTGACCACCTTCTGTCCCGTCATCATCTCTTCAATATAACCATTTACTTTACCTATGTCCTGTTGTTGCGCAAGAAAAAATTTACCTGACAGTGAAGTCAATGTTTTGGATACAAACATAATCACTATAATCATGATAATTGTAAGAAAAGTCAATGGCAGACTTAACCGGAGCATTGCAGCCAAAACACTGAACACTGTAATGAGACTGTTAATAATTTGCGGTAGAGACTGACTGACCATTTGCCTTAATGTATCAATATCATTTGTATACATGGACATAATATCACCATGGGAATGGGTATCAAAATATTTGATAGGCAGTGACTGCATATGATTAAACATTTCCTCACGTAAGTCACGCAGTACGCCTTGAGTTACAAAAACCATAATTTCCGCTTGAGCCAGGGATGCGGCAATACCTATACCATAAAATATCGCCACTCTGCTGATTGCAGCAAGCAGAGGCGAAAAATCAGTACTGCCCTGTCGAATCATAGGCAGAATGTACTCGTCTATCAACGCCTTCATAAACCAGGTTCCCTGTACATTTGCAAAGACACTGGCAACAATACAAATCAAAACAATAATCAGATGAATTGCATAATGTCTGCTCATAAATTTGAATATCTGACCTAATATTTTAAATGGATGATTAATTTTTTCAACCGGTCCCATATTCCTGTGCCTTGGATTCTTAACAACTTTTGGCTGTGCCATTATGCCTCACCTCCATTCTTATCAAAATCAGCATTGTCATTGGTCTGCTGTAAATATACTTCTCTGTATATTTCATTATTTTCTTTCAAATACTCGTGTGTTCCCACTTCATTTATCTTTCCGTCATCCATAACAATAATACGGTCTGCATCCTGTACAGAGGAAATACGCTGGGCAATGATAATCTTGGTCGAATCCGGTATTTCTTCCCGGAATGCTTTCCTGATTTTTGCATCGGTAACAGTATCTACTGCACTGGTAGAATCATCTAATATCAATACTTTTGGCTTTTTCAATAATGCCCGTGCAATACAGAGACGCTGTTTCTGTCCGCCGGAGACATTAGAACCGCCCTGTTCAATATAAGTATCATATTTATCCGGCATTTTCTCAATAAATTCATCTGCACATGCCAGTCTGCACGCCTTCACACATTCTTCTTTTGTAGCATTCGGATCTCCCCAGCGTAAATTTTCCAATATAGTGCCTGAAAATAATACATTATTTTGTAAGACAACACTTACTTCCTGCCGTAATGTTTCCAAATCATAAGAGCGCACATCTTTTCCTGCAACACTCACATAGCTTTCTATTGGCTCTCCATTTTCTCCCGGCTTTGGTACTTCTATATCATATAACCGGCTAATCAGATTCACAAAACTGGATTTTGCACTACCAGTTCCGCCAATGATTCCAATGGTCTCTCCGGAATTAATTTTAATATTAATATTCTCAAGAATCGGTTTTTCACTGTTTTTGTTGTATCGGAAAGTAACGTTTTTAAACTCAATACTTCCATCTTTTACCTCATATTCAGGATTTTTCGGATTGGTAATTTCCGGTTTTTCATTTAAGACTTCAACAATACGTCTTGCACTTGCCATAGACATGGTAATCATAACAAATACCATTGAAAGCATCATCAAATTCATCAGAATATTCATGCAGTATGCAAGAAGTGAAGTTAAATTACCGGCTGTCAGTCCTACTATAGGATTATTACCACTGGCAACAATCATATTTGCACCAAACCAGCTGATTAACAAAATACAGGTGTAAACAGTAGTCATCATAACAGGGGCATTCAAAGATACGAGCCCTTCTGCTCTGATAAACATCTTATAAATATTATAACTCGCCTTTCCAAATTTACCTTTTTCATAATCCTCTCTCACATATGCTTTTACAACACGCATTGCTGTCACATTTTCCTGCACGCTTTCATTCAGGGCATCGTACCGTTTAAACACCTGATTAAAATATTTAAAAGCATTGGTAATGATGAAAGCACAGATAATTCCAAGAATAATTACCGCAACCAGATAAATACTTGCCAGCCTTGGAGAAACCGTAAACGCCATAATCATAGCTACAATCAGGCTGAATGGTGCTCTCACTGCCATTCGTAAAATCATTTGATAGGCATTCTGCATATTTGTCACGTCTGTTGTAAGTCTGGTGACAAGACCTGCCGTACTAAATTTATCAATATTAGAAAAACTAAAATTCTGAATGTTTTTAAACATTGCCATCCTGAGATTTTTTGCAAATCCTGCAGATGCTTTTGCGCCAAAGACACCTCCAATCCATCCAAAAAACAGACCGGTCAGAGCAAGCAGCAACATAATACCTGCTGTCTGGTATATTTTTGTCAAATCTTTTGTGCCGATTGAGTCAATAATCGTTGCCATAAGCAATGGAATAAAATTTTCAACGATTACTTCCCCCAACATACCAAGGGGCGTCAATATGGATGCCATTTTAAATTCTTTAATTTCTTTTCCCAAGGTTTTAATCATTATTATGTCTCCTTTCTATCGTGCTTATTTTTCTGTTAAAACAATGAATATCCTTATCAGATATTTCACTGCCGGACAACAGATTATGATACAATCTGTCTAAATAATTTCCAAGCTGTTGTATTTCTTCTTTTGAGAAGCCTTTTTGTAAAAGAGACTCCGTTTCATTTCTGTGCAGTGCCATCTGTTCGTCCAGCAACATAGCTTTTGCTGTGGGATAAATATTTTTGTATTTTTTGTTATCTTCATCTACGCAGATTTCAATAAACCCTTTTTCTTTTAATCTGGCAAGAATTCCTGACATTGTAGAATGTTTTACACCAAACTGTTCTGATAATTTCTTTTGATTCATTTTTTCTCCATGATTTTTAATAAGGTACAACAGAATGTGCATTTGTGAAATGGTTATCCCCAACTGTTCAAGATTACAATTCATTCGTATTTTAAACAACTGATCAATCCTTTTTATTTTATGACCTAAATGTTCCATTCTTACCTCCCATTTCAAAGAACTAAAAATTTTCATACGAAAAAAGAGCCACAATATGTAGCACGCTACATATCATAACTCTATAAAGAAATATAGTCAATATAAATATATTTTTTTTCATAAAAATTTAACAATTAGCTTTTTGCAGGATAATATCTATCTGTTCTTTCGTATTATTTTCAGAATAAGTATTATCTATGTATTCATCCGCATAAGTATTATATTCCTCATCACCGGGTTGATTCTTTATGATTTCCAGACATTTTTCTCTGGAATAACTGCGGTATTTCATCAGACGCCTGATACGTTCTTCTAATTCACAATATACAAACCATAGTTCATCACAATATTCTTCAAGACCTGAACCCGGCAAAATAGCTGATTCGATAACTATCATGTTATCATCTGCCTGTCGGATTCTACTTTTTATTTCATCTATTGTTCCCGGATGCGTTATTGCATTTAAGAGAGTTAATTTTTCTTTATCATGAAAAACAATATCTGCAAGAATATTTCTGTCAATATTTCCATCTCGTATTGCTTCTGAAAAGTTATCTGCTATTTTATTATAAACTGCATTACCGGGATTCATAATTTCTTTTGCAACTTTATCAGCCTCAATAATGTATGCGTTGTAAGTTTGTTCCAAGTAATTTAAAACTGTTGATTTACCACAGCCTATTCCTCCCATAAGCCCAATAATCATATTTTAACACTCCATCTAATACTGTATTTTATTATATAACGGTCTTTCCTTATATTTTTCAATACGATTTAATCAGTCATCAGTGTGCCTCGTCCCAATTATTTCCTACCTCTACTTCGACTTCAAGCGGAACATGTAACTTGGCGGCAGATGACATTTCTTTTTTTAATATTTCAATGACTATATCAACTTCATCTTTTTCTGCCTCAACCAGTAATTCATCATGAATCTGCAAAACAATACGGGATTTCAGATTTTTTTTCTTAATTTCCCTTGCAACATTTATCATGGCAATCTTGATAATATCGGCAGCAGTTCCCTGAATTGGAGCATTCATTGCAACACGTTCCCCAAATTGTCTTTGCATAAAATTAGATACATTGATTTCAGGTATCGGTCTTCTTCTGCCAAACATGGTAACAGAATAGCCTTTTTCTTTTGCACTCTCTACCGAATGGTCCAGATACTTTTTAATTCCCGGATAGCTTTCAAAATAGCTTTGAATATATTTTTCAGCTTCTTTTTTACTAATAGATAAATCCTGACTCAATCCAAAAGAACTGATGCCATAAACAATTCCAAAGTTCACTGCCTTGGCATTACTTCTCTGCGTTTTGGTAACTTCATCTATAGGAACCTTGAACACCAGTGATGCTGTTGCTGCATGAATATCTTTCGAATCTTTATATGCCGCAATCAGATTCTTATCATCAGACATATGTGCCAGTATTCTCAGTTCAATCTGGGAATAATCTGCATCTACAAAAACATATCCTTCTTTAGGAATAAACACTTTTCGCAACTCTCTTCCGATTGCTGTTCGAATAGGAATATTTTGCAGATTTGGTTCTGTACTGCTGATTCTTCCGGTAGCAGTAATCGTCTGATTAAATTTTCCATAAATCCTGCTGTCTTCTTTAATAAAAAGAGCGAGTCCGTCTGCATATGTTGATTTTAACTTTGTTAACTGTCTGTAATTCAATACATCTCTGACAAAAGGATAATCCGGCTCCAATTTTTCTAAAACAGAGGCTGAAGTGGAATATCCTGTTTTTGTTTTCTTCCCTCCGGGTAATCCCATTTCAGCAAATAAAATTTTTCCCAGCTGTTTTGGGGAATTAATATTAAATTCATGCCCTGCTTCTTTATATATCTTTTCTTCCAGTTCTTTTATCTGAACGGATAAATTATCACCATACTCTTTTAATGCATTCCCATCTACCTGAATTCCACATTTTTCCATTTCATATAAAGCATACATTAACGGCTTTTCAATCTTATAATAGACATCATACATCTCCATAGATTTTAATTTTTCTATAATTTTTTCATAGGTTTTATAAAAAACATATGCATTATAGCAGGCATATTTCATTCCATTTTCCAATATTTCTTCCGAAGGAGTCTCTCCCTTTTTTGTTTTAGGAAAAATTTCTTCATAAGCCGGAAGATTTGTTCCCAGATAATCCCTTGCTAAATCATCATAATTATAAGAATGTCCTGTCGGATTAATCAGATATGCCATTAATCCAAGATCTTCTAAATGTGTATATTCTGTCTGTGAATCATAAGCTCCCAAAAAATCATTGTTTTCTTTCACATGAACTGTATAAACATAGGAATCTTTTACTAATTTATTTACTTTATCCTGTAAATAGTTTTCTGTAATAAACCCTGCAGCAGGAACATATATAATATCCTCTTCACCAAAGCATAAACCAACGCCATGATAAATATTATCTCTAAACAAAAAAAGTCCTATTGGCTGTTGTTTATCTATCAGGCTGTTAAATAACTCTTCAATTTCTGATATGTCAGTGAGGGTTTGAAATTTTTCTTCTATAGCACTCGAGGAAGAAACATCAGAAAATCTGGAAATCATACTTTTTAATTCCAGTTTTTTAATCATATCAAGTGCATTTTCCGTATATATATTATCTATAGTGCAGTCAGAGGCTTTTATATTTACGGGAGCATCAATATCAATTGTGGCGAGTTTTTTACTCATTTGCGCCATATCATAATGTTCTAAAAGTGCGTTTTTATTTCTTGTATTGGAAATTCTGTCTGAATGATTATAAGCATTTTCTATGGAACCTAATTCCGAAATAATGCTGATTGCCCCTTTTTCTCCTATTCCGGGTACCCCCGGAATGTTGTCAGAGGAATCCCCCATCAGGGCTTTCACGTCGATAAATTCTTTCGGTGTGACTTGATATAATTCCTTTACCTGCTCTGTGTTATATCTCTCAACCGTAGTCTGTCCTTTTTTGGTTTTTGGAATACATATTGTAATATTCTCTGAAGCTAGTTGTAATAAATCCCTGTCACCTGAATAAACACATACTATATATCCGTCCTGTTCTGAATGGACAGACATTGTTCCTATAATATCATCCGCCTCAAATCCCGGAAGCTCTATAATTGTAATGTTCATTTTGGTTAACAGTTCTTTTATTATTGGAACCTGTTCCCTCAACTCCGGCAGCATAGGTTTTCTCGTACCCTTATATGCTTCAAACATCTCATGCCGGAATGTAGGTTGATGTACATCAAAAGCAACCGCAATATGTGTCGGCTGCTCATCATCAATCATTTTAAACATCATATTTAAAAAACCAAACACGGCATTTGTATGAATTCCTTCTGTATTAGAAAATAATGGAACACCATAAAATGCTCGATTCAATATACTGTGTCCGTCAATCAACAATAATTTTTTCATTGTAATTCTCCTATAGCTTCGTCTTTTTATTCAATTTATATGCTTACTGCCCCTACATAAAAAGCAAGCCCAACTAAAACAAGAGCTAAAACAACAACAAAGACCTTACCGATTTTATTCATTCTTTTTTCTTTTTCAAAATATTCAAAATAATAGTCAAAAATATACTTTAACTCTTCCTTTGCAGTCATCGGAACATCTGTTTCTACCGGAGCTTCTACATCCTCTAAACCTCGGTGAATCGTATAGTAAAGCTCCAATTCATCCTGACATTCTTTACATTCTTTTGCATGTTGAAGAAACTCTTCCAAATCTTCTGAATATTCAATTTGGTCAAAAATAAAATCTCTTATCTTTCTCTGAAATAATTCACAATCCATAATAAACCTCTGTTGTTGTTTTTTCAACGATTTCATTATACAGTTTATCGGACCCGGATACAATTATTTTTTGTATGAATTTACGTTTTTTATATTTAATCTTAATGCATTCATTACCACGCAAAAACTGGACAGACTCATCGCCAGCGCCCCAAACATGGGACTAAGTCTGATTCCGGTCAATGGAAACCAGACACCTGCCGCCAAAGGAATACAAATTATATTATAAATAAAAGCCCAAAACAGATTTTCATAAATATTTTTAAGAACCATCTTGCTTAAATGTATGGCTTTTGGAACATCTTCAAGATTATTTTTCACCAATACAATGTCCGCTGCATCTATGGCAATATCAGTTCCAGCGCCGATGGCAATGCCGACATCGGCTCTTGTAAGCGCCGGTGCATCATTGATTCCGTCCCCTACCATAATAGTCACACCCTCTAAACTCTGTTCCTTTACAACCTTTTCTTTAATATCAGGTAACACATTGGATACAACATTATGAATCCCTACTTTTTTTGCAATGGCTTTTGCCGTTAATTTATTGTCTCCTGTAAGCATGGTTACACTTAAATTCATTTTATTTAAATAATCTATAGCAGAAATACTGTCCGGTTTTAATGTATCAGAAACTGCAATAATACCATATAGTTTTCCATCATATACAAAATACATTGGAGTCTTTCCTTCATTTGAAAATTTATTTGCCATATTGATATATTGTTCTTCCACATCTGTATATTCTTTAATATATTCTATATTTCCGGCAGCTACTTCTACATGATTTATTTTGCCATATAATCCATTTCCTGTTTTTGATAAAAAGTCAGACACCGGCTTCTTTTTTATATCCTTCTTACGGCAATAATTAATAATTGCTTTTGCTAACGGATGCTCGCTGCAATTTTCAATACTGTATGCCACTGACAACAGTTCTTCCTGCGAAACATTTTCAGCGCTCAATACGTCCGTAACATCAGGCTTTCCGGTTGTAATAGTTCCGGTTTTGTCTAAAATAATATTTTTTGCTTTTCCTGCATTCTCCAAGGTTGCTGCATTCTTAAATAATATTCCATTTTTTGCACCAATACCATTCCCAACCATAATTGCTACCGGTGTTGCAAGCCCCAAGGCACAAGGACAGCTGATGACCAGAACAGAAACGCCATAGGTCAGTGCTGTACCCAGAGTAGCGCCTGCTAACATCCAGACTGCAAAAGTCAAAATAGCAATACATATCACTATCGGTACGAATATTCCTGAAACTTTATCGGCTGCTTTTGCAATCGGAGCCTTTGATGCTGATGCTTCACTGACTAATTTTATAATCTGGGCTAATGTTGTATCGCTTCCTACTTGTGTTGCCTTACAGATTAAGACACCCGATTGATTTATTGTACCAGAAGAAACCTTCGAGCCTGTAGATTTATCTACAGGAATACTTTCTCCGGTCAATGAAGATTCATCTATTGCGCTTTCACCTTCTATCACAACACCATCCGCAGGAATGCTTTCTCCCGGTCTGACGACAAAAAGCATATCTGTTTTTAGTCCGGATAACTCTATTTCTTTTTCTAATCTGTTTCCATCATTATCTATATCTAATATTCTTGCCTTGGAAGGGGCTAATTCTATCAGTCCCTTTAATGCGCTCGTTGTTTTACCTTTAGAATAAGTTTCTAATGTTTTTCCCACTGTAATCAGCGAAACAATCATTGCCGCCGATTCAAAATATAAATCCGGCATTTCATTTGTATGATTTACAATCATTAAGACAAGTATAACTGTACTATACAAAAAAGAAGCGCCTGCGCCCAAGGCAACCAGTGTATCCATATTAGGGGCATTATTCATCACACCTCTGATACCATTTACAAAGAACTTTTTGTTAATGATTAAAATAACAAAAGTAATAACTAACTGAATGATTCCCTGTAATATATGGTTACCGGCAATCACCTCCGGCAGCCACCATCCCCACATCATATGTCCCATAGACAGATACATCAATGGTATCAACAAAACAATCGAAAAAATAAGTCTGGTTTTCATTTGTTTTATTTCATTATCATTTTCTTCACTCATATTGCCGCCTTTTGAAGCCTTTGCACCATACCCTGCCCTGACAACTGCATCAATAATTTCTTTTTCCGTAGCGCTGCCTTCTACCTGCATGGAATTTGTCAACAGATTCACACTGACAGAATCTACTCCCTGTAAAGATGCAACTGCTTTTTCTACCCTTAAACTGCAGGCAGCACAACTCATTCCCTTTATCTTAAAATCCATAACCCATCCTTCTTTCCATAAATTGATATTCTATTTCATTAATTTTTTTAATGTATTCGTTAACTCCTCAACAACTTCAAGATTTCCATTCTGTATTTTATCAATCACACATGTATTAATATGATTTTCCAATAAAATTTTGTTAAAACTGTTTAAGGCAGAATTAATTGCAGATACCTGTACTAAAATATCAGGACAATACGCATCTTCTTCTATCATTCTTTTAACACCACGTACCTGTCCTTCAATCCTATTTAACCGATGAATCAGCTCTTTGTACTCTTTTTCTTCTCTTATTTTAGTTTTATGACTATTACATTGATTATTCATATGCATCCTCCTTTTTTTATTATATACCCTATGGGGGTATGTGTCAAATTTAATTTTTATATTGACATTTATACTACAAAATGATAATATTCATATTGCTTGCGGATGTGGCGGAATGGCAGACGCAGCAGACTCAAAATCTGCCGCCCACAAAGCGTGCGGGTTCAAGTCCCGCCATCCGCATGTCTTATATTTATACAACAAAAGGGGCTGTAAAAAAAGTCTCTAAAAGGAAAACAGCTATGAGCTCGCGCTCATAGCTGTTTTTTGGTATAATTA